>JBGAHH010000024.1:0-52051 GCA_044226265.1 Casimicrobiaceae bacterium | reverse complement strand
GGCGCGCCTCGTGCTGGGCGCCGACACGCTCCGCATCATCTGCAGCAACAGCGAGCAGGAGGAGGCCGAGGAGGAGCTCGAGGTCGGCTACAAGGGCGAGTCCCTCGACATCGGCTTCAACATCACCTACCTGCTCGGCGTGCTGCAGAACCTGGACTGCCCCGAGGTCGCGTTCGCCTTCGGCGACGCGAACTCGAGCGCGCTCGTGACGATGCCCGGCCGCGACGACTACAAGTACGTCGTGATGCCGATGCGCATCTAGGGCTTCCTGCACGTGATCCCCCGCCGCCAGGCCGCGCGTCTCCCCCGACGGGAGACGTGTCGGCCAAGCGGCCGCTTCCGTTTCCAGCAAAGGTTCCCCCGCGCATGACCCCAGCGATGCCCAAGCCGCAACCCGTCCCCGCCGACTACGATTCGTCGAGCATCAAGGTCCTGAAGGGCCTCGACGCCGTGCGCAAGCGGCCGGGCATGTACATCGGCGACACGTCCGACGGCACCGGCCTCCACCACATGGTGTTCGAGGTGCTCGACAACGCGATCGACGAGGCGCTCGCCGGCTTCTGCGACGACATCAAGGTCGTGATCCACGCCGACAACTCGGTGTCGGTGATCGACAACGGCCGCGGCATCCCGACCGACGTCAAGGAGGACGACGAGGCGAAGCGCTCGGCCGCCGAGATCGTGATGACCGAGCTGCACGCGGGCGGCAAGTTCGACCAGAACAGCTACAAGGTGTCCGGCGGCCTGCACGGCGTCGGCGTGTCGGTCGTCAACGCGCTGTCCGACTGGCTGCGACTGCGCATCTGGCGCGGCGGCAAGACCTGGCAGATGGAGTTCCGGCGCGGCGAGGCGGTGGCGCCGCTCGCGCCCACCGGCAACACGGACCGGCGGGGCACCGAGGTGCACTTCATGGCCTCGACCGAGACCTTCGGCCGCATCGAGTGGCACTACGAGATCCTGGCGAAGCGCATCCGCGAGCTGTCGTTCCTGAACCACGGCGTCAAGATCGAGCTCATCGACCAGCGCGACGGCAAGAGCGAGAACTTCGCGCACTCGGGCGGCATCAAGGGCTTCGTCGAGTACATGAACCGCTCGAAGTCCGTGCTGCACCCGCGCGTGTTCCACGCGATCGGCGAGAAGGACGGCACGACCGTCGAGGTCGCGATGCAGTGGAACGACAGCTACGCAGAGAACGTGCAGTGCTTCACGAACAACATCCCGCAGCGCGACGGCGGCACCCACCTGACGGGGCTCCGCCAGGCGATGACGCGCACGCTGAACAGCTACATCGAGAAGGAAGAGATCGCGAAGAAGGCGAAGGTCGAGACCTCGGGCGACGACATGCGCGAGGGCCTCACCTGCGTGCTGTCGGTCAAGGTGCCCGAGCCCAAGTTCAGCAGCCAGACCAAGGACAAGCTCGTCTCCTCCGAGGTTCAGCCGATCGTGCAGGAGATCGTCGGCGCGAAGCTCGCCGAGTTCCTGCTCGAGTACCCGGGCGACGCGAAGATCATCTGCACGAAGATCGTCGAGGCGGCGCGAGCGCGGGAGGCGGCGCGCAAGGCGCGCGAGCTCACGCGCCGCAAGGGCGTGCTCGACGGCATGGGGCTGCCGGGCAAGCTCGCCGACTGCCAGGAGCGCGACCCGGCGCTCTGCGAGCTCTACCTGGTCGAGGGCGATTCCGCCGGCGGCTCGGCGAAGCAGGGACGCGACCGCAAGTTCCAGGCGATCCTGCCGCTGCGCGGCAAGATCCTGAACGTCGAGCGGGCGCGCATCGACAAGGTGATCGGCAGCCAGGAGATCGTGACGCTGATCACGGCGCTGGGGGCGGGCTTCGGGCGGGCGACGAGCGAGAAGGACGACAAGGACGCGTTCAACCCCGACAAGCTGCGCTACCACCGCATCATCATCATGACCGACGCGGACGTCGACGGCTCGCACATCCGGACGCTGCTCCTCACCTTCTTCTACCGGCAGATGCCCGAGCTGATCGAGCGCGGGCACATCTACATCGCGCAGCCGCCGCTCTACAAGGCGAAGCTCGGGCGCGAGGAGGTGTACCTGAAGGACGAGGGCGAGCTCAAGCAGCACCTGCTCAAGGTTGCGCTGAAGGGCGCGGAGCTCGTGCCCGCCGCCGGCGCCGCGCCGCTGTCGGCCGACGCGCTCGCATCGATCGCGAGGGAGTTCGTGCTGGCCGAGGCGGTGATCGAGCGCACCTCGCGCATCGTCGAGCCCGCCGCGCTCTACGCGATGCTGTCGGGCGTGAAGGTCGACCTCGGCACCGAAACCGCGGCGAACCGGAGCGCGCACGCGCTCGCGGAGGCGATCGGCGATCCGGAAGTGACCGTCGAGTCGCGCTACGACGCGGCGACCGAGAGCCGCCGGCTCGTGATCGTGCGGCGCCACCACGGCACGCCGCACGCGACGGCGCTCGACGCCGACTTCCTCGAGAGCGGCGACGGGTTGCAGATCGCGTCGGCGGCGCAGGCGCTCCAGGGGCTCGTCCGCGCGGGCGCGAGCGTGAAGCGCGGAGACAAGGTGCTCGCGGTGCGCACGTTCAAGGAGGCGCTCGACTGGCTGATCGCGGAGGCCCGCGGAAGCGTGTCGATCCAGCGCTACAAGGGCCTGGGCGAGATGAATCCCGGGCAGCTGTGGGAAACGACGATGGACCCGGCGGTGCGCCGTCTCCTCAAGGTCCAGATCGACGACGCGGTCACCTCCGAAGAGGTGTTCAGCAAGCTCATGGGCGAGGAGGTCGAGCCTCGCCGCGCGTTCATCGAGTCCAACGCCCTCGGCGTGCGCAACCTGGACGTCTGATCCCGCGGTCCAGGCGCGTTCGCGCGCGGCCGGGCAGTGCACCTCGCGCCGCCGACGGTCAGCGCCGCGCGGACCGCAGCCTCGGCGCCACGCGCTGCGCGATCCGAAAGGCGCCGAGCGCCGCGGCGACGATCAGCATGATGCACACCGAGAACGCGGCGGCCTGGTTCTGGTTGCCGGAGTCGTCGAGGAGCAGCACCGAAACCGCCGCGAGCTGGGTCGCGGGGGTCACGAGGAAGATCACCGCCGACAGCGTCACCATGCTGCGGACGAAGTAGAACACCGCGATGCTCGCGACCGTCGGCGCGATGATCGGCAGGATGACCGCGCGGAGCGTGCGGAGCGTGCCCGCGCCGAGGCAGGTCGAGGTCTCGTCGAACACCCGGCTCACCTGGCTCAGGCTCGTCGTGGCGATCAGGTAGCCCTGGGCGTGGTAGTGGTAGACGTTGCAGATCGCGAGGATCGCGAGCGTCCCGTAGAGGAACTCGAGCGGGTTGGCCGGGTCGTTGAACACGATGAGGTAGCCCAGCCCCAGCACCATGCCGGGCACGGCGGCCGGCAGCATCGACAGGAACGAGAGCGCCTGCGCCTGCGCCGGCCGCGTCCAGCGGGCGACGCAGGCCGCGGCGACCGTCGCGGCCGCGCCGATCCCGGCGGCCAGCAGCGAGACGACGACGCTCGTCCACAGCGGCGCGATCCCGTTCTGCACCTCGAAGCGGTAGTGGCGCAGCGACAGCCGCATGTTGTACGGCCAGAGCGTCACGAAGCTCGCGACGACGACCACCGCCACGATCGACGCGATCGCCGCACAGACGACCAGCGCGAGCGCGAACGCCGCGCGGTCGCGTGGCGCGCTCGGCCGGATCGCGAGCGGGGCGGACCGGTCGGTGATCGACGCGCGTTGGGCGCGCATGACCAGCCGCTCGACGACGACGGCGACGGCGGCGGGGACGAGGAGCACGACGCCGATCACCGCGCCGAGCTCCATGCGGCCCTGCCCCGACACCTGGTTGTAGATCTCGGTGGCGAGCACGTTGTAGTCGGCGCCGATCACCATCGGGTTGCCGAAGTCGGTGATGACGATCGTGAACACGACGAAGACCGCCGACGCGATGCCGTACCGCGTCGAGGGCAGCGTGATCGTGCGGAACATCCGCGCGCCGCCGGCGCCGAGCATGCGCGCGGACTCGTAGAGCCTGGCGTCGCCGGCGGCGAGCGCCGCCGACAGGATCAGGTACGCGTGCGGGAAGCTGTAGAGGACGTCCGCGACGACGATCCCCCAGAAGCCGTAGATGTCGATGCCGAGGTCGAACGTGCGGTTGACGATGCCGTTGCGGCCGAACAGGAACAGGATCCCGAGTGCCTGCACCAGCGACGGCGCGTACAGCGGCAGGAGCGCGATCGCCGCGCACGCGCGCTTGAAGGGCATCGCGGTCCGGCGCAGCGCCCACGCGAACGCGTAGGCGAGCACGACGGTGATGGCGGTCGTGGTGGCCGACACGGCGAAGCTGTTGCCGACGACGCGCGAGAACTTCGGGTTCGAGAGCTCCCGCGCGTAGTTGGCGAGCCCGATCGCGCCGTCGGGCTCGACGAAGGACAGCCGCAGGATCGCGACGAGCGGGACGACGACGAACGCGGCCAGCGGAACGAGCACCGCCGCGAAGAGCCCGAGCACCGCGATCCGGTCGGCGTCGAGGCGCCGCGGGGCCCGGGACACGGGGACGGAGGCGGTCATGCCGTCGGCCCGGCGCGCCTCACGCGTCGCCGTCGATCCGCAGCAGCGCGTGCGCGGGAAGGCGGACCCGGATCTCGACGCCCGGCGCGAGGTCGTCGCGCCGGCCGGCGAGCTCGAGCGTCAGCGGCTCGCCGTCCATGATCGCGATCACGCGCGTGAAGCTCCCGAGGAAGACCGAGCGCTCGACGCGCGCGCCGCGATGCTCGGGGGAAGGCGGCCCGGGGGCGGCGAGCTCGACGTGCTCGGGCCGCAGGCCGGCGAGCGCGCGGCCGTGCAGGTCGCGCACGAGGTTCATGCGCCCGAGGAAGCCGGCGACGAAGCGGTTCGCCGGGCGCTCGTAGAGCTCGACCGGGCGGCCGATCTGCTCGATGCGACCGTGGTTCATCACGACGATGCGGTCGGCGAGCTCCATCGCCTCGTGCTGGTCGTGCGTCACCATGATCGTCGTGATCGACAGGCGCGTCTGCAGCGCCTTGATCTCGGCGCGCAGGTCCTCGCGCACCTTCGCGTCGAGCGCGGAGAGCGGCTCGTCGAGCAGGAGGACCGCCGGCCTCGGCGCGAGCGCGCGGGCGAGCGCCACGCGCTGCTGCTGGCCGCCGGAGAGCTGGTGCGGGAGCCGCGCGGCCTGGTCCGAGAGGTTCACCAGCGCGAGCATCTCGGCCACGCGCCCGGGGATCGCCTCGCGCTTCCAGCCCCGGCACTCGAGGCCGTAGGCGATGTTGCGCGCGACGGTCATGTTCGGGAACAGCGAGTACGACTGGAACACGATGCCGAAGTTGCGCTCGCGCGCCGGGATCGCGGCGAGGTCGCTGCCGGCGAACCGGATCTCCGCCGCGTCGGGCGTCTCGAGCCCGGCGATGATGCGCAGGAGCGTCGTCTTGCCGCAGCCCGACGGGCCGAGGAAGCAGACGAACTCGCCCTCGTCGACGTCGAGCGTCACGCCGTCGAGCGCGCGGACGCCGTCGAAGGCCTTGGAGACGCCGCGCAGCGACAGCAGGGCCGGCATCAGCGCGGCGCGCGGGCGGGCGTCACGCGCCGCGGGAGCGCCCGGGCGCGCGCGACGGGGAGGGCCGGCGGGCCGGGGCGCGTCCGCCGGTCGCGGCGATCAACGCTCGAATCGCTTCTTCCACTCGGCAAGGATGCGGTCCTTGTTCTTGGCCGACGCCTCGAAGTCCATGCCCTTGTAGAGGACGGTGGAGACGTCCGCCGGCAGGCCCGCCTTCAGCACCTCGGGCGTCGGCTTCGCGCCGGGCACCGACGACATCTCGGAGCGCTCGCCGTAGAGCTTCGCCGCGTCGAGCGTCAGGAGCCAGTCGAGGAACTGCTTCGCGTCGGCCTTGTTCTTCGCGGTCTTCATCAGCATCGAGACCTCGATCTCGTAGCCTGCGCCCTCCGAGGGGATCACGAGCTTGATCGGGTACCCCTCCATGATCTGCTTCACGCCCGAGAACGCGAACGACAGGCCGATCGCGTACTCGCCGGCCGCCGCCATCTTGCACGGCCGCGAGCCGGACTTGATGTACTGCGCCATGTTCTTGTCGAGGTCCTCGAGGAACTGCCACCCCTTCTCCTCGCCCTTCATCTGCAGGAGGCTCACGATCATCAGGTAGCCGGTGCCCGAGCTCGCGGCGTTGGGCATCACGATCTGGCCCTTGTACACCGGGTTGAGCAGGTCCTGCCACGACGAGGGCATCGGCAGGTTCCGCTTCTTCAGCACCTCGGTGTTCACGCAGAAGCCGGCGAAGTAGCCGGTCGTCGCGAACCAGCGGTTCTGCGGGTCCTTGAACGCGGTCTTGACCGCGTCGATGCCGGCCGGCTTGTAGGGCTCGGCCATCTCGAGGATGCGCGGGTCGGAGACCTGGGTGAGCGCGGTGCCCCAGATCACGTCGTGGCGCGGGTTCGCCTTCTCGGCGAGGATGCGCGCGACCAGGTCGCCGGTCGACAGCCGGAGCAGGTTCACCTTGATGTCGGGCTTCGCCTTCGAGAACGCGTCGAGGTAGACGCGCACGTCGTCCTCCTCGAGCGCCGTGTAGACGGTGATCTCGCCGGCGCGCGCCGTCGCGCAGGCGAGCACGAGCGCGAGCGCGCCGCAAAGCCTCCATGCCGCGTTGCGAATCGTCATGACCGTGCTCCTCGAGGACCGGGCGCCGCGGGCCGGATGCCGGGGCCGGTGTCGCGGGGGACAATAGCACGCGGAAATGGGGATCACAATGCTGGATGTTGCACTCCCCAACATTGCGCCGCACCCGCCCCGGCGGGCAGCGCCCCCGGGACGTTGCACTCCCCACATCGCCTCAGCGCGGCGCGATCGTCACCGCCACCTTCGCCCGGCGAAGCGCCGCGGCGAGGCGGCGGGGCGGCGCGCTCTCGGTGACGAGGTCGTCGAAGTCGTCGAGCGGCGCGACGCGCTCGAACTGCACCGCGTCGAACTTGGAGCTGTCGGCGAGCAGGAGCGCTCGATCCGAGCGCTCGATCATCGCGCGCTTGATCGCGCATCCCGCGGAATCGGCGTCGGTGACGCCGTCGGGATTCAGCCCGCCGGCGCCGACGAACGCCTTGTTCGCCTGGAACCGTCGCAGGAACGCGGCGGCCTCCGTGCCGAAAACGCCGCCCTCGCGCGCGACGTAGTCGCCGGGGCACAGGATCACGCGGCAACGCTCGGCGACGCCGAGCGCCGAGGCGACCGGCAGGCAGTTGGTGACGACGGTCAGGTGCGGGTTGCGCGCCGCGAGCGCCGCGGCGAACAGGCTCGTCGTGGATCCGGCGTCGATCATCAGCGCGTCGCCGTCCTCCACCATCGCCGCTGCGGCCGCCGCGATGCGGGTGCGCTCCTCCGGATGGACGAGTCCGCGAAGCCCGATGCCCGGCTCGTCGATCAGCGACCGGCTGGCGCCGCCGCCGTAGGTCCGGTGCAGCTCGCCCGCTTCCGCGAGCTCGTCCAGGTCCCGCCGCGCGGTCTCGGTCGTGACGTCGAAGGTGCGCGCGAGCGTCGCGATGCGCACGACGCCGTCGCGGCGCAGGAGCGCGAGGATCTGCGCGTGGCGCTCCTGCTGCGACAGCCGGGCGCGTTCGGGGGCGGGGGACGTCGGCATGGACGCTCGGGGGCTCGGGGCGGATCGGAGGCGCCCATGATATCGGCGCCGCCGGCCGCGGGGCGGCGGCGCCGCGGCCGGTCAGGCGGCGAGGCGGCCGGCGTCGTCGGCGAGGTCCAGGAACGTGTAGCGGTCGCGCAGGAAGCGCGCATGGAGCACCGCGTCCGCGTAGTCGCGCTCGCGAAGCCCGAGGTCGCGAGGCTCGAGCGGCCCGCCCGCGCGGCGCATGACCGCGGCGAGCGTCTGCGCCGGCACGAGGATCGCCGCGGCCTCGCGGCGGATCGCTTCCCAGCGCGCGGCGATGCGCGCGGTCGCCGCCGCGGCCGCCGCCTCGTCGAGGCGCTTGGGCGAGAAGTCGTGCCAGCACGCGTCGCCGACCTCGTCGCCGAAGTGCGCGCGCAGCGCCGCCGCCGTCATGCGCGTCGGCCGCGCCGCCGGCGGGGGCCCCTCGAGCATCGACTGCTGCAGGCGCGCCATCGTGAGCGTCGCGACGGCCACCTGCTCGCCGTGCAGGGACGACGGCGCTCCTGCCGTCGCGCGCATGTCGAGGTAATGGCTGATCAGGTGCTCGCCCTGGCTCGCCGGGTAGCTGCCTCCCGAGAGCGTCATGCCGATGCCGGAGAGCACCAGCGTGCGGGCGAGCGAGCGCATCGCCGGGACATCGCCGCGCATCAGCGCCTCGGGCGACGCGAACAACGCCGGCTCGTCCGCGGCGAGCATCGCGAAGGGCGCGCCGCGGTACTTCGTGCCGCGCACCTCGCGCGACAGCAGCCAGTCGACCTGCGCGGTGGAGCGGCACAGCGAGTCGCCGAGGCCGGCGCGGATCATGCGCGGCGGCGCGGCGGCGAGGATCTCGAGGTCCACGAACACGCCGCGGGCGAGCGAGGCCGGCAGCGTCTTCTTGTGGCCGTCGACGGTGATCGCGGCGTTCGCCGACGTGTAGCCGTTCATCGAGGGGGCGGTGGCGAACACCGCCCACGGCTTGCCGTCGCGCGCCGCCGAGAACTTCGCGAGGTCGTTGATCGTCCCCGACCCGACGGCGACGATCGCGTCGGCGTCCTTCGTCGCTGCGCGGACCGTCTCGACGGTCGGCAGATCGGGATGCGGCTCGCGCGGGAGCACGACGGGATCCACGCGGGCGATGCCGGCGAGCGCCGCTTCGACGCGCGCGCCCAGGACCTCGTGCGTGGTCCGGTCGCTCAGCACCGCGAGCCGGCGCCCGAGCCCGAGCGAGGCGACGAGGTCCGCCTCGCGTCCGCGCAGCGTGCGCTCGATCGCCACGGTCGCGATGCCGATGCCGGTCGCCGCGCCGGTGTCGGGATCGAGCCAGTCGCCGCGCAGGAGCGAGGCGAGCGGATCGCCGCCGGCGTGGCCGATCGCGCGCGCGGCGTGCATGCCGTCGTCCGGGCTCAACCGGCCATCTCGGGGGCGCTGTGGCAGGCGTCCAGGATGCCGAGGATCTGGCCGCGCAGCGAACCCTTCGTCGGCGAGAACGTGCCGTCGAACACCGCGGAGCCGACGGTGAACGCGTCGGCGCCGGCCGCCGCGAGCGCGTGGACCTGCGATGCCGACTGCACGCTGCCGGCGACGATCAGGAGGCGCTCGCCGACGCCGCGGCGCGCCGCGCGCACCAGCGCCAGGGGATCCGCGTCGGTCGCGCGGTAGGCGAGCAGGTCGACGCCGCCGCAGCCGCCGGCGCGCGCCTGGCGCGCATCGCGCTCGACGTCGACCGCCGAGCCTTCGAGCCGCGTCGGATGGCCGACCGGGCGTCCGGGAAATGGGAAGTACCGGTCGAGGCCGCCCAGCGCCCGCTCGGCGGCCGCGAGGTCGGTCCCGCCGAGGATCCGGTCCACGCCCAGCGCCGCGCCGGCGGCGCCGCGCCGGGCGGCGAGGTGCTCGACGTCGACCGCGACGACCGCGTCTGGCCGACCGAGGCGGTCGGGCCGAGGTGGCTCACGGTCCACGCCCAGCGCCGCGCCGGCGGCGAGCGACGACGCGATCGAGGCCGGCGAGGTGCTCACGACCTCCAGGTAGGACGTGGCGCCGCGCGCGCGGATGCGCGCCACGAGCCGCTCCTGCACCGCCCCCGGGACGCCGACGTCCTTGAACCCGATGTGCCGCACGCCGAGCTCGGCGACCGCGTCGACGAGGTCCTCGGCGTCGTCGATCGTGCGGTCGCGCCGGGTCAGCATGAAGATGAAGTCCACCGGAACCCTCCCGCGCCGGGCTCGGGCGCCCGTCGACCGACGATGTTGGCAATCTAACATGAAACGTGGGGAGTGCAAACTCGCCCGGATCGCGGCGCGGGCCGGTGCCGGCGCGCGGCCGGCGAATTGGAGGACGGCGGCCGGAGCGGTTACCATCGGTCTCGCCGGGTGTTGGGGGACGTCCCGGCACCGTCGAATCGCCAGGATTTCCGATGCGTCGTCTTCCGCTCCCCCTTTTGCGCGTCGCGCGTGCCGCGACCTTCCTCGCGCTGGCGCTGCCGGCGATCGCGCTCGCGACGCCGCCGCGGCTCATCGTCGAGTTCGCCGGCGACGACGTCGAGGCCGCGTTCTCGCCCAAGTCGCGCGTCGAGCGGCTCGGCCGCGACCTCGGCATCCGCGCGGTGCACCTGCGCCGCATGGCGCTGGGCGCGCACGTCGTCGAGCTGCCCGAGGGCACCGACGCGCAGGCCGCCGCGGACGCGGTGCTGGCGAGCGGCCAGGCGAAGATCGCGATCCCGGACCGGCGCCGCAAGCCGCTTCGCACCGTCAACGATCCCAGCCCGGGCTGGTACCTGCAGAACACCGACGCGGCGGTGAGCGCGTTCGCGGCCTGGGACATCACGACCGGCTCGAGCTCGGTCGTCGTCGCCGTCGTCGACACCGGCATCCTGCCGCACCCGGACCTCGCCGGGCGCATCCTGCCCGGCTACGACTTCATCAGCGACGTGAAGGTCGCGAACGACGGCAACGGCCGCGATCCGGATCCGAGCGACCCGGGCGACTGGGTGACCGACGCCGACCTGCAGGATCCCGACTTCTCGGACTGCACGGTCGAGAATTCGAGCTGGCACGGGACCGCGGTCTCGGGGATCGTCGCGGCGAACGCGGACAACGCGCTGTTCACCGCGGGCATGAGCTGGGGCGCGAAGATCCTGCCGGTGCGCGCGCTCGGCAAGTGCGGCGGCTACGACTCCGACATCCTCGACGGCGCCGCGTGGGCCGCGGGCCTCGCGGTGCCCGGCGTGCCGGCGAACCCGAACGTCGCGCAGGTCATCAACCTGAGCCTGGGCGGCCTCGGCGATGCGCCCTGCTCCGCAGGCTACAACGCGCTGCTCGCGCGGCTCCTGTCTCCGACGGGCACGCGCGCGATCGTCGCGGCGGCCGGAAACGACAACGACAACGCGGACCTCAACACGCCGTCGTCGTGCCCGGCGACGATCGCGGTCGCCGCGACGACGACCTCGGGCAAGCGCGCGCCCTACTCGAACTTCGGCGCGAGCGTCGCGATCGCCGCGCCGGGCGGATCCGGCAAATCGGGGAGCACGCTGATCCTGGTCCTCATCAACGGCGGCACGACGGTGCCCAACGACGCATACGGCGTCGCCGCCCTTGCGGGAACGAGCTTCTCGACGCCGATCGTCGCGGGCGTGGTGAGCCTGATGCTGTCGGTCGCCCCGAACCTCACGCCCACCCAGGTCCGCTCGATCCTCGCGTCGACGGCGAAGCCGTTCCCCGACGGTTCCGATTGCACGACGACGACCTGCGGCGCCGGCATCGTGAACGCGCAGGCGGCGGTCGCCGCCGCCCAGGCGCTCGCGCCGGCCGCCTCGAAGGAGCCGGTCATCGAGTACTACAACGCGAGCCAGAACCACTACTTCATGACCGCGGACGCCGACGAGATCGCCGGCCTCGACGCGGGCGCTTACGGCGGCGTCTTCAAGCGCACCGGCCTCGGCTTCAACGCGTGGAACGCGCAGGGCGCGGGCACGGTGCCGGTGTGCCGCTTCTTCACCACGCCCGGCCGCTTCGGCGCGCTGGGCTCGCACTTCTACACGGCCGACCCGGTCGAGTGCGCGGGCCTGAAGCTCAACCCGGACTGGATCTACGAGAAGATCGCGTTCTATATCCAGCTGCCTGCGGCGGGCGCGTGCCCAGGCGGCACGGTGCCGGTGTACCGCGCGTTCAACAACGGGCAGTCGGGCGCGCCGAACCACCGGTTCACCACCGACCTCGGCATCTACCAGCAGTTCACGACGGCGCTCGGCTGGGCGCCGGAAGGCGTGCGCTTCTGCGCGACGCCATAGTCCGCGGACTCAGCGCCGCTTCGCGGTCTTCCTGGTGCCGGCGGCCGGCGCGCGCTTCTGCGCAACCGGCGCCTCCGGCTTGCGCGGGGTCGACGCGGGCTTGCGCGCCGCGGTCGCGGCGGGCGGCTCCGCGGCGGGGGCCGCGGAGGCCTTCGGCTTCGCGCGCGGCTTCGCCGTCGGCTCCGGCTTCGCGCGCGACGTGCGCGCTCGCGGCGCGGGCGCGGGCTCGCGGGCGGTGCGCGCCGCGCCGCGGGCGCGAGGCGCGGGGCGCCGGCCTTCTCGTCGACCAGCGCGACCGCCTCGTCCAGCGTGATCGACTCGGCGCGCTCGCGGTCGGGGACCGTCGCGTTGGTCTCGCCGTGCTTCACGTACGGGCCGTAGCGCCCCGCGTACAGCTCGACCGGCTTGCCGTCGCGCGGGTGCTTGCCCAGCACCTTGAGCGCGGCATGCGGCGGCCGCGCGCCGCGCGCGCCGGCGGCCTTGTCCTTCTTCTCGAACTCGAAGCCGACCTTGCCGTCGGGCTGCCGCACGAGGAACGCCGAGAACGGCCGGCGCGTGCGCGCCGAGACGAACTGCAACAGGTCGGTCTTGCCGGTCGCGAGCAGCTTTTCCATCTGCGCGCGCTCGACCGGGCGCTGCAGGATCGTGCGCCCGGAGCGGAAGTCGCAGGTGCGCTCGGGCCCGACCGCGCGCTCGCAGACGTAGGCCGCGGGGGTCTCGAACACGCGGTTGCCGCACTTCGGGCACTTGCCGAGCGGGTCCTGGCCGGTGAAATCGGGCGGCTCGGCGTCGTCGTCGTCGAGCCGCGGCCCGAAGTCGAACTCGACCTCGTTCGCGTCGTTCAGCTTGAGCTTCGCGCTGAACGGGCGGCCCAGCCGGCTGCGGAAGCCCTCGAGCGGGCCCACGGCGCGCTCGCGGATCAGCGTGTCGGCTTCCTCGGGTTCCAGCTGGCGGCCGCCGAGGATCTTCCAGAAGCCGAAGTCGCAGCGCACGCACTGGAACTTCTTGTAGCGCTCGTGCACCTCGCCGCCGCACTTCGGGCAGGGCGCGGTCAGCGTCGCGAAGTCGCCGGGGATCGTGTCGCTCTCGTAGTTCTTCGCCTGCGCGACGATCCGCTTCGTCATCGCGACGATTTCCTTCATGAACGCGTCGCGCTTGAGCTGCCCGTGCTCCATCTGCGCGAGCTTGAATTCCCACTCGGCGGTGAGCTCGGGGCTGAAGAGCTCGGGCACGCCGAGCCCGTGCAGCAGCGTCATCAGCGAGAACGCCTTCGCGGTCGGGTGCAGGTCCTTGCCCTCGCGGTAGATGTAGCGCTCGCCGATGAGGCCTTCGATGATCGAGGCGCGCGTGGCCGGCGTGCCGAGGCCCTTCTCGCGCATCGCCTCGCGCAGCTCCTCGTCCTCGATCGTCTTGCCTGCGCCCTCCATCGCGGAGAGCAGCGTGCCCTCGTTGTACCGCGGCGGCGGGCGCGTCGTCTGCTTCTGCACGTCGACCTTCGCCGTCGCGACCTTCTCGTTCGGCTTCACCGGCACGAGCGAGGCGTTCTCCTCGGCCGCCTCCTTGCCGTAGACGGCGAGCCAGCCCGGCTCGACCAGCACCTTGCCCTCGGTCTTGAACGGCTCGCCCTCGACGCGCGTGATGCGCGTGGTGACGAGGAACTCGGCCGCCGGGTGGAACACCGCGAGGAAGCGCTTGACGACGAAGTCGTAGAGCTTCGCCTCGAGCTCGTTCAGGTGCTTCGGCGCGGCGAGCGTCGGGATGATCGCGAAGTGGTCGGAGATCTTCGCGTTGTCGAAGATCCGCTTGTTCGGCCTGACCCACTTCTCCTTCAGCACGCGGCGCGCGTGGGTGCCGTAGGCGTTCGACTCGCCCAGCATCTCCAGCGTCTTCTTCACCGTGCCGAGGTAGTCCTCGGGCAGCGCGCGCGAGTCGGTGCGCGGGTAGGTCAGCACCTTGTGCTTCTCGTAGAGCGCCTGCGCGAGCGACAGCGTCGTGCGCGCCGAGAAGCCGAAGCGGCCGTTGGCCTCGCGCTGCAGCGTCGTCAGGTCGTAGAGCAGCGGCGGGCCCTGCGTCGAGGGCTTCGACTCCTCGGTCACCGTGCCGGGCTTGCCGGCGCACTTCGCGGCGATCGCGCGGGCCTTCGCCTCGTCCCACAGGCGCTCGGCGCGCGCATCGGGGTCGTCGCCGCGCTTGAACGACTCGTCGAACCAGCGGCCCGGGTACTCGCCCGCCGCGGCCTTGAACGTGCCGTGGAGCTCCCAGTAGTCGCGCGGCACGAACGCGCGGATCTTCTCCTCGCGCTCGACCAGGATCGCGAGCGTCGGCGTCTGCACGCGGCCGACCGTCGTCAGCTGGAAGCCGCCCGACTTCGAGTTGAACGCGGTCATCGCGCGCGTGCCGTTGATGCCGACGAGCCAGTCGGACTCGGAGCGGCACTTCGCGGCGTCGGCGAGCGGCAGCATCGCGGCGTCGCCGCGCAGCGACTCGAAGCCCTCGCGGATCGCCGCGGGCGTCATCGATTGCAGCCACAGCCGGCGGATCGGCTTGTCGGTCTTCGCGTAGGCGACGAGGTAGCGGAAGATGAGCTCGCCCTCGCGCCCGGCGTCGCAGGCGTTGACGAGCTGCGTGACGTCCTTGCGCTTGATGAGCCTCAGCAGGAGCTTCAGCCGGTCCTCGGACTTCTCGATCGGCTTCAGCTCGAAGGCCGACGGTATCGCCGGCAGGTGGGCGAACGTCCACTTGCCGCGCTTGACCTCCTCGTCCTCGGGCATCCCGATCTCGAGCAGGTGCCCGACGGCGGACGACACGATCGCGTCGTCGCGCTCGAAATAGTCGCCCTGGCGCGCGAAGCCGCCGAGCGCGCGCGCGATGTCGGCGGCGACGGACGGCTTCTCGGCGATGACGAGGCGCTTGGTCATGGGGAGGGCGGATACTACAGAAGGACTTCGCGGTCCTGCAAGGAACCTTACCTGCGCGTGCGCGCAGGCGCGAGGGCGCGCTCGCGCGCGAGCGCGCGCGTGCCGGGCGGCTTCGCCGCGATCATCGGCGCCGCTGCCATCGCCCGCCGGGCAGCGCGCCGACGAGGCCGTCCAGCTCGAGCTGCACGAGCATCGCGGCGATCCGCTCGGGCGGAAGCCCGGTCCGCGCGACGAGGCGGTCGAGGTCCACCGGGCCGCGGCCGATCGCGTCGACGAGGCGCGCGCGCACCGGATCGACGTCCGGCGCGGCGAGCGGCGCGGACGCGCTCGCGCCCGGCGCGGCCATGCCGAGCTCCGCCAGCACGTCCTGCGCCGTCTCGACGAGCTTCGCGCCCTCGCGGATCAGGCGATGCGGGCCCTTCGACAGCGGCGAGTGGATCGACCCGGGGATCGCGAACACGTCCCGGCCCTGCTCGACGGCGTGGCGCGCCGTGATGAGCGACCCGGAGCCAGGCGCGGCCTCCACGACGAGCACGCCCTTCGCGAGCCCGGCGATGACGCGGTTGCGCATCGGGAAGTTCGGCTTGAGCGGCGGCATGCCCGGCGCGAACGTCGTCGCGACGAGCCCTCGCGACGCGATCGCGCGCGCGAGGTCGCGATGGCTCGCCGGGTAGACGCGGTCGGGGCCGGTGCCGGTCACCGCGATCGTCGACGCGGGCGCGTCGAGCGCGCCGCGATGCGCCGCCGCGTCGATGCCCTGCGCGAGCCCGGAGACGACGGTGAGGCCCGCCTCCGCGAGCGTGCGCGCGAACGCCTCCGCGTCCTCGACGCCCTGCGGCGTCGCCTGCCGGCTGCCGACGATCGCGATCGCGGGTCGCGCGAAGAGCTCGACGCGGCCGATCGCGAAGAACGCGAGCGGCGGATCCGGCAGCTCGAGCAGCGCGCGCGGGTAGGCGTCGTCGTCCCACGCGACGACGCGGTGGGCCGGATCCTCGAGCCAGGCGCGCGCGGCGGATTCGCGATCCGGATCGCGTTTCGCGAGGCGGTCCGCGACGGCGGCGCCGGCGATCGCGGCGACCCTCGCCCGCGGCGCCGCGAGCACGGCTTCGGGCGTCCCCAGCGTGCGCAGGAGCGCGACGGCGACGGGCGAAGGCAGCGCGGCGTCGGCGAGCGCGGCCCAGGCCAGCTCGCGCGAGCGCTCGGTCATCGGGAGGCCGCGGCGGGCGCCGCGAGGCCGCGTGCTTGCGCTACGGGCGGCGGACCGCGTCGCCCACGACGACCGGATCGGTCGTGTTGAGCAGGATCGCGTAGGCCACGCGATCGAACACGCGGAACACGAACAGGAGCCCGGCGCGCTCGTCGGGGACCTGCAGCTGCTTCTGCGGCAGGAACGTCGTGGTCTGGTCGAGGAAGCGCAGCATCGACGGCGTGTCCTGGTTCGGACGCGGGTCGTTGATCGGCGGGACGGTCTTGTAGATCGCCAGCACGTGCCCGACCTCGAGGCCCTGCTGGCGTCCCAGGTCGAGCGTGACGATCGCGCCGCGGCCCATCTCGCTGGCGTTGCGGTACGACGCGATGATCGTGCCGTTCATGTCCTGCTGGGGCGCGTGCGGCACGAAATTGACGAGCGTCTCGCGCGTGACCGGCAGCAGCCGGTCGCCGACGAAGATCTCTTCGTTGGCCTCGGTGATCTGCACGGTCGAGACCTCCGCGAAGCGTTCGACGCGCACCGACCCGAGCCAGCGGTTCTCGAAGCCGAGCACCTCGCCGCTCGGCGAGACGAGCGCCTTGCCGGGCCGGTACAGGTACCAGCGGTCGCCGAGCGAGGGGTCGAGGCCCACGACGTAGACGCGGTCGCCCTGGCCGCGCACCACGCGGCCCCGGTCACGGCCCTCGACGATCTCGGGGGCCTCGAGGAGCCCCGGCGACTGCGTGATGACCGGCTTGGTCAGGTAGGGCTCGATGTCGCCCGGGGGGATCGACGGGATGGCCTGGACGTCCAGCGGCTCGGTGCGGACGCGCGGCGAGAGCCGGACGTCGCCCCAGCCGCCGCCCGCGGGCGCCGCCCCGGCGGCGGGCGCCTGGGCGATCGAGAGCCGGGGCTGGCCGTCGGACGTGTAGTCCAGCACGATCACGTCGCCCGGGTAGATCCGGTGGGGGTTCCGGATCTGCTCGCGATTCATCCGCCAGACGTCCGGCCAGCGCCAGGGGTCCTTGAGGAACTTGCCCGAGATCGCCCACAGCGTGTCGCCTTTTTGCACCGTGTACGACGACGGGGCGCCGTCCGCCAGCACGATCGGGTCGGCGGCGAACGCCGGGCATGCGCCGAGGAGCGCGCTCGCGGCCAGCGCGAGGGCGAGTCGCCTCCCCATGCTAAACTGTTGACGCATAAGACCTCTTCGTTGCGGTCCGGCGCTTGCGTTTGTCCTAAACCGCCGCAAAATAAGGACTTGGGAAAGATTCTGCATCCGGCACTTGCATTTGTCCAGCGATCATGGTGTTGCCGATCCTCGAATACCCCGATCCGCGACTGCGGAAGGTCGCCGCCCGCGTCGGCACGGTGACGCCGGAAATCCAGCGGCTGGTTCGCGACATGGCGGAGACCATGTACGCCGCCCCGGGCATCGGGCTCGCCGCCACGCAGGTCGACGTGCACAAGCGCGTGATTGTCATGGACATCTCCGACACCCGTGACCAGCTCCGCGTGTTCATCGACCCCGAGATCCTGCACGCCGAGGGCGAGGCCGAATGCGAGGAAGGCTGCCTGTCGGTCCCCGGCTACTACGAGAAGGTGACCCGGGCCGCCTCGATCCGGGTCCGCGCCAAGGGTGCCGACGGCAAGCCCTTCGAGCTCGAGGCCGAGGGCCTGCTCGCCGTCTGCATCCAGCACGAAATGGACCACCTCGAAGGCAAGGTCTTCGTCGACTACCTCTCGCCGCTCAAGCGGGCGCGGCTCGCCGGCAAGCTGCGCAAGAAGCAGCGCCTCGCCGGCTAGGCCTTCCGGCCCGGTGCCGGTCGGGCAGGCGGGTCCGGACGGATCGACCATGAGCCCCCTACGCGTCGGCTTCGCCGGCACGCCGGCCTTCGCCGCCCGCGCGCTCGAGGCGATCGCACGGGCCGGCTACACGATACCGCTGGTCCTGTCGCAGCCCGATCGTCCGAAAGGCCGAGGGCTCGCGGTCGAGGCCTCGCCGGTGAAGGCGCTCGCCGGCACGCTCGGCGTCCCGGTGCTGCAGCCGGCGACGCTGAAGACCGAGGCCGACCGCGCGCCGCTCCTCGCCGTCCCGCTCGACGTGCTGGTGGTCGCCGCCTACGGCCTGATCCTGCCGCCGGCGATCCTCGCCTGGCCGCGCCACGGCTGCCTCAACATCCATGCGTCGAAGCTGCCGCGGTGGCGCGGCGCCGCGCCGATCCCGCGGGCGATCGAGGCGGGCGACGCGTCGACCGGCGTGACGATCATGCGGATGGACGAGGGCCTCGACACCGGGCCGATGGTCGACGTGGTCGACGTGCCGATCCGCGAGCGCGAGACCGCGGGGACGCTGCACGACCGCCTCGCGGAGGCCGGGGCGGCCGCGATCCTCGAGGCGCTCTCGAGGCTCGCGCGACGGGGGCGTCGCGTCGACGCCGCAGCCCGCCGGGGGCGCGAGCTACGCCGCGAAGATCGGCCGGCGCGACGCGGCGATCGACTGGACGCGTCCCGCCGTCGCGATCGACCGCCAGGTGCGCGCCTACGACCCGGTGCCCGGCGCGCACGCGAGCTACGGCGGCGAGGCGCTCAAGGTCTGGCGCGCGCTGCCCGTCGAGCGGTCGGGCAGCGCCGCGCCCGGCGAGGTGATCGCGCGCGCGGGACGGGCTCGTCGTCGCCTGCGGCGCCGACGACGGCGGCGCGCTGCGCCTCGTCGAGGTGCAGCCGGCCGGCGGGCGCAGGATGGCCGCGGCGGCCTACGCGGCCGCGCGCAGGATCAGGCCGGCGCGCGCTTCGGCGCGGGCGCGACGGGCGCCTGACCGCGCGATGGACGCCTCGCAGCGGCAGGCGGCCGACGCGGTCGTGCGCGTGATGAACGGCGCGACGCTCGCGCGCGCGCTCGAGCTCGCCGGCGCGGAGTCGACGCCCGCGCGCGCGTTCGTGCGCGAGCTCGCGTACGGGACGCTGCGCCACTGGGGCACGCTGGAGGCGGTCGTGCGCGAGCTCGCGCACAAGCCGCCCGGCGATCCGCGGCTCGTCGCGATCCTCGCCGTCGCGCTCTACCAGCTCGAGCACCTGCGCGCCGAGCCGCATGCGGTCGTCGACCGCGCCGTCGACGCGGCGGGCGACGCGGTGCGCCCGCAGGCGAAGGCGCTCGCGAACGCGCTGCTGCGACGCTACCTGCGCGAGCGCGACGAGGTGCTCGCGCGCGTGCTCGCGACGCCGGTCGCGCGGTGGTCGCATCCGCGCTGGTGGATCGCTCGCGTGCGCAGCGACTGGCCGCGCGACTGGGAGCGCATCCTCGCCGCCGGCAACGAGCATCCGCCGCTCACGCTGCGCGCCAACGTGCGCGCGGGATCGCGATGACGCGCTCGTCGACCGCTTCCGCGCCGCGGGCGTCGCGTGCGAGCCGGTGGGCGAGAGCGGCGCGATCGTGTCGCCGCCGCGGCCGGTGCGCGAGCTGCCCGGGTACGCCGAGGGCGCGTTCTCGGTCCAGGACGCCGGCGCGCAGCTCGCGGCGCCGCTCCTCGACGCGCGCGACGGCGAGCGCGTGCTCGACGTGCGGCGGCGCCCGGCGGCAAGTCCTCGCACCTGCTCGAGCGCGGGAGGTCGACCTCGTCGCGCTCGACGCCGACGCCGCGCCTCGCGCGCGTGAGCAGAACCTCGCGCGCCTGGGGCTCGCGGGACCGAACGTGCGCGTGCGTGCTCGCGGGCGACGCCGCCGCGCCCGCGTCGTGGTGGGACGGCCGGCCTTTCGACCGATCCTCGCCGACGTGCCCTGCACCGCGTCGGGCATCGTGCGCCGGCATCCGGACGTCAAGTGGCTCCGCCGCGCGAGCGACGTCGCGTCGTTCGCGTCCGCGCAGGCGGCGCTGCTCGACGCGCTGTGGGGCTGCCTCGCGCGGGGCGGAACGCTCCTGTACGCGACCTGCTCGGTGTTCGTCGAGGAGAACGAGACGCAGGCGGCCGCCTTCGCCGCCCGCACGGCCGACGCGTTGCGCGAAAGATGCGATTTCCCCGCCGGGGCCGACGCCGTGGGGGGCCAACTCTTGCCTTCGCTCCCGGGCGCGCCCCACAATCAGGACGGCTTCTTCTACGCGCGTTTCCGCAAGGCGTGACGCCCCCGCGGCGCCCGATGCGCGGCCGCGCACGCCGCGGGTCCGCCCTCACGCGAGGCATGTCGACCCGGCCCTCCCCGTCCCTCGCCGCCGCGCCCGCCTCCGCCGCGCGCCGGCGCGCGCTCGCGCTCGCCGCGGGGCTCGCGGCCGCGGCGCTCGTCGCGCCCGCGCGCGCCGACGTGATCCCGGTGAAGGGCGCCGAGTTGCGCGTCCAGGACGGCGAGGTGCTGCTGAACGCCGAGTTCGAGCTCGCGTTCAACCCGACGCTCGAGGAGGCGCTGCAGAAGGGCGTCCCGCTCTACTTCGTGCTCGACGTCGAGATCGCGCGCCCGCGCTGGTACTGGCTCGACGAGAAGGTGCTCTCGGCGTCGACGACCTGGCGCGTGTCCTACGCGCCGCTCTCGCAGCAGTACCGCGTCGCGAGCGGGCTCTTCGCGCAGAACGTCGGCTCGATCGCCGAGGTCGAGCGCCTGATCGGCCGCGTCACGTCGCGGCCGATCGCGCGCGCCGACGAGCTCGCGGCGGGCGCGCGCTACGAGGCCGCGGTGCGGCTGCGCCTCGACGTCAACCAGCTGCCGAAGCCGTTCCAGGTGAACGCGCTCGCGTCGCGCGACTGGCAGCTCGCGAGCGACTGGCGGCGTTTCGCGTTCACGCCATGACGACCCGGCGATGAGCGGACTGTTCGCGCCTCGCGGCCTGCGCTGGCTCCTGCTCGCGTCGGCGAGCCTCTCGGCGATCGGGCTGTTCCTGCTCGCGACGGCGACCGAGAACAGCGAGCTCTTCGCGCGGGGCGTCGACACGCTCGTCGTCGTCAACGTCGCGCTGGTCGCGCTGCTGATGGCCGTCGTCGGCTGGCAGCTCTGGCGCCTGCGGCGGAGCTACAGCCGCGGCGTGTTCGGGTCGCGGCTCGCCGCGCGCCTGGTGCTGCTCTTCGCGCTCGTCGCGGTGCTGCCCGGCGCGCTCGTCTACGCGGTGTCGGTGCAGTTCCTCGGGCGATCGATCGAGAGCTGGTTCGACGTGCGCGTCGACCGCGCGCTCGAGGGCGGGCTCGCGCTCGGTCGCAACGCGCTCGACTACCTCGCGCGCGAGACGACGAACAAGGCGACGCAGATCGCCGACCAGCTCGCCGATCCCACCGGGGGCTACGCGATCGTGCTGTCGCGCGCGACCGAGCAGCTCGGCGTCTCCGAGGCGGCGATCTTCTCCGCGTCGGGCGGCGTGCTCGCGGTCGCTGGCAGCGCGAGCGGCCCGGTGTCGCCGGAGGCGCCGCCGCAGCAGGCGATGCGGCGCGCCCGGCTCCAGCTCTCCTACTCGTCGGTCGACCCGCTGCCCGCGGGCGGCTTCCAGCTGCGCGTCGTCGTGCCCGTCAACAGCTCCGACCGCCGCGAGCCGATCCGCTTCCTGCAGCTGATCGAGCCGGTGCCGCGCTCGCTCGCGCAGGAGATCGAGAAGGCCGAGGCCGGCTTCCGCGACTACCAGGAGATCGCGTTCACGCGCCAGGCGCTGAAGCGCCTCTACGCGCTCACGCTGACGCTCACGCTGCTGCTCGCGCTGACCTCGGCGCTCGGCCTCGCCGTCGTGCTCTCCGAGCGCTTCAGCGCGCCGCTCGGCTTGCTCGCGGAGGGCACGCGCGCCGTCGCGCAGGGCGACTTCACGCGCCGGCAGCCGGTGACCTCGCGCGACGAGCTGGGCGTGCTCACCGAGTCGTTCAACACGATGACCGGGCAGCTCGCCGATGCGCACGCGCGGAACGAGGAGTCGCGCCGCGCGATCGAGACGACGCGCGCCTACCTCGAGAGCATCCTCGGCAACCTGTCGGCGGGCGTGCTCGCGTTCGACGACCGCTACCGGCTGCGCACCGCCAATCCGAGCGCGAGCGTCATCCTGCAGCAGCCGCTCGCCGAGCTCGCGGGCGTCGCGCTGCCCGAATGGGGCCGGCGGCTGCCCGCGCTCGCGCCGTTCGCCGAGCTCGTCGCCGAGGGCTTCCGCGGGGCCCGCGACGGCCAGTGGCAGCGCGAGGCGCCGTTCGGCGTCGCGACGCTCTCGCGCACGCTCCTGATGCGCGGGTCGCGGCTGCCCGGCGAGCCCCACGGCTACGTCGTCGTGTTCGACGACGTCTCGGAGCTGGTGCAGGCGCAGCGCGACGCCGCGTGGGCGGAGGTCGCGCGCCGCCTCGCGCACGAGATCAAGAACCCGCTGACGCCGATCCAGCTCTCGGCGGAGCGGCTCGCGGTGAAGCTCGAGGGCCGCCTCGAAGGGGCGGACCAGGAGACGCTCAAGCGCGGCACGCAGACGATCGTCAACCAGGTGACGGCGATGAAGCACATGGTCGACGACTTCGCGGTGTACGCCCGCCAGCCGCGCCCCGGGCAGATGCAGCCGGTCGACCTGTCGGCCCTCTTGCTCGACGTGCTCGCCCTGTACGACAATCTGCGACCCCACGTCGCCCTGGCGCTGCCGGCCGGTCCGGTCGTCGTCCAGGGAGAACCCACCCGCTTGCGCCAGGTGCTTCACAATCTCCTGCAGAACGCGATCGACGCGCAATCCGAGCGCGGCGACCCGTCCTACGCGATCGCGATCGAGCCGGGCGCGGGCGAGGCGACGCTCTCGGTGGCCGACGGCGGCCCGGGATTCCCGCCCGACGTGATGGCGCACGCTTTCGAGCCCTACGTGACGACCAAGCCCAAAGGCACCGGCCTCGGCCTCGCGATCGTGCGCAAGATCGTCGACGAGCACGGCGGCCGCGTCACGATCGCGAACCTCGCGCCGCGCGGCGCCCGGGTGACGGTCACGCTCCCGATGGCGAAGGCATGAGCGCGACCGTCGCGAGCGCGCGCGAGATCCTCGTCGTCGACGACGAGGTCGGCATCCGCGAGCTCCTGTCGGAGATCCTGCAGGACGAGGGCTACCGCGTCGCCGTCGCCGAGAACGCCCACGAGGCGCGCGCCTACCGCGCCCGCTCGCAGCCGGCGCTCGTGCTCCTCGACATCTGGATGCCCGACACCGACGGCGTCACGCTGCTGCGCGAGTGGGGCAGCTCCGGCCAGCTCACGATGCCGGTCGTGATGATGTCCGGCCACGGCACGATCGAGACCGCGGTCGAGGCCACGCGCATCGGCGCGTTCGACTTCCTCGAGAAGCCGATCGGCCTCGCGAAGCTCCTCGGCACGATCACGCGGGCGCTCAAGACGGCGGCCGCGCGCGAGCCGCGGCGCGTGTCGCTCGCCGCGCTCGGCACGAGCGCGCCGGTGCGCGAGGTCGAGCGCCAGCTCGAGACGCTGGTCGCGGCGCGCCGCCCGGTGCTGATCCTCGGCGAGCCGGGCACCGGCCACGACGTCGCCGCGCAGGCGCTCCGCTCGAACGACGCGCCCTGGGTCGCGCTCGCCGACGGCTCGCGGCTCGCCGCGAGCCCCGCCGCTCTGCTCGAGGAGGCGCGGGACGGCACGATCTACTGCCCCGAGATCGGCCAGTACTCGAAGGCCGAGCAGAAGGGCCTCGCCTTCCTGCTCACGAAGCTCGACCGCTCCGGCGTCGCGCTCGTCGCCACGTCGTCGGAGCCGCTCGGCGCGCTCTCGGCGGAGGGCCGGTTCGACGCCGCGCTGCTGTCCGCGCTGTCGGCGGGGGCGGTCATGCTGCCGCCGCTCCGCGCGCGGCGCGAGGACATCCCGCCGCTGATCGAGCGCCTGTGGCGCACGGGCGGCAGCGGCGAGCCGCTGCTCGCGACGCTTCCGCCGGCGACGCTCGCGACGCTCGCGAACGCGCACTGGCCCGGCAACCTCGACCAGCTCGCGAGCGTCGTGTCGAACCTGAAGCTCCTGCGCGGCGACATCGGGCCGGACCTCGCGAAGCGGCTGATCGGCGAGGCCGCGGCGGCGTCGGGCGGCGGCCCGGTCGCCCCGGAGCTCACCGCGCGCTTCTTCGACCTGCCGCTGCGCGAGGCGCGCGAGGCGTTCGAGCGCATCTACTTCGAGCAGCTGCTCGGGCGCGAGCAGGCCAACATGAGCCGCGTCGCCGAGAAGGCGGGGCTCGAGCGCACGCACCTCTACCGCAAGCTCAAGCAGCTCAACATCCGCTTCTCTCGTCGCGGCGACGACCCCGCGCCGGGCTGAGCCGGCGCGACGCCCGCACGCCGACCGCGATGAGCGCTTCCGCCACGCCCGGCAACCGGCCGCCGATGGCCACGCTGATGCTCGGCGCGATCGGCGTCGTGTTCGGCGACATCGGCACCTCGCCGCTCTACACGATGCGCGAGGTGTTCGGCCCGCACCACGGCGTCGTCCTGAACGCGGAGAGCGTCCTCGGGCTGCTGTCGGTGGTGTTCTGGGCGCTGATGATCATCGTCACGCTCAAGTACGTGACGCTCATCATGCGGGCGGACAACCGCGGCGAGGGCGGCATCCTCGCGCTGACCGCGCTCGTGTCGGGCCGGCTCGCGCGCGAGAGCCGCCTGCGGTGGTGGCTCGTGGGCCTCGGCATCTTCGGCGCGGCGATGTTCTTCGGCGACGCGATGATCACGCCCGCGGTGTCGGTGCTGGGCGCGGTCGAGGGCATCGAGGTGATGACGCCGGCGCTCACGCCGTTCGTCGTGCCGCTGTCGCTCGTGATCCTGGTCGTTCTGTTCGCGATCCAGAAGCACGGGACCGGCTCGGTCGGCGCGCTGTTCGGCCCGATCTGCGCGGTCTGGTTCCTCGCGCTCGCGGCGCTCGGCGCGCACCAGCTCTGGCAGCATCCGCAGGTGCTCGCCGCGCTGTCGCCGACCTACGCGGTCGCGTTCGTCGCCGCGCATCCGAAGACGACGTTCCTCGCGCTGGGCGCGGTCGTGCTCGCGGTCACCGGCACCGAGGCGCTGTACGCCGACATGGGCCACTTCGGCGCGAGGCCGATCCGGCGCGCGTGGATCTTCTTCGTGATGCCCGCGCTCGTGCTCAACTACTTCGGCCAGGGGGCGCTCCTGCTCGCCGACCCCTCGGCGATCCGCAACCCGTTCTACCTGCTCGCGCCGGGATGGGCGCTGTTCCCGCTCGTGATCCTCGCGACCGCCGCGGCGGTGATCGCGTCGCAGGCGGTGATCTCGGGCGCCTACTCGATCGCGCGCGCGGCGGTCCAGATGGGCTACTGCCCGCGCATCGCGATCCGGCACACCTCCGAGAAGACGATGGGGCAGATCTACGTCCCGTTCATCAACTGGACGCTGCTCGTCGCGGTGGCGCTGCTCGTCGTCGGCTTCCGCGGGTCGAGCGCGCTGGCGGGCGCCTACGGCATCGCGGTCACGCTGTCGATGCTGATCGACTCGCTGCTCATCTACTTCGTGATGCGACGGCTCTGGCAGTGGCCGCGCTGGATCGCGCTGTCGATCGCCGCGCCGCTCGCGCTGATCGACACCGCGTTCCTCGCGTCCAACGCGCTCAAGATCCCCGACGGCGGCTGGTTCCCGCTCCTGATCGGCGCCGTCGTGTTCACGATGCTCACGACCTGGAAGCGGGGCCGCAAGGTGCTGATGGACCGGCTGTCCGAGGACGCGCTGCCGCTGCGCGAGTTCATCCAGTCGATCGAGCTCGCGCCGCCGGTGCGCGTCGAGGGCACCGCGGTGTTCCTGACGTCGACGCCCGACCGCGTGCCGCACGCGCTCCTGCACAACCTCAAGCACAACAAGGTGCTGCACGAGCGCGTCGTCTTCCTCACCGTCGTGACGAAGGAGATCCCATTCGTGCCGCCCTCCGAGCGCATCGAGATCGAGACGCTGGGCTGCGAGTTCTACCGGATGCTCGCCTACTACGGCTTCAAGGAGGAGCCCGACGTCCCCGAGGTGATGGAGCTCGCCGACAAGTCCGGCTTCCACTTCGAGATGATGGAGACGTCGTTCTTCGTCTCGCGCGAGACGCTCGTCGCGTCGGTGCGCCCCGGCATGGCGATGTGGCGCGAGCGCCTGTTCTCGTCGATGTCCAAGAACGCGATCAAGGCGTCGGACTTCTTCCACGTCCCGGCGAACCGGGTCGTGGAGCTGGGGACGCAGGTGGAGCTCTAGCCGCCCCCGAAGGGCGACGAGCCGAAAGGCGGAGAAAGGCGATAGGAGAACGGTTTTGGCGGCGCCGGGATGTCGAGGCATCGGCGGCATCGATGCCGCCAATGCCTTTCTCCTTTCTCCGCCTTATGGCTTCCCGCCGTTCGGGCGGCCAACGAAAAACGCCGGCATCTCGCCGGCGTTTTCGTCGGAGCGTGACGCCCGCTACGCCATCGCGAACGCCCCGCGCATCTGCTTCAGCGCCTTGCTCTCGATCTGCCGGATGCGCTCCGCGGAGACGCCGTACTCGTCGGCGAGCTCTTGCAGCGTGGCGGGATCGGTCTCCTTCAGCCAGCGCGCCTCGATGATGCGGCGGCTGCGCGGGTCGAGCTTGCCGAGCGCGCGCTTCAGCCCTTCCGTGCGGCCTTCCTCGGCCTGCTTGCGCTCGAGGATCTGCGCGGGCTCGTCCTCGCTGTCGGTGAGCCAGGCGATCGGCGCGTAGCTCGATTCCTCGTCGTCGGTCGGCGCCGGGTCGATCGCGATGTCGCGGCCGGACAGGCGCGTCTCCATCTCGACGACCTCCTCCGGCTTCACGTTCAGCGTGCGCGCGATCTCGGCCGCCTCGTCGCGCGTGAGCGCGTGCGACGAGCTCTTCATGCTGCGCAGGTTGAAGAACAGCTTGCGCTGCGCCTTGGTCGTCGCCACCTTGACCAGGCGCCAGTTGCGCAGGATGTATTCGTGGATCTCGGCCTTGATCCAGTGCAGCGCGAAGCTGACCAGCCGGACGCCGCGCTCGGGATCGAACCGGCGGACGGCCTTCATCAGGCCGACGTTGCCTTCCTGGATGAGGTCGCCCTGCGGCAGCCCGTAGCCCAGGTAGTGGCGCGACACGGCGACGACCAGCCGCAGGTGCGAAAGCACCAGCTGGCGGGCCGCGTCGACGTCTTCCCCGTTGCGCCAGCGGCGCGCGAGGTCGACCTCCTGCTCGGCGGTGAGCAGGGGGAAGCGATTCACCGCCTGGATGTAGTGGTCCAGACTCCCGAGCGAAGCGGGGGTCGGGAACGCCAGCGCGGAACCGGTCATCGTGAAGCTCCTCTCGTCCCGGGAGCCGGGGAACCCCGTCGGGATCCTCCTGCCCGGCACCCAGTTTAGCACTCGTGTCTTGAGAGTGCTAACCTGCCCGAAAGTTCCCGACCAATCTACTCGGATATGACGGGCCGCGGTGCCCGGGGTCCGGCCGGCGGCGGGGCGCGACGAACGGGCCGGCCGGGGTCCCCGGGAGGGGGGTGTGGGCCGGCCTTCAGGCCGACGTATTTCCGCGATGGCTGGACCGACGGCCCTCGGGCCGACCCCTTATGCGGGCGGGAGCAGCGCGTCGACGAACTCCCCGGCCGCGAACGGGCGCAGGTCGTCGATCCCCTCGCCGACGCCGATGAACGCGAGGGGCACCGGGTGTTCGCGGGCGATCGCGGCGACGACGCCGCCCTTCGCGCTTCCATCGAGCTTGGTGAGCACGAGGCCGGTCAGCTGCGCCGCGCGGTCGAACGCGGCGACCTGCGCGAGCGCGTTCTGGCCGGTGTTGGCGTCGAGCACGAGCAGGACCGCGTGCGGCGCGCCTTCCTTCGCCTTGCCGATCACGCGGCGGATCTTGGCGAGCTCGTCCATCAGGTTCGCCTGCGTCGGCAGCCGGCCCGCGGTGTCGGCGAGCACGACGTCGATGCCGCGCGCGGCGGCCGCCGCGACCGCGTCGAACGCGACGGCCGCCGGATCGCCGCCGGTCTGCGCGATGACGGCGACGCCGTTGCGCTCCCCCCACGCGGCGAGCTGCTCGCGCGCCGCCGCGCGGAACGTGTCGCCCGCCGCGAGCAGGACGGTGAGCCCCTGCTGCTGGAGCCACTTCGCGAGCTTGCCGATCGACGTCGTCTTGCCGGCGCCGTTGACGCCGGCGAGCATGATCACGTACGGGCGCTCCGGCCCGATCGCGAACGGCTTCTCGAGCGGCGCGAGCAGCTCGACGAGCGAGGCGCGCAACAGCTCGCGCGGATCGGCGTTCGCGCCGGCGCGCCGGTAGCGCGCCTTGAGGTCGTCGATCAGGTGCGCGGTCGCGGCGACGCCGACGTCGGAGGTGAGGAGCGCGGCCTCGAGCTCCTCGAGCGCCTCGTCGTCGAGCGTGCGCCGGCCGAGCGCGCCGGCGAGCGCGCCCGCGAGGCGCTCGCGCGACGCCGCCAGCCCGCCCGCGAGGCGCTCGGTCCACGAGCGCTTCGGCGCGTCGGGCCCGGGCGCATCGTCGGTCCTGCGCTTGAAGAGGTCGAACATCGGAGGGTGCGCGCGAAAGCTAGAATCGAATTCTACCGGCCGACGCAACCGCGACCGTCCCGAGGAACGCGACGCGCGGCGGTAACCCCCATGGCCGTCCCGACCACCAATCGCGTGCGCATCATCGGCGGCCGGCATCGCGGCAGGGTCCTGCGCTTTCCGGGCGCGCCGGGCCTGCGCCCGACGCCCGACCGCGTGCGCGAGACGCTGTTCAACTGGCTGGGCCAGGACCTCTCGGGGCGCGCGACGCTCGAGCCGTACGCGGGCAGCGGCGCGATGTCGCTCGAGGCCCTCTCGCGCGGCGCGGCGCTCGCGGTGGCGGTCGACCGCGACGGGGCGCTCGTTCGCGCGCTCGCGGACAACGGGCGCGCGATCGGCGCCGAGGGCCTCGAGGCGCACCGCGCGGACGCGCGCGCGTTCCTCGCGCGCGAGGCCCGCCGCTTCCACGTGATCTTCCTCGACCCGCCCTACGCCGACGACCCCTGGGACTGGCTGCTGCCGGCCTCCGCCGCGAGGCTCGCCGACGGCGGCGCGATCTACGCGGAGGCCGCCCGGCGGATCGAGCCGCCGCCGGGCCTCGCCGTCGTGCGCGAGGGGCGCGCAGGACAGGTGCATTATCATCTGCTGGCTCCCGCCTGACGCCATGCTCACGATCGTCTATCCAGGCACGTTCGACCCGTTCACGCGCGGCCACGAGGACCTCGCCCGCCGCGCGTCGCGCCTGTTCGACCGGGTCGTGGTCGGCGTCGCGGCGGGCGAGGCCAAGCGTCCGATGTTCTCGCTCGACGAGCGGGTCGCGATGGCGCGGGAGGTGCTGGCCGACGTGCCGAACCTGAAGGTGACCGGCTTCTCGACGCTGCTCATGAAGTTCGTGCACGACGAGGGCGCACGGGCGGTGCTGCGCGGCCTGCGCGCGGTGTCCGACTTCGAGTACGAGTTCCAGATGGCGGGCATGAACCGCCGGCTCTGGCCCGAGGTCGAGACGCTGTTCCTCACGCCCTCCGAGCAGTTCATGTTCGTGTCGGCGACGATCGTGCGCGAGATCGCGCGCTTCGGCGGCGACGTCTCGGATTTCGTGCATCCGGCGGTCGGCCGCCGCCTGCGCGAGAAATCGGGCAGGTCCTGAGGGTCGCGTCGATGGCGCTGATGATCACCGACGAGTGCATCAACTGCGACGTCTGCGAGCCCGAGTGCCCGAACGACGCGATCTCGCAGGGCCCGGAGATCTACGTGATCGATCCCGCGCGCTGCACCGAGTGCGTCGGCCACTACGACGCGCCGCAGTGCCGCGAGGTCTGCCCGGTCGACTGCATCCCGGTCGACCCGGCGCGCGTCGAGACGAAGGCGGAGCTCCGCCTCAAGTACGAGGGCCTGATGAAGGCGAAGGCGGGCAGCGCCGCCTGAGCCCCGGGGTATTTGGTACCCGGCGTCAGGCCGCGTTCGCCGCGAGCGGCAGCTCGTCGCCGCTCCGGGCGATCGCGTCGATGGCGGCCACGCGCGCGTCGAGCTCGCGCGCCTGCGCGTCGAGCGCGTCGCCCGTCGACGCGAGCTCGGCGATGCGCTCCTCGAGCTCGTCGCTCGCACGGTGGATGCGCTTGATGCTCTCGAGGCGGCGCCGGAGCTGCATCTGGTGCTCGCGGACCTGCGTCTCGAGCGGCGACATCACGGACTTGAGCCACGCCTCGATGTCGCGGTTCGCGATGTCGTAGAGGTGCTTGACGCGCGAGGCCACGGTCTCGAAGAAGCGCTTCATCAGCGGGAACTTGGCCTTGGACGCCATGTTCCACAGCGTGTTGATGTGCTCCTGGTACGCGCGCTCGAGCCTCTCGACCTCCTTCAGGTACTTGAGCATCGAGAACGCCGGCGGCACGAACCGCTCGAGGTTGTGCTCCTTGGCGAAGCGCGCGTACATCGCGCCCATCATCTCGTGGATCTCGGTCGTCTTGCGCCCCGCGGCGTCGAGGTCCGACCGGATCTGCGCGAAGAACTCGTTCATCGCGCCGCGCACGCCCTTCGTGAACAGGCTGGCCTCGATCGCGCGCCGGGTGCGCCCCGCGTTCGAGCGCAGCGCGTCGAGGCCGATGATCTCGTCGAGCGCGGTCGTCTGCTGCGCGAAGATCGTCCGCAGCGCCGAGTAGCGCGTGAGGCCGCGCTCGAACGACGCCTTCTCGTCCCGCACCCGCTGCATCATGTGCTCGACGACGTCCTGGTTCTTGCCGCGCAGCGCCGAGAGCTCCGCGAGCTGCTCGGCGACGCCCGCCGCGCGCGCGTCGAGGATCGCGCGCACCGACGCGACGAGGCCGCGCACCTCGGCCATCGCGGCGGCGCCGACGATCTCGCGCTTCGCGGGCACGAGCTTGCCGGAGAGCGCCGACTCGAGCTTCGGCAGGCGGCTCTTCGCGAGCAGCGCGTCGTCGCCGTTGACCTTCGCGAGCAGCGCCTTCTGCGCCGACACCGGGAACACCTGCTCCGCCGAGACCGCGAGCGTCTCGGCGCTCGCTCGCGCCTGCCGCGCGATCTCGGCGTCGACGTCCTCCGGCGCCTTGAGCGCGTCCCACAGGCCGTCGATCTTGTTGAGGATCACGAGGCGGCCCGCCTGCAGCGCCGGATCCGCGCCCGCGAGATGCTCCTTCCAGACGTCCAGGTCCGACTTCGTCACGCCGGCGTCCGCCGCGAGGATGAACAGAACCGCGTGCGCCGACGGGAGGAGCGACAGCGTGAGCTCGGGCTCGGTGCCGATCGCGTTGAGGCCCGGCGTGTCGAGGATCACGAGCCCCTGCTTCAACAGCGGGTGCGGGAAGTTGATGACCGCGTGGCGCCAGCAGGGGATGTCGACGCTGCCGTCGTCGCGATGGTCGAACGAGGCGACGAGGTCCTCGTCGTGCAGCCCGTAGCGGCGCGCGAGCGCGACCGGCACGCGCTTGACCTGCGAGACGCGCACGAGCGCGTCGGACATCCGCTCGGCGGAGGCGAGGTCGAGCGGGAGCGTCACCCACTCGTCGGCGTAGTTCTTGAGCTCGGCGACCGTCGCGTTGCGCAGCCGCGTCTCGATCGGGAGCAGCCGGATCGACGGCGGCCTCGACGGGTCGTGCAGGATCTCGGTCGGGCACATCGTCGTGCGCCCGGCGGCCGACGGGAGCAGGCGCTGGCCGAAGTCGGCGAAGAAGATCGCGTTGATGAGCTCGGACTTGCCGCGCGAGAACTCGGCGACGAAAGCGACGACGAGCTTGTCCTGGTGCAGCCGCTCGAGCAGGCGCTGGACGCGCACGTCGACCTGGCTGTCGGCGAGCTCCTGCTCGCCCAGCCATTCGTGCAGCGACGAGACGCTCGAGGACAGCCGCCGGCGCCAATCGCCGTAGGCCTCGAACCGGGCTGCGAGCTCGCGGGCTTGGAGCATCCGTTCCCCTGCCGGATTCCGCCTCCCGGGGGATGCCTCCGGGCGGGCGGCGACTGTATCACACAGGCTGAAAGCAAGAGTCGCGCCGGAGGGACGCGAAAGCGGAGATCGGAGAAGGGAGAAAGGACTAAGGAGACAGGTGTTGCCGCGGAAGCACGACCCCGGGATGCCCGGCGATTCGCGTCTTTCGGGACCCGGGACCTCGCCTGGACGATCCTGCGGCGCGTCCCCGATCTCTACGTCTGGCAGGTTGGACAGTAGTAGGTCGCCCGCTGCCCCTGCCGGACCGCCCGGATCGGCGTCCCGCAGCGCGGGCAGGGCTCGCCTTCGCGGCCGTAGACCGCGTAGTCGAGCTGGAACTCGCCGGCGCGGCCGGTCGAGTCGACGTAGTCGCGCAGCGTGCTGCCGCCCTTCTCGATCGCCTCGGCGAGCGTCGCCCGGACCTCGTCGACGAGCCGGACGAGTCGCGGGCGGGACAGGCGGCCCGCGGCACGGGTCGGCCGGATGCCGGCGCGGAACAGCGCCTCGTTCGCGTAGATGTTGCCCACGCCGACGACCAGCCGGTTGTCCATCAGCGCGAGCTTGATCGCCGCCCTGCGCCCGCGCGTGCCGCGGAAGAGCGCGTCCGCGTTGAACGCCGGCGAGAAGGGCTCGGCGCCGAGGCTCGCGATGAGCGGGTGCGTCGAGGCGTCGCCCCGGATCCAGAGCATCGTGCCGAATCGGCGGGGGTCGTGGTAGCGAAGCGTCGTCCCGCCGTCGAACACGAGGTCGACATGGTCGTGGGCGACGCGGGGCGGCACCTGCGTGTAGAGCCGGAGGCTTCCGGTCATCCCGAGGTGGACGAGCAGCGTATCGGGAGGGGATCCGGCGCCGGGCGACGCCATGCGAAACAGCAAGTACTTGCTTCGCCGGTCGATCGCCGCGACGGTCCGCCCGGCGAGCGCGGCCTCGAACCCGCGGGGAACCGGCCAGCGCAGCCGCCGGTCGTACACGTGCACCGCGAGGACGCGTCGACCCGCGAGCGCAGGGGCGACGCCGCGACGGGTGGTCTCGACTTCGGGAAGCTCGGGCATGGCGCGCCGGATCGGGGTCGGAGCTGCAATACTCGCACTCCGCGATTGGAATCCGCCGGGGAGCCGGGCGAGTATTACGGCTCCGACCCCGTTTTGGCCTTAAGATCGACCGTTCGGCCGGCGGATTCGCGGCCCGAGGAATCCCGTCCGATGAGGTCCGTTCCCTTCCGTTCCCGAGCGATCGCGCTGGCGCTCGCCGCCGCCGCGATCGCGGTCCCACCCTCGGTACTCGCGCAGCCCGCCGGCGCACCGCCGTCCGGCGCACCGCCCGGCCAGGCCGCGCGACCAGGCGGCGACCTGCCCACCGGGCTCAACGCCGACCTGTTCTACCGGCTGCTCCTGGGCGACATCGCGCTGCAGCGCGGCGACCCGGCGGTGGCGGCGCGGGCCTACCTCGAGGTCGCGCGCGAGCTCAACGACAAGAACCTGGCGCGCCGCGCGACCGAGATCGCCTACGCGACGCGCCAGCGCGCGACCGCCGAGCAGGCCGCGAAGCTGTGGCGGGAGCTCGAGCCCGACGCGGAGCGTCCGCAGCAGATCCTGCAGGCGCTCGCCTCGGGCGGGCCCGGCCCGCGCGAGCGCGACCCGAACGCGCCGGCCGAGGAAGACCTGAAGAGCCGGCTCGAGAAGCTGCTCGCCGACCAGGCGCTCTCGGGCGCGGGCGTCGGCGAGGCGTTCCTCCAGCTCAACCGCGCGTTCGCCCGCCAGGGCGACAAGGCGGCGGTCTACGAGATGATCCGCGACCTCGCGGAGCCCTACCCGTCGTCGCCCGAGGCGCACTACGCGGTGTCGCTCGCCGCGTTCAACACCGGGCCGGCGGACGCCGCGATGCTCGCCGCCTCGATCGAGCGCGCGGACCGCGCGCTCGCGCTTCGGCCCGACTGGGACCGCGCGGCGCTGCTCAAGGCGGAGATCCTGGGAAAGCGCAGCAACGACGAGGCCGTCGCCTGGCTCCAGTCGTACCTGAAGGCGCAGCCGGGATCGCGCCCGGCGCGCGGCGCGCTCGCGCAGTTCTACGTCGAGCAGAAGCGGCTGCCCGAGGCCCGCGCGATCTTCGAGCAGCTCGCCGCCGAGGAGCCCGACGTCCGCGAGTACCGGATGGGGGTCGCGATCCTGTCCTACCAGATGAAGGACTGGCCGGCCGCCGAGGCGCAGTTCGCGAAGCTCGCCGCGCAGGGCGACGACGGCAGCGCCCAGCTCTATCTCGCGCAGATCGCCGAGGAGCAGAAGCACTACGACGTCGCCCTCGAGCGCTACAAGCTCGTGACCGAGGGCGACCGCGGCTGGCTCGCGAAGCTTCGCGTCGCGGCGATGTACGGCAAGCTCGGCAAGGTGGACGAGGGCCGCAAGTGGCTCGCGGACCTGCCGGCGGTCACGATCGAGCAGCGCGTCCAGGTGCGCCAGGCCGAGGCGTCGCTGCTTCGCGAGTCGGGCGACGCGGCGGGCGCGTACGCGCTTCTCGAGGAGGGGCTGAAGCAGTTCCCGGATTCGCCGGACCTCCTCTACGACAGCGCGATGGTCGCCGAGAAGATCGACAAGCTCGACGTCGCGGAGGCGCGGCTGAAGCGCCTCATCGAGCTCAAGCCCGACGACGCCCAGGCGCTGAACGCGCTCGGCTACACGCTCGTCGACCGCACGTCGCGCGCCGAGGAAGGGCGCGCGCTGATCGAGCAGGCGCTGAAGCTCTCGCCGGACGACCCGTTCATCCTCGACAGCATGGGCTGGGCGCTCTACAAGCTCGGCCGCTACGACGAGGCCGAGACCTACCTGCGCCGCGCGCTCGCGAACCGCTCCGACGCCGAGATCGCCGCGCACCTTGGCGAGGTGCTGTGGATCAAGGGCGAGCGCGACCGCGCGAAGGAGGTCTGGGCGGCGCAGCTGCAGGCCTCGCCCGACCACCCGGTGCTGCTCGAGACCGTCAAGCGTCTTTCGCGATAGCCGCGCTCCCGACCCGCGTCGCCGTGATCGCGTGCGCGCTCGCGCTTGGCGCGTGCGCGAGCCTGCGCGCGCCCGGGCCCGCGGAGACCCCGGTGGACACGTCGGACGCCGCGTTCGACGCGAGCGGACGGCTTTCCGCGAAGCGCGGCAGCGAAGGCGCGGCCGCGCACTTCGACTGGAGCCACGCGCCCGGCCGCGACACGATCGACCTGGCCACGCCGATGGGCACGACCCTCGCGCGCCTCGATCGCGACGCGGCCGGCGCGTCGATCGCGTTCCCCGACGGGCGGACCGAGCGCGCGGACGACGCGGGCAGCCTCGCGGCGCGCGCGATCGGCGTGCCGCTGCCGGTCGAGAGCCTCGCGTGGTGGATCCGCGCGGCGCCGCACGCGCGCTCGGCGTACGCGATCGAGCGCGACGCCGCCGGACGCGTCGCGGTGCTGCGGCAGGACGGCTGGACGCTCGTGTACGCGTACACGGACGACGCCCCCAGGCCCTCGCGCGTGCTCGCGACCTATCCCGACGTCGACGTCCGCGTCGTGATCGACGCGTGGCGTTGATGGGGTCAGAGCCGTAATATTTCCGTCGGGCGTAATCGGGCTCCCGAAACCGTTGGCGGAAATATTACGGCTCTGACCCCATTGGTCGTCCCCGCGCCCGCGAAGGTCAACCTGTTCCTGCACGTCACGGGGCGGCGGGCGGACGGGTACCACACGCTCGAGTCGCTGTTCTCGCTCGTCGATCTCGCGGACACGCTCGCGCTGGAGCCGCGCGACGACGGCGCGATCCTGCGCGCGAACGACGTGCCCGGCGTGCCCGCCGACGACGACCTCGCGATCCGCGCGGCGCGCGCGCTCCAGCGCGCGAGCGGGACGAAGCGTGGCGTCTCAATCGAGGTCGGGAAGACGATCCCGATGGGCGCGGGACTGGGCGGCGGGAGCTCGGACGCGGCTTCCGTGCTCCTGGCGCTCAATCGCCTCTGGTCGCTGCGCCTCCCGCGCGCCGCGCTCCTCGAGATCGCGGCGACGCTCGGCGCCGACGTGCCGTTCTTCGTGTTCGGCGAAACCGCGCTCGCCCGCGGCATCGGCGAGCGGCTGGCCGCGATGACGATGCCGACGACCTGGCTCACGCTCGCGTTTCCCGCCGCGCGGGTCGCGACCGCCGACATCTTCGCGGCGCCGGAATTGACACGATCGACGCCGTCGGCGAAAATAGATGTCTTTTCCGAGGGTTACGGCCGGAACGACCTCGCGGGCGCGTGCTGCGCGCGGCATCCGGACGTGGCCGGCGCGCTGGCGGCGCTCACGAAGGTGTCGCCGCGGGCGAGGATGACGGGCTCGGGCGCATGCGTGTTCGCGCCTTTCGCGCGCGAAGCCGAGGCGCGCAGCGCGGCCCGCGGGCTGCCCGCGGGACTCGCTTCCCGCGTCGTCCGCACGCTCGCGCGGCATCCGCTCCACGCTTTCGCGTAGCATCTCGGTTGCAGCAACGATGCGGGGATCCGGCGGTCCCCGCGCGACGACGGTCCGACGGGCCGCCGCGCCGGTTTCCGCTGGGGAGTCGCCAAGCTGGTTAAGGCACCGGATTTTGATTCCGGCATTCGAGGGTTCGAATCCTTCCTCCCCAGCCATTTTGACGCGGCCGCCGGGCAGGACCGCCGGGCTCCCGGCGGCCTGCCCGCATCGTTTGAATCCACGGCTCAGGCCTGACCCCGCCCAGCGACCATGGCCTTCGAACGGATGCGCGTCTTCACCGGCAACGCCAATCCGAAGCTCGCGGAGGCGGTGTGCCGGCACCTCAACATCAGCCTCGGGCGCGCGGTCGTCGGCCGCTTCTCCGACGGCGAGGTGATGGTCGAGCTGCTCGAGAACGTGCGCGGCCGCGACGTGTTCGTGCTGCAGTCGACCTGCCAGCCGACGAACGACAACCTGATGGAGGTGATGGTGATGGTCGACGCGCTGAAGCGCGCGTCCGCCACGCGCATCACCGCCGCGATCCCGTACTTCGGCTACGCGCGCCAGGACCGGCGCCCGCGCTCGGCGCGCGTCGCGATCAGCGCGAAGGTCGTCGCGGACATGCTGACGACCGTCGGCGTCGACCGCGTGATGGTGATGGACCTGCACGCCGACCAGATCCAGGGCTTCTTCAACATCCCGGTCGACAACGTCTACGCGACGCCGATCCTGCTGGGCGACCTGTGGAAGCAGAACTACGACAACCTGCTGATCGTCTCGCCCGACGTCGGCGGCGTCGTGCGCGCGCGCGCGATCGCGAAGCGGCTGGACTCCGACCTCGCGATCATCGACAAGCGGCGCCCGAAAGCGAACGTGGCCGAGGTGATGAACATCATCGGCGACGTCGAGGGCCGCAGCTGCGTGATCATGGACGACATCGTCGACACCGCGAACACGCTCTGCAAGGCGGCGACCGCGCTGAAGGAGCACGGCGCGAAGCGGGTCGCCGCGTACTGCACGCACCCGGTGCTGTCCGGCGGCGCCGTCGCGCGCATCGCGAGCTCCGACATGGACGAGATCGTCGTCACCGACACGATCCCGCTCTCCGAGGAGGCGAAGGCCTGCCCCCGCATCCGCCAGCTCTCGTGCGCGCAGCTCATCGCGGAGACGATGACGCGCATCAGCAACGAGGAATCGGTGTCGTCGCTGTTCATCGACTGAGGGGAACGCCTTGAACGATTCGATCGCGCCCGACCTCGCGGGCAAGTCGGTGCTCATCACCGGCGCGTCCACCGGCATCGGCGCCGCCGCGGCGCGCGCGTTCGCCCGCGCTGGCTGCAAGGTCGGCATCCACTACAACGCGAGCCGCAACCGCGCCGAGGAGGTCGCCGCGGACGTGCGCCTCGCGGGCGGGCAGGCGCACCTGGTCGGCGGCGACTTCACCGACAGCGCGACGGTCCGCCGCGTGATCGACGAGGCCGCCGGCGCGCTCGGCGGCATCGACGTGCTGATCAACAACGCGGGCGGCCTCGTGCGCCGCGTGTCGATCGCCGAGGTCGACGACGCGTTCTTCGACGAGGTGATCGACCTCAACGTGCGCTCGGTCGTGATGGCGACCGCCGCGGTCGCGCCGCACATGCGCCGCGCGGGCCGCGGCAACATCATCAACGTCACGTCGATCGCCGCGCGCAACGGCGGCGGCAACGGCGCGGCGATGTACGCCTCGGCGAAGGCGTTCGTCAGCACGTTCACGCGCGGCATGGCGAAGGAGCTCGTCAAGGACAACGTCCGCGTCAACGCGGTGTCGCCCGGCGTCATCACGACGCCGTTCCACGAGCGCTACTCGACGCCGCAGATGCTCGAGTCGATGCGGCTCACGATCCCGATGGCGCGCCTCGGCACCGCCGACGAGTGCGCCGGCGCGTTCCTCTTCCTCGCCTCCGACGCGCTGTCGGGCTACGTCACCGGCCAGATCGTCGAGGTGAACGGCGGGCAGTACATGCCGTAGGCAGGGATCAGGAGTCGGTTGACAGTTGACGGTCGCGGCAGCGACTCCCGCGGCGGCGCATCGAGCGCCGGGATGCTTTTGGTGGGTCGGCCTGAAGGCCGACCCTCTTCGTCTCCGGCGAGCCGGGGCGCGGCCCGGACCTCGTCGGCCTGAAGGCCGACCCACAACACGGCTGACCCACAGGAGTGCAGGGGCATCGGGGCCGGCCATTGTCGATCCGGCCCCATTCCGGTTATAATTCAAGGCTTTCCTCCGGCGCCTGTCGCCGGGGCCACCCGCGGATGAAGGCAGGACCGCTCCCGGTCCCCCGCCCGAGGCCGCAGACAACCGAAGGAGTCGCAACGATGGCCAAGATCGAATTCACCGCCTTCCCGCGCAAGGGAGGCGAAGGGCGGGGCGCCTCGCGGCGCCTGCGCCGCGACGGCAAGGCCCCCGGCATCGTCTACGGCGGCAGCACCGGGCCCGCGACGATCGAGCTCGACCACAACGCGCTGATGCACGCCCTCAAGAACGAGGCGTTCCACGCGTCGATCCTGACGATGAAGCTGGACGGGCACTCGCAGCAGGTGCTGCTGCGCGACGTGCAGATGCACCCGTTCCGCCCGCAGGTGCTGCACATCGACTTCCAGCGCGTCGACCCGGCGAAGAAGATCCACATGAAGGTGCCGCTGCACTTCGTCAACGCCGAGGTCTCGCCGGCCGTCAAGGAAGAGGGCGCGATCGTCAGCCACGTGCTGAACGAGATCGACATCGCGTGCCTGCCGAAGGACCTGCCCGAGTTCATCGTCGTCGACCTCGCGGCGCTGTCGACCGGCCATCCGCTGAAGGCGTCGGGCCTGAAGCTGCCCGCGGGCGTCGTCGCGCTCACGCACGGCCGGGATCCGGTCGTCGCGACCGCGGTGATCCCGAAGCAGATCACCGAGGAGGTCGAGGCCGCCGCTGCCGTGCCGGCCGAGGGCGAAGCGGCCGCAGCGGCGGCTCCCGCGGCCCCGGGCGCAGCGCCTGCCGCCGCGCCCGCGGCGGACGCGAAGGCGGGCGACAAGAAGGACGCCAAGGCCGCCGACGCGAAGGCGGGCGACAAGAAGAAGTAACCGGGCGACGACCGCCCGCGAGACCGGCCCGCCGCGCCGACAAGCCGGCGGGCCTTTTCGTTGGCGCGCGCCCCGCGCGGCTTAGCGATGACTCCCGCCACCGCCCACGTCCGACTCGTCGCCGGCCTCGGCAATCCGGGGCGCGCCTACGAGCGCACGCGCCACAACGCGGGCTTCTGGTTCGTCGACGCGCTGGCCGCGAAGCTCGGCGCGAGCTTCGCGTCGCAGCCGCGCTTCGCCGCCGAGGTCGCGCGGGTGGGCGAGCTGCGGCTCGCGAAGCCCGCGACCTACATGAACGAGTCGGGGCGCAGCGTCGGCGCGCTCGCGCGCTTCCACGCGATCGCGCCGGGGGAGATCCTCGTCGTCCACGACGAGCTCGACCTCGCCGCCGGCACCGTGAAGCTCAAGCTGGGCGGCGGCGTGGCCGGGCACAACGGGCTCAAGGACATCCGCGCGCACCTCGCGACGCCCGACTTCTGGCGCCTGCGCCTGGGCATCGGCCACCCGCGCGACTCGGAGCTGCCGCAGCAGCAGGTGGTCGACTACGTGCTGAAGCCGCCGCGCGCCGACGAGCGCGAGGCGATCGGCCGGGCGCTCGACCGCGCGCTCGACGCGTGGCCGGACATCGCGGCGGGCGACATGGAGCGCGCGATGATGCTGCTGCACACCAAGGACAAGGCATGAGCCTGAAGTGCGGGATCGTGGGGCTTCCCAACGTCGGCAAGTCGACGCTGTTCAACGCGCTCACCCGCGCGGGCATCGCGGCCGAGAACTACCCTTTCTGCACGATCGAGCCCAACGTCGGCATCGTCGAGGTGCCCGACCCTCGGCTCGCGGCGCTGGCGGCGATCGCCAAGCCGGAGAAGGTGATCCCCGCGGTCGTCGAGTTCGTCGACATCGCGGGGCTCGTCGCCGGCGCGTCGAAGGGCGAGGGGCTCGGCAACCAGTTCCTCGCGAACATCCGCGAGACCGACGCGATCGCGCACGTCGTTCGCTGCTTCGAGGACGGCAACGTCGTGCACGTGTCGGGCAAGGTCGACCCGGTCTCCGACATCGGGACGATCGACACCGAGCTCGCGCTCGCCGACCTCGCCGCCGTCGACAAGCAGATCGCGAAGGTCGAGAAGCTCGCGCGCGCGGGCGGCGACAAGGACGCGAAGCGCCTCTACGACACGCTCGTCAAGGTCCAGCAGGTGCTCGACCAGGGGCGACCCGCGCGCAGCGCGGATCTCTACGCGGAGGAGCGCGCGCTGCTGAAGCCGTTCTTCCTGCTGACGATGAAGCCGACGATGTACGTGGCCAACGTCGCCGAGCGCGGCTTCCACGACAACCCGCTGCTCGCGGCGGTCGAGGCGCACGCGGCGAAGGAAGGCTCGCCGGTCGTCCGGGTGTGCGCGGCGATCGAGGCGGAGATCGCCGACCTCGAGGGCGACGACCGCAAGGCGTTCCTCGACGACCTCGGCCTCGCCGAGCCGGGCCTCGACCGCGTGATCCACGCGGCGTACAAGCTGCTCGGCCTGCAGACCTACTTCACCGCGGGGCCGAAGGAGGTGCGCGCCTGGACCGTGCCGGTCGGCGCGACCGCGCCGCAGGCGGCCGGCGTCATCCACACCGATTTCGAGAAGGGCTTCATCCGCGCCGAGACGATCGCCTACGACGACTACGTGCGCCTCAAGGGCGAGCACGGCGCGAAGGAAGCCGGGAAGATGCGGCTCGAGGGCAAGGACTACGTCGTGCGCGACGGCGACGTCATGCACTTCCGCTTCAACGTCTAGGGCCTGTTGACGCTACCGGGGCACTCGCCCGGATCGTCAGTCGTTGGCCGCCTCGCGGCAATCCTTCGGCTCGCGCGCGAGGAGCGGCGCCACCGGCACTTCGACCCAGGCGCCCCCGTCGCGGCGCTCGAGGCGCTTCACCGCGTTCCGCGCGAGCATCGTGTATCCGCCGGGCAGCGCACGGTCGAGCGTCACCATCGTGCAGCCCGAGCCTTTGTTCCGCGCGAGCTTGCCGGTGACCGGCGATCCGTCGCCCGCGCCGCCGGGGACGACGCGCACCGGCGTGCCGTCGCGGAGCGGCTGGGCCGCGGCCGGGGTGGCGGCGAGGCCGCGAGCAACGATGCGACAATGACGGTTTCCACGGGCGGCGGACGATGACGGCGAAGCGGCGATCCTACGCGAACCCCGCGCGACGCGCGCAGGGCGGCTCGCCGTCGCCGCGCTCGCGGTGCTCGTCGCGGCCGCCTGCGCCGCGCTCCGGCCCGAGCGCCCCGAGATCGTCGCGGCCAACGTGCGCTTCGTCGAGGTTCGGCTGCCGTCGGTGCGCTTCGACGTCGAGCTCGAGCGCCTCGCAACCCGAACCGCTTCGAGATCGCGATCGCGGCGCTCGACGCCGAGCTCTCTCGGTCGCGGGCGAGCGCGCCGGCAACGCGCGGCTCGCCGCGCCGGTCACGCTGGCCGGGGGCGCGAGCACGAACGTGACGATCGAGGCGCGCGGCGACGCGTCGGCCGCGCTCGCGGGCCTCCGGGCGCGCGCTCGGCGGCGGCCGCCCGCTCGACTACCGGCTCGCCGGCGCGATCGTGCTCGCGGATGGCGCGCGGTTCCCGTTCTCGCAGGGCGGCCAGCTGGACATGCCCCGGCGGCGATGACGACGCTCGCGTTCACGAAGATGCACGGGCTCGGCAACGACTTCGTCGTCGTCGACGCGACGCGCGAGCCGTTCACGCTCACGCCGGCGCAGATCCGCGCGCTCGCCGACCGCCGCTTCGGCGTCGGCTGCGACCAGGTGCTCGTCGTCGAGCGGCCCCGGGCGCCGGGCGTCGACTTCCGCTACCGGATCTTCAACGCCGACGGCGGCGAGGTCGAGCAGTGCGGCAACGGCGCGCGCTGCTTCGTCAGGTTCGTGCGCGACCGCGGCCTCACCGACAAGCGCGAGATCCGGGTCGAGACCGCGGGCGGCGTCATCGCGCCGAGGCTCGAGGACGACGGCGAGGTGACGGTCGACATGGGCGTTCCGCGGTTCGCGGCGGCGGACGTGCCCTTCACCGGCGGCTCGGGCGGCGCGACCGACGTGCTGGACGTCGACGGCGAGGAGGTCACGATCTCGGCGCTGTCGATGGGCAACCCGCACGCGGTCCAGGTCGTCCGCGACGTCGAGGCCGCGCCGGTGACGACCCAGGGGCCGCGGATCGAGCGCCATCCGCGCTTTCGAAGCGCGTCAACGCGGGCTACATGCAGGTGATCGATCGCGATACCATTGCGCTGCGCGTATGGGGCGCGGCGCGGGCGAGACGCTGGCCTGCGGCACCGGCGCCTGCGCGGCGGTCGTGGCGGGCATCCGTCGCGGGCTGCTCGCGAGCCGGGTGCGCGTTCGCGTTCGCGGCGGCGAGCTCGCGATCGCGTGGGCGGGCGGCGCCTCGCCGGTCATGATGACCGGCTCGGCGGCGACGGTGTTCGACGGGCGCTGGCGCGTCCCGGACTAGCGTTCCGACAAGGGGAGCGAAGCGAGACGATGGACGCGAAGGACGTCGCCGACTACCTGAAGCATCATCCGGCCTTCTTCGAGGACTACGCCGACGTGCTCGCCGAGATCTTCGTGCCGCATCCGCACGGCGGCCACGCGATCCCCATCGCCGAGCGCCAGATCCTGACGCTGCGCGAGCGAACGGCCGAGCTCGACGCCCGGATGCGCGAGCTGATCGCGAACGGCACGCGAACGACACGATCGGCGAGAAGCTCCACCGCTCGACGCTCGCGCTGTTCGCGTCGCCGGACCTCGAGACCACGCTCGCGGTGCTCGACCACAGCCTGAAGGAGGACTTCGGCGTGCCCGAGGTCGCCACGCGCCTGTGGGGCCGCGTTCCCGAGCAGTCCTACCTGCCGCAGCTCGCCGCGACCTCGTCCGAGGTCCGCGACTGGGCCGACGCGATGACGCAGCCGCAGTGCGGCGGCGACGCGCCCCACGAGACGCGCGAATGGTTCGAGCACGGCGGCGAGCTGCGCTCGTTCGCGTTCATGCCGCTGCGCACGCAGCAGACCTTCGGCGTTCTCGCGCTGGGGAGCCCCGACCCGAGCGCTACCGCGCCGGCGTCGGCACCGTCTACCTCGTGAGGCTCGCCGAGCTCGCGAGCGTCGCGACGGCGCGCTACCTGCCGCTCGGGTAGCGCGGAGCGCGCGATGGGGGCCGCGTCCGACCGCCGACCGCGCGAGGCGGCCGGCGGACGCGCCGTCGCAGGCGAACGCTCGCGCGCTCGCGCGCTTCGACGAGCACCTCGCCGCGCGCCCCGGCGAAGACCCGCGAGGCCTACGGCCGCGACGTCGAAGCGCTGGCGCGCCTCGCCGGCGAGCGGAGCTCGCCGCGCTCACGCGCGCCGAGCTCTCGCGCCACCTCGCGACGCTGCACGGCCGCGGGCTCTCGGCCCGCTCGCTCGCGCGGATGCTCTCGGCCTGGCGCGCGCTCTTCCGGCACCTGCTCGACGTCGACCGCAGGCTCAAGGAGGACCCGACCGCCGGGCTGAAGCCGCCGAAGTCGCCGCGGCGCCTGCCTTCCGCGCTCTCGCCCGAGGAGGCGGCGAAGCTCGTCGAGATCGCCGCCGCCGACCCGCTCGCGCTGCGCGACCGCGCGATCCTCGAGCTCGCGTATTCGTCGGGGTTGCGGCTCTCCGAGCTCGCGGGCCTCGACGTCGCGCGCGTGGACTTCGCCACGGGCGAGGCGCGCGTGCTCGGCAAGGGGGCGAAGGAGCGCATCGTGCCGGTCGGCCGGGCCGCCCTCGACGCGATCCGTGCGTGGCTCGCGCCGCGCGCGGCGCTCGCGCGGCCGGGCGAGGCGGCGCTCTTCGTCGGCCGCGGCGGCGCGCGGCGGCTCGCCGCGCTCGATCGAGGAGCGCCTCGCCGCCTGGGCGGTGAAGCAGGGCCTCGACCGCCGCGTGCATCCGCACATGCTGCGCCATTCGTTCGCGTCGCACGTGCTGCAATCGTCCGGCGACCTGCGCGCGGTGCAGGAGATGCTGGGCCACGCGTCGATCGCGAGCACCCAGGTCTACACGCACCTCGACTTCCAGGCGCTCGCGAAGGTCTACGACGCCGCGCATCCGCGCGCGAAGCGCAAGGCGGGGCGGTGAGCGCGTCGGCCGAGGGTACCGGCCTCCCCGCCGACGCGTCGCGCGGGCCGCCGCCCGTCGCGGCCGCGTCGCCCGGCCCCGCGCGGACCGCGCTCGTCGTCGCGCTGTTCGTCGCGGGCTACGTGCTCCTCGACGCGGTGAGCTACATCCACCCGGTCCAGCGCTTCGGCATCACGCCCTGGAACCCGCAGCCGGCGCTCGCGATCGCGCTCCTGATGGCGCTCGGCGCCCGCTCGCTGCCGGCGGTGTTCGTCGCGGCGCTCGCGGCCGAGCGCGTCGTCCGCGGCGAGCTCCTCTCGCTGCCGGCTTCGATCGCCGCCGCGGCCGCGCTGACGGCCGGCTACGCGGCGATCGCGTACCTGCTGGCCGGCCCGCTGCGCGTCTCGCGCAGGCTCGACTCGCGCCGCGACGTGCTGCGCCTCGCGGGGACGGTGGCCGCCGGCGCGCTCGCGACCGGCATCCTCTACGTCGGGGCGCTGCTCGCGAGCGGCACCGGGCCGGTCGACGCGCCGGTCGTCGCGGTCGTCGGCTTCTGGATCGGCGACGCGATCGGCATCCTCGTCACGCTGCCGCTCCTGCTGATGCTGCAGGATCGCGTGCGTCGCGCCGAGATCCGCGGCCTCCTTTCGCGAGGCGAGCTGGCCGTGCAATGCGCGGCGATCGTCGCGATCGCCGCGGTCGCGTTCGTGGGCGCGGGCGCCGAGCCGTTCAAGTACTTCTACCTGCTGTTCCTGCCGCTGGTCTGGGTGGCGGCGCGCAGCGGCATGGCGGGCGTCGCGGTCGCCGCGATCGTGACGCAGGGCGCGGCGATCGTCGCGGTCGCGCTCGTCGGCGCTCGCGCGCTCACGACCTTCGAGCTGCAGGCGCTGCTGATGGCGCTGACGTTCACCGGCTTCTTCCTCGGCGTCACCGTCGACGAGCGGCGGCGCGCCGCCGACGACCTCAAGCGCACGCTCGGGCTCGCGGTCGCGGGCGAGATGAGCGCGGCGATCGCGCACGAGCTCAACCAGCCGCTGCTCGCGGTCGCGAACTACGCGAAGGCCGCGCGACTGATCGCCTCGGCGAAGGACGTCGACCGCGCGCTCCTCGACGGCACGCTCGACAAGCTCGTCGCGGAATCGAAGCGCGCGGCCGACGTGGTGCGGCGCCTGCGCGACCTCTTCCGCGTCGGCGGCACGTCGCGCGCGGACGTCGATCCGTGGCTGCCCGTCTCGCGCGCGATCGCGGCGATGGGCGAGCGTGCCGCGAGGGCGGGCGTGGCGCTCGAGGCCCGCGCCGGGGCGTCGCTGCCGTCGCTGCGCCTCGATGCGGTGCAGATCGAGCTGGTCGTCGCGAACCTCGTCCACAACGCGATCGACGCGGCGGCGCTGGCGCAGGCGAAGCGGCCGGGCGCGGTCGCCGTCGAGGCCGCGCGCGCGCCGGACGGGGGCGTCGTGGTCTCGGTCGTCGACTCGGGCGAGGGCATCGCCGAGGCCGACGCCGAGCGCATCTTCGAGCCGCTCGCGTCGACGAAGCCGCAGGGCATGGGCATGGGCCTCACGATCGCGCGCGCGATCGTCGAGGCGCACGGCGGCGCGATGTGGGCCGAGCCCGCGTCGCGCGGCATCGTCCGGTTCTCGCTGCCCGCCGGGGACGGCGCGCATGGGTGACCCGCGCGACGCGATGGCCGTCATCGTGGTCGACGACGACGCGTCGGTGCGCGACTCGCTCGCGCTCCTGCTCGGGCTGCGCGGCTACCGGACGCGCGCGTTCGCGTCGGCCGAGGACCTGCTCGCGGCGGTCGCGCAGGACTGGGCGGGGTGCGTCGTCGCCGACCTGCGGATGCCGGGGATGAGCGGGCTGGAGCTCGGGAAGGCGCTGAAGGACGCCGGCATCGCGCTGCCGCTGGTCGTGATCACCGCGCACGGCGACGTCGCGTCGGCGCGCGCCGCGTTCCGGCTCGACGCGGTCGACTTCCTCGAGAAGCCCTTCGACGACGACGAGCTGGTCGAGGCGATCGAGTCGGCGTTCGCCCGCGAGGCCGCCCGGCTCGCCGCGGCGCGCGACGCGACCGAGCGCGGCCGCTATCTCGCGTCGCTGACGCCGCGCGAGCGCGAGGTGGCCGATCTCCTCGTGCAGGGCCTGCGGAATCCCGCGATCGCCGAGCGATTGGGCATCAGCGCGCGCACGGTCGAGGTCCACAAGGCGCGCGTGCTGGACAAGCTCCGCGTGCGCGGCCTGGACGAGCTGATCCGCCTGCTGCGCCCGCCCGCGTAAGGGCGCTCCCGTACGGGCGCGTGCGAATGTCGCGCCGCGCCCGCGCCCGCTAACCTCGCATCGCGCGCGGTCCGCCGTGCGCCGCGCCGCCCGACGGGCCGGCGCGCCGTCGCCGTCCGCCCATGCCCCGACATCGAACCGGCCGCGCTTTCGAGGCCGCCCCTTTCCCGCGACGGGTGCCGCCCGCGCGAGCGCTCCGATGACGCCCGGCACGCTCCACGTCGTCGGCACGGTGCTCTTCGCGCTGGCGCTCGTGCACACGTTCTCGACCGCGTACTTCGAGCGGCTCGCGCACGCGAGCGCGCACCACTCGGGCGTCTGGCACCTGCTGGGCGAGGTCGAGGTGGTGTTCGGCGTCTGGGCGATGGTGCTCGTGCTGTTCATGATGGCGGCGGTGGGGCGCGACGCCGCGGCCGACTACCTCGAGTCGCGCAACTTCACCGAGCCGCTGTTCGTGTTCGCGATCATGGTGGTCGCCGGCAGCCGGCCGATCCTCCACCTCGCGATGGCGCTGGTGCGGACGATCGCGGCGTTCGTGCCGTTCGGCGGCGCGCTCGGCTTCACGTTCGTCGCGCTGGCGTTCGTGCCGCTGCTCGGGTCGTTCATCACCGAGCCGGCGGCGATGACGCTCGCCGCGCTGATCCTGCGCGACCGGCTGTTCGCGACCGGCGCGTCGACCCGCCTCAAGTACGCGGCGCTCGGCGCGCTGTTCGTCAACGTGTCGATCGGCGGCACGCTGACGCCGTTCGCCGCGCCGCCCGTGCTGATGGTCGCGGGCAAGTGGGGCTGGGACGTCTGGTTCATGCTGGCGACGTTCGGCTGGAAGGCGGGGCTCGCCGTCGTCGTCAACTCGCTCGCCGTATGCCTGCTCTTCCGCGACGAGCTGCGCAAGCTGCCGGCGCCGAGCGAGGAAGCCGTCGAGCGCATCCCGGGACTGGTCGTCGCGGCGCACGTCGGATTCCTCGCGGGCATCGTGGCGTTCGCGCACCGGCCCGCGGTGTTCCTCGCGCTGCTCGTCGCGTTCCTCGGCTTCGTGTCGGCGTACCGCCGCTACCAGGGCCCGCTGATGCTGCGCGAGGGGCTGCTCGTCGCGGTCTTCCTGGCCGGGCTCGTCGTGCTGGGGGGACAGCAGCGCTGGTGGCTCGAGCCGCTGCTGCAGGGCATGGACGCGAACACCGTCTACTTCGGTGCGACCGTGCTGACCGCGGTGACCGACAACGCCGCGCTCACCTACCTGGGATCGCTCGTCGACGGGACGAGCCCCGAGTTCAAGTATTCGCTCGTCGCCGGCGCGGTCACCGGCGGCGGCCTCACCGTCATCGCGAACGCGCCCAACCCGGCGGGGTTCGCGATCCTGCGCGACCACTTCGCGCACCGGGCGATCAGGCCGCTCGGGCTGCTCGTCGCGGCGCTGGGGCCGACGCTCGTGACGGTGCTCGCGTTCCGATTGCTCCATTGACGCCGCGGCGGCTCGTCGCGGCAAGGAGGCGGCCATGGATCCCACGACGTTCGCCGGCGAGCTCGCGCGATGGCTCGGCACGCTCGATCCCGGATTCGCGTTCCTGCTCGCGACGCCGGTCATCGTCGCGGTCGCGGCGTTCGGCGCGGAGGCGTGGCGGCGCGCCCGCGCGTCGCGTGCGGCTACTCCGCGCGCTGCGCGACCCCCGGAAGCGCCGCGAGGTCCGTCGCGCCGGGATCGACACCGGCCTGCATGAGCAGCGTCGTCACCTGGCCGCGGTGGTGCGTGCCGTGGTTGAACAGGTGCGACGCCGCGATCCACGCGGGGAGGCGTCGGAGCTTTCCGTCGGACGCGGCGCGGTACTCGAGCGTCGAGCCGAGCCACGCGTCGGTGAGGCGCCCCGCCCAGTCGAGGATCGCGAGGTCCGCCTGCTCGCGCTCGCGCGCGAGCTCCGCGAAGTCGGGATGCTCGTCGGCCCCGTAGGCGGCGACCGGATGCGGGCTCCCGACGAAGCGTCCGAGCCAGACGCGATCGGCCCACACGAGGTGCGCGAGCGTGCGGTGGATCGAGCCGAAGAACGCGCGACGGTCCGCCTTGCGCTCGGCGTCGGTCAGCGTGGACGCGGCGGCGTAGAGCCGCTCGTTCATCCAGCGGTTGTAGCGCGAGAGGAGGCGGACGTACTCGACGTCGATCACGGGAACGGGGAATGCAAGGGCACGCAGAAAAGTGGGGTCTGACCCTACTTTCCAGCCCTCGCTTCCATCACGCGACCGTGGCCGCGAACGGCGAGTCCGACGCCACTTCCCGGGCGACCAGCTGCTCGACCTCGATCGCGGCGGCGAGCTGCGCGAGCCTCGCGACGACGCCGTACGCGTAGAAGCGGTTCGGCGGGCAGCCGGCCGGGCCCTTGAGGTCGGGGATGCAGGGCGACTCGAACGCGAGCGGCACGAACTCGGCGCCCGGCGCGTTCAGGTTCTCGTCGCGGCCGCGCGACGCGTGCACGCGGTAGAAGCCCCCGACGACGTAGCGGTCGATCATGTAGACGACCGGCTCGGCGATCGCGTCGCCGATCGCCTCGAACGTCGGCACGCCCTCCTGGATGATCACCGACGTCACCTCGAGGCCTTCCTTGACGACGGCCATCTTGTTGCGCTGCTTGCGGTTCAGGCCGCGCACCTCGGCCGCGTCGCGCACCGTCATGATGCCCATGCCGTAAGTGCCGGCGTCGGCCTTCACGATCACGAACGGCTTCTCGTCGATGCCGTACTCGGCGTACTTCGCGCGGATGCGGCCGAGCAGCCAGTCGACGTTCGACGCGAGGCACTCCTCGCCCGCGCGCTCCTGGAAGTTGATCTCGCCGCACACGCCGAAGTACGGGTCGACGAGCCACGGGTCGAGGCCCGCGAGCGCGCCGAACTCGTTCGCGACCGCGTGGTAGGCCTCGAAGTGATGCGACTTCAGCCGGTTGTACCAGCCGGCGGCGAGCGGCGGCGCGACCGGCTGCTCGATCCCCTCGAGGATCGCGGGCGGCCCGGCCGACAGGTCGTTGTTGAGCAGCACGAGGCAGGGATCGAAGTCCGGCAGCCCGACGCGGCGGCCGTGGCGCACGACCGGCTCGAGCAGGATCGAGCTCGTGTCGGAGAGATCGATGCGCGTCGGCTCGTGAATCTCGGGATGGATCGAGCCGATCCGGACGCGGAGCCCGGCCTGCTTCAGGATGTCCTCGAGCGCCGCGACGTTGCGCAGGTAGTGCAGGTTGCGCGTGTGGTTCTCGGGCACGAGCAGGACGCCGCGCGCGTCCGCGCAGGCGCGCTCGACGGCGGCCTGGATCGCCTGCACGCACAGCGGCACGAACGAGGGGTTCAGGTTGTTGAACCCGCCGGGGAACAGGTTCGTGTCGACCGGCGCGAGCTTGAAGCCCGCGTTGCGCAGGTCGACCGACGCGTAGAACGGGACGGCGTGCTCGTGCCACTTCGCGCGCAGCCAGCGCTCGATGTCCGGCATCCGGTCGAGGAAGGTCCGCTCGAGCGACATCAGCGGGCCCGACAGCGCGGTCGTCAGGTGCGGCACCATGGTCGGGCCATTCTAGCGCACCGCCTTCGCGGGCCTTCGCGCGGCCTTGCGCCAAGGCGAAAGCGTCCATGAGGGGCCCGGTGTTTCGTGGCGGTTGGCGCGCGGACGCCGCCCGGCCGCCCGAAGGCGGCCGCGGTAACCGAACCCGGCACGAAAACACGACGCGGGCTTCTTCCCGCGTCGTGTTTTCGCGGCGCCCAAAAAAAAGCGGGACGCTTTCGGCGTCCCGCAATGCCACTGAGGAGAAACGATCGAGGAGCGAGCCCCGATTTACCCGCGGGCGGACCCGCCCGCAAATAACCTGCCTGCGCTACATGCGATAGGCCGATTCGCCGTGCGCGCTGATGTCGAGGCCTTCGCGCTCCTCTTCCTCGGTCACGCGCAGGCCGACGACCATGTCGGTGATCTTGTAGGCGACGTACGCGACCACCGCGCTCCAGACGATCGTGATGCCGACGGCCTTGGCCTGGATCCACAGCTGGGCGACGTAGCCCGGGTACTCGGTCTTGCCCGTGACCCAGTCGGCGACGACCGACGGGCCGCCCAGGTCCGGCGAGACGAAGATGCCGGTGAGCAGCGCGCCGAGGATCCCGCCGACCGCGTGCACGCCGAACACGTCGAGGGTGTCGTCGACGCCGATCATCTTCTTCAGGCCCGAGACGCCCCACAGGCAGACGAGGCCGGCGGCCGTGCCGATCACGAACGCGCCGGGGATGCCGACGTTGCCCGCGGCCGGCGTGATCGCCACCAGGCCCGCGACGGCGCCCGAGGCCGCGCCCAACATCGAGGGCTTGCCCTTGAACAGCCACTCGCCGAACGTCCACGACAGCACGGCGCACGCGGTCGCGAGGTAGGTGTTGATGAACGCGAGCGTCGCCGAGTTGCCGGCCTCGAGCGCGGAGCCCGCGTTGAAGCCGAACCAGCCGAACCACAGGAGCGACGCGCCGATCATCGTCATCGGCAGGTTGTGCGGCGCCATCGACTCCTTGCCGTAGCCGACGCGCTTGCCCATCACGATCGCGCCGACCAGGCCGGCGATCCCCGCGTTGATGTGCACGACCGTGCCGCCCGCGAAGTCGAGGGCGCCCATCTGCCAGATGTAGCCGGCCTTCGAGTTCATCTCGTCCACGACCTTGGCGCTCGTGTACGCGTCCGGGCCCATCCAGTACCAGACCATGTGCGCGATCGGCGCGTAGGCGAACGTGAACCAGATCACCGCGAACAGCAGCACCGCCGAGAACTTCACGCGCTCGGCGAACGCGCCGAGGATGAGGCACACGGTGATCGCGGCGAACGTCGCCTGGAACGCGACGAACGCGAGCTCGGGGATCACGACGCCCTTCGAGAACGTCGCGCCCATCGCGAACTCGCCCTTCGCGGCGTCGAACGTGCCCTTGAGGAACAGCCGGTCGAACCCGCCGAAGAACGCGTTGCCCTCGGTGAACGCGAGGCTGTAGCCGTAGATGCACCACAGCACGGTGATCAGCGAGAACACGACGAACACCTGCATCAGCACCGACAGCATGTTCTTCGAGCGGACCATCCCGCCGTAGAAGAGCGCGAGCGCCGGCACGCTCATCAGGAGCACGAGCGCCGTGGACATCAGCATCCACGACACGTCGCCCTTGTTGGGCGTCGGCGCGGCCGCCGGGGCCGCCGTGGCTTCCGCGGGCGCCGCGGCCGGGGCCGCCGCGGGGGCAGCGGCGGGGGCGGC
>JBGAHH010000023.1:0-54494 GCA_044226265.1 Casimicrobiaceae bacterium | reverse complement strand
CCGGGTCGACGCGCGCGAGCTCGACGTCGAGCACGCCGGCGGGCGCGGCGGCATGTCGGTCCGCTGGGAGCGTGCGCGACTCGGCGCGGCCGACGGCACGAGCGTCGCGCTCGGCGTCGTCAGCGCCGCGTTCGTCCCGCGCGCCGGCGCCCTCTACGGGACGATCCGCAACGAGGGCGGCGACGTGTCGATCGACGGCACGATGACGCTGTCGGCGGGCGGCATGACGCTCGACGCGACGCTCGTTCCGCGCGCGGGCGCGAGCGAGGCGACGACGCGCGTGCTGGGCCAGATCGGGCCGGTCGACGCGAGCGGCGCGGTGCGCGTGCACTGGGTCTCCGAGCGCCGCTCGTGACGCGGCATCGCGAGCGAAGCCCCGCGGCCGACGCCGGCCCCGCGCGGGCGCCCGCGCCCGTTCGCCTCGCGGGTCTCGACGCGCTGCGCGGCCTCGCCATCGTGGCGATGGTGGGCTACCACTTCGCGTTCGATCTCTCGCTCTTCTGGGTCGCGCGCTTCGACTTCGAGCGCGATCCCTTCTGGCTCGTCGCGCGCGCCGCGATCGTCGCCACGTTCCTCGGCGTGTGCGGCATCTCGCTATCGCTCGCGCACCTGCAGGGCGTTCCCGCCGGCAGGCGTTGGCGACGGATCGCCACGATCGCGGCCTGCGCCCTCGCCGTGAGCGCCGCGAGCTGGCTCGCGTTCCCGCGGACCTACATCTGGTTCGGCATCCTGCACGCGATCGCGCTCTCGAGCGTCCTCGCGTGGCCGTTCACGCGGGCGCCGCGCGCGGCGCTCGCGACCGGGATCGCCGTGATCGCCGCGGGCCTCGCGCTCTCGCACCCGGCGTTCGACACGCGGGCGCTCGGCTGGATCGGCTTCGCGACCGTGAAGCCGCCGACCGAGGACTACGTGCCGCTGTTCCCGTGGCTCGGCGTCGTCCTCGTCGGCGTCTGGGCGGGAAACGCCCTCGCGAAGGCCTCGTTCGCGCCGCTCGCCCCGCTCGCGCGCCTGCCGGCGGCGTTCCGATGGCTCGGGCGCCACAGCCTCGCGATCTACATGGTCCACCAGCCGATCCTGATCGGGGCGCTCGCGCTGGCGCTGGGCCGCTTGCCGTAGGGCCGGGCCCCGAAATGCCGCAATCCTGCTATAATCAGCAGCTTGCAGGCGCGTAGCTCAGCTGGTTAGAGCACCACCTTGACATGGTGGGGGTCGTTGGTTCGAGTCCAATCGCGCCTACCAGACACCCGCCCGAGGCTTTGCAGCACCCGCGCCGGACACCGGCAGAGGACGAAAGGCACCGGTTATGACACCGCGAACGCGCAGCACCCCGACCTGACGACGAGGACGAGCGCGCGTATCGCCCCGGACACTCCGGCGAAAAAGTGCGGCTCGACCGCACTTTTTTCATTTTCGGCCCGTGGAATCGCACGTGGGCCGGACCAGGAGAACCGCCATGCCCGACATCCGATTGCCCGACGGCGCCGTCCGCCGCTACGACCGCGCGGTCAGCGTCGCCGAGATTGCGGCGTCGATCGGCCCCGGCCTCGCGAAGGCCGCGCTGGCCGGCAAGGTCGACGGCAAGCTCGTCGACACCTCGCACGTGGTCGACCGCGACGCCGCGGTCGCGATCGTCACCGACAAGGATCCCGAGGGGCTCGAGGTGCTCCGGCATTCGACCGCGCACCTCCTCGCCTACGCGGTGAAGGAGCTGTTCCCGAAGGCGCAGGTCACGATCGGCCCGGTGATCGAGGACGGCTTCTACTACGACTTCAGCTTCGAGCGGCCCTTCACGCCCGAGGATCTCGCCGCGATCGAGAAGCGGATGGCCGAGCTCGCGAGGAAGGACGAGAAGGTCGAGCGCTCGCTGATGCCGCGCGACGAGGCGGTCAAATACTTCGAGTCGATGGGCGAGCACTACAAGGCGGAGATCATCGCCTCGATCCCGTCGGACGAGCCGATCTCGCTCTACCGCGAGGGCGGGTTCGTCGACCTGTGCCGCGGGCCGCACGTGCCGTCGACCGGCAAGCTCAAGGCCTTCAAGCTGACCAAGCTCGCCGGCGCGTACTGGCGCGGCGACTCGCGCAACGAGATGCTCCAGCGCATCTACGGCACCGCGTGGGCGCGCAAGGAGGATCTCGACGCGTACCTCAAGCGCATCGAGGAAGCCGAGAAGCGCGACCATCGCCGCCTCGGGCGCCAGCTCGACCTGTTCCACCAGCAGGACGAGGCGCCCGGCATGGTGTTCTGGCACCCGAAGGGCTGGTCGGTGTGGCAGGCGGTCGAGCAGTACATGCGCCGCGTCTACCAGGACAACGGCTACCAGGAGGTGCGCGGCCCGCAGATCCTCGACCGCACGCTGTGGGAGAAGTCCGGCCACTGGCAGAACTACAAGGCCAACATGTTCACCACGGAGTCGGAGAAGCACGACTTCGCGATCAAGCCGATGAACTGCCCGGGCCACATCCTGATCTTCAATTCGGACCTGCGGAGCTACCGCGACCTGCCGCTGCGCTACGGCGAGTTCGGCGCCTGCCACCGCAACGAGCCGTCGGGCGCGCTGCACGGCATCATGCGGGTCCGCGCGTTCACGCAGGACGACGGCCACATCTTCTGCACGCCCGCGCAGATCGAGGCCGAGTGCGTGGCGTTCCACCGGCTCGCGCTCGCGGTGTACGCGGACTTCGGGTTCACCGACGTCGCCGTCAAGCTCGCGCTGCGCCCCGACCCGCGCATCGGCAGCGACGCGCAGTGGGACGCCGCCGAGAACGCGCTGCGCGACGCGCTCCGCGCCAGCGGCGCCGAATGGACCGAGCTGCCCGGCGAGGGCGCGTTCTACGGGCCGAAGATCGAGTACCACCTGAAGGATTCGATCGGCCGGAGCTGGCAGCTCGGCACCATGCAGGTCGATTTCCAGATGCCCGGGCGGCTCGGCGCCGAGTACGTCGCCGAGGACAACACCCGCCAGGTGCCCGTGATGCTGCACCGGGCGATCGTCGGATCCCTCGAGCGGTTCATCGGGATCCTGATCGAGCACCATGCCGGGGCCTTCCCGACCTGGCTCGCCCCGGTGCAGGCGGTCATCCTGACGATCACCGACCGGCAGGACGCCTACGCCCGGGCGATCGAGGCCCGGCTGAAGGCCGAAGGCTTCCGCGTCCGGGCCGATTTGCGGAACGAGAAAATAACCTATAAAATACGGGAACATAGCCTCCAGAAGCTTCCTTGGCAGCTGATCGTCGGCGACAAGGAGCAGGAGGCGAAGACGGTGGCCGTGCGTACCCGCGGCGGCGAGGACCTGGGCACGATGTCGCTCGAGGCCTTGATCGCCCGCCTCCGAACGGAGGTCGCCGCGCGGCGATAGCGCGTTCGCGCTCTCGCCGCCGGACGGGGCACGGTCGTTTTTTTCTCGACATGGAGCATTGACACTGGACAGCAAGCATCAGCGAATCAATCGCGAGATCACGGCCCCGCAGGTGCGGCTCGTGGGGCTCGAAGGCGAGCAACTCGGCATCGTCGGCATCGCCGACGCACTGGCGAAAGCGGAGGCCGCGGAAGTCGACCTGGTCGAGATCGCGCCGCTCGCCGAGCCGCCCGTCGTCCGCATCATGGACTACGGGAAGTTCAAGTACCGCGAGAGCAAGCGGGCGCACGAGGCCAAGCTCAAGCTGAAGCAGATCCAGGTCAAGGAAGTGAAGTTCCGACCGGGAACCGACGAAGGCGACTACAAGATCAAGCTGCGCAACCTGACGCGCTTCCTCGCCGAGGGCGACAAGGCCAAGGTGACGATGCGCTTCCGGGGGCGCGAGATGGCGCACCAGGAGTTCGGGGTGCGCCTGCTGGAAAAGATTCGGAACGACCTGGAGCCCTACTCGCAGGTCGAGCAGTTTCCGAAGCTCGAGGGCCGGCAGATGGTGATGCTGCTGGCGCCGAAGAAGACGCAGGTGCAGAAGACCGCGCCGGCGGGGAATCACCCCAACAAGCCCGAGGCCGGTGCGGCGAAAGTCGCGAAAGCCTCCCCGGCGGTCAAGCCGGAGAGCACCCCCGTGGGCGGCAAATAAGGAACGGCACCATGCCGAAGATGAAGACCAAGTCGGGCGCGAAGAAGCGCTTCCGCGTGCGCGGAAGCGGCTCCGTCAAGCGCTCGCAGGCGTTCAAGCGCCACATCCTCACCAAGAAGTCCACCAAGAACAAGCGGCAGCTTCGCGGCTCCGCCGAGCTCCACGGCACGAACGTGGCCTCGGTGAAGGCGATGATGCCCTACGCGTAACGGGAGCCGACGATGCCTCGCGTCAAACGTGGAGTCACCGCGCGCGCCCGCCACAAGAAGGTGATCGCGCAGGCCAAGGGTTACCGCGGCCGCCGCAACAACGTCTTCAAGATCGCCAAGCAGGCGGTGATGAAGGCGGGCCAGTACCAGTACCGCGACCGCCGCACCCGCAAGCGCGAGTTCCGCGCGCTGTGGATCGCGCGGATCAACGCGGCCGTCCGCGAGCTCGGCATGAGCTACAGCGTGTTCATGAACGGCCTGAAGAAGGGCGGCGTCGAGATCGACCGCAAGGTCCTCGCGGACCTCGCGGTGCACGACATGCCCGCGTTTACGAAGATCGCCGAACAGGCCAAAGCCTCGCAGGCCTGACCGAGCGATCGGGGAAGAAGGGAGGCGACGAAGCCTCCCTTTTTTTTCGCCTCCGCGGGCGCGGAGGCTGAGGACCAGTAGAGAGGAGGTAGTAGATAGGTTTTCGCGTTGCGAGGGCGCGTAGCGGAACCGGCATCCGCAATGTCGTCACCATTCGCACGACGACTGCGCCAAGCCCCATCTACTACACCCTACCTACGCCTTTGGCTTCCATGTCCGACCTCCCGACCCTCGTCTCGAGCGCCCTCGCCGACTTCGCCGCGGCGGCCGACCCGGCCGCGCTCGAGAACGCGAAGGCGCGCTACCTCGGCAAGGCCGGGCTCCTGACCGCGGAGCTCAAGGCGCTCGGCAAGCTCGCGCCGGACGCGCGCAGGGAGGCCGGCGCGCGCATCAACGAGGCGAAGGTCCGGCTCGAGGCCGCGCTCGACGCGCGGCGTGAAGCGCTCGCGGACGCGAAGCTCGCAGCGGCGCTCGCCGCCGAGGCCGTCGACGTGTCGCTCCCCGGCCGCGGCGCGGGCGCGGGAACGCTGCACCCGCTTACGCTGACGCTCGAGCGCATCGAGGCGCTGTTCGGCACGCTCGGCTTCGAGGTCGCCGACGGCCCGGAGATCGAGGACGACTTCCACAACTTCACCGCGCTCAACACGCCGGAGAACCACCCGGCGCGGTCGATGCACGACACGTTCTACGTCGACGGCGGGATGCTGCTGCGCACGCACACCTCGCCGATCCAGGTGCGCTGGATGGAGGCGCACGAGCCGCCGATCCGGATCATCGCGCCCGGCCGCGTCTACCGCGTCGACAGCGACGCGACGCACTCGCCGATGTTCCACCAGGTCGAGGGGCTCTGGATCGATCGCGACGTGACCTTCGCGGACCTGAAGGGCGTGGTCGCCGAGTTCCTGCGCCGCTTCTTCGAGCGCGACGACCTCGCGGTGCGCTTCCGGCCATCGTTCTTCCCGTTCACCGAGCCCTCGGCCGAGATCGACATGAGCTTCGGCGACGGCTGGCTCGAGATCGCCGGCGCGGGCCAGGTGCATCCCAACGTGCTGCGCGCGGTCGGCATCGACCCCGAGCGCTGGCAGGGCTTCGCGTTCGGCATGGGACCCGACCGGCTCGCGATGCTCCGCTACGGCGTCGACGACCTCAGGCTGTTCTACGAGAACGACCTGGCGTTCCTGCGCCAGTTCGCTTGACCCCATGAGAGTGTCCGAAGCCTGGCTGCGCACGTTCGTCGATCCGCCGATCGACACGGCCGCGCTCGCCGAGCGGCTGACGATGTCGGGCCTCGAGGTCGAGGGCAACGAGCCCGCCGCGCCGCCGTTCGAAGGCGTCGTCGTCGCGCGCATCCTCGCCGTCGCGCCGCATCCGAACGCGGACCGGCTGCGCCTGTGCACGGTCGACGCGGGCGGCGCGCCGCTCGCGATCGTGTGCGGCGCGCCCAACGCGGCCGCGGGGATGACGGTCCCCTGTGCGCTCGAGGGCGCGAAGCTGCCCGGCGGCCTCGCGATCCGGCGCGCCGCCGTGCGCGGCGTCGAGTCGCAAGGCATGCTCTGCTCGGCGAAGGAGCTGGGCCTCTCCGACGACGCGAGCGGACTGATGGCGCTCGACGACTCGCTCGTCCCGGGCACGAACCTGCGCGAGGCGCTCGCGCTCGACGACGCGATCCTCACGCTCAAGCTGACGCCGAACCGCGCCGACTGCCTGTCGATGCTCGGCGTCGCGCGCGACCTCGCCGCGGTCACCGGCGCGAAGCTCGCGGTGCCCGACGCCCCGCCGGTCGCGCCGACGATCCGCGAGAGCCGCGACGTGCGCGTCGAGGAGCCGGTCGCATGCCCGCGCTTCGGCGGCCGGACGATCGCGGGCATCGACGCGTCGCGCCCGTCGCCCGCGTGGATGCGCGCACGCCTCGAGCGCGCGGGCATCCGCGCGATCAGCGCGGTCGTCGACGTCACGAACTACGTGATGCTCGAGCTCGGCCAGCCGATGCACGCGTACGACGCGCGCCACCTCGACGGCGCGCTGGTCGTCCGCTTCGCGCGCCCGGGCGAGGAGCTCGTGCTCCTGAACGGCGACGTGCTCGCGCTCGAGCCCGACCTCCTGCTCGTCTGCGACGAGAAGAAGCCGCTCGGGCTCGCCGGCATCATGGGCGGCGAGCACTCGGGCATCGCGCCCGACACGACGACCGTCTACCTCGAGGCGGCGTACTGGGATCCCGCGGTGATCCAGGGCAAGATGCGGCGGCTGGGATTCCAGAGCGACGCCGGCTACCGGTTCGAGCGCGGCGTCGACCCCGAGCTCGGGCCCGCGGCGATCGAGCGCGCGACCGCGCTGATCCTCGCGATCTGCGGCGGCCGCGCCGGCCCGCGCACCGACGTGAAGGCCACGCTCCCGGCGCGGCGCCCCGTGCGCGTGAGGAGCGCGCGGATCGCGAAGCTCCTCGGCGTCGCGGTCGCGCCCGACGACGCGGCGAGCGTGTTCGCGCGGCTGGGGTTCGCGGCGCGCCGCGTCGGCGACGACTTCGAGGTGACGCCGCCGTCGTGGCGCTTCGACCTCGCGATCGAGGAGGACTTCGTCGAGGAGGTCGCGCGCGTGCGCGGCTACGACGCGATTCCGGCGACGCCCGGCGCGCACGTGCAGCGCATGCCGGCGCGGCCCGAGTCGCGCCGCTCGTCTTTCGCGCTTCGCCGCGCGCTGGCCGCGCGCGGCTGGAACGAGGTCGTGACCTTCGGCTTCGTGTCCTCGGAGGTCGAGCGCGCGCTCGACGGGGCTTCGTCGGCGGTGCCGGTGCAGAACCCGATCGCGGCGCACCTCGATGTGATGCGCACCTCGCTGCTCCCCGGCCTCCTCGGCGTGCTCCGGACCAACGCGAGCCGCCGCGAGCCGCGCGTTCGCGCGTTCGAGCTCGGGCGCGTGTTCCGTCGTGCCGATGGCGGTCCGATCGACCAGCCGCTCAGGCTCGGCGGGCTCGCCTGGGGTCCCGCGTTCCCCGAGCAATGGGGCGTGCGGTCACGCCCGGTCGACCTGCACGACGTGAAGGGCGACCTCGAGGCGATCGCGGCGCCCCTCGGCGTATCGACCGCGGCGGCGCCGCACCCGTCCCTCCATCCGGGCCGGTCGGCGAGCGTCTCGATCGGCGGACGCCCTGCCGGCTGGCTGGGCGAGCTCCACCCGCGGCTGGTCCGCCGCTTCGAGCTCGCCTCGGCCCCGGTCGTCTTCGAAGTCGACCTCGAACCGCTGCTCGCCCGGCCGGTGCCGGCGGGCAGGCCGGTGTCGCGCCAGCCGGTCGTCCGCCGCGACCTGGCGCTCGTGGTCGACGAGGCCGTGCCTGTCGCATCGCTCCTGGGCGCGATGGAACGGGAGAAGGCGCCGTTCGTCGTCGAGATACGCCCATTCGACCTGTTTCGAGGCCCCGGGCTGCCGAACGGCAGGAAAAGCGTTGCGATTCTTGTGCTTATGCAGGATACTGCACGTACTTTGACCGACGCCGAGATCGAGGGGGCGGTGGAGGCGCTGGCGGCAGCTGCCCACCGCGAGCTCGGCGCGACGCTACGTCACCAGGACGCGCGATGACGCTGACCAAAGCCGAATTGGCCGATCTGCTGTTCGAGCAACTGGGCTTGAACAAGCGCGAGGCGAAGGACATGGTCGAGCGCTTCTTCGAGGAAGTGCGCATCGCGCTCGAGGCGGGCGAGAGCGTCAAGCTCTCGGGCTTCGGCAACTTCCAGCTGCGCGAGAAGCCGCAGCGCCCGGGACGCAATCCCAAGACCGGCGAGGAGATTCCGATCACGGCGCGACGCGTCGTGACGTTCCACGCCAGCCAGAAGCTGAAAGCCATGGTGGACGCCGCCGACCATGTCGGATCTCAGCCGGGCTAGACCCGACCTGCCGCCGATCCCGGCCAAGCGGTATTTCACGATCGGCGAGGTCTCCGACCTCTGTGCGGTGAAGCCGCACGTGCTCCGCTATTGGGAGCAGGAGTTCGCGCAGCTGAAGCCGGTGAAGCGGCGCGGCAACCGCCGCTATTACCAGCACCACGAGGTGCTGCTGATCCGCCGGATCCGCGATCTCCTGTACGAGCAGGGTTTCACGATCAACGGCGCGCGGCACCGCCTCGAGCACGAGGTCGACGAGGCCCGCGCGGCCGCGGCCCGCCCGACTCCTTCGACGACGTCCGTTCCCGCCCGGCCTCCGGGCGGCCCCGCCGGAGCCGCCCCCTCCGCTGCCGCGTTGCGGCAGGAGCTGGCGGAGATCCGGCATCTCCTCGACCCCGACCGGCGCTAGCCGGGTGGCCGGGATGTCTGCCCGGGACGGTATAATCGACGGTTTCGGTCGGGGCGTAGCGCAGCCTGGTAGCGCACCTGCATGGGGTGCAGGGGGTCGGAAGTTCGAATCTTCTCGCCCCGACCACTCGTTTGTCCGCCGGAGCGGGCGGAAGGGAAGCCCCGCTCCGGAACGCCAGGCGCGGCGTCGCCCGCCGGGCGCCTTGCACCGCCCGCCTGCGAGGCTGGCGGCCTGCGGGACGACCCGGACGATCGCCGGGCTTGCCCTTGATCGCGGTTCGTCGGCGCGAGTCTTGCTTGAGCGGGGCTCCGTTGCCCTCCACGAGAGGGAGTGACCCATGACGCCCCCGACCCCGCTCAGGACGGCCCCGTCACCCGGCTCCGTTTCCGAGCTCGCGTTCGCCCGCGCCCAGCGCAACACCGTCCTGATCGTCGACGACCTGTTCTCGAGCCGGCTGCTGCTGGCCGAGATCGTCCGGCAGATCGACGGCAAGCTGAACCTCGAGCTGTTCGACACGCCGTCGCGCGCGCTGGAGTTCGCGCGCAACAACCGCGTCGACATCGTGCTCACCGACTACAAGCTGCCCGAGTTCGACGGCATCGAGCTCGTCAAGCAGCTCCGCGCGCTGCCGCACTGCGTCGACGTGCCGATCGTCGTGATCACCGTCGTCGACGACCGCAAGATCCGCTACGACGCGCTCGAGGCCGGCGCGACCGACTTCCTCATCAAGCCGCTCGACGAGCACGAGACGCGCGCGCGCTGCGCGAACCTGCTCGAGCTCCGTCGCCACAAGATCGTCCTCTCCGACCAGGCGCGCGTGCTGCAGTACCAGGTCGACAAGTCGGTGTCCGAGATCCACGAGCGCGAGCTCGAGACCCTCGCGAAGCTCGCGAAGGCCGGCGAGTTCCGCGACAAGACCACCGGCAACCACCTGATGCGGATGGCCCGCTACTCGGCGCTGATCGGCACCAACCTCGGCCTCGGCGCCGAGACCGCGCACGTGCTCGAGGTCGCGGCGCCGATGCACGACATCGGCAAGATCGGCATCCCCGACGCGATCCTGCTGAAGAACGGCCCGCTCTCGCGCGACGAGGACGAGACGATGCGCACGCATCCGCGCATCGGCTACGACATCCTGAAGGGCAGCCCGTCGAAGTACCTGTCGATGGGCGCGATCATCGCGCTCGGCCACCACGAGAAGTTCGACGGCTCGGGCTACCCGAACGGCCTGCACGGCGACGACATCCCCCTCGTCGCGCGCATCGTCGCGGTCGCCGACGTGTTCGACGCGCTCGTCTCCGAGCGCCCGTACAAGCACGCGTGGCCGATCGCCGAGGGCGTCGAGTACCTGAAGACCCAGCGCGGCCGCCACTTCGACCCGCGCTGCGTCGACGCTTTCCTCGCCGATCCCCTCAAGGTCGAGGGCATCATCAAGGAACTCGGCGACTGACCCGGTGCCCGGGGGCGAGGTGCGTCACGCCCTCGCCTGCGTACGCACGGTTCCGAGCCGCACGACGCGGTCCGCGCGAAGCGTCGGCGGAACGACGTGGCTCACGACGACGATCGTCGTCGCGCCCTTCAGCGCCGTGATCGTCGAGCCGATCTCCGCGGCCGCCGCGGCGTCCAGCTGGCTCATCGGCTCGTCGAGGAGCAGGAGCCGCGGCGAGCGCAGCAGCGCCCGCGCGATCGCGATCCGCTGCTTCTGCCCGCCCGACAGCCCGACCCCGCGCTCGCCCAGCCGCGTCCGGTAGCCCTCGGGCAGCGCGCCGATCGCGTCGTGGACGCCGGCGCGCCGGCACGCGCGCTCGACCTCGTCGATCGACGCGTGCGGCCGGCCCATCAGCAGGTTGTCGAGCACGTTCCCGCGAACAGCACGGTCTCCTGCGGCACGATGCCGAGCGCGCCCCGGAGCTCGTCGCACGCGAGCGCGCGCGTGTCGCGACCGTCGAGGCGCACGCTGCCCTCGCCCGGGAACGCGAAGCCCGCCGCGAGCCGGCAAAGCGTGCTCTTGCCGCAGCCCGACGGGCCGGTGATGACGACGCACTCGCCCGGGGCCACGCCGAGGTCGAGCCCGCGCAGCAGCCAGCCGCCGTCGCCGTGGCGGAATCCCAGCCCGCTGAACGCGAGGCGCGCCGGCCCGGTCGCGACGCCCGACGCGCCCGACCGCGGCTCGACCGGCACGTCCATCACGTCCGCGAGCCGCCGGACCGCGATCGCGGCCTGCTGGAACTGCTGCCACAGCCCGGCGAGGCGAAGCACCGGCTGCGACACGCGCGCCGCGAACATCTGGAACGCGACCAGCATCCCGATCGTGAAGCCGTCGCCGCGCATGACCAGCCACGCGCCCGCGCACAGGATCGACGCCGACATCGCCTGCTCGAGCGCGCCCGCGGCGGACTGGTAGCCGTTCGCGAGCTGGCGCGTCGCGAAGCCCGCGCCCAGCCACGCGCCGAGCGCGTCGTCGTAGCGGCGAGAGAACGCGGGCTCGAGCTCCAGCGACTTCACGGTCTCGGCCGCGCCGATCGACTCGGTCGCGAGCGCCTGGGCGCGAGCACCCGCGAGGAACTGTTCGTTCAGCCGGCGCTGCAGCGCCGGCGCGACCGCCAGCGACACGAGCGCGAGCGCGGCGATCGATGCGAGCGCGAGCAGCGTCAGCGGCGCGCTGTAGACGGCCATCACCGCGACGAACACCAGCGCGAACGGCACGTCGAGCGCGACGGTGACCGCCGCGCCCGCGAGGAACTCGCGCACCGTCTCGACGCCGTTCAGCCGCGCGACGAGCACGCCCACCGGCCGCCGCTCGAAGTAGCCGAGCGGGACGCGCATCAGGTGCGCGTACACGCGCGATCCGAGCGCCGCGTCGACGCGCGTGCCCGTGTGCGTCACCAGGTACTGGCGCAGCCATCCGATCGCCGACGAGAACGCGATCAACAGCGCGAGCGCGACGGCGACGACGCCGAGCGTCCCGGTCGCGCGGTTGACGATCACCTTGTCGATGATCGCCTGGCTCGCGAGCGGGAGCGCGAGCGCGGCCAGGTGCAGCGCGAGCGACGCGGCGAGCACGTCGCGGACGACGGCGCGGTGGCGCGCGAGCTCCGCGAGCACCGTGCGAAAGCCGAACGCCGCGGGCTTCGTGGACGACGGATCGGCCGCCGCCGGCTCCTCGCGCGGCCGGACGAGGATCGCGACGCCGGTCGCCTGGGCGACGAACGTCGCGACCGGCGCGTCGGTCGGCGCGCGCGAGCCCGCGGCGAACCAGACCGCGCGTTCCGGCGACACGGAAACGACGAGCGCCGGGCGCGGCGCCGGCGGGCGCGCGGCCTCGACCTCGACGTCGTCCGACGGCGGCGGACCACGGAGCAGCGCGATGCAGGGCATCGGCGCGCGCGCGAGCCCTTCGACGCCCGTGCGCGTCACGCGGACGTCGAAGCCGGCCTCGCGAAGGCCATCGGCGAGCGTCACCAGCGTATGCGGCGGCGGCGCGCGGCGCGCGAACGCCGCGGCGTCGAACGCACGCCGGTGCAGGTTGCACAGGCTCCCGATCGACCACCGCACGTCGTCGGGCGACAGGCGCTCGTCGGCGGACGCAACCGGGTCGTCCCGCATCCTGCGCCTAGCGCTCGCGCGCCGCCTCGCCCCAGGCCTTCTGCAGCGGCGACATCAGGTATTCGACGATGCGTCGCTCGCCCAGCAGGATCTCGGCCGTGGCGAGCATGCCGGCGGCGAGCGCGAACGGCGCCTCGCCGCCCGGCAGCGATTGCGCGGCCAGCGCGATGCGCGCGCGATAGCCCGACGCCGCGGGCCGGTCGGGTGCGGGCTCGGTCGCGTCGGGCGCGACGTGGACGACGCTGCCGTCGATCGTCCCGTACTTCTGGAACGGGAAGGATGCGAGCTTCACGCGCGCCGCCTGCCCGGGCCGGACGAATCCCGCGTCCTCGTGCCGCACCAGCACCTCCGCGACCAGCGCCTCGCCCGCGGGCACGAGCGTGACGAGCGGCGCGCCCGCCGCGACCACGGTGCCTGCGCCGTGAGCGGCGACGTCCTTCACCGTACCCGCGCAGGGCGCGCGGATCTCGACCGCTTCCGCGCGGTGCAGCTGGCGCCCGAGCGCCTCCGCGACGCGCGCCAGCTCCGCGTCCGCCTGCGCGCGCTCGGCGAGGAGCTGCGCCCGGTAGGTGGACGTCGCTTGCGCGAGGCGGGTGCGCGCCTGCGCCGCGGCCGACTCGAGGCCGGCGACGACGTGGCGCTGCGCGTCGAGGTCCTGCGACTTCTCGATCGCGTCGCGCTCGCGCTCGAGCGCGGCGAGCTCGCTCGCGTAGCCTTCGGCACGCAGCTGCGCGTAGCGCTCGGACGCCGATCGCACGATCGGCACGACGCGCTCGAGCTTGCGCTCGGTCGCGCGCGCGGCCGCGAGCTCCTGCGCGAGCCGCTCGACTGCCCCGGCCTCCTGCGCGAGCGCGTCGAGGTGCGCGCGCCGATTCGCGTGGTACAGCGCGAGCGCCGCGCCGAAGGCCTCCGTGTCGTCGCCGTCGCGGCGCGACGGGGGCGTGCCGTCGAGCTCGGCGTCCACGCGGCGCAGCTGGAGATCGCGCCGCACGACCTCGGCGCGGAGCGCCCTCGCCTCCGACTCCACGAGCGCGCCGTCGAGGCGGATCAGCGGTTCACCTTCGACGACGGTCGCGCCCTCGGCGACGAGGACCTCCCGCACCACGCCCGCGTCCGCGGGCTGGACGAGCTTGAGCTGCGTGCGGGGCACGAGGCGGCCGTCGGCCACGACGACGACGTCGACGCTGCCGAGGCACGCCCACGCCAAAGCCGACGCGCCGAACGCGAGCAGCGCGTGGAGCATCCGCCGCCTCCCAGGCGCGGGCGGGGTCGCCTCCAGGCGCAGCCAGCCCGGCGAGAACCCCCCTTCGTCGGCGGCGGCCCGCCGCGCGGAAACGAAGGCGAGCATCGGCGTCCCCCTGCGAGGCGCGGGATCGGCCGGACTCGCACGCCGTCGGCCGGCGCCCGCTCAACCGCCCCGACGGGGCGCGACGCCGGGCGGCTCGAGGATCGCATGCGCGTCGTGGGCGAACGACCAGGGCCACCGCGGCGTGTCGAGCGCCGCGTCGCCGTCGTCGTGCTCGCCCGCGGCATCGGCGAGCGCGCTCGCGACGTCGGCCGCGGTGACCGCGCCGGCGTCGAGCGCGGGAGGCGCGGCGATCTCGCCTCCTGGCGCGAGCGCCGGCGCGCCGCGCAGCACCCGCGTCCAGTCCGCCGCGTCGAGCGCCTGGCCGCGGTCCTCCACCCGGCCGACGATGCGCGCCATGCCGCCGCCGGAACTCGCATCCGCGGCGATCGCCCACGATCCCGACTCGTTGCCATTCTCGCGCGCGAACCCGCGTCCGCGGACGTCGCGTCCAGCGACACCGAGCGTATCCCCGCTCCTCGACCCGGCCGGCGATGCGCGCCACGCCGCGCCGGTGACGACGATCCCGCTCGTTGCCGTTCTCGCGCGCGAACCTCTCCGCTGACGAGCGGCTTGACCACGGCGCCACGGCGGGAGCCCGGCGGCATCCGCCACGGGCGCCAGGTGGATGCCGAGCGCTCCGTCGCGCCAGTCGCGCACGCGGATCTCGCCCGCAGCCGCACCTTCCGGCCCGCCGGCGCGGATGACGAGCGTCGTGCCGCCGACGCCGTCGTCCTCGGTCGAATACGCGACGCCGGCCTCGTTTCCCGCGAGCGTCGCGCCGTCGACGACGATGACGCCGTCGCCGTCCGCATCGACGATCACGTCGGCGCCGTCGCCCGCAGCGAACGCATAGGTGTCGTGCCCCGAGCCGCCGGCGAGGCGGTCGTCGCCGCGTCCGCCGTCCAGCGTGTCGTCGCCCGATCCGCCGTCGAGGCGATCACCGCCATCGCCGCCGACGAGCGAGTCGTCGCCGCGGCCGCCCTCGACGAGGTCGCTTCCGCCGCTTCCGTCGAGCGTGTCGTCGCCCGTCCCGCCGTGCAGGCGGTCGACGCCCGTTCCGCCGACGATCGCGTCGCCTCCGTCGCGCGCGAACGCGACCTGGTCCGGCTCGCCCTCGCCGTCGCCCACGACGATCGTCGCGGCATCGCCGAGCGTGCGATCCACGAACCGCCACGTCGCGCCGGCATGCCGGCCCGCGTCGGCATCCTCGCGCAGCGCGCGCCACGCGACGAACTTGGCGCGGTCGTCGATCCACGCGTCGCTCAGGTTCGCATCGCCGGTCGACGGATCGAAGCGCGTGAGCGACGGGCTCGCGCCGTCGACGACGCCGGCGAACGCATGGTCGTCGAGCGCACCCAGCGACGCCAGCACGCCGACGGATCGCCGCGCGCGAGCGCGGCGAGCGCCTCGCTGCCTTGCCCCGCCAGCGACACGAGCGTGCCGCGCGTCCCGCGGTCGGCGATCGCCGATGCCAGCGCGTCGAGGCCGCCCGACGTCGCGGAACCGCCGGCCGTGCGCCACAGGAGATCCGCGACCCGGGTCGCGCGTGCCGCGTCGTCGTCGCCGGACGATCGCCAGAGCGCGTCGAACGTCGCGTCCTCGAGCGACGCGTCGATCGTTCGCGCGAGGCCGAGCAGCGTCGCGCGCGCATCTGTACCCGCGGCATCCTGCACGTCCGCGGCGTCACCCGATGCGGCATCGGCGTCGCTGGCCGCCACGTCGCCGCTCGTCGCGTCGCCCCCGGAAACCGCCGGAATCCCGACCTGCGACGCGTCGGCCCCCGCCGGCAGCCAGCCCGGCGGCGCGCCGGGCGGCGGCGCGATCGAGCCGCGACGCAGTCCCGCGACGAGGTGCTCGAGCGAATAGCCGAGCCACGACGCGACGACGAAGGGCATCGGCGGCACGGAAGTTTCGGCGGTCGGCGGCATCGTTCGCGCTCCTCGCGGCGCGCATCGCGGGGGCGCGCCGATCGGAGCCACGCTAGGCCGCCCGTCGCCGAGCGTCAATTCGGCCGAACGGATGAGGCCGGCGCGCGTCGCCGCGCGCGCGGGGCGCCGCGCGCCCCCGGGTCAGCCGACGACGACGATGTGGACGCGGAACGGGCCGTGCGCGCCGACGACGATCGTCTGCTCGATGTCGCCGGTGCGCGAAGGGCCGGACACGAAGTTCAGCGCGCGGGGCATCGCGCCGAGCTCGGCGCGCACGAGCGCGAACGCCTCCTCCATGCCGGCGACGACGCGGTCGGCGCGCAACACCGCGACGTGCGTGTCGGGCAGAAGCATCGACGCCGTCGGCGCGCTCGCCCCCGACGCGATCGCGAGCGTGCCGGTCTCCGCGATGCCGCAGAACGCGCCGGTGATCCCGAGGCGGTCGCGGCCGTGGGTCGGGCGAGGCTCGATCTCGAGGCCCGCACCCTCCCAGTCGAGGTCCTCGAACTCGGGCCAGCAGACGCCTTGCCGCGACTTCTGCTCGGCGAGCGCGGGCTCGAGGTCCAGCGCGTCGACGTAGCGGGCCACCGCCTTCGGCAGCTGCGCGATCGACGCGATCCGCTCGACCGTGCTCTCCAGGTCGGTCGCGCGCCGCATGAAATGCGCGACGAGGTCCGCGGGCAGCGCGGGTCGCGGCCCTTGCGGGCGGGCGTCGAGGTACGCTCGCGCGGCGGCGACCGCGCCGTCGCGCCCCGGCGGCTTGCGCAACGCCGCGCGCACGCGGGCGAGGATCGCCTCGCGCGACGCGCCGTTCGAGTCGATGGCGCTCGTCAAGGGCGGCCCGCCGTTTCGCTCATCGCTTCGCGTGCCCGCGCACGAACGCGTCGACGCGGCGCACGCCCTCGGCGATCGCCTCGTTCGACGCCGCGTACGAGAAGCGGATGTGCTGGCCGTCGCCCGGCACGCGCCGGCCGAAATGGATGTCCGCCAGCACCGCCACGCCAGCCTCGTGCAGCAGGCGCTTGCGAAACGCCTCCGAGTCCGCGCAGCCGGTCAGGCGGCAGGCCTCGGTGACGTTGGGCCAGGCGTAGAACGCCCCGCCCGGCGTGCGGCACGCGATGCCCGGCACCTCGTTGAGCAGCCCGACGATCAGGTCGCGCCGCTCCAGGAAGCGGGCGCGCATCGCCTCCGCGTCGTCCTGCGGACCCTCGATCGCCTCGACGGCGGCCCACTGCGAGATCTGCGACGCGCACGAGTCGGTGTTGGTGATCCAGCGGGTGAAGACCGGCGCGAGCGCGCGGTTCGCGCAGTAGCCGATGCGCCAGCCGGTCATCGCCCAGGTCTTGGACGCCCCGTCCGAGATGATCGTGCGCTCGAGGAGGCCCGGGCGAGACGCGATCGACTCGAACGTCCCGTCGTAGGCGAGGCGCGAGTAGATCTCGTCGGCGTACACCCAGATGCGGGGATGGCGGCCGAGGATCGCGGCGATCGCGTCGAGGTCGGCGGGCCGCAGGAGGCCGCCGGTCGGGTTGTGCGGCGTGTTGAGGATCAGGAGGCGCGTCTTCGGCGTGATCGCCGCCTCGAGCTCCGCGGGATCGAACGCGAAGTCGCGCGACTCCCGCAGGAAGATCGGCACCGGCACCGCCCCGTTCGCGAGGATCTGCGACTCGTAGATCGGGAAGCCGGGGACCGGGTAGATCACCTCGTCGCCCGCGCCGTAATCGGTCGTCGACGCGATCGCGTACGCGATGAAGGGCTTCGCGCCGGCGCCGACGACGACGTCCTCCGGCGCGATCGAGAGCCCGCGCCGGGCGCCCAGGTCGCGCGCCGCGGCGGCGCGGAGCTCGTCGATGCCCGCCGACGGCGTGTAGCCATGCTTGCCCGCCCGGATCGCGGCGATCGCCGCGTCCTGCACGTGGCGCGGCGTCGGGAAGTCGGGCTGCCCGATGCAGAACGACACGACGTCGGCGCCGCCGCGCACGAGCGCGTTGACCTCCGCGAGCACGACGAAGGCGTTCTCGGTCCCCAGCGATTCGGCCCGGCGCGAGAGCGGCGGCAGGATCGCGTGAGGCGTGGTCGGAGCGTTCATCGGCTTCCCCCTGCCGCGCGGCGCGCGGCGAGCTGTTCGCGGAACGTGCGGCCCGCGGGCGCGGGCATGTCGCGGCCGGCGGTCCACCCGGATGCGCCCGGCAGGCGGCGGATCACGCGATCGCGGCCCGCCGCCATCCTGAGCGCGCGCACCCCCAGCCGCGTGACGAGCGCGTAGAGCGCGGGGCGGCGGGCGACCCACGCCCAGGCGCGGAGCCCCGCGCGCTCGCTCCAGGGGCGCAGGCCGCGCGCGAACGCCTCCTCGCGCAGCTTGCGCTGCAGGTCGGGCAGCGGGATCCTCACCGGGCACACGACGCCGCACTGGTTGCACATCGTCGAAGCCTGCGGGAGGTCCTGCGCGTTCTCGAGGCCCGCGTACATCGGCGTCAGGATCGAGCCGATCGGCCCCGGGTACACCCAGCCGTACGCGTGCCCGCCCACCGCCTGGTAGACCGGGCAGTGGTTCATGCAGGCGCCGCAGCGGATGCAACGGAGCGCCTCACGCACCTCGCTCCCGAGGACGCCGGTCCGCCCGGCGTCCACGAGGATGAAGTACATGTGCTCGGCGCCGTGGTGCTCGCCCGGCCCGCGGACGCCGGTCAGCACGTCGACGTAGTTCGAGATCGACTGGCCGGTGGCCGAGCGCGGCAGGAGGCGCATGAGCGTCGCGACGTCCTCGAGCGTGGGCACGATCTTCTCGATGCCCGAGATCGCGACGTGGACGCGCGGCAGCGTCGTCGCGAGCGTCGCGTTGCCCTCGTTGGTCACGAGCACGACCGACCCGGTCTCGGCCACGAAGAAGTTGCCGCCCGAGATCCCCATGTCCGCCGTCAGGAAGTGCTGCCGGAGCACCGCCCGCGCTTCGCGGCACAGGTCCTCGATGCCTTCCTTGCGCGCCGTGCCGTGCTTGCGGCTGAAGAGGTCGGCGACCTCCTCCTTCGACTTGTGCAGCGCCGGCCCGACGAGGTGCGACGGCGGCTCGTAGCCGTTGATCTGCAGGATGTACTCGCCCAGGTCGGTCTCGATCACCTCGAGCCCCGCGGCCTCGATCGCGCGGTCGAGCGCGGACTCCTCCGAGACCATGGACTTCGACTTGACGATCTTGCGCACGCCGTGTCGGAACGCGATCTCGAGCACGAGCCGGTTGATCTCGTCGGGCGTCGACGCCCACAGGACCGTCGCGCCGCGGGCGCGCGCGTTCGCCTCGAAGATCTCGAGCCAGACGTCGAGGTCGTCGAGCGCGCGCTGGCGGATCGCCTTCGCCGCGTCGCGCGTGCCCTCGAAGTCGTCGAGCTCGGTGATCGCGGTGCGCCGCTTCCCGACGAACTTGCCCTTGATCTTCTGCAGGTTGCGCTGGAGCTTCGCGTCGGCGAGCTTCTCCCGCGCGCGCTCCTTGAAGTGCATCGACGCGATCTGCATCGCCTCGTCCCCGTCGTCAGCGCGGGCCCGGCGTCACGGCCGCTCGCCCGCGAGCACCTCGGCCACGTGCAGCACCTGCGGCGACGCGCGTCCGGTGCGCCGCAGCCTGCCTTCGACGTTCAGCATGCAGCCCAGGTCGCCCATGACGAGGGCGTCGGCGCCGGTCGCGACGGCGTGGCGGCACTTGTCGTCGGCGAGCCGCGTCGAGATGTCGCCGTACTTGAGCGAGAACGTCCCCCCGAAGCCGCAGCAGGTCTCGCACTCGGCGAGCTCGACGGCCTTGAGGCCCGCGACCTTCGCGAGCAGCGCGCGCGGCTGCGCCTTCACGCCCATCTCGCGCAGCCCGGCGCAGCAGTCGTGGTAGGCGATCGACCCGTCGAAGCGCCCCGGCACCGCTTCGATCCGAAGCACGTCGGCGAGGAACTGCGTGAGCTCCCAGGTCTTCGCGGCCAGCGCCGCGGCGCGCGCCGCCCACGCGGGCTCGCCCGACAGGAGCTCGCCGTAGTGCGTGCGCACCATGCCGCTGCAGGAGCCCGACGGCGCGACGACGTGGTCGAAGGCCTCGAACTGCTCGACGAACTGGCGGGCGAGCGCGATCGCGTCGCCGCGGTCGCCGGAGTTGTACGCCGGCTGGCCGCAGCAGGTCTGGCGGTCCGGTACGATCACCTCGACGCCGGGCCGCTCGAGGAGCTTCAGCGCGGCGAACCCCACGGACGGCCGCATCAGGTCGACGAGGCAGGTGACGAACAGGGCGACGCGCATGGGAAGGCCATCCTAGCACGCGCTCCCGGCGCGTCCGGAGGCGGGCCGACGTCAGAAGTAGGACTGCGTCACCGCGAGCGTGCAGAGCCCCATGAGGATCTGCGGCACGATGCCCAGCACGAGCAGCAGCAGCCCGTTCGCCGACAGGAGGGCGCGGGCGTCGAGGCCGGCGACGATCGGCGACGCGTCGACGGGCTCGTCGAAGTACATGAGCTTGACCACGCGGAGGTAGTAGAACGCGCCCACGACCGACGTCAGCACCGCAGCCACCGCCAGCCAGACGAAGCCCTGGTTGACGGCGGCCTCGATCACCGCGAACTTCGCGTAGAAGCCCAGCGTCGGCGGGATGCCGGCGAGCGAGAACATCGCGAGCAGCATCACGAACGCCCACCACGGCGAGCGGCGGTTGAGCCCCTTGAAGTCGTCGAGCAGGTCGGCCTCGAAGCCCTCCCGCGACAGGAGCAGGATCACGCCGAACGACACGAGGCTCGTGAGCACGTAGGCCACCGTGTAGAACATCGCGGCCGAATAGCCGTTCAGGTCCGCCGCGAGGAACCCCATCAGCATGAAGCCCATGTTGGCGATCGTCGAATACGCCAGCATGCGCTTCAGGTTGACCTGCGCGATCGCGATCAGGTTGCCGAGCGCCATCGACAGCAGCGCGAGCACGATCAGCATGCCCTGCCAGTCGAACTCGAGGCCCTTGAGCGCGCCGGCGAGGACGCGCAGCGTGAACGCGAACGCGGCGAGCTTCGGCGCGGTGCCGATCAGCAGCGTCACCGGCGTCGGGGCCCCGTGGTACACGTCGGGCACCCACATGTGGTACGGCACGACGCCCAGCTTGAACGCGATGCCGGAGACGACGAACACGAGGCCGAACACGAGAAGCGTCCGGTTGCCCTGCGCGCCGAGCGTCGCCTGCGCGATCCGGTCGAGGTCGAGCGATCCGGTCGCCCCGTAGACCATCGAGAACCCGTAGAGCAGCATCCCCGACGCGAGCGCGCCCAGCACGAAGTACTTCATCGCGGCCTCGGAAGGCGCGGCGGCGTCGCGCTGCAGCGCCACGAGCGCGTAGAGCGCGAGCGACATCAGCTCGAGGCCGAGGTACAGCGTCACGAGGCTCGCGGCCGCCATCATCACCATCATGCCGAGCAGCGCGAACAGCACGAGGACGAACAGCTCGCCTCGGTAGAGCCCGCGCGCGGCCAGGTAGCCGCGCGCGTAGAACAGCATCAGCGAGACGGCGATGAGCGCGAAGAGCTTCAGCACGTCGCCCAGCATGTCGTCGACGACCATCCCGCCGAAGGCGTGCGACGGCGCGATCTGCGCGGTCGACACCACGACGGCGATCGCGAGCACCAGCGCCGCCTGCGTCAGCCAGAAGCTGACGGCGCGCCGCTCCTGCGGCACGAACAGGTCGACGATCAGGATGAGGCACGCGGCCGAGAGGATCACGATCTCGGGCAGCACGGCGGCGAGGTGGGGCATCAGCGACACGGCGCGCTCGCTAGAGTTTGGATCTCGCCACGTGCGCGAGCAGGTCGGTGACCGAGGCGTGCATCACGTCGACGAAGGGCTTCGGCCACACGCCCATCGCGAGCACCGCCGCCGCGACCACGGCCAGCAGCCAGAACTCGCGGCGGGACAGGTCGGCCAGCGCGCCGACCTCGGGATTGGCGACCGCGCCGTAGATCACGCGCTTGACCATCCACAGCGTGTACGCGGCGCCCAGGATCAGCGTCACCGCCGCGCCCATGCCGATCCAGACGTTCTCGCGGATCGCCGCGAGGATCACGAGGAACTCGCCGACGAAGCCCGACGTCGCCGGCAGCCCCGAATTCGCCATCGCGAAGAACACCATGAAAGCGGCGAACACGGGCATCGTGTTGACGACCCCGCCGTAGTCGGCGATCTGGCGGCTGTGCATCCGGTCGTAGAGCACGCCGACGCAGAGGAACATCGCGGCCGAGACGAACCCGTGCGAGATCATCTGGACGAGCGCACCCTCGACGCCGAGCGTGCTGAACAGGAAGAAGCCCAGCGTCACGAAGCCCATGTGCGAGATCGACGAGTACGCGATCAGCTTCTTCATGTCCGCCTGCACCAGCGCGACGAAGCCGATGTAGATGACGGCGATCAGCGAAAGCGCGATCACGAAGCCGGAGAGATAGCGGCTGGCGTCGGGCACGATCGGCAGGATGAAGCGGATGAACCCGTAGCCCCCGATCTTCAGCGTGATCGCCGCGAGGATGACCGAGCCGCCGGTCGGCGCCTCGACGTGGGCGTCGGGCAGCCAGGTGTGCACCGGCCACATCGGCACCTTGACCGAGAACGCCAGGAAGAACGCGACGAACAGCGCGATCTGCACCGGCATCGACAGCGGGACCCGGTACCAGTCGGCGAGCGCGAAGCTCTCGGTGACGTTGTAAAGGTAGACGAGCGCCACCAGCATCAGCAGCGAGCCGAGCAGCGTGTAGAGGAAGAACTTGATCGCCGCGTAGACCCGCCTCGGGCCGCCCCAGACCCCGATGATCAGGTACATCGGGATCAGCATCGCCTCGAAGAACACGTAGAACAGCACGCCGTCCATCGCGGAGAACGCGCCGTTGATGAGGCCCGACATGATCAGGAACGCCGCCATGTACTGCGAGACGCGCGACTGGATCACCTCCCAGCCCGCCCAGACGACCACGAGCGTCATGAAGCTGTTGAGCAGCACGAACAGCACCGAGATCCCGTCGACGCCGAGGAAGTACCAGGCGTCGAAGCGCGGGATCCACTCGCTGCGCTCGACGAACTGCAGCGCCGAGGTCGTCGTGTCGAACTGGAAGTAGAGCGGCAGCGTGACCGCGAAGCCGGCCACGGCGCCGATGAGGGCGATCCAGCGGGCCTTCGGCGCGTCGACGTCCCGGTGCAGCACGAGCACCGCGAGCCCCGCGACGATCGGGACCCAGATCGCGAGCGACAGGTAGGGCAGCATCTAGGGTCGCCCCCACCAGACGAGCAAGGCGAACACGCCGACGATCATCGTGAACGCGTAGTGGTAGACGTAGCCCGACTGCACGTGGCGCATCAGCGCCGCGCCGAGGCCCACCAGCCTCGCCGTCCCGTTGACGAAGAACCCGTCGATGATGCTGCGGTCGCCCACCTCGGACATGAGGCCGCCGACCTTGCGGGCGCCGCCCGCGAAGAACCAGTCGTTGAACTTGTCGAAGTAGTACTTGTTGTCGAGCAGCGTGTAGACGGGGCCCGCCATCGCCTTCAGCCGCTCGGGCAGCGCCGGGTTCACGAGGTAGCAGTACCACGCGGCGACGATGCCGGCGATCGCCAGCCAGAACGGCGCCGCCGTGACGCCGTGCATCACGAACCCGACGACGCCGTGCCATTCGCGCGAGAGCTCCTCGAGCACGTCGCGCTCCGGCGCGACGGCGATCGACGGCGAGAACCAGCCGCCGAAGAGCATGGGCTGGATGTAGGCCCAGCCGGCGAAGACCGACGGGATCGCCAGCAGGACCAGCGGGACCGTCACGACCCAGGGGCTCTCCTTCGGCGGATGGTCGGCGTCGACGCCGTGGTGATCGTCGTGGCCGGCGTCGTGCGCGTCGTGCGCCGGGTCGTCGTTGCCCTGCGCGGGCTTCGCCCAGCGCGGCTCGCCGTGGAACGCCAGGAAGAGCATCCGGAACGAGTAGAACGCCGTCACGAACACGCCGGTCATCACCGCGAAGTACGCGTAGCCATGGCCCGGGACCTTCGACAGGTGGACCGCCTCGATGATCGCGTCCTTCGAGAAGAAGCCGGCGAACGGCGGGATGCCCGCGAGCGCCAGCGACCCGACGACCGCGGTGATCCAGGTGATCGGCATGTGCTTGCGCAGCCCTCCCATCTTCCGGAGGTCCTGCTCGTGATGCATCGCGATGATCACCGAGCCCGCCCCCAGGAACAGCAGCGCCTTGAAGAACGCGTGCGTCATCAGGTGGAAGATCGCCGCCGAGTACGCGGAGACGCCCAGCGCCACCGTCATGTAGCCGAGCTGCGAGAGCGTCGAGTACGCGACGACGCGCTTGATGTCGTTCTGGACGATGCCGAGGAACGCCATGAAGAGCGCCGTCGTCGCGCCGATCACCGTCACGACCGACAGCGCGGTCTCGGACTGCTCGAACAGCGGGCTCATCCGGGCGACCATGAAGATGCCTGCCGTCACCATCGTCGCCGCGTGGATCAGCGCGGAGATCGGCGTCGGGCCTTCCATCGAATCGGGCAGCCAGACGTGCAGCGGCACCTGCGCGCTCTTGCCCATCGCCCCGACGAAGAGGCAGATGCAGATCACGCTCGCGAGCGACCAGACGAGGCCGCCGCCCAGGTCGATCGCCGCGCCGCCGATCTCCGGCGCCATCGCGAACACCTTCGCGTAGTCGAGCGTGCCGGTCGCGGCGAGCACCAGGCCGATGCCGATCAGGAAGCCGAAGTCGCCGACGCGGTTCGCGAGGAACGCCTTGAGGTTCGCGTAGATCGCCGTCGGGCGCTCGTACCAGAAGCCGATCAGCAGGTACGAGACGAGCCCCACCGCCTCCCAGCCGAAGAACAGCTGCAGGAAGTTGTTGCTCATGACGAGCATGAGCATCGAGAACGTGAACAGCGAGATGTAGCTGAAGAAGCGCGTGTAGCCGGGGTCGTCGGCCATGTAGCCGATCGTGTACACGTGCACCATCAGCGACACGAAGCTGACGACGACCATCATCGTGGCGGTCAGCGGGTCGATCAGGAACCCGATCGAGAACCTGAGGTCGCCCGAGGCGAGCCACGTGTAGACGTCGCCGTTGAACAGGTGGCCGGCGAGCACGTCGCGCAGGACCACGAAGGCGCCGGCGGTCGAGACCGCCACGCCCAGGATGCACAGCCAGTGCGACGCCGACCGGCCGAGGCGCCGGCCCCAGAGGCCGACGATCACCGACGAGACGAGCGGCGCGAGCGCGACGACGAGGTAGAGGGTCTTCATCTTCGTCCCGGCCCCCTAGCCCTTGAGCTTTCCGAGGTCCTCGACGTCGATCGAGCCGACGTTCCGGAACAGCAGCACCAGGATCGCGAGTCCGATCGCCGACTCCGCGGCGGCGACGGTCAGGATGAAGAACACGAACACCTGACCGGCCATGTCGCCCAGGTAGGCGGAGAACGCGACGAAGTTCAGGTTGACGGCGAGCAGCATCAGCTCGATCGCCATCAGCAGGATCAGCACGTTCTTGCGGTTGAGGAAGATGCCCGCGACGCTGATCGCGAACAGCATCGCGCCCAGCACCAGGTAGTGCGTCAGCGTCGGCGCGGTCAGGAACGACAACACGATCCCACTCTCCCCCTCATGGTCCGGCCCGCGCGGCGCGCGGGGCCGCCCGCTCACCTGCTCTCGCGCTTCTCCGCCGCCATCCCGACCAGCCGGACGCGGTCCTCCCGGCGCACCTTCACCTGCTCGCCCGGGTCCTGCTGCTTCGTCTCGCGGCGCTTGCGCCAGGTGAGCGCGATGGCCGCGACGATCGCGACGAGCAGGAGCACCGCCGCGAGCTCGAACGCGTACACGTAGTCGACGTAGATCAGCCGCCCGAGCGCCGCCGTGTTGCTCCCCGGCGGGATCGGGGCGCCTCCCGGCGTCGCCGGGGCTCCCGACACGATGACCAGCACCATCTCGAGCAGCACGAGGCCCCCGACGACCGCGCCGACCGGCAGGTAGCTGCGGAAATGGCGCCGCAGCTCGTCGAAGTTCACGTCGAGCATCATGATCACGAACAGGAACAGCACCATCACCGCGCCCACGTAGACGAGCACCAGCACGATCGCGAGGAACTCGGCGCCGAGCAGGAGCCAGATGGCGGCCGCCGTGAAGAACGAGCAGACGAGCCAGAGCGCCGCGTGCACCGGGTTGCGCACGCTGATGACCCGCAGCGCCGCGAACACGAGGATCGCGGCGAACAGGTAGAAGACGGCGGTCTGGAACGTCATGAGGGGCGTCGATGGACGATGGGCGATGGGCGATCGGGGGTCGGGCTCATGGGCGGGGTCGGAGGCCTCCGGTCGCCGGGATCCCCGTCTCGCGCCGGGATCCCGATCGGCCGTCGCCGCGCCTCACCGATAGCGCGCATCCTCGGCGCGATCCGCCGCGATCTGCGCCTCGAGGCGGTCGCCGACCGCGAGGAGCATCTCCTTCGTGTAGTAGAGATCGCCGCGCCGCTCGCCGTGGTACTCGAGCACGCGGGTCTCGACGATCGAGTCGACCGGGCAGCTCTCCTCGCAGAACCCGCAGAAGATGCACTTGGTCAGGTCGATGTCGTACCGCGTGGTGCGTCGCGTGCCGTCGGCGCGCTGCTCGGACTCGATCGTGATCGCGATCGCCGGGCAGACGGCCTCGCAGAGCTTGCAGGCGATGCAGCGCTCCTCGCCGTTCGGATAGCGGCGGAGCGCGTGCAAGCCGCGGAAGCGCGGGCTCTGCGGCGTCTTCTCCTCCGGAAACTGGACCGTCACCTTCCGCGCGAACATGTGGCGCCCGGTCAGCATGAGGCCCCGCCCCAGCTCGAGAAGGAACCAGGTCTGCAGGAAGTCGCGTACGCGGCGGAGCATGGCGGTCAGTGGAACAGCGGCGCGAAGCGCGTCTGCATCATCGTGCCGATGAACACGATCCAGACGAGCGTCAGCGGGATGAACACCTTCCACCCCAGCCGCATCACCTGGTCGTAGCGGTAGCGCGGGAACGTGGCGCGCACCCACAGGAAGATCAGCAGCACGAAGCTCATCTTCGCGCCGAGCCACACGAGGCCGTCGCCGAACGGCGCGAAGCCCGCGATGCGCACGTCGTTGAGCTGCGGGAACGGCGACAGCCAACCGCCGAGGAACAGCGTCGACGCGAGCGCGGCGATCAGGATCATGTTCATGTACTCGGCCAGGAAGAACACCGCGAACGCCACGCCCGAGTACTCCACGTGGAATCCCGCCACGATCTCGCTCTCGCCCTCGGCGAGGTCGAACGGGTGGCGGTTGGTCTCGGCGATGCCCGCGACGAGATAGACGACGAACATCGGCAAGAGCGGCCAGACGTACCAGTACGCGGCGCCGCCCTCCTGCCCCGCGACGATCTCGCGGAAGTTCAGGCTGTTCGCGCACATCAGCACCGCGACCAGCGCGAAGCCCATCGCGAGCTCGTAGCTCACGATCTGCGCCACCGAGCGCAGCGCGCCCAGGAACGCGTACTTCGAGTTGGACGCCCAGCCGGCGAGGATGATCCCGTAGACCCCCATCGAGGTCATGGCCAGCACGTAGAGGAGGCCCGCGTTGATGTCCGCGACGACCAGCGTGTCGGTGAGCGGGATGACCGCCCACGCGGCGACCGCGGGGCCGATCGCGAGCACCGGCGCGACGAAGAACAGGACCCGGTTCGCGCCGGTCGGGACGACGATCTCCTTGAAGATCAGCTTGAACACGTCGGCGAACGGCTGGAGCAGCCCCAGCGGCCCGACGCGGTTCGGCCCGATCCGCACCTGCATGTAGCCGATCACCTTGCGCTCGGCGAGCGTCAGGTACGCGACGGCGAGGATCAGCGGCACCACCAGCGCGACGATCTTGACGAGCGTCCACAGCGGGAGCCAGGCGGGCCCGAGGAAGTCGCGCACCGGGGCGATCAGCGCATCCATCGCGTCACGCCTTCTCCACGTGGACCGGGCCCGACAGGCCCTCGAGGCCGCAGGTCGAAGCATGGGCCGCCGCGAGCCTCACGACGCCGGGGGGCACCGATGCGTCGGCGATCGCGGCGACCACCGCCTCGCCGCGCCCCTGCCGCACGCGCACCTGCGCGCCGTCGGCGAGCCCGAGCTTCTCGAGCAGCGTGCGGTGCACGCGCGCGCGCGGAGGCTTCGCATCCGCCGTCTGCTGCAGCGACGGCGCGCGCCGTACGAGCGGGTCGGCGAAATAGATCGGGACGTCGGCGACGCGCTCGAGCGCGGCCGGCTGCGCGGCCGGCGCCGCGATCGGGGCGGTCGTGGCGTTCGATAGCCGGCGCGCGATCGCCTCCGCGGGCGGGAGCACCTCGCGGCGCACGTCCTCGATCGACTCGAATCCGAAGCCCGGCACGCCCAGCATCGTGCCCAGCACGCGGAGCACCTTCCAGGCGGGCCGCGTCTCGCCCAGCGGCTTGACGACGCCGTTGAACGACTGGACGCGCCCCTCGCAGTTCACGAACGTGCCCGCGGTCTCGGTGAACGGCGCGATCGGCAGCATGACGTCCGCGTAGCGCGCCCCGTGCGCGAACGGGCTCATCACGACGACGAAGTCGGCCTTCTCGAGCGCGGCCCGCGCCGCCGTCGGGTTCGCGCAGTCGAACTCCGGCTCGGCGTGCAGCAGGACGTAGGCGCGGCGCGGCTCCGCGAGCATCGCCTGCGCGTCGAGCGATCCCGCTTCCGGCACGGCGCCGGCCAGCGACGCGCCGACCGCGTTCGCGGACTCGACCAGCGTCCCGAGCGTCGCCCCGGCCGCCTCGGCGAGCGCCTGCGCGAGCGCGCGGAGCTGCGCCGCGTCGCGGTGCTGGACTGCAGCGTTGCCGAGCAGGATCGCGCGCTTCGCGCCGGACAGCAGCGACGCCGCGATCGCATCGGCCTCGGCCGACGGCTCGACGGCGGCGAGCGCCGGCGGGACGGGCTTGCCCGCGCGCCGCGCCGCCGCGACGACGACGCCGGCGAGCGCCGAGGGCAGCAGCGACGGCGCGACGATCGCCTTGTGCGCGACCGGCAGCAGCCAGTCGTCGTCGACCGAATGCAGCGAGCTCACCTCGGTGCCGCGCTTCGCGGCCTGGCGCAGCCGCTGCGCGATGAGCGGGTGGTCCTTGCGCAGGAAGCTCCCGACGACGAGCACGCGGTCGAGCTTGCCCACCTCGGCGATCGGCATGCCGAGCCAGGGCACGCCCGCGAGGGCGCGATCGTCGGAGAAGTCGGCCTGCCGCAGCCGGTGGTCGACGTTGCCGCTACCGAGCCCGCGCGCGAGCCGGGACACGAGCGCGAGCTCCTCGAGCGTCGCGTGCGGCGAGGCGAGCACGCCGAGCGAGGCGCCGCCGTGCTTCGTCGCGGCGTCCCTGAGGCCGCGCGCGACGGCCTCGAGCGCGGTGCCCCAGTCGACCTCGCGCCACTCGCCGTTCTCCTTGACGCGCGGCGACGCGAGGCGCTCCTCCGAGTCCAGCGCCTCGTAGCTGAACCGGTCCTTGTCGGAGATCCAGCACTCGTTGATCGCCTCGTTGTCGAGCGGCAGCACGCGCATCACGCGGTCGCCCTTGACCTGCACGACGAGGTTCGACCCCAGCGCGTCGTGCGGCGACACCGACTTGCGGCGGGCGAGCTCCCAGGTGCGGGCGGCGTAGCGGAACGGCTTGCTCGTGAGCGCGCCGACCGGGCAGATGTCGATCATGTTGCCCGACAGCTCGGAGTCCACCGTCCTGCCGACGAACGTGACGATCTCCGAGTGCTCGCCGCGGCCCATCATGCCGAGCTCCATCACGCCGGCGATCTCCTGCCCGAAGCGGATGCAGCGCGTGCAATGGATGCAGCGGGTCATCTCCTCGGCCGAGACCAGCGGGCCGAGGTTCTTGTGGAACACGACGCGCTTCGGCTCGCCGTAGCGCGACGCCGACTTGCCGTAGCCGACCGCGAGGTCCTGGAGCTGGCATTCGCCGCCCTGGTCGCAGATCGGGCAGTCGAGCGGATGGTTGATCAGCAGGAACTCCATCACGCCCTTCTGGGCGGCGATCGCGAGGTCCGAGTGCGTCTGCACCTTCATGCCCTCGGTGGCGGGCGTCGCGCAGGCCGGCAGCGGCTTGGGCGCCTTCTCGACCTGCACGAGGCACATCCGGCAGTTCGCCGCGATCGACAGCTTCCGATGCCAGCAGAAGTGCGGCACGTAGACGCCGAGCTTCACGGCGGCGTCCATCACGGTGCTCCCGTTGGGCACCTGCACCGGCTTGCCGTCGATTTCGAGATTCAGCATCGTCGGGGCGTCAGACGTAGGGGGCGACCAGGCAGCGCTTGTGGTCGATGTGGTGCTGGAACTCGGCGCGGAAGTGCTTGACGAAGCTCTTCACCGGCATCGCGGCCGCGTCGCCCAGCGCGCAGATCGTGCGGCCCATGATGTTGTCGGAGACGGAGTTCAGGAGGTCCAGGTCCTCCTGCCGGCCCTCGCCGTTCTCGATGCGGTTCACCACGCGCCACAGCCAGCCGGTCCCCTCGCGGCAGGGCGTGCACTGGCCGCAGGATTCCTCGTAGTAGAAGTACGAGAGGCGAAGCAGCGACTTCACCATGCAGCGCGTCTCGTCCATCACGATCACGGCGCCGGAGCCCAGCATCGAGCCCGCCTTCGCGATCGCGTCGTAGTCCATCGTCGTCGCCATCATGACGTCGGCGGGCAGCACCGGCGCGGACGAGCCGCCCGGGATCACCGCCTTGAGCTTCCGTCCTCCGCGCATGCCCCCGGCCATCTCGAGCAGCACCGGGAACGGCGTCCCGAGCTTCACCTCGAAGTTGCCCGGGCGCGCGACGTCGCCCGACACCGAGAAGATCTTCGTGCCGCCGTTGTTCGGCTTGCCGAGGTTCAGGAACCATTCGCCGCCGTGGCGCATGATCCACGGCACCGACGCGAAGGTCTCGGTGTTGTTGATCGTCGTCGGCTTGCCGTAGAGGCCGTAGCTCGCGGGGAACGGCGGCTTGAAGCGCGGCTGGCCCTTCTTGCCCTCGAGCGACTCGAGCAGCGCCGTCTCCTCGCCGCAGATGTACGCGCCGTAGCCGTGGTGGTTGTAGAGCTCGAAGCCGAAGCCGCTGCCGAGGATGTCCTTGCCGAGGAAGCCCGCCCTGCGCGCCTCGTCGACCGCCTCCTCGCAGCGCTCGTACACGTCCCAGATCTCGCCGTGCACGTAGTTGTAGCCGCGCGCGCAGCCCATCGCGTAGCCCGCGATGATCATGCCCTCGATCAGCGCGTGCGGGTTGTAGCGCAACAGGTCGCGGTCCTTGAACGTCCCCGGCTCGCCCTCGTCCGAGTTGCAGACGATGTACTTGTCGCCGGGAAACTGCTGGGGCATGAAGCTCCACTTGAGGCCGGTCGGGAAGCCCGCGCCGCCGCGGCCTCGCAGCGCGCTCTTCTTGACCTCGGCGATGATCGTCGTCGGCGGCGTCTTCTCGGCGAGGATCTTCCTCAGCGCCTCGTAGCCGCCCCGCTTGACGTAGTCGTCCAGCCGCCAGTTGTGGCCGGTGAGCCCGGCCATCAGCACGGCGTCCGGCCCGAAGTCCAGGAGCTCGCGCGGCGCGTTCATCGCTTGCCGTCTCCGTTCGGGGCGCCCTCGCCTCGGTCGGCCGCGGCAGAGAGCTCGTCGACCAGCGCGTCGAGCCTCTCGCCGCTCATCCAGCTCGCCATCCGGTGGTTGTTGACGAGCAGCACCGGCGCGTCGCCGCAGGCGCCCATGCACTCGCCCTCCTTCAGCGTGAAGCGCCCGTCGGGCGTCGTCTCGCCGAAGTCGACGCCGAGGCGCGCCTTCAGGTGCTCGGCCGCCGCGGTCGCGCCCGAGAGCGCGCAGGGCAGGTTCGTGCACAGCGTGAGCTTGAAGCGGCCGGTCGGCTTGAGGTCGTACATCGTGTAGAACGTCGCGACCTCGTAGACGGCGACCGGCGGCATCCCGAGGATCGCGGCGACCTCGTCCATCGTCTCGTTCGACAGCCAGCCGCGCTCGCGCTGCGCGATCGCGAGCGCCGACATCACCGCCGACTGCCGCTGGTCGGGCGGGTACTTGGCGACCTCTCGGTCGATGCGCGCGCGGGCGTCGTCGGAAAGGATGGTCATCGGTCGATCGACCCGAACACGATGTCCTGCGTGCCGATGATCGCGACGACGTCCGCGATCATGTGGCCGCGCGACATCTCGTCGAGCGCCGCGAGGTGGACGTAGTCCGGCGGGCGGAGCTTGATCCGGTAGGGCTTGTTGGCGCCGTCCGAGATCGCGTACACGCCGAACTCGCCCTTCGGGTGCTCGATCGCCGCGTAGACCTCGCCCGGCGGCACGTGGATGCCCTCGGTGAAGAGCTTGAAGTGGTGGATCAGCTCCTCCATGCTCGTCTTCATCGACTCGCGCGAGGGCGGCGCCACCTTGTGGTTGTCGGTGATCACCGGGCCGGGGTTCGCGCGGAGCCAGTCGACGCACTGCCGGATGATCCGGTTCGACTGGCGCATCTCCTCGATGCGGACGAGGTACCGGTCGTAGCAGTCGCCGTTCACGCCGACCGGGATGTCGAAGTCCATCCGGTCGTACACCTCGTAGGGCTGCTTCTTGCGGAGGTCCCAGGGCACGCCCGAGCCGCGCAGCATCGGGCCGGTGAAGCCGAGCGCCATCGCGCGCTCCGGCGACACGACGCCGATGCCGACCGTCCGCTGCTTCCAGATCCGGTTGTCGGTCAGGAGCGTTTCGTAGTCGTCGACGTAGCCGGGGAAGCGGCGCGTGAAGTCCTCGATGAAGTCGAGGAGCGACCCCTGCCGGTTGCGGTTCATGTCCTGGAGCGCCCGCGCGTTGCGCGTGTGCTGCGCCGAGTACTGCGGCATCCGGTCGGGCAGGTCGCGGTAGACGCCGCCGGGCCGGTAGTACGCCGCGTGCATGCGCGCCCCCGACACCGCCTCGTAGGCGTCGAACAGGTCCTCGCGCTCGCGGAACGCGTAGAGGAACGTCGTCATGCCGCCGACGTCGAGCGAGTGCGAGCCCAGCCACAGCAGGTGGTTCAGGATGCGCGTGATCTCGTCGAACATCACGCGGATGTACTGCGCGCGCACCGGCACGTCGATCCCGAGCAGCCGCTCGATCGCGAGGCAGTACGCGTGCTCGTTGCACATCATCGACACGTAGTCCAGCCGGTCCATGTACGGCAGCGACTGGATCCAGGTCTTGTGCTCGGCGAGCTTCTCGGTCGCGCGATGCAAGAGGCCGATGTGCGGGTCCGCGCGCTCGATCACCTCGCCGTCGAGCTCGAGCACGAGGCGCAACACGCCGTGCGCCGCCGGGTGCTGGGGGCCGAAATTGATCGTGTAGTTGCGGATCTCGGCCACGTCGCTACTCGTTGTCGGCGTAGTGCCGCTCGCGCACGATCCGCGGCGTGACCTCGCGCGGCTCGATCGTGACCGGCTGGTAGATGACGCGGCCCTGCTCCGGGTCGAAGCGCATCTCGACGTGGCCCGAGATCGGGAAGTCCTTGCGGAACGGGTGGCCGACGAACCCGTAGTCGGTCAGGAGCCGGCGCAGGTCCGGGTGGCCCACGAACACGATGCCGTAGAGGTCGAACGCCTCTCGCTCGAACCAGTTCGCCGACGGCCAGACGTCGATCACCGACGGCAGCACCGGGAAGTCGTCGTCGGGCGCGAACGCGCGCACGCGGAGCCGCCGGTTGTTCGCGAGCGACAGCAGGTGGTAGACGGCCGCGAAGCGCGGGCCGTCGCGCCGCGCGTCGGCGATCGTCGAATAGTCGACGCCGCAGACGTCGATCAGCGTCTCGAACCGGAAGGCCGCGGCGTCGCGCAGCGTCCGCATCGTCTCGACGAGGCGGTCGTGGCGGACGACGATCGTCGTCTCGCCGAGCGCGTGCGTCGCGTCGACCAGCCCGTCGCCGAAGGCGGTGCGGAACGGATCGGCGGGCGATGCCGGGGCCGCGGGGGCCGCGGCGGCGTCCGGGGCGGCGGGAGCGTCGCTCATCAGCGGGCGATCGTGTTCGTGCGCCAGATCTTGTTCTGGAGCTGGAGGATGCCGTAGAGCAGCGCCTCGGCGGTCGGCGGGCAGCCGGGCACGTAGATGTCGACCGGCACGATGCGGTCGCAGCCGCGGACGACCGAGTACGAGTAGTGGTAGTAGCCGCCGCCGTTCGCGCAGGAGCCCATCGAGATCACCCAGCGCGGCTCGGGCATCTGCTCGTACACCTTGCGCAGCGCGGGCGCCATCTTGTTGCAGAGCGTGCCGGCCACGATCATCACGTCGGACTGGCGGGGCGACGGGCGGAACACGACGCCGAACCGGTCGAGGTCGTAGCGCGCGGCGCCGGCGTGCATCATCTCGACCGCGCAGCAGGCGAGCCCGAAGGTCATCGGCCACATCGAGCCGTTGCGGGCCCAGTTGATCACGCTGTCGAGCGTGGTCGTGACGAAGCCCTTTTCGAGGACGCCTTCGATCGCCATCGGGGTGCCCCTAGGTCCTCATTCCCACTCGAGCGCGCCCTTCTTCCACTCGTAGACGAACCCGACGACCAGGATCGCGAGGAACAGCATCATCGCGGCGTAGCCGAAGAACCCGATCTCGGGCAGCACGATCGCCCAGGGGAAGAGGAACGCGATCTCGAGGTCGAACAGGATGAACAGGATCGCGACGAGGTAATAGCGCACGTCGAACTTCATGCGCGCGTCCTCGAACGCCTCGAAGCCGCACTCGTAGGGCGAGAGCTTCTTCGGGTCCGGCTTGTGCGGCGAGAGGATGCGCCCCACGGTGAGCAGGACGCCGCCGAGGACGATGCCCACGGCGATGAACATCAGGACCGGAAAGTAGTTCTCGAGCATGCTCACCTGGGCACCGGCGTCGCCGCCGGCGCGGATCGGTTGCCCGGCGAGCCCCGCCGGGGTCCTGCCAAGCCCTGCTGCCTGTCGTCCTGGTGCCGACGGGGAGACTCGAACTCCCACGGCTTTCGCCACTGCCCCCTCAAGACAGCGTGTCTACCAATTTCACCACGTCGGCGAACTGCATTCTCCGCGGCCCGGATCGCGATCGGGCCCGCCATCCTACTTCGGAACCTCCCCGGCCTTCGACCCCGGCGCGGCCGGCGCCGCGGGCGCCGAGCCCGCCGGCGCGGGAGCGGGGCAAGCCGCCCGCGGCCGCCGAGCCGCCGGCGCGCCCGCCGGCGCGGGGGCGCCGGGGGTCGCCGGCGCTCCGGGCGTCGTCGCCGGCGCCGCCTGGCCCGGCACGCCCTTGTCGAGCACGCTGCGCTCCATCAGCCCCGCGCGCTGGACGTGCGTCGACGCGTACCAGGTGAGCCCGATGCTGGTGAGGAAGAACACCGCCGCCAGCACCGCCGTCGTGTGCGACAGGAAGTTCGCGGAGCCCGAGGCGCCGAACAGGCTGCCCGAGGCGCCGCTCCCGAACGCCGCGCCCATGTCCGCGCCCTTGCCGTGCTGGAGCAGCACGAAGCCGCAGATCGCGGCCGCGACGCCCACGTGCAACAGCAGCAGGACCCCTTCGAGAAGATTCATCGCTCGTCTTTCCGTTCGTTCCGGGCGATCGCGTCAGGCACCCGCGATCGCCAGCAATTCGTTCGCGTCCAGCGACGCGCCGCCCACCAGCCCGCCGTCGACGTCGGGCATCGCGTAGAGCGCGCCGGCGTTGCCCGCCTTCACGCTCCCGCCGTACAGCACAGGCACGTCTCGCGCGCCGGCATCCGCGAGCCGCGCGCGCAACCGCGCGTGCACCTCCTGCGCCTGGCCGGGCGTCGCCGTTCGTCCGGTCCCGATCGCCCACACCGGCTCGTACGCGAGCACGATGCTTCCGAGCGAACTGCCCAGGACGCCCACCACCGCGCCCAGCTGCCTTTCCACCACCTCGCCGGTCGCACCGGCGTCCCGCTCGGCGAGCGTCTCGCCGACGCACACGATCGGCACGATCCCGGCCGCCAGCGCCGCGCGGGCCTTCGCGCCGACCTCCTCGTCGCGCTCGCCGTGGTACAGGCGCCGCTCCGAGTGCCCGACGATCGCGTAGCGCGCGCCGAATTCCGCGAGCATCGCGCCCGACACCTCGCCGGTATACGCCCCCGACGCGTGCGCGCTCACGTCCTGCGCGCCGTATCCCACCTCGCTGCCCGCGAGCGCTTCGCGCGCCTGCGCGAGGTAGGGAAACGGCACGCACACCGCGAGCCCGCGGCCGGCCGTCGCCCGGAATCCCCGCGCGAGCGCCGCGAACCGCGCCGCGTTCTCCGCGAGACCGCCGTGCATCTTCCAGTTGCCGACGGTCAGCGTGCCGCGCATGGTCCGAAGGTCGCTCGCGGCCTTGCCGCCGCCCGTCCGGCGCGATATCGCGCCGGTCCGCGCGGAAACGCGCACCGCAAATCCGCTCAATTATACCGCGCTGCGGCAAACCCGGGCAAACGCCGCCGGCGTGGCCGGCGGGCGTCCGTGCGGGCCGGGAGCCGACGCCGCCCGCGGGGGCGCGCGTCAGGCTCCCGCGATCGTCCGCAGCCGCCGGATCGCCGGCGGCAGGAACCACGCGGCCAGCGTGAGGACCCCGAGCGCCGCGGCGATCGGGCGCTCGAAGAACGCCAGCAGGCTGCCGTCCGACTTGATCATCGAGGTGACGAAGTTCTCCTCGAGCATGCCGCCCAGCACGACGCCGAGGATCGCGGGCGACACCGGGAAGCCGTTCTCCTCGAGCACGTAGGCCGCCACGCCCGCCACGAGCATCACGCCGATGTCGAAGGGCGTGTTGTTGATCGCGAACGCGCCGACGATGCAGAACAGCAGGATCACCGGCATCAGCACGTTGCGCGGCACGAGCAGGATCTTCTTCGCCGCCTTGATGCACGCCCAGCCGAGCGGGATCATGATCAGGTTGGCGAGGATGAACAGCAGGTACACCGCGTAGATGTTCTGCGGGTTCTGCGTGAAGAGCGTCGGCCCCGGGTTCATGTTCTTCATGTACAGCACGCCGATCACGATCGCGGTGATCGAGTCGCCCGGGATGCCGAAGACGAGCGCCGGGATCCACGCGCCGGCCAGAGCGCTGTTGTTGGCCGCGCCGCTCTCGACGATGCCCTCGACGTGCCCGGTGCCGAACTTCTCGGGCTCCTTCGAGAGCTTCTTGCTGATCGCGTACGACATCCACGCCGCGATGTCCGCGCCCGCGCCAGGGAGCGCGCCGACCAGCGTGCCGAGCGCGCTGCCGCGCAGGATCTGCTTCGGGTACTTGACCGTCAGCGCCCACATGCCCTTGAAGACGTTGTGGATCGGCTGGTCGACGATCTTGAGCGGCGGCGCGGTGTCGACGGCGAAGCGGATGATCTCCGAGATCGCGAACATGCCGATCATCAGCGGGATCATTCCGATGCCGCCCATGAGCTCGGTGCTGCCGAACGTGAACCGCGGGAAGCCCGCGGGATTGCCGAGCCCGACGCAGGCCACGGCGAGCCCCAGCAGCAGCGACACGACGCCCTTCAGGGGACGCTCCGCCGTGATCACGATCGCGCAGGTCAGCCCGAGCAGCACGAGCCAGAAGTATTCGAACGAGCTGAACTTCAGCGCGATCTCCGCGAGCGTCGGCGCCGACACGATCAGCACCGCGGTCCCGAACAGGCCGCCGATCGCGGAGAACACGAGGCCGGCCCCGAGCGCGGTCTCCGCCTGGCCCTTGCGGGTCATCGCGTAGGCCTCGTCGCAATACGCGGCGGACGCCGGCGTGCCGGGCATGCGCAGCAGGCAACCGGGGATGTCGCCCGAGAAGATCGCCATCGCCGTGGCCGTGACGATCGTGGCGATGGCCGGGATCGGGTCCATGAAGAACGTGACCGGCACGAGAAGCGCGGTGGCCATCGTCGCCGTCAGCCCCGGAACCGCGCCGACGAACAGGCCGAACAGCGATGCAAGCAGCATCGGCCAGAGCGTCTTGGCGCTGAAGATCAGGCCCGCGGCGGTCTCGAGCGCGTCCATCGCTCAGGGAACGATCGACATGACGGCACCGGTGTAGGGGGTCAGGATGCCCCAGGGCAGCGGCACGCGCAGCAGCCGGTAGAACGCGTACCAGATCACGATCGTCGCGGCGACCGCGACGACGATCGCCGTCCCGCGCCGGACGCCGAGCACGGTGAACCAGAGCCACAGCAGGATCGGCGCGACGATCAGGAAGCCCAGCGCGTCGGCGGCCAGCACGTAGGCGACGACGCCGCCCACGATCGACGTGAACGCGACGAAATGGCGGCCGGAACGCATCCAGTCCGCCGTCTCCGCCCACGGCTCGGCGGCCCGCTTGCGATAGCCGCTGACGATCAGCAGGACGCCGCAGACCGCGAGTCCGGCGGCGACGAGCCCGGGGAAGAGCCCCGGGCCGACCTGCTGCCCCGGGATCCGGGGGAATCCCTGCACGTGCACGATCACGACGATGCCGGCGAGCAGGAACACCACGCCGAAGATGGCGTCGCTGATCTTCATGGCGAACCGATAAGGCGGCCGGCGACGCTCGCGCGCGTCGGGCGCGGCGCCGCGCGCCGGCGGACGGAACCCCCGGTCTCGCGGAGGTCCCGCCGCTCGCCGCCGCGAGCGCGGCCGGCCGGCCGCTTCGTCACTTGGCGAGGCCGACCGCCTTCATCGTCTTGCCCATCGCGGCATCGCCCCGCGCCATGAAGGCCGCGAAGTCCGCCCCGGGGGCCCACGCGGTGCCGTAGCCCTTGCTCGCCGCGAAATCCTTCCAGTCCTTGCTTTCCGCGATCTTCTTGATCGTCGCGATCAGCTTCGCGCTGACGTCGGCCGGCATGCCCTTGGGACCCGCGATGCCGCGCCACGCGGCGACCGGGTAGTTCATCCCCATCGCCTCCTGCATCGTCGGGACGGCCGGGAACAGCGGGGTCCGCTTGTCGTCCATCACGGCGAGCGGCTTCGCCTTGCCGGCCTCGATGAGCGCGCGCGCCTCGGGCAGCGAGCAGGTCACGATGTCGACGCCGCCCGCGACCAGGTCCTGCATCGCCGGGGCCGCGCCGTTCGAGGGCACCCACGGGATCGCCGACTGCGGGATCTTGAGCTCGTCGAGCATGCCGGCCAGCGCGAGGTGCCAGATGCCGCCCTGCCCGGTGCCCGACGCCTTCATCTTGCCCGGATTCGCCTTCGCGGCGTCCAGCACTTCCTTGACCGACTTGTACGGCGAATCCGCGCGCACCGTGAAGCCCGCCGGGTCGGAATTCACCAGCGCCAACGGCGTGTACGAGGCCGGCGTCGGGTCGGTCAGCCCTGCCAGTGCATCATCGAGATCTCGACGGTGATCATCCCGATCGTGTAGCCGTCGGCCGGCGCGGTAGCGATCGCGCTGTGACCGACGACGCCGCTGCCGCCCGTGCGGTTGACGACGTTGACCGGCTGGCCGAGCTCCTTCTCCATCATGGCGGCGAAGTAGCGGGCGGTGCCGTCGGTGCCGCCGCCCGCGCCCCAGGGGACGACGAACGTGATCGGCCGGTCGGGGTAGGCGGCGGATGCGGCGCCGGCGAAGACGGCGAGGGCGAGCGCGACGGCGCGGGCGAGGAATTTCATCGGGGTGACCTCCTGGAGGGACGGGGCGCCGGCCGCGAGTCTTGGTGCCCGGGCGATCCGCGCGACCGGCTGACGTTATCGCAGGCGCAAGGTGCCGGTCAAGCCGGTCTTACCAATTGCCCTGCGCCGCGGGATTCCGCGGTCGCGCGCCCGCGCGTGCGATGCGATCGCCGCGGCCACGCGCGCGAGGTCGCGCTCGAGGCGCGCGTACCCGGCGTTCGGCGCGAACGTCGCCTCGTCCATGTAGAGCGTGCGCTTGAGCTCGATCTGCAGGCTGTGGCGGCCGGCCGCCCGTGCTTGCGCACGAGCTCGACGCCCTTGTACGGGTCGTTGATCGCCACCGAATAGCCCATCGACGCGAACGCGTCGGCGCACAGGCGCGTGAACGCGGCCTCGCAGGTGGTGCCGTCGCGGTCGCCCAGCACGACGTCGGCGCGCTCGCGGCCCGGGTCGTCGGAGATCACGTCGCCGACCGCCGGCATCGAGTGGCAGGCCGATGGACGACAAGCGGACCGCGCTGTTCCCGCCGTCCCGACGATGGCGAGGGCGATGGGGGTCGAATTGGCCTGGCGCGGCATCGGGTCCCAAGGGTACGTCTCCGAGGATCGCGACGATCCAGAAGATCGCGGAAAGGTGACTGAAGGACGCTTCGGGTGGGCTACGTATTGCCTGGCCTCGGCGCGGACTTTCTTGCGTTCGCGCGCGGCGACGCCGGGCGGGCAAGACGATGCTGCCAACGGCCTCGCCATGACGGGGCGGCCGCGCCGAACGCGGGACCCTCCGCGATGCCGGAGGTCCCGGTCGGCCGGCGCGCGGCGTCGCGCATCGCTCGACGCGCTCGACCGAGCGTCGCCGGCCGACAGATCGGTTCGCCATGAAGATCAGCGACGCCATCTTCGCGCAACTGCTCGCCGGCATCGTCGTGATCGTGCACGTCCAGGGTCTTCCGGCATCCCGGGCAGCAGGTCGGTCCGGGCCTTCAGCTCGTCGCCGCTGCCCTGCGGGTTGCGCGTCCTGCTGATCGTCAGGCCGAGCCGTGGGCGGAGACGGCGGATCGGATGCGCTCCGGACGGTTTCCGCCCACACGATCGTCGGCGGCGTCGTCGCCTACGTGTCGCCGTCGTGCGCTGGGCTTCCTGACGCCGATCCTGCTGTGGATCTGGCCTGCGCCGAGCGTCCGCCGCGGGACCGCGTGATCGTCGTCGGGTGATCGCCGCGACGATCGTGATCTGGTACGCGTTCTACCGCGCGTGCTGCTGCCCTGGGGCATCCTGACCCCGTACACCGCGCCGCTGTCGATCGTTCCTGGCGATGGGATCAGGCGTCGACCGCCGCGGGCCTGATCTTCGCCGCCAAGACGGCCGATGCTGCTCGCGTCGCTGGCCTGTTCGTCGGCGCGGTTCCCGGCTTGGACGGCGACGGATGGCCACCGCGCTGCTGGTGCCGGTCACGTTCTTCATGGACCCGATCCCGGCGATCGCCACGGATCACGGCGCGATGCGATCTTCCGGGCGGCGGTCCGGTGCCTGTTGCGGGCGCCGGGGCACGCGAACGGCCGTACTCGCGACGAGGCCTACGCGATGACCCGTGGCGCTGGCGGCGGATGAAGTCATGCCGGCCTGCGTTCTCGGCGATCGGCGGCTGTTCGGGACCGCGGCCCTGATCGTGTCGGCGCCGACGCTCGCGGAGATCGCGCTCAGGTTCAGCTCGCCTGCTACCTGGCTGCTGCTCGGCTGACCTGCGCGATCGTCATCACGGCTGAGCGTCCGCGAGCGCGCGTCGCCGCGCCTGGGCCGCCGTGGCCTGCGTCGGCCTCGGCAACTGGCGGGCTTCCCGCGCTTCACGCCCGCAGCACCCGCGGCATCGGCATGATCCCGCTGATGATCGGCATGTTCGCGATCTCCGGGATCATCCGGTTCGCCGTCGACACCGCGCCGCCAAGATCGTCGACCAGCCGATCCACAACGTCTTCAAGGGCAGGGCGCTGGACGGTCAAGTACCCGGAAGCAGACGGCGCCGGCACGCTGGTGGGCGCGCTTCCGGGCGCCGACATCGGCGGCGTGATGTCCTACGCGATCAGCAAGAAGCTCGAAGGAGCCTGGAGTTCGGCACCGGGCACGTCGACTGTCGAGCGGCGCGGCCAACAACAGCGCGCTGGCCGGGCGCGTGGATCCTGAAGGGCATCCCGGCGACTTCGATCACCGATCGTGATCGGCGTGCTGGTACATGAAGAACATGAACCCGGGCCGACGTTCACGCAGAACCTGCAGAACATCTACGCGGTGTACCTGTTGTTCATCCTGGCCAACCTGATCATGATCCCGCTCGCGCATCAAGGCGGCGAAGAAGATCCTTGCTCGTGCCGCGCAACGTGCTGATGCCGGTGATCCTGCTACCTGCATCGTCGGCGCGTTCGCGATCAACATCGCCCTGGTGATGCTGGTGCGGCGCGGCTCTACGTGCTCGAACGGCTTCCCGGTAAGCCGGGCGATCCTCGGCGTGGTTGGCGGCATGCTCGAGGAGAACTTCTTCGTCACCTCGATGATCAAGCTGGACGGCGGCCTGCTGGCGTTCGAGCGCCTGATCGCCGCGCCGACCAGGTCAGCGCAAGCTGCCGGCGATCTGGCGGCTGCGGACGATCGCGAGTTCGACGCTGCGCCCCGCGGGCGGCGTCGTTCCCGGCCCGCACGGCCTGCCACGCCGGCCGCGTTTGCCGGGGTCGGCGCGCAGCGCGGCATCAGCGTGAGCCGGTGGTGCGCGTTTCCCCCGCGCGGCCGGCGCACGTGTTGCAGGCGGCGGCCGCGAGCGATGGGGACCATGCGCGGCACGCTGACCGTCGGCAACTGGACATGGGCTCGGCGGAGAACGCGGCGCGGCTGGCGCTCGCGCGGGATTCTGTCCGCTGGTGGTGCTGGCGGTATGCGGCTTCACCGCGGCGAGGCGAGTGCTCGCGGGCAGCGCGGTGGCGCGCACGGCGCGTGACGTGGAGCGTACGCGCGCGGGCGACCGGCGAGGTGTCGGGCGCGAGCGCGAATTCGGCGCGGCGCTACGCGATCGTCGGCACTCGGGCGTGCCAGTTCCACGGCGAGCGCGATGAGGAGGTCGATGTTCGCGCGGCGCTGGCGGTGTCGATCGTGCGTCGGCGTAGACGCTCGCCGAGCGACGCCGGGGCGACCGGCGAGGTGTAGAACGGCAGGGCGTCCTGGGCGGTTCCGGCGCCGCCTGGCCCGGCACGCCCTTGTCGAGCACGCTTCGCTCCATCAGCCCGGCGCGCTGGACGTGCGTCGACGCGTACCAGGTGAGCCCGATGCTGGTGAAGAAGAACACGGCCGCCAGCACCGCCGTCGTGTGCGACAGGAAGTTCGCGGAGCCCGAGGCGCCGAACAGGCTGCCCGAGGCGCCGCTCCCGAACGCCGCGCCCATGTCCGCGCCCTTGCCGTGCTGGAGCAGCACGAAGCCGCAGATCGCGGCCGCGACGCCCACGTGCAACAGCAGCAGGACCCCTTCGAGAAGATTCATCGCTCGTCTTTCCGTTCGTTCCGGGCGATCGCGTCAGGCACCCGCGATCGCCAGCAATTCGTTCGCGTCCAGCGACGCGCCGCCCACCAGCCCGCCGTCGACGTCGGGCATCGCGTAGAGCGCGCCGGCGTTGCCCGCCTTCACGCTCCCGCCGTACAGCACAGGCACGTCTCGCGCGCCGGCATCCGCGAGCCGCGCGCGCAACCGCGCGTGCACCTCCTGCGCCTGGCCGGGCGTCGCCGTTCGTCCGGTCCCGATCGCCCACACCGGCTCGTACGCGAGCACGATGCTTCCGAGCGAACTGCCCAGGACGCCCACCACCGCGCCCAGCTGCCTTTCCACCACCTCGCCGGTCGCACCGGCGTCCCGCTCGGCGAGCGTCTCGCCGACGCACACGATCGGCACGATCCCGGCCGCCAGCGCCGCGCGGGCCTTCGCGCCGACCTCCTCGTCGCGCTCGCCGTGGTACAGGCGCCGCTCCGAGTGCCCGACGATCGCGTAGCGCGCGCCGAATTCCGCGAGCATCGCGCCCGACACCTCGCCGGTATACGCCCCCGACGCGTGCGCGCTCACGTCCTGCGCGCCGTATCCCACCTCGCTGCCCGCGAGCGCTTCGCGCGCCTGCGCGAGGTAGGGAAACGGCACGCACACCGCGAGCCCGCGGCCGGCCGTCGCCCGGAATCCCCGCGCGAGCGCCGCGAACCGCGCCGCGTTCTCCGCGAGACCGCCGTGCATCTTCCAGTTGCCGACGGTCAGCGTGCCGCGCATGGTCCGAAGGTCGCTCGCGGCCTTGCCGCCGCCCGTCCGGCGCGATATCGCGCCGGTCCGCGCGGAAACGCGCACCGCAAATCCGCTCAATTATACCGCGCTGCGGCAAACCCCGGCAAACGCCGCCGGCGTGGCCGGCGGGCGTCCGTGCGGGCCGGGAGCCGACGCCGCCCGCGGGGGCGCGCGTCAGGCTCCCGCGATCGTCCGCAGCCGCCGGATCGCCGGCGGCAGGAACCACGCGGCCAGCGTGAGGACCCCGAGCGCCGCGGCGATCGGGCGCTCGAAGAACGCCAGCAGGCTGCCGTCCGACTTGATCATCGAGGTGACGAAGTTCTCCTCGAGCATGCCGCCCAGCACGACGCCGAGGATCGCGGGCGACACCGGGAAGCCGTTCTCCTCGAGCACGTAGGCCGCCACGCCCGCCACGAGCATCACGCCGATGTCGAAGGGCGTGTTGTTGATCGCGAACGCGCCGACGATGCAGAACAGCAGGATCACCGGCATCAGCACGTTGCGCGGCACGAGCAGGATCTTCTTCGCCGCCTTGATGCACGCCCAGCCGAGCGGGATCATGATCAGGTTGGCGAGGATGAACAGCAGGTACACCGCGTAGATGTTCTGCGGGTTCTGCGTGAAGAGCGTCGGCCCCGGGTTCATGTTCTTCATGTACAGCACGCCGATCACGATCGCGGTGATCGAGTCGCCCGGGATGCCGAAGACGAGCGCCGGGATCCACGCGCCGGCCAGAGCGCTGTTGTTGGCCGCGCCGCTCTCGACGATGCCCTCGACGTGCCCGGTGCCGAACTTCTCGGGCTCCTTCGAGAGCTTCTTGCTGATCGCGTACGACATCCACGCCGCGATGTCCGCGCCCGCGCCAGGGAGCGCGCCGACCAGCGTGCCGAGCGCGCTGCCGCGCAGGATCTGCTTCGGGTACTTGACCGTCAGCGCCCACATGCCCTTGAAGACGTTGTGGATCGGCTGGTCGACGATCTTGAGCGGCGGCGCGGTGTCGACGGCGAAGCGGATGATCTCCGAGATCGCGAACATGCCGATCATCAGCGGGATCATTCCGATGCCGCCCATGAGCTCGGTGCTGCCGAACGTGAACCGCGGGAAGCCCGCGGGATTGCCGAGCCCGACGCAGGCCACGGCGAGCCCCAGCAGCAGCGACACGACGCCCTTCAGGGGACGCTCCGCCGTGATCACGATCGCGCAGGTCAGCCCGAGCAGCACGAGCCAGAAGTATTCGAACGAGCTGAACTTCAGCGCGATCTCCGCGAGCGTCGGCGCCGACACGATCAGCACCGCGGTCCCGAACAGGCCGCCGATCGCGGAGAACACGAGGCCGGCCCCGAGCGCGGTCTCCGCCTGGCCCTTGCGGGTCATCGCGTAGGCCTCGTCGCAATACGCGGCGGACGCCGGCGTGCCGGGCATGCGCAGCAGGCAACCGGGGATGTCGCCCGAGAAGATCGCCATCGCCGTGGCCGTGACGATCGTGGCGATGGCCGGGATCGGGTCCATGAAGAACGTGACCGGCACGAGAAGCGCGGTGGCCATCGTCGCCGTCAGCCCCGGAACCGCGCCGACGAACAGGCCGAACAGCGATGCAAGCAGCATCGGCCAGAGCGTCTTGGCGCTGAAGATCAGGCCCGCGGCGGTCTCGAGCGCGTCCATCGCTCAGGGAACGATCGACATGACGGCACCGGTGTAGGGGGTCAGGATGCCCCAGGGCAGCGGCACGCGCAGCAGCCGGTAGAACGCGTACCAGATCACGATCGTCGCGGCGACCGCGACGACGATCGCCGTCCCGCGCCGGACGCCGAGCACGGTGAACCAGAGCCACAGCAGGATCGGCGCGACGATCAGGAAGCCCAGCGCGTCGGCGGCCAGCACGTAGGCGACGACGCCGCCCACGATCGACGTGAACGCGACGAAATGGCGGCCGGAACGCATCCAGTCCGCCGTCTCCGCCCAGGGCTCGGCGGCCCGCTTGCGATAGCCGCTGACGATCAGCAGGACGCCGCAGACCGCGAGTCCGGCGGCGACGAGCCCGGGGAAGAGCCCCGGGCCGACCTGCTGCCCCGGGATCCGGGGGAATCCCTGCACGTGCACGATCACGACGATGCCGGCGAGCAGGAACACCACGCCGAAGATGGCGTCGCTGATCTTCATGGCGAACCGATCAGGCGGCCGGCGACGCTCGCGCGCGTCGGGCGCGGCGCCGCGCGCCGGCGGACGGAACCCCCGGTCTCGCGGAGGTCCCGCCGCTCGCCGCCGCGAGCGCGGCCGGCCGGCCGCTTCGTCACTTGGCGAGGCCGACCGCCTTCATCGTCTTGCCCATCGCGGCATCGCCCCGCGCCATGAAGGCCGCGAAGTCCGCCCCGGGGGCCCACGCGGTGCCGTAGCCCTTGCTCGCCGCGAAATCCTTCCAGTCCTTGCTCTCCGCGATCTTCTGGATAGCCGCGATCAGCTTCGCGGTGACGTCGGCGGGCAGGCCCTTGGGACCCGCGATGCCGCGCCACGCGGCGACCGGGTAGTTCATCCCCATCGCCTCCTGCATCGTCGGGACGGCCGGGAACAGCGGGGTCCGCTTGTCGTCCATCACGGCGAGCGGCTTGGCCTTGCCGGCCTCGATGAGCGCGCGCGCCTCGGGCAGCGAGCAGGTCACGATGTCGACGCCGCCCGCGACCAGGTCCTGCATCGCCGGGGCCGCGCCGTTCGAGGGCACCCACGGGATCGCCGACTGCGGAATCTTCAGCTCGTCGAGCATGCCGGCCAGCGCGAGGTGCCAGATGCCGCCCTGCCCGGTGCCCGACGCCTTCATCTTGCCCGGATTCGCCTTCGCGGCGTCCAGCACTTCCTTGACCGACTTGTACGGCGAGTCCGCGCGCACCGTGAAGCCCGCCGGATCGGAATTCACCAGCGCCAACGGCGTGTACGAGGCCGGCGTCAGGTCGGTCAGCCCCTGCCAGTGCATCATCGAGATCTCGACGGTGATCATCCCGATCGTGTAGCCGTCGGCCGGCGCGGTGGCGATCGCGCTGTGACCCACGACGCCGCTGCCGCCCGTGCGGTTGACGACGTTGACCGGCTGGCCCAGCTCCTTCTCCATCATGGCGGCGAAGTAGCGGGCGGTCCCGTCGGTGCCGCCGCCCGCGCCCCAGGGGACGACGAACGTGATCGGACGATCGGGATACGCGGCGGATGCGGCGCCGGCGAAGACGGCGAGGGCGAGCGCGAAGGCGCGGACGGGGAATTTCATCGGGGTGACCTCCTGGAGGGACGGTGCGCCGGCCGCGGGTCTCGGGGCCCGGGCGATCCGGCACGACCGGCTGACGTTATCGCAGGCGCAAGGTGCCGGTCAAGCGGTCTTACCAATTGCCACGCGCCGCGGGATTCAGCGGGCCACCGACGCCCGCGCATGGGCGGCGATCGCCGCGGCGACCCGCGCGAGATCGCGCTCGAGGCGCGCGTACCCGGCGTTCGGCGCGAACGTCGCCTCGTCCATGTAGAGCGTGCGCTTGAGCTCGATCTGCAGGCTGTGGCGGCCCTCGGCCGGCCGCCCGTGCTTGCGCACGAGCTCGACGCCCTTGTACGGGTCGTTGATCGCCACCGAATAGCCCATCGACGCGAACGCGTCGGCGCACAGGCGCGTGAACGCGGCTTCGCAGGTGGTGCCGTCCCGGTCGCCCAGCACGACGTCGGCGCGCTCGCGTCCGGGATCGTCGGAGATCACGTCGCCGACCGCCGGCATCGAGTGGCAGTTGACGTGCCACACCGCGCCGAACGCGCGATGGCGCTCGTCGATCGCGCGCTCGACCGCGTCGTGGTAGGGCCGCCAGCAGGCGGCGATGCGGCGCTCGACCTCCTCCACCGTGAGCGGGCGCGCGTACATCGGCGCGCCGCCGTGCGCGAGCCGCCAGACCAGCCCGATGCCGAGCTCGGTCTTGCGCGTCAGCGAGACCGGGCCGGGCCAGCGCTCGCCCGGCGCGAACAGCGCCGGATCGATGTCCTCGAGGCTGCGGTTGGGGTCGATCCACGCGCGCGGGAAGTTGGCCTCGACGAGCGTCGCGCCGTGCGCGAGCGCGCCGCGCCACAGCCTCGCCACGTGCGTGTCCTCGGCCTGCCGCACGATCGCGCGCGGCGCGGCGTGGTCGAAGTCCGGCGGATAGTCCTCGCCCGAGTGCGGCGAATCCAGCACGAGAGGCGCGGCCGAGCCGGCCGGGTCGTGCCGGGAAACCGCGGGCGTCACGACGCCGCCGCCTCGTTGAGCCAGCACGCGGAGCGCCGCCCCGGCGCGATCTCGACGAGCGGCGGCGCGGCCTCGCGGCATTTCGGCATCGCGTGCGGGCAGCGCGGATGGAAGTGGCAGCCCGGCGGCGGATCGAGCGGCGAGGGGATCTCGCCTTTCACCGGCACGAACGCGCGCTTCTTCGCCTCGACGCGGCCGATCTCGGCCAGCAACGCCTGCGTGTACGGGTGGTTGGGCGCGGCGAAGAGCTCGGGCGTCGGCCCGCTCTCCACGACGCGGCCGAGGTACATGATCACGACGCGGTCGCTCACGTGCTGCACGACGCCGAGGTCGTGGCTGATGAACAGGTAGGTGAGCGACAGCGCGCGCCCGAGCTCCATGAACAGGTTCAGCACCTGCGCCTGGATCGACACGTCGAGCGCCGCGACCGACTCGTCGCACACGAGGAACTCCGGCTTCACCGCGAGCGCGCGCGCGATGCCGATGCGCGCGCGCTGCCCGCCGGAGAACTGGTGCGGGAAGCGCCGCATCAGCGTCGGGTCGAGGCCGACGCGGTTCAGCTGCAGCCCGACGTACTCGACCTGCTGGCGGCGCGAGATGATCCCGTGCGCGACCGGCGCCTCGCCGACGATGTCGACGACGCGCAGCCGCGGGTTGAGCGACGCGTACGGGTCCTGGAAGATCATCTGCATCCGCAGCTGCTGCTCGCGCGCCGCCGCGGGCGCGAGACCGTCGATCGGCCGCCCGCGCCAGCGGCGCTCGCCTTCCGACATCGGCAGGAGGCCGACCGCCAGCCGCCCGAGCGTCGACTTGCCGCAGCCGGACTCGCCGACCAGCCCGACGACCTCGCCCTCGGCGATCGCGAGGTCGACGCGATCGACCGCGCGCACGACCTCCTCGCGCATCCCCGCCCCGGCGAGGTTCGCGATCCGCGCGGCAACGTCGAGCGTCTTCACGAAGCGCTTCGACACGCCCTTCAGCTCGACGAGCGGCGCCGCGGTCAGGTCCATGTCACGAGCGGACGGTGGCAGCGCACGCCGCGGCCGGGATCCGCGGTCGCGACGTCCATGAGCGGCGAAATGCCGCAGGCGTCGTCCGCGCGCGGGCAGCGCTCGCGGAACGCGCAGCCGGGCGGCAGGTGCGCGAGCGACGGCGTCATCCCCGGGATCTGCTTAAGGCGCGCGCCGCGCGCGTTGCGCGAGGGAACGCTGTCGAGCAGCCCCTGCGTGTACGGGTGCGCCGGCGTGTCGAGCACCTGCGCGGTCGTTCCCTGCTCGACGATCCGCCCCGCGTACATCACGCACACGCGGTCGGCGAGCCCGGCGACCACCGACAGGTCGTGCGTGATCCAGACGAGCGCGGTGCCGGTCTCGCGCGCGAGCTTCTGCACCTCGTAGAGGATCTGGCCCTGGATCGTGACGTCCAGCGCGGTCGTCGGCTCGTCGGCGATGATGAGGTCGGGGGCGTTCAGCAGCGCGATGGCGATCGCGACGCGCTGGCGCATGCCGCCCGAGAATTGATGCGGATACGCCTTCAGCCGCTCGTCGGGCGACGGGATGCCCACGCGCGCGAGCGCGTCGCGCGCCCGCTCGCGCGCGGCGGCCTCGCCGACGTCGTCGTGCGCGAGGATCGCCTCGATCATCTGGCGGTCGATGCGCAGGACCGGGTTCAGCGTCATCATCGGGTCCTGGAAGATCATCGCGATCCGGTTGCCGCGCAGGCGCCGCATCGACTCGGCGTCGAGCGTCGTCAGCTCGCGGCCGTCGAGCCGGATCGAACCTTCGACGATGCGCCCCGGCGGGTCGACGAGACCCATGATCGAGTAGCCGGTGATCGACTTGCCGGAGCCCGATTCGCCCACGAGGCCCAGCACCTCGCCGCGCGAGAGCGAGAAGCTCACGTCGTCGACGGCCTTGACGATGCCCGCCTTGGTGAAGAAGTGCGTGCGCAGCCCGTTGACGGCCAGCAGGGGTTCCGCGTCCGCGCTCAACGCTGGAGCCTCGGATTCAGGACGTCGCGGAGCTGGTCGGCGACGAGGTTGATCGCGACGATCGTCGCGAGCAGCGCGATGCCCGGGAAGAAGCTGATCCAGTACTTGCCGGACAGGAGGTACTGGTAGCCGTTGGCGATCAGGAGCCCGAGCGAAGGCTCGGTGATCGGCAGGCCGAGGCCGAGGAACGACAGCGTCGCCTCCAGCGCGATCGCGGCCGCCACCTGCACCGTCGCGACGACGATGAGCGGCGGCAGGCAGTTCGGCAAGAGGTGCCGGAACACGATGCGCGCGGGCGGCAGCGCCAGGCAGCGGGCCGCCTCGACGTACTCCTTCCGCTTCTCGACCAGCGCCGCGGCGCGCACCGTGCGCGCGTAGTAGGCCCACTGGATCGTGACGAGCGCGGCGATCACCTTGCCGGTCCCCTGCCCCAGCACCGCGATCAGGATCAGCGCGATCAGGATCGCCGGGAACGAGAGCTGGATGTCGACGATCCGCATCACGATCGACTCGACGCGGCCGCCGAGGTAGGCGGCCGTCAGCCCGGCCGCGAGGCCGATGACGAGCGCGAGCACGGTGCTCGCCGCGCCGACCGCGAGCGAGATGCGCAGCCCGTAGAAGATCGCCGACAGCATGTCGCGGCCCTGGTCGTCGGTCCCGAGCCAGAACGTGCCGCCGGTGGAGGTCGTCGAGCCGGGCGGCAGCCGGCCGTCCATCACGTCGATCTGCGCGAGGTCGTAGGGGTTCTGCGGCGAGATCAGCGGCGCGAAGATCGCGAAGAAGACGATCAGGCAGAGGAGCCCGAAGCCGAACGTCGCGACCGGGTTCGCGAAGAAGTCGTCGACGATGCGCCGGAACGGCGACTGCGCGGCCGGCGCGGGCGCGGCGCTCAACGTCGGCCTCCGCGCCGCATCGCGCTCATCCCGCGCCGTCCGAGAGGCGCACGCGCGGATCGAGCGCCGAGTACAGGATGTCGACCGCGAGGTTGATCACGATGAAGAGCGTCACGATCACGAGCAGGTAGGCGACGATCACCGGCCGGTCGAGCAGGTTGATCGAGTCGATCAGGAGCTTGCCCATGCCCGGCCACGCGAACACGCTCTCGGTGACGATCGCGAACGCGATCAGCGCGCCGAACTGCAGCCCGATCACCGTCACGATCGGGATCAGGATGTTCCGCAGCACGTGCACGCCGATCACGCGCCGGTTCGAGAGGCCCTTCGCGCGAGCGAACTTCACGTAGTCCTGGAGCAGCGCCTCGTGCGCGCCGGACCGCGTGAGCCGGATCAGCAGCGCGACGTTGAAGAGCGCGAGGTTCGTCGCCGGCATCGCGAGGTGCCGGAGCCCGTCGAGCGTCAGGAACGACACCGGCACGCCGAGGAGGTCGACGGTGGCGCCGCGCCCGTTCGACGGCAGCCAGCCCAGCATCACCGAGAACACCATGATGAGCATCAGGCCGACCCAGAACGTCGGCAGCGAGAACCCGAGGATCGAGCCGGCCATGATCGTGCGCCCCGAGAGCGCGTTGGGCCGCAGGCCCGCCCACAGGCCGAGCGGGATGCCGACCACGATCGCGATCAGCATCGCGGAGACCGCGAGCTCGAGCGTCGCCGGCATCTTCTCGAGGATCAGGCGGAGCGCCGAGGTCGAGTGCACGAACGACCGCCCGAGGTCGCCGGACAGCGCGCCCTTCAGGAACACGAGGTACTGCTCCCACAGCGGCTTGTCGAGCCCGAGCGCGGCGATCGCGCGCTCGCGGTCGATCTGGTCGGCCTGCGGGTTGATCAGGATGTCGATCGGATTGCCGATCGCGTAGACGCCGACGAAGACGATGATCGACATCGCCAGCAGCACGACGACGCTCTGCAGGCTGCGGCGGATGACGAAGACCAGCATGGGAAGGGCGGCGATGGACGAAGGTCGACGGGCGACGGGGAAGGAGGTCGCGCCGATGCGGCGCGAGCTTGCCTGCCGCCTATCGCCTGTCGCCCATCGCCTCGCGCGGTCTCAGCCCTTGACGGGCCGGAACTGGAACGCGAGCGTGTACTCGTCGGTGCGCGGCGTGTAGGCGATGCCCTTCTTCGTCGCCCAGATCGTGTACTGGAAGTGCACCGGCATCAGGCCCAGGTCGTCCATCGCGAGCTTCGTCGCCTGCTGCAGCATCGCGCGGCGGTTGTCGTCGTCGACCTGCTGGATCGCCTGCTCGATCACGTAGTCGACCTTGACGTTCGAGTAGCGGCCCCAGTTGACCGCGCCGAGCCCCTTGTCGCGGTTGAACGTCGCGAGGAGCGAGCGCAGCGGCGAGGACGCCTCGCCGGTCGACGCGCCCCAGCCGACCATGTGGAAGCTGAACTCCTGCTTGCTCGCGCGGCCCGAGTAAGGCGCCATCGGCGCGGTCTCGACCTTCGAGACGACGCCGACGCGCGTCAGCATCTGCGCGACCGCCTGCACGATCTTCTCGTCGTTGACGTAGCGGCCGGCCGGGCCGTGGATCGTGAGGTTGAAGCCGTCCGGGTAGCCCGCTTCGGCGAGGAGCTTCTTCGCGCCTTCGGGATCGTAGGCGTCGGCCTTGAGGCCCGGCACGTTGCCGAACAGCTTGTCGGACACGAGCTGGCCCGAAGGCGTCGCCTGGCCTTCCATCACGCGGTCGGCGATCGCCTGCCGGTTGACCGCCTTGCTGAACGCCCGGCGGACGCGGAGGTCGAGGAACGGGTTCTTCGCGAGCGGCTTGCCGTCCTTGCCGGTGACGAACGGGCTCGAGCGCTCGAGGAAGTCGAAGTTGAAGTAGATGACGCGGTGCGAGATCTTCGAGGTCACGACGAACTTCGGGTCGGCCTTGAGGCGCGGCAGGTCGGCGATCGGCGGCTGCTCGATCGCGTCGACGTCGCCGGACAGGAGCGCCGCGACGCGCGCCGCCTCGTTCTTGATGATCCGGAACGTGACCTTCTCGAACGGCGGCTTCTCGCCCCAGTACGCGTCGTTGCGGGCGAGCTCGATGCGGTCGCCGTTCACGTAGCGCACGAACTTGAAGCGCCCGCTGCCGACCGTCGCCTTGCCGGTGTTGAAGTCCTCGGTCGAGGCGCCGGTGGCGACCTTCTTGCTGACGATGTAGATCGTCGACAGGTCGTTGGGCATCAGCGGATGCGGCACCGCGGTCTTGAACCGGATCGTGTACGGATCCACGATCTGTTTGCCCACGATCGCCTTCGTGTACGCGACGAACGGGCCCGGGCTGTTCGGGATCTGGCCGACGCGGTCGATCGAGAACGCGACGTCCTCGGCCGTGAGCTCGCTCCCGTCGTGGAACTTGACGCCCTTGCGCAGCTTGAACTCCCAGGTCGTCGGGTCGATCGTCCTCCACGACGTCGCGAGGCCCGGGATCATCCGCGAGTCCGCGTCCATCTGCACGAGCTTGTCGAAGATGTGCTCGGCGATGTTGTTGTTCGGGAACAGGTTGAAGAAATGCGGGTCGATCGACGTGACGTCGGCGGCGACCGCGATCTTCAGCTCCTGCGCGCCCGCGGGCGACGCGAGGGCGACCGCGGCGGCGGTCAGGGCGGCGCCGAGGACGCGGCGTAGCGTGGCGATGCGCATGGAAGGCCTTTCGGAAGGCGGGAGTCGGGAGGGGGCCGTCGCGCCGGCGCCCGGCGCGACGATCCGGGGCAATCTATCCCGAAAGCCCGGCCAGCGTAAACCCCGCACCGCGACGGTGCACATGCGCCGTACGCGGACGACGCGCCCCGGGCGGCACCAAGGGAAGCTCTGCGTAACCCGCGGATGCGCGACGCGTCGGGCGGGGATGATGGCGAGGCGTCCGCCGCAGGTCGTGGCAGGCCCCACGATCAAGGCGGGCAACGCTGCCAGCGCCCCGCCCGGCGCGTCCCGAAGGGCGGCCGAGCAGCGCCGACGATACGAGCCTTTTCATTCCGTTCATGCGAGGTCGCGCGCGCCGTGGGGTTACGCAGAGATTCCCTAGGCGGCGGACGGGTCGGCCGCGGCCAGCGGCCTGATCTCGAACTCGAGGCTCTCGAAATCCGCGAAGATCCACGTCGCCGGCGCACCCAGGCCGGCGACGGTTCCCGGGTTCACGAGCCACGTGTGCGAGCCCTTGACGTTGGGCTGGCGGACCACGCCCGCTTCGTGCGAGTGGCCGCAGCAGACGACGTCCCAGTCGCCCGTGCAGGCGAGTCCGCGACCGTAGTGCGGGTAGTGGGTGGCGATGATCCGCCGGCCCGCGAGCACGAGCTCGGCGTCGGCGCCGTGGTAGGTCACGAGCCCCCCGGTCGACGCGCCGATGCGCGCGAACGCCCCCGGGTCGCCCAGGTTGTTGCCGTGGACGACGTGCACCGGGACCCCGAAGCGCACGAGCGGCCGAAGCGTGTTCGCGCCGATCACGTCGCCGCAATGGATGACGACGCCCGCGCCTTCGGCGAGCGCTTCCTCGACCGCCGCCTCGAGCGCGCGCGTCCGATCGTGGCTGTCGGAGACGATGCTGGCCTTCATTCGGCGAGGCGGGCCGCGCCCGCCGGCACGCGCGGGAGCGCGGTCACGCGATCGCGCCGCGTGCGGCGCGACGCGTGGACGGCGTCGCGC
>JBGAHH010000022.1:0-54251 GCA_044226265.1 Casimicrobiaceae bacterium | reverse complement strand
CGCCGCGTCCCGATCCGCACCGCCGTGACCGGCGCCGCCGCCCTGCGACGCGACCCCGCGGTCGCGCTCGCGGTCGCCGCCCTGTGGGTCCTGCTGGCGCTGTTCGTCGTCTACCCGATGGCGACGCTCGTCGCGCGCATCTTCGTCGACAAGGGGCAGTTCGATGCGTCGGGGTTCGTCGCGGTCCTGACCGATCGCCATCAGGTCCGCGCGTTCGGGAACAGCATGCTGCTCGGCGTGCTGGTCGGGGTCGGCGGAACGATCGTCGGTTTCCTGTTCGCGTTCACCGCGGCGCGCGCCCGGCTCCCGCGCTGGCTCCTGACCGCCGTCGACGCGGCGGTGCTGCTGCCGCTCGTCTCGCCCCCGTTCACGACCGCGATCGCGATGATCTTCTCGTTCGGCCCGCGCGGCCTCATCACCTACGACCTCCTGGGGCTGAAGGGCGTCACCGTCTACGGCCTGACGAGCACGCTGTTCTCCGAGATCCTCACCTACTTCCCGATCGCGTACCTGACGCTGCGCCCGCTGCTCGCCGCGATCGACTCGAACATCGAGGGGATGGCGCTGTCGCTCGGCGCGTCGCGCTGGCGCGTGTTCCGCACGGTGACGCTGCCGCTTTGCGTCCCGGGCCTGGCGAACGCGTTCCTGCTGCTGTTCGCGGCCTCGCTGGCCGACTTCGCGACGCCGCTGATCCTCGCCGGCAACCAGTTCCCGGTGCTGCCCACGCAGGCGTTCCTGCAGATCACCGGCCTGTTCGACCTGCGCGGCGGCGCCGCGCTGTCGCTCGTGCTGCTGGTGCCGGCGCTCGCGGTGTTCCTGCTGCAGCGCTACTGGGTGAGCCGCCGCTACTACGTGACGGTCACCGGAAAGGGCGCGGGACAGGCGCCGCACGACAGCGTGTCGCCCGGCGTCCGCGCGGCGCTGCTCGCGGCCTGCGCGCTCGTCACGCTGGTCATCGTCTACTTCTACGCGCTGCTGCTCTACGCGTCGCTCGTCGTCGCGCTGGGCGCGAACCACGCGCTCACGCTCGCGCACTACCGCGTGATCTTCACCGAGGGGCTGCGCGTCATCCGCGACACGCTGGTCATCGCGGCGTTCGCCATGCCGCTGGGCGGCCTCTACGGCGTCCTGCTGGGCTACCTCGTCACGCGCAAGTCGTTCCCCGGACGCCGCACGATGGAGGCGGTGTCGATGGTGAATTACGCGCTGCCGGGGACGATCGTCGGCATCGCGTACCTGATCGCGTTCAACGAGCCGCCGATCGAGCTCGCTGGGACCGCGCTCCTGATCGTCGCCTGCTACGTGTTCCGCTACGGACCGACCGGGATCCGCGCGACGATCGCGCTCCTGCAGCAGATCGACAGGAGCCTCGAGGAGGCGTCCCAGGGGCTCGGCGCCAGCAGCGGCACGACGTTCCGCCGCGTGACGCTCCCGCTGATCCTGCCCGCGTTCTTCGCGGGGCTCGGCGTCGTGTTCATCCGGTCGATGACCGCGATCAGCGCGACGATATTCCTCGTGTCGGTCAGCTGGACCTTGATCACCGTGAAAATTCTGGAGAACATCACCGAGCTGGCGCTGGGGCCGGCGGCGGCGTTCTCGGTGTTCGTCGTCGTCGTCGTGTTCGCGGTGATCGCGCTGATCGGGCGCGTGCTGCGGGCGTTCCGCGCGCCCGGCTCGGCGCAGGTCACGAGCCTCCTGGGGGGATGAGCGGCATGGGCGAGGCCACGATCGGCGTGCGCGTCGACGGCGTGTCGAAGCGGTTCAGCCACCGCGTGAAGGGCGAGGTCTACGCTGCGCGCGAGGTGCGCCTCGACGTCGCGCCCGGCGAGTTCCTGACGCTGCTGGGGCCCTCGGGCTGCGGCAAGACGACGACGCTCAGGATGATCGCCGGCTTCGAGAAGCCCGACGAGGGCGCGATCCGGTTCGGCGGCGAGGACGTCACGACGCTGCCGGCGAACGCGCGCGGCATCGGCTTCGTGTTCCAGAACTACGCGCTTTTCCCGCACCTGCCGGTCGCCGACAACGTCGCGTACGGCCTGGAGGTGCGGCGGCTGCCGGCCGCCGAGATCGCCGCCCGCGTCTCGGAGGTGCTGCGAATGGTCGGGCTCGCGGGCTACGAGCACCAGTTCCCGAGCCAGCTCTCCGGCGGCGAGCAGCAGCGCGTCGCGCTCGCCCGGGCTATCGTGATCCGGCCGCGCGTGCTCCTGTTCGACGAGCCGCTGTCGAACCTCGACGCGAAGCTCCGCGTGCAGATGCGCACCGAGATCCGCGACCTGCAGCGCCGGCTGGCGATCACGACGATCTACGTGACCCACGACCAGGAGGAGGCGATGGCGGTCTCCGACCGGATCGCGGTGATGAGCCAGGGGCAGGTCGTGCAGGAAGGGACCGCGCAGGACCTCTACCACCGGCCCGCGAACGAGTTCGTCGCGACCTTCGTCGGGCGCGTGAACCTCGTGCCCGGCCGCGTCGAGGAGCTCGACGGCGGCGTTGCGACGGTGTCGGCGCTGGGCACCACGTTGCGTGTGCGCGGCGTCGCCGCCGGCATCGCGCGCGGCGACGCGGTGCGCGTGGTCCTGCGCCCCGAGGCGATCGGCCTCGTGCGCGAGGCGGGCGGGGCGCCCGCCGCGACCGTCGTCTCGCATGCCTTCCTCGGCGAGAAGATCGAGTACGACCTCCGCTGCGGCGGCCGGGCGCTCCACGCGGTGCGCTACAACGCCGGGCCCGGCGAGGTGATCCCCGACGGTGCGGCGGTCGCGCTGCGCTTCGCCGAGGACGCGCTGGCGCTGCTGCCGGGAGGCGCATCGTGATCGCGCTGCGTGGTTGGCGTCGCGCGCTGGCGATCGTCGCGCTGCTCGCGGGCGCCGCGCATGCGCAGACCGTCGTCCACGGCAGCGCCGATGCCTACGCCGCCCCAGGTGCGACGATGGCGTGGGGCATCGCGCGCGGGGCGAGCGAGGCCGACGCCGCGGTCGTGGTGAGAGTCGAGACCGACGCGACCTACCCGTGGATCGCCGTCGCGGGCATCGATCCGTTCACGAAGTCGGAGGCACCGCTCCTCGACGCGAAGCCGGTCTCCGGACGACTCGACGTCCGCATCGCCAGGGCGCGATTCGCCGACACGCCGCGCACCGAGTGGCGGTTCTACGCGTCCGAGGCGGCCGCGCGCGCGGGCACGCCCGCGCTGGTCGTCTACTACCTCGGCGTACCCGACACGACCCCCGAGTTCGCCGACCGCGCGAAGCTCGACGCATACCTCGACCAGAGCCTTGCCCGCGCGCGCGCGGGAGGCGTCAAGCTCCCGTGAACCGCGCGACGCTCGCCGCGATGCTCGACCACTCGGTGCTGAAGCCCGAGGCGACGCTGGACGACGTGCGGGCGGGCGCCGCCGTCGTCCGCGACTGGCGCGTCGGCTGCTACTGCGTCCAACCCTGGCACGTCCGGGCGGCCGTCGACGCGCTCGCGGGCACCGGGTCGGTGGTCGCGAGCGTCGTCGGCTTCCCGCACGGCTGCGATCGCGCCGAAGCGAAGGCGATGGCGACGCGACTCGCCGTCGACGACGGCGCGCGCGAGATCGACATGGTGATGAACGTCGGCGCGTTGCGCAGCGGCCTCGTCGCGCTGGTCGCCGGCGACATGGCTTCGGTGGTCCGCGCGGCGGCCGGCGCGCCGGTCAAGGTGATCCTCGAGGCCGCGGCTCTCGCCGGCGACGAGAAGCGCCTGGCGTGCCGCCTCGCCGTCGAGGCGGGCGCGGCGTTCGTCAAGACGTCGACGGGCTTCCACCCCTCGGGCGGCGCCACGACGGCCGACGTGCGCCTGATGCGGGCCGAGGTCGGCCCGTCGATCGGCGTCAAGGCATCCGGCGGCATCCGGACGCTCGCCGAGGCGCTCGCGATGATCGAGGCCGGCGCGAACCGCATCGGCACGTCGTCGAGCGCGGCGATTCTCGGCGCGATCGACTGATTCCCCGGGTCCCGGATCGCGTCGTGCTAGATTCGGCGGCGGCGCGCTGCGCGCCGACCCGCGACGACCGATGGGAACGCTCCGCTTCTTCAACCTGCAGTCGATGATGGAGGCCTACGGCTGCCGGTCGCTCTTCGAGACCGGGACCGGCATCGGCGACGGTGTCCAGTACGCGTCGTACTTCCACTTCGACCGCATCTGGACGGTCGAGATCCACGCCGACATCGCCGCAACGGCGCGCGAGCGATTCAGCGGCGACGCGCGCATCGAGGTGATCCACGGGACGAGCGAGGAAGCGCTTTCGCGCGTGCTTCCGGGCGTGCCGCGCGACGCTCCGATCCTGTTCTGGCTGGACGCGCACTTCCCGGGCGCCGACTTCGGGCTCGCCGGCTACAAGGACGAGCAGGACGCGGACCGGCGGTTGCCGCTCGAGCGCGAGCTCGCGCTCATCGCGAAGCTGCGCCACCCCTGCCGCGACGTGCTCCTGATCGACGACCTCAGGATCTACGAGGACGGGCCCTACGAGATGGGCACGATGCCCGACTTCGCCCAGACGCTGCCGCCCGAGCGTCGCAACATCGACTTCGTGCAGCGCGCGCCGTGGTCGGCGACGCACGATCTCCAGCGGTTTTACCAGCAGACCGGCTTCCTGGTCCTCACGCCCAGGCGATCGCGCTGAGCGGGCAAGCAGCGGCCGGGCTTCAGGGCCGTGGCGCCAGCGCCTGCTCGCCCTGCTCATAGACGACGTGCGCCCGCCCGACGAGCAGCGCGTCGACGGGACCGACGCGGTCGAGGTCGCGCTTCTCGTAGGGCATCGCGTGCAGGATGTAGCGCATCGCGTTGATCCGCGCGCGCTTCTTGCAGTCCGACTTGATCACGGTCCACGGCGCGTCGGCGGTGTCGGTGTGGAAGAACATCGACTCCTTCGCCTTCGTGTACTCGTCCCATTTGTCGAGCGACGCGAGGTCGATCGGCGACAGCTTCCATTGCTTCAGCGGGTGGCGCTCGCGCTCGACGAAGCGGCGCGCCTGCTCCTGCCGGCTCACCGAGAACCAGAACTTGAACAGGTGGACGCCGCTACGCACGAGGTTGCGCTCGAACTCGGGCGCCTGCCGCAGGAACTCCTCGTACTCGCCGTCGGAGCAGAACCGCATGACACGCTCGACGCCGGCGCGGTTGTACCAGGAGCGGTCGAACAGCACGATCTCGCCGGCGGTCGGCAGGTGCTGGACGTAGCGCTGGAAATACCACTGGCCGCGTTCGGCGACCGAAGGCTTCTCGAGCGCGACGACGCGCGCGCCGCGCGGGTTGAGGTGCTCCATGAAGCGCTTGATCGTTCCTCCCTTGCCCGCGGCGTCGCGCCCCTCGAACAGGATGACGACCTTCTGGCCGGCATCGCGCACCCACGACTGGAACTTCAGGAGCTCGACCTGGAGCCGGTACTTGTTGCGCTCGTAGTTCTTGCGCGACATCCGGTGGAGGTAGGGATAGCCGCGCGAGCGCCAGTCCGGCGCGAGCTCGTCGTCCGCCGCTTCCTCGGCGGCGTGCTCGCGCTCGGCCTGCTCGGCGAGCAGGCGCTTCAGTACCGCGCGAGCCTCCGACGGCGCGACGCCCGAGAGCAGGTCGCGCATCGCGCTCGCCTGCGCGAGCTCCTTGGCCTCGACGCGCTCGGCCACATCGAGACGCTCGGCGACGGCCGGGCTCACCGCCGGGCCGGCCTCGCCATGCACCGGAATCGGCCGACCCGCGGGCTTGCGGCGGCGTGCTCGGTTGGCGCGCCGGCGGGGCGCGGGAGCGCGCTTGCGCGCGACGGTCGGTTTCTTCGCGGCCATGTGTTCCCGTCCTGCGGGCGCGCGACGACGGTACGCGCGACGCCTCGCCGCCTCGCGGCGTGGAGGCGGCAGGATACGGGAAACGCGCGCGCCGAATCAACCGCGCGCCGTCACCGAAGCGTCATGCGCCGCGGCGCGGCGCACGATGGCGACGGTCAGCTCGGTCGGGCGCCCGGGCCCGCCGACCGAGCGTCGGCGGTCGCGTGCAGCACCGGCGTCCCGGCGTCGTCGATCCGCTTCACGTCGCCCGTCACCTCGCCGCCTTCGGCGACGATCAGGCTGCCATAGCGGATCGTTCCCGACACCCGGCCCGTGCCGTTGACGACGAGCCTGTTGCGCACCGTGAGCTCGCCGGTGAAATCGCCGTCGATCTCGGCGACGTCGATCGTCGCGGTGCCCTTGAGCACGCCGGGCTTCGCGATCTGCATGCCCTTGCTCGAGACGCTCGCCTCGACCTGGCCTTCGACGACGACCATCTCGCAGTCGGTGATCTCGACGCCCTTCAACTTCACGTTGCGGCCGACGATCAGCTTGCTGCCGCCGGAGCCGGTGGTCGGCGCGCCGCCGGCCGCCGGCGCCTCGTGGTGCACGACCTGCTGCGCCGGGGCAGGTGCGGCCGGAGAAGCGGCCGGCGGGGTCGGCGCGACGCTCCCGGCCGGCGCGTAGCGACCCACGGCCGACGTCGTGCCGCCGGGCGGCGGGTTGAGGGCCATCGAGGGGCGGAGCGCGCCCTTGTCGCTGGACTTCGCGTCGCCGGCGCGTTCGTTGCGGTTGAAGTTCAGCATCGCGGCCCTCCGTCGGTCGTGGAATCAAGGGGTTATGACAATGTCATAGACCATCCTACGCGCCGGCCCCGCGCGTGGCAAGTCGGCCGACGTCCGACAGCGCGTCGGATTCCGGCACCGGCGCCCAGAGCGCGACGGTCGCCACCAGGCCGCGGCCGATCGCGACGGCGCGCAGCGTCCACCGGGCGGGGTCGTACGCACCGCGTCCCTCGCTCACGGCGAAGCCGCGGACGACGTCGACGCCGAACTCGCGGAACGGCGCGGAGAGTCCCTCGCCGGTCGCCTTGCTCATCGCCTCCTTGCAGGTCCAGCGCCGCAGGAACGCGCGACGGCGCGCGTCGTCGTCGAGCGAGGCGATCGCAGTGCGCTCGCGCTCGGTCAGGAACTTTCGCGCGAGCCCGTCGTGCGAGACGTCGCGGTCGAGGCCCTCGACGTCGATGCCGACGCGCCATCCCGGACGCGCCAGATGCGCGATCACCGCGACGCCCTCGGTGTGCGTCACGTTGAAGTCGAGCGCGTGCGGCGGCGCGAGCGCCGGGCGGCCGCGAGCCCCGCGCACGATCGGGACGTCGGCCGGCGCGAGGCCCAGCGCGAAGGCGAGCGTCTCGCGCAACGCGCCGCGTCCCGCGACGTATCGCCGCCGCAGCGCCTCGGTGCCGAACCGGGTCGCACGGTCGAGCTCCTCGCCCGAGAGCGTCGCGCGGAGCGCCGTCAGCGCGTCGTCGCCGGGCGCGAGCGCGCACCACCAGAGCGAGAGCCCTGGCTCGGGGGACGCGAGCCGACCCGGCCCGCCGCCTTCGTTGCCGCGCCTGCCGAAATCGCTTACGCTCACCGCCGCTCTCCGTCGCGCCCCGGCCCGTCCGGGGCGCGTTCACGTTGGCCATGAGCATACTGCTGCGCATACTCGCCGCCTTCCCGCTGGCGATGCTGTACCCGGTGGGCTGGGTCGTCTTCGTCGTCGCCTACTACGTGGTCCGCTGGCGGGTGCCGCTCGCGCAGGCCAACCTGGACGGTGCGCTGCCCGAGGTCCCGGCCGCCGAGCGCCGGCGGATCCTGCGCGACTGCTACCGCAACCTCGGCGCCGCGATGTTCGAGGCGATCTGGGGCTACGGCGCGAGTGCGGACGCGCTGCGCGACCGCGTCGCGATCCTGAACCCGGAGGTCGTCGAGCGCTGCAAGGCGCAGGGTCGATCGGTGATCCTGCTCGCGGGCCACGTGTGCAACTGGGAGTGGCTGCTGCTCGCCGCGGGCGCGCATCTCGGCATCCCGATCGACGTCGTGTACAAGCCGCTGCGGCTCGCGGCCGTGGATGCGTACGTGCGCGACGCGCGGCGCCGCTTCGGCGCGAACCCGATCCCGCACCGGTCGTTCCTCTACGAGGTGATGCGACGCGGCGACGAGCCGCGCGCCTATGCGCTGCTCGCCGACCAGACGCCGCTCAGGAAGATGCCCAAGCACTGGATCCGGTTCCTCAACCGGGACACGGCGTTCTTCCTGGGCCCCGAGCGCATCGCCCGCTACCTGGACGCGTCGGTCGTCTACGTCGCGATGAAGCGCGTCGCGCGCGGCCGCTACGAGGTGCGCCTCACGGTGATCGCGGAGCCGCCGTACGGCGAGAACGCGGGCGTCGAGATCGCGGAGACCTACGCGCGCCTGCTCGAGGCGACGATCCGCGAGTCGCCCGCGGACTGGCTCTGGATCCACAACAAGTGGAAGTATCCGAAGCCGGCGGACGCGGACGCCGGCACGCGGCCCCGCCCGCGCCGCGCGTGACGGGAGTGTTGCGCGAGCGCCCGAATCGCGCTATCATTTCAACCCTTCGCTGTTCCAAGACGCAGTACCCCTCCCGGATGTGTCGAACGACCCCGGGCGGCGTTCGCGGATTCGAACGGCGCGCTCTTTAACAATTCGCAATCGATAGGTGTGGGTGCCGGCGGGTGCTCGCGTGCCGGGCTTTCGGGCCTGGTCTGCGGGGATTCACAAGCTGGTGCTCACACGACGCTATGTGCGGGCTGGCGGTCTTTACGGATCGTCGGCTCGTGTCCGTCCCTTCGGGGATGGGCGTTCGAGTGAGTCTTGAGGACTGAAAGTAATTGTCAAGATCAACTGAAGAGTTTGATCCTGGCTCAGATTGAACGCTGGCGGCATGCTTTACACATGCAAGTCGAGCGGCAGCGCGGGGGCAACCCTGGCGGCGAGCGGCGAACGGGTGAGTAATGCATCGGAACGTGTCCTGGAGTGGGGGATAACCCGGCGAAAGCCGGGCTAATACCGCATACGCTCTATGGAGGAAAGCGGGGGACTCGCAAGGGCCTCGCGCTCGAGGAGCGGCCGATGTCCGATTAGCTAGTTGGTGGGGTAATGGCTTACCAAGGCGACGATCGGTAGCTGGTCTGAGAGGATGATCAGCCACACTGGGACTGAGACACGGCCCAGACTCCTACGGGAGGCAGCAGTGGGGAATTTTGGACAATGGGGGCAACCCTGATCCAGCCATGCCGCGTGCGGGAAGAAGGCCTTCGGGTTGTAAACCGCTTTTAGCCGGGAAGAAAAGGCGAGGGATAACACCCCTCGTTTTTGACGGTACCGGCGGAATAAGCACCGGCTAACTACGTGCCAGCAGCCGCGGTAATACGTAGGGTGCGAGCGTTAATCGGAATTACTGGGCGTAAAGCGTGCGCAGGCGGTTCGTTAAGTCTGATGTGAAAGCCCCGGGCTCAACCTGGGAATGGCATTGGAGACTGGCGGGCTGGAGTGTGGCAGAGGGGGGTGGAATTCCGCGTGTAGCAGTGAAATGCGTAGAGATGCGGAGGAACACCGATGGCGAAGGCAGCCCCCTGGGCTGACACTGACGCTCAGGCACGAAAGCGTGGGGAGCAAACAGGATTAGATACCCTGGTAGTCCACGCCCTAAACGATGATCACTGGGTGTTCGGGGAGCGATCTCTGAGTACCGTAGCTAACGCGTGAAGTGATCCGCCTGGGGAGTACGGTCGCAAGATTAAAACTCAAAGGAATTGACGGGGACCCGCACAAGCGGTGGATGATGTGGATTAATTCGATGCAACGCGAACAACCTTACCTACCCTTGACATGTCCGGAAGCCCGGTGAGAGCTGGGGGTGCCCGAAAGGGAACCGGAACACAGGTGCTGCATGGCTGTCGTCAGCTCGTGTCGTGAGATGTTGGGTTAAGTCCCGCAACGAGCGCAACCCTTGTCCCTAGTTGCTACGCAAGGGCACTCTAGGGAGACTGCCGGTGACAAACCGGAGGAAGGTGGGGATGACGTCAAGTCCTCATGGCCCTTATGGGTAGGGCTTCACACGTCATACAATGGTCGGTACAGAGGGTTGCCAAGCCGCGAGGTGGAGCCAATCCCAGAAAGCCGATCGTAGTCCGGATTGCAGTCTGCAACTCGACTGCATGAAGTCGGAATCGCTAGTAATCGCGGATCAGCATGCCGCGGTGAATACGTTCCCGGGTCTTGTACACACCGCCCGTCACACCATGGGAGTGGGATGTACCAGAAGCAGGTAGGCTAACCGCAAGGAGGCCGCCTACCACGGTGCGTTTCATGACTGGGGTGAAGTCGTAACAAGGTAGCCGTATCGGAAGGTGCGGCTGGATCACCTCCTTTCTCGGAATCAGGAGACAGGAGTCAGTTGGCAGGGGTCAGCGATGACGCCTGCGACCGACGCCCTGGCCTCCCAAGCCTTCCGGTGCCCACGCCTATCGGTTGCCGCGAGCCTGAAGCAGTCCTGCCACAAACGCACATCCGACCTCGGGTTTGTAGCTCAGTTGGTTAGAGCACCGTCTTGATAAGGCGGGGGTCGATGGTTCGAATCCATCCAGACCCACCAGATTCAGCGGTCAGACTGGGTGCCCATGGCCGTGGTGTGCTGAGAGCTGACCGCTGAAGCCAGCGCTGAAGGAGAGTTGGAGAGCACCTGCTTTGCAAGCAGGGGGTCGTCGGTTCGATCCCGTCCAGCTCCACCAACGCACCTATCGGCATCGATATCAGGTGTGCGCGCGCGCGCTCTGCGTGCGAGCGTGCGGTTGCTGAAAGCTGATGGCTGAGGCTCTGACAGCTGATAGCTGCACCGCTCTTTAACAATCAGGAAGGCAAGGCGTTCACGGGCTTGATGAGAGCTCGTGAATGTTTGGGTTGGTTTGTATCGACCTTCGTTTCCGACACAAAAGGTGGAAGCGGAGGGAGCGCAAACACACCAAATACGGTGTGCTCGCGGTGCGAGGGTGGGGGGCGACTGGTGTTATCTGACCTCTGTCTTCTGCCCTCTGTCTCCTGATGCGAGCGCAACGTTATGGGGTCAAGCGACTAAGTGCATGTGGTGGATGCCTTGGCGATCACAGGCGATGAAGGACGTGGCAGCCTGCGAAAAGCTGCGGGAGCTGGCAAACGAGCATTGATCCGCAGATGTCCGAATGGGGAAACCCGGCCCGCAAGGGTCACCGCCGCCTGAATACATAGGGCGGAGGGAGCGAACCCGGTGAACTGGAAACATCTCAGTAGCCGGAGGAACAGAAATCAACCGAGATTCCGCTAGTAGTGGGCGAGCGAACGCGGAAGAGCCTGCAAGTTTTAGCCGATGCTTCAGTGGAACGTCGGAAAGGGCGGCCGCAGTGGGTGACAGCCCCGTACACGAAGGGGCGTCGGTGGAACCAAGCTTGCGACAAGTAGGGCAGGACACGTGAAATCCTGTCTGAAGACGGGGGGACCATCCTCCAAGGCTAAATACTCGTGATCGACCGATAGTGAACCAGTACCGTGAGGGAAAGGCGAAAAGAACCCCGGAAGGGGAGTGAAACAGATCCTGAAACCGCATGCATACAAACAGTGGGAGTCCCGCAAGGGATGACTTGCGTACACGGCGAGCCGATGCGGTATGCATGGGCTGCGGCGCGCAGTTACTGCCTACGGTCGACCGACAGCTGTCAACTGCGACTTACGTTCCGTATAATGGGTCAGCGACTTACGTTCCGTAGCGAGCTTAACCGCATAGGGAAGGCGCAGCGAAAGCGAGTCCGAACAGGGCGCTTAGTTGCGGGGCGTAGACCCGAAACCGGATGATCTACCCATGGCCAGGCTGAAGCGGGGGTAACACCTCGTGGAGGGCCGAACCCACTACCGTTGAAAAGGTAGGGGATGAGCTGTGGGTAGGGGTGAAAGGCTAAACAAATCCGGAGATAGCTGGTTCCTCTCCGAAAGCTATTGAGGTAGCGCCTCGTGCATCACCTTCGGGGGTAGAGCACTGTCATGGTAGTGGGGAGCATCGCGCTCTACCACGCCATTGCAAACTCCGAATACCGAAGAGTGCGAGCACGGGAGACAGACGGTGGGTGCTAACGTCCATCGTCGGAAGGGAAACAACCCAGACCGCCAGCTAAGGTCCCCAAGACACAGTTAAGTGGGAAACGAGGTGGGAAGGCATGAACAGCCAGGATGTTGGCTTAGAAGCAGCCATCATTCAAAGAAAGCGTAATAGCTCACTGGTCGAGTCGTCCTGCGCGGAAGATGTAACGGGGCTCAAACTGTGCACCGAAGCTGCAGGTGGTCAGCTATCAGCTAGATCAGCAACACCAATACCAACCGATGGCCCGAAACGGCGTCGCCGATTTTGCAGGTGTTCCAGCGGGCTTATGCGATATCGCTGGGATGCGCCGAGTCTGGCGTGGCCGCAGATCGAGCAATACGTGAAAGGTCCGGCGCGCGAGCGATTTGCGTCAATCCCGCTGAAGGGTTTGCCAAGCGACTCGCGAGTTCAAGCGCTTTCTGCTGATCGGGGCGCGAGATGCGCTGGTCACGGACCTGGGCTACGTCGAAGAGCGCGCACGGCGTTGGCAAGCCGAATATCGCGAGATTTCGGCGATGCCTAGATGGTAGGAAGGCTGAGTGCTGATTGCTGACAGCTGAAGTGGCCTGGGAGAGCGTTCCGTAGGCCTGTGAAGCGGCTGGAGACGGCTGCTGGAGGTATCGGAAGTGCGAATGCTGACATGAGTAGCGATAAAGCAGGTGAAAGGCCTGCTCGCCGTAAGCCCAGCGGGTTTCCTGCGCCACGTTCATCGGCGCAGGGTGAGTCGGCCCCTAAGGCGAGGACGAGAGTCGTAGCTGATGGGAAGCGGGTCAATATTCCCGCACCGACGTGGAATGCGATGGGGGGGGACGGAGAAGGTTAACCAGGCCGGGTGTTGGACGTCCCGGTTCAAGCGTGTAGGCGTGCCCGACAGGCAAATCCGTCGGGCTTAGTCGAGGCGCGACGTCGAGGGTCTGCTTGCAGACTCGAAGCGGGTGATACCAGGCTCCCAGGAAAAGCCTCTAAGCTTCAGTTCCACGACGACCGTACCGCAAACCGACACAGGTGGGCGAGCTGAATATGCTCAGGCGCTTGAGAGAACTCAGGAGAAGGAACTCGGCAAATTGACACCGTAACTTCTCGGGATAAGGTGTGCCCTTGGTAGGTGAACCCGTACAGGGGGAGCCGAAGGGGGCCGCAGAGAATCGGTGGCTGCGACTGTTTAACAAAAACACAGCACTCTGCAAAGACGAAAGTCGACGTATAGGGTGTGACGCCTGCCGGAAGGTTAAGTGATGGGGTGCAAGCTCTTGATCGAAGCCCCGGTAAACGGCGGCCGTAACTATAACGGTCCTAAGGTAGCGAAATTCCTTGTCGGGTAAGTTCCGACCTGCACGAATGGCGTAACGATGGCCACACTGTCTCCTCCTGAGACTCAGCGAAGTTGAAGTGTTTGTGAAGATGCAATCTCCCCGCGGCAAGACGGAAAGACCCCGTGCACCTTTACTGTAGCTTTGCATTGGACTGTGATGAGGTTTGTGTAGGATAGCTGGGAGGCTTTGAAGTGGGGGCGCCAGCTCTCATGGAGCCAACGTTGAAATACCAGCCTGACGTCATTGCGGTTCTAACCTTGGTCCGTTAACCGGATCGGGGACCGTGCATGGTAGGCAGTTTGACTGGGGCGGTCTCCTCCCAAAGCGTAACGGAGGAGCTCGAAGGTTCGCTTAGCGCGGTCGGACATCGCGCTCCAATGTGTAAGGGCACAAGCGAGCTTGACTGCGAGACTGACAAGTCGAGCAGGTGCGAAAGCAGGACCTAGTGATCCGGTGGTTCTGAATGGAAGGGCCATCGCTCAACGGACAAAAGGTACGCCGGGGATAACAGGCTGATACCGCCCAAGAGTTCATATCGACGGCGGTGTTTGGCACCTCGATGTCGGCTCATCACATCCTGGGGCTGTAGCCGGTCCCAAGGGTATGGCTGTTCGCCATTTAAAGTGGTACGTGAGCTGGGTTCAAAACGTCGTGAGACAGTTTGGTCCCTATCTGCCGTGGGCGTTGGAGATTTGACGGGAGCTGCTCCTAGTACGAGAGGACCGGAGTGGACGCACCGCTGGTGTACCGGTTGTGACGCCAGTCGCATCGCCGGGTAGCTATGTGCGGAAGCGATAACCGCTGAAAGCATCTAAGCGGGAAACGCGCCTGAAGATGAGATCTCCCGGGGCCTCGAGCCCCCTGAAGGGTCGTGGCAGACCACCACGTTGATAGGCCGGAGGTGGAAGCGCGGCAACGCGTTGAGCTGACCGGTACTAATCGCCCGTGCGGCTTGATCCCATAACCTTGCGCTCGAACGATACGAGCCAACCCGATCCTTGCCTTCCTTTCAGCTGTCAGCGTTCAGCAGTCGGCATTCAGCAAAGACGCCGCCCATGGGCAAGCGTTTGCTGCATGCTGAGAGCTGACAGCTGAGCGCTGAAACCCCTACGCCTGACGACCATAGCCTGCCGGCCCCACTCCTTCCCATCTCGAACAGGACCGTGAAACGGCAGCACGCCGATGATAGTGCGCAATGCGCGCGCGAAAGTAGGTCATTGTCAGGCACCCATGCAACGAGAAAGCCCGGCCATGCGCCGGGCTTTTTCGTTGCCAAGAGTGCCTGAGAGATCACCTGCTTTCGGTACGACGAGCGAGAGCGAGCGGCGTTCGCTAACCTCGGCCGCGAAGCGGTCGGGGTTAAGCAAGCGATAGCGTCGCGGCGAACGCTCAAGTAGGTCATCGTCAGGCACCCATGCAACGGAAAAGCCCGGCCTCGTGCCGGGCTTTTTCATTGTGGAGGGCGCCTGAGCGATCACCTGCTTTCGGTACGACGAGCGTGCGGCCGCGACCGCACTACAATGCGCGCATGGCGGATCTCCCGAGCTTGCGTGAGCTCTATTCGAGCCACGCCGGCAAGCTTTCCGACAAGTGGTCGCTGTACCTCGACGCGTACGACGCGGTGTTTGCGCGCTTCCGCGGCCGGCCGGTCGCGTTCGCCGAGATCGGGGTGCAGAACGGCGGCTCGCTCGAGCTCTGGGCGAAGTACTTCCCGCAGGCGTCGATCGTCCTCGGGTGCGACATCGACCCGAAGTGCGGCGCGCTGGCCTTCGACGACCCGCGCATCGCCGTGGTCGTCGGCAACGTGAACTCGGACCCGGCGTACAGGGCGATCGTCGCGCGCTCGCCGCGCTACGACGTGTTCATCGACGACGGGTCGCACACGTCGCGCGACATCGTCATGACGTTCTGCAGCTATTTCCGGCACGTGAGCCCCGGCGGGATCTACGCGATCGAGGACCTCCACTGCTCGTACCTCAAGGGCTGGGGCGGCGGCGTCGATCGCCCCGACACGTCGATGGCGTTCCTGAAGCGCCTGGCGGACTGGGTGAACCTGCGGTGGTGGAAGGCGGAGCGCGAGCCGTCGTCGCTGCTCGATCCTTTTTTCCCGCCCGCCCCCCGGCCGGATACGGCGGCATTTCGCGACATACGGTCCGTCACGTTCCTCGACTCGATGTGCCTCGTCGAGAGGCGCGCCGACGGCGAAGTTCCCGGCGTCGGCGAGCGCGTGATCGTCGGGCGCGAGGCGGCGGTGTCGACCGAGCCGCTCGACCTGCGCAACGCTCGCCGCCCGGGAAGCCCTGCGTAACTCGCGGATGGGCGACGTGTCGGGCGGGGCGCCGGCCGCCGGCGTTGGCAGGCCCCACGAGGCAGTCGGGCAACGACAGCCGCGCCGGGATTTCCTGGCCCGCGCAAGTCAAGGCAGGAGTTCGCCGGGCTTCCATCCGCGCCCGAGCATCCCGCAGGACTCGCAGTCGACGGTCTGGATGCCGCAGGTCGGGATGTCGCAGCGGACGTCGCGCCCGGTCAGGATCAGCCGGACGCGGTCGAGCTTCTGCGTATCGCGCCCCTTGACCAGGACGACGTCGCCCGGCCGGATCGCGGCAGCGACGAGCTCGGCGGCGCGCCGGGGCGAGCGGCCGCAATCGACGATCCGATCCGACGCCATCCCCGCCCCCCGGGCGCCGGGGCGGTACTTGGGGTAGCCGGCGCCCACGAGGAAGAGGGCGTCGGCGACGCGGCCGACCCGCTCGCCGAACCGCCGGTAGACGCGCAGCTGCGGGCCGACGGGCTCGGATACGTCGCCGAGGACCACCAGTCGCCGCGCGGGCACCGATTCGAGCAGGTCCAGCGCGGCGTCGATCGTCTCGGTCGTCGACTTGATGTCGTCGCGCAGGAGCGTCGCGCCGCCGGGCAGCGGCACGGGCTCGAGCCGCGCGCCCGCGGGCGGCACCGCCGAGATGCGCGCGAGCGCCTCGTCCGGCGCGACGCCTTCGACGAGCGCGACCGCGAACGCCGCGAGCGCTGGATAGACCAGGTGGCGGCCGAGCAGGCGGATCGAAGCGTCGTACGAGCGGCCGGACGCGACGATGCGGAATCGCATCCCGCGCGGCCAGTCGACCGCCACGTCCTCCGCGCGCACGTCGCATCGCTCGCCGAATCCGAACGTGACGACGCGCGCGCGCGTCTCGCCGGCCATCCACGTCACGTTCGCGTCGTCGCCGTTCAGCACCGCGACGCCGCCGGCACCGAGCGCGCGGACCATCCACGCCTTCTCGTCTCGCGTCACCTCGAGCGTGCCCAGGCTGCGATGGTGCTCGCTTCCGATCGACGTCACCACGGCGACGTCGGGCCGGATCACCGACGCGTAGGGTCGCATCTGGCCCTTGTCGGCGATGCCGACCTCGATCACCGCGTGAGGCTGGCCGCGACGGATCGAGGTCACGGACCGGGCGACCGCGCCCCAGGCGTTGTGGAAGTCGTCGTTGGGCGGGAGCCCGAGCGCGGCGGTGATCGCGCGCCGGGTCGTCGTCTTGCCCAGCGACCCGACGACCGCGACGACCCGCGTCGAGCGCGCGACGGTGCGCCGGTGCAGCCACGCGACGCGCGAGGAGATCGGCCACGACCGGTAGCCGATGGCTTCGCGTATCTCGGCGCGCCCGATCGGGGTCGCGAGCAGCGCGGGGATGTCGCGCAGACGGCGGCGCATCAGGCGGGCAGGTCGAGTCGCGCGCGGCGGAACATCCGGTCCCACAGCTCGATCGTGAGCACCGCCGAGATCGCCTGCCCGCAATCCTCTGCGCCGGCGCGGTGGCGCGCGAGCATCTCGTCGACGCGTTCAGGGACGAAGTAGCCGGTCGCGCGGAGGGACGAGGGTGCGAGCACCTCGCGCGCGAACGGCGGCAGCGGGTCGCGCAGCCACCGCTCGACGGGAACGCGCATCGCGTACTTCGGGCGCGTCGCGATCTCGCGCGGCAGCACGCTCGACATCGCCTGGCGCAGCACGGTCTTCTCGACGCCGCCCCGGAGCTTCACGTCGGGCGGGATGCGCGCGCAGAACTCGACCAGCTCGTGGTCGAGGAAGGGGACCCGCGCCTCGACCGAATGGGCCATCGACGCGCGGTCGAGGCCCACGATGACGCCGTCGCCGAGCCGGTGCTTGAGGTCGAAGTACTGCATGCGCGCGAACGGATGCCATCGCTCGATGCCCGGCGGCGGCGGCCCGGCGTCGAACGGGTCGTCGCCCGCGCGCATCGCCGCGAGCGCGCCCGGGGAGGCGATCGCCTCGGCCACGCGCTGCGACGGCAGGTGCGTGATGCTGAGCGAATACCGCTCGTAGCCCATCTCGCGCGGGCCCGCGATCGTCGCGGCGGCGCCCGGCCAGCGGCGCGCGATCGGCGGCACGCGCGAGATCGCGCGGCGGACCGGCCGCGGCAGCAGGAAGATCGGCGCGAGCCTCGCGAGCGTCGGATACCACGAATAGCCGCCGAGCGCCTCGTCGGCGCCCTCGCCGGTCAGCACGGCCTTCACGTACCGCGCCGACTCGCGCGCGACGCGATGCTGGCCGAGGCCGGTCGTCGCGAGGATCGAGCCTTCGCCGGACCAGACCACGTCGGGCATCGATGCGAAATCGGCGGCGCCGCAGACGACCGGGTGGCCGTCGAGCCGGAACTCGGGGAACGCGTCGAGCGCGCGAAGGCCGTGGAGCTCGTCGTCGCGCGGATCGTCGAGCCGCATCGTGAACGTCGGGATTCGCCCATCGACGTGGCGGGACGCGAGCGCCGCGACCGCGCTCGAGTCGATCCCGCCGGAGAGCCACGCGCCGATCGGCACGTCGCCCTGGAGGTGGGAGCGCACCGCGCTCTCGAGCCTCGCGCGAAGCTCGTCCGCCCAATCGGCCGGCGGGCGGCGACGGTCGTACGCGTCCCGCGGCGGGAACGTCGCGTCCCAGTACTGGCGCGTCTCGACGCTCCCAGCCGACCACGAGAGCAGATGGCCCGCCGGCAGCGAGCGGATCGCCGCGACGAGCGTGCGCGGCGAGCTCACGCGGCCATGCGTCAGGAGCTGCCGCATCGCGACGAAATCCGGCTCGGCGGCGACCGCGCCGGACGCGAGGATCGCCTTCTGCTCCGAGCCGAACACGAGGGCGTCGCCGGTCACGGCGTAGTGGAGCGGCTTGATCCCGATCCGGTCGCGGGCCAGCAGCATGCGCGCTCGCTTCGCGTCCCACAGCGCGAGCGCGAACATCCCGCGGAGGTGCTCGACGAACGCATCACCGACGTCCTCGTACAGGTGGACGATCACCTCGACGTCGGAGGCGGTCGCGAAACGGTGACCGGCGGCCGAGAGCCGCTCGCGCAGCGCCCGATGGTTGTAGATCTCGCCGTTGCAGACGACCGTGACGCTCCGGTTCTCGTTGGCGATCGGCTGGTCGCCGGTGACGAGGTCGACGATGCTGAGGCGCCGGAAGCCCAGTCCCGCGCCGGGCGCCTCGAGGAAGCCCTCGCCGTCCGGTCCCCTGTGGCGAAGGATGTCCGTCATCCGCCGCAGTACGGCCGGGTCCACGGGACGCGCGGGATCCGTGAAGGCGATGCCTGCGATGCCGCACACGGATGCGGTCCTCAGGCGGTGCCGGTTCCCGCGGCGGCGAGCAGCGCTCGCGGGCCCGCGTCGGCGTCCAGCGGCGCGAGCGCGACGCCGTCGTCCTGCGCGACGGCCGGCAGGGGCGCGCTTCGCGTCGCGAGGATCCTCCGCTTGAGCCCCGGCAGGCGCAGCGCCTCGCGCATCGACGCGCCGCCGGACCCGTTCGCGAAGCCGACCACCGACAAGCCGCCGTCGTCGCGAAAGATCAGAGGAAGTCGCGCGAGCAGCGACGCCACCGCGGGCGTCGGCCGTTGCCAGCGCACGAGCGTCGTCGACACGACGTCGGCGCGGTCGTAGACCTGCGCGCCCCACTTGCGCTTGTATCGCGTGAGCCCGTCGAGCGGCGACGGACGGCTGCCGCGCAGGTCCATCGCGACGCAGCCGGACGCTCGCGCGTGCTCGATCAGCGCGGCGTAGGTGGCGGCGAACACGCTCTGCCGGACGAGCGCGAGGTCGCCGTGCCTGAGGCCGAGCGCCACGGCGTCGAGGATGCCGCGGCGTCGCTCGAACAGCGCGCCGGCGACGCGCTCGCCGTCGCGGAGGATCCAGAGGATGCCGCCGTGACGGAAGCGGCGGCGCAGGTAGCGCGGGCCGCGCAGGAACGCGTCCTCGCGATGGCGATGCCGCACGAACGGCAGGTAGTAATCGAGGTAGAACGCGGCGAGGTCCTCCGCGCGCCGCGAGATCTCGACGGTGAAGCGCGCGCGCCGCGAGCGCCGGAGGTCCTCACGTAGGCTGTGGCTTCGCTTCGCGAGGGCGCCAATGTCGAACGGCGCGACGAGGCGCATGCCCACCCAGTCCGGCACCGGCAGCCAGTCGCCGTCGAAGCCCAGCGCGGCGGCCGACACGCGCGCGACGCGCGCGACCGCGAGGTCGGCGGACGCGCCGTGCCTCCGGAGCGTTCGCGCGAGCCGCCACGCCGGTACGTGGCCGAGGGGCTCGTGCGCGGGCGGCGAGGCGAAGAACCCGTCGACGAGCCACTGGACCCGCTGCAGCGAGCCCGCGACGACCATCGACGCGGCCTCGCCGGTCTCGCGCGAGCGCCCGCGCAGCATCGTGACCGGCAGGAAGGCGTCGGCGAGCGGCCGCAGCCACGCGGTCCATCGCACCGCGCGCGCGCCGTCCTCGTCGCGCGTCATGGCTCGCCCCCTCGCCACGCGCGACGAAACTGCGGCCGCCACGGTCCGATGCGCACGGTGACCAGGACCGCCACCGGCCGGAATCCGCTCTTCGCGTGCACGCGCAGCGCCGAGCGGTTCTCCGGAATGGTCGAGCGCACCGCGCGCCGGAAGCCGCGATCGCGGAAGCAGCGCAGCTGGTGGAGGCAGAGCAGGTGCGCATACGCCTTGCCGCGGTGGTCCGGATGCGTCCACGCATCGGTCAGGTGCACGTCGCCCTCGGCGAGCGGCAACGTCGTCCCGAGGTACGACACCCACTGCGACCTCGCGGTCGCCCAGCACGCCGAGACGATGCGGCCCTCCCGGCGCAGCACGTGGCACTCGAAGCCGTCGACGAAGTGCGCCGAGATCGCGGCGCGATCGGCGTCCGGGCGAAACGCGAGGTACTCGTCGAGGCCGTCCACGCCCAGGCTCCCGCACACGGCGCCTTCCGCCGGCGGCCCGTCCGGGATCGGCTCGTCGAGCGGCCGCTCCAGCAGCACGACGCGGCGGTAGCCGGCCGCGGAGAGGAGCTTCAGCGCGAACGTGCGCGGACCTTCGTGGCGCAGCGACCCGAGCGCGCGCGTCCACGCGCTCCCGCTCGGGTAGTACGACCTCACCTCGCGGCGTCCCATCGGCGGAGGACGATCGGTCGCGACCGGCGGCTCGCGAGCGGCTTCCGCGGCGTCATGGCTTGCGCGCCAGCATCGCGACGTAGTGACCGGTGAGATTGCGCGTCGGCAGCCGTGCGAGCGCTTCCCAGCGCGAGAGCCGCCGGAGCAGACGGGCCCGCGGCGGCGCCGATCCGGAGCGCTCGATCGAACGCGCGCGACGGACGGCGAGCGCGCGCGGGCAGTGCAGGATCGCGGCGGTGTCGAGCACCTCGAGCCGCGCCTCGGTCAGCAGGCGGGCGAGCCCCCGCGGTCCGACGGTGGCTCCCGCGGGATAGTCGACGAGCCCGACGCGTCGGAGCATCCGGTGCGGCAGCGCGTTGCGCAGCGCGACCGCCGGATGCCACAGGTTGTCCATCGTGATCACGAGGCGCGCGCCGGGCTTCATCACCCGTCGCAGGCCGCGCAGCGCGTCGAGGATCTCGCCGCGGCTCCCGAAATGGTCGAGCGTCGAGTTCGAGACGACGACGTCGAACGCGTCGTCGGCGAACGGCAGGCGCCGGACGTCGGCTGCGACGATGCCGAGCCCCCGGTGACGCTTCGATGCGGCACGCAGCACCGAGGGCGCGATGTCCAGCGCGACGACGGCGAAGCCGCGCGACGCGAGCAGCGGATGCAGGCCTTCGCCCATCGCTTCGTCGAAAAGGTCGGTCTTGAGCGCGCGGCCGGCGACGCCCGGCGGCAGCCAGCGCTCGACGAGCGCGCTGTTGACCGAGTCGCTGTGCACGCGCCAGAGCCGGCCTGTCGGCGCCCCGATCAGCGGCTCGAGGTCGGATTCCCAGCGACGTCGTCCCGGCGTGGATCCGGGCCCGTCGGGCGAGGCGCGCAATGTCGTTCTCCGGGGCGGGGGAGGCCGAGTCGCGTCGCGGCCTCACGGACGCTTATAGCAAGATCGCCGCGCCCTGTGCAGAGGGGCCGCCCATGGCCGGGTTTGCCGCGCTGCGCGGGTTGGCCTATCGTGGCGACGATCGGACGAGCGAGGAGCGTCGACAAATGGGACATTGGATCCAGCTGGTCGCATCGGATGGCCGCAAGCTCGCGGCCTGGCGCGCGGACCCCGCGGGCAAGCCGCGCGGCGGGCTCGTCGTGGTCCAGGAGATCTTCGGCGTGAACAGCCATATCCGTGCGGTGTGCGACGGGTACGCCGCCGACGGCTACGTCGCGATCGCGCCGGCCCTGTTCGACCACATTCGCCCCGGCATCGAGCTGGGCTACACCAACGACGACGTCGCGCAGGGTCGCGACTTCAAGGCGAAATCGCCGATCGACACGGCGCTCGCCGACGTCGCCGCCGCGCAAAAGGTCGCCGCGACGGCCGGCAAGGTCGGCGTCGTCGGCTACTGCTGGGGCGGCTACGTGACGTGGATGGCCGCGGCGCGGCTGCCCGGCTTCGCCTGCGCGATCCCCTACTACGGCGGCGGCATGCTGGAGGCGGTCGGCGAGAAGCCGCGCTGCCCGGTGCTCGCGCATTTCGGCGAGCAGGACATGCACATCCCGGTCGAGGGCGTGCGCGCGTTCGCGGCGGCGCACCCCGAGGTGAAGGTCGAGATCTACGCGGCGAACCACGGGTTCAACTGCGATCACCGCGGCAGCCACCACCCCGAATCGGCGGCGCTGGCGCGCAAGCGCACGCTCGCGTTCCTGCACCAGCACGTGGGCTAGCCGACTCCGCACGACCGCGCGTCGCGCTCGGGCCTGCGCTCCCGCGCGGACGCCTAGCGTCCCGCGGCGCGGGCCAGGCGATCGGCGAGCACGTCGAGGTAGCGGGCGTCGCGGTGGATGTCGCCGTGCCCCGCGTCGTCGATCAGCACGAGCTCGACCGGCGCGCGCACGAGATCGCGCAGCGCCTCGCTGTCGCTCGCCGGGATCAGCGTGTCCTTCGACCCGTGCAGCAGCAGCACCGGGCTCGTCACCCCGCCGATCATCGCGTCGGTGCGGATCGGGTACTTCATCAGGAACTCGGGGACGAACGGATAGCGGCGCAGGCCGGCCGCGACCAGGCTCGTGTAGGGCGAGACGAGCACGAGCAGCCGCGGCGCGACGTCGCGCGCGAGGCGGACCGCGAGCCCGGTGCCGAGCGAGCGGCCGTAGATCACGATCGGCTTGCCGCGGTAGCGCGGCGCGATCGCGTCGTACGCCGCGCGCACGTCCGCGTGGAGCTGCGCCTCGCTCTCGATCTTCCCGCTGCTCTTGCCGTAGCCGCGGTAGTCGACGATGAACAGGTCGAAATTGACGCGCCGGTAGAAGTCGAGGCCCGTCGTCCAGGTCTCGAGGTTGCCGCGGTTGCCGTGGAGGAAGAACACGAGGCCGCGCGGATCCGGCTGACGGAAGAGCAGCGCGTCGAGCGTCGCGCCTTCGACCGGGATCGACATCTCCTCGAACGGGCGGTCGAACGCGTAGCGATGATCCGCGGGAAGGGGGCTTCCCGGGAAGATCAGCGATTCCTGGCTGTAGTACAGGCCCGCGACGACGAGCGCGTAGCCGAACGCGGAAAGCGACGCCAGCACCGCGACGACCTTCGCGGCGGCGCGCTTCAGGGATCGGGGAGGGCGGGACACGTCCGGGATACGGGACGCGGGGTCCTCCGGATGCATCGTCCCGCCTCCCGGGGGAGCATCGAGCGAAGCCCGGTTCGTGGGGGTCACGGCGCCCGCCGGGCCGCCGCGAGGGCGCGGGCCCCCTCGGGGGGAGGCGGGCGAAGCCCGCTTCGGGGGGATCGCCGCGCCCGCCGGGCCGCCCCAAGGGCGCGGGCCCCCTCCGGGGGGAGGCGGGCGAAGCCCGCTTCGGGGGATCGCCGCGCCCGCCGGGCCGCCCCGAGGGCGCGGGCCCCCTGGGGGGAGGCGGGCGAAGCCCGCTTCGGGGGGATCACGACTATTTCGCCTGGAACCGGACGCGCATCACCTTCTTGTCGTACTCGGCCTCGGTCGCCATCGTGATCTCGCTGCCGTCGGCCGCGTAGACCCGGCCGCCGCTGCGGCGACAGATGTTGCGCTCGTACTGGCACGGTCCCATCTCGGGATGGCGTCGGCACAGCGAGCCGACCTTGGGGTCGAACTCGATCGCCGTCACTGCGCGCTGCAACGGCGCGCCGCCTGCACAGACGTAGATCGCGCCGGGCGGGAACGTGGACGGGTCGAGCTTCGACGCGGGCGCGAACGCCGACTGCGGCGCCCGCTCGGCGGACGACGGCGCCACCGGAACCCTCGCGACGGGCGCGTTCGCGACTTCCGAGGGCGGCGTGATCGGCACCGGCTCCTTGGGCGACCCGCCGCACGAGGCCAGCACGGCGCACACGACGGCCGCCAGGGCGCGCCTGGTCGTTGCCGACGTCACTTGCGTCCTCCGCCGAGCAGCGAGCCCAGGACACCGCGCGTGATCTCGCGCGCGAGCGACGAGCCCACCGAACGCGCGGCGCTCTTCGCGAGCGCGTCGACGACGCCTTCGCGGCGGCCGCCGCGCGGGCCGGTCGAGCCGAACAGGATGTCGGAGAGCCCACCCATCACGCCGCCGCCGGCCGGCGCCGACGCGGCGCCGCCGCCGGCGGGCGCCTGCGGAACGGCCTGGCCGCCACCCGCGCGCGCCGCGAGCATCTCGAACGCGGACTCGCGATCGATCGTCTTCTCGTACTGGCCGGCCACGACCGAGCCTGCGATCAGCTTGCCGCGCTCGTCGGGCGTGATCGGCCCGATGCGCGAGCCGGGCGACACGATCCACGCGCGCTCGGTGATCCCCGGCGAGCCCTTCGCGTCGAGGAACGACACCAGCGCCTCGCCGGTGGCGAGCTCGAGGATCGCCTGGCCGATGTCGAGCTTCGGATTCGGCCGCATCGTGTCGGCGACCGACTTGACCGCCTTCTGGTCGCGAGGCGTGAACGCGCGCAGCGCATGCTGGACGCGGTTGCCGAGCTGGCCCAGCACCTTGTCGGGGACGTCGAGCGGGTTCTGCGTCACGAAGAACACGCCGACGCCCTTGCTGCGGATGAGGCGCACGACCTGCTCGATCTTCTCGAGCAGCGCGGGCGGCGCCTCGCCGAACAGGAGGTGCGCCTCGTCGAAGAAGAACACGAGCTTGGGCTTGTCGCGGTCGCCGACCTCGGGCAGGTGCTCGTAGAGGTCCGAGAGCAGCCAGAGCAGGAAGGTCGCGTACAGGCGCGGCGAGGTCATCAGCTTGTCCGCCGCGAGGATGTTGACGATGCCGCGACCCTTCGTGTCGGTCTGGATCAGGTCGTCGACGTCGAGCATCGGCTCGCCGAAGAACTTGTCGCCGCCTTGTTCCTCGAGCTGAAGCAGGCCGCGCTGGATCGTGCCGATCGAGGCCGCCGACACGTTGCCGTACTGCGTCTTGAATTGCGCGGCGTTGTCCCCGACGTACTGCAGCAGCGATCGCAGGTCCTTGAGGTCGAGCAGCAGCAGCTTGTTGTCGTCGGCGATCTTGAACGTGAGCGCGAGGACGCCTTCCTGCGTCTCGTTGAGGTTCAGGAGCCGCGAGAACAGCAGCGGGCCCATGTCGGACACGGTGGCGCGCACCGGATGCCCCTGCTCGCCCCACACGTCCCAGAGCGTGACCGGGCTCCCGCCCCAGGCGGGCTCGGGCATCGACAGCTTGTCGAGCCGCTCCTTGAGCTTCGGCGACATCGCGCCGGGGAACGCGATGCCGGTGAGGTCGCCCTTCACGTCGGCCATGAAGACCGGGACGCCGATCCGCGAGAACTGCTCGGCGAGCACCTGGAGCGAGACCGTCTTGCCGGTCCCGGTGGCGCCGGTGATGAGGCCATGGCGGTTCGCCATCGCGGGGAGGAGCGCCAGTTCGAGGTCGCCCTTGCGGGCGACGATCAGCGGGTCGGGCATCTCAAGGGGTCCTCGGGTGACGGGCCGGATCCGGCAGGCTGCGGACCATCGATCGCGTCCCGGGTCGCCGGAGCGCCAAGTTTAGCAACCGGACCCGGCCGCCGGGCGGGCGGCGGGGCGTCCGCCACGCGGCCCGGGCGCCGTCGCCCGAGGGGCGCCGCCCCTGTCATTCGGGCTTGATTTGAGGTACAATTCGCCCCAGATAGGCGTCGGAAATGGGCTGGGCACAGCCCATTTTTTTTTGGCGACGCGAAAACCGGACGCATGCCGACGAACCTGGGCGAACTGCTCGAGCGCACCGTGCCCCCGATGGGGTACGAGCTGGTCGATTGGGAAACCTCCCCCAAGGGGCGGCTCGTGCGCGTGTTCATCGACAAGGCGGGCGGGGTCGACGTCGAGGATTGCGCCAGGCTGTCCCACCAGCTGACGCGGCTGTTCGCGGTCGAGAACGTCGACTACGAGCGGCTCGAGGTGAGCTCGCCCGGGCTCGACCGGCCGCTGAAGCAGGCCGCCGACTACGAGCGGTTCCGCGGGCAGGAGGCGAGCCTCGTGCTGCGCGAGAAGCGCAACGACAGCCGCAAGCTGCGCGGCGTGCTGGCGGGACTCGACGGCGCGGACGCGCTGGTCGAGACCGACGCCGGGACGGTGCGCGTGCCGCTCGACGGGATCGAGCGTGCACGGCTCGTGCCGAAGATCGAATGGAGAAAAGGACGATGAACAGCGGGAAGGAAGTGCTCTTGCTGGTGGATGCGCTCTCGCGGGAGAAGAACGTCCCGAAGGAGACGGTTTTCCTGGCGCTCGAGATGGCGCTCGCCTCCGCGACCAAGAAGCGGTTCACCGACGACGTCGACGTGCGCGTCGCGATCGACCGCGAGACCGGCGACTTCGAGGCGTTCCGGCGCTGGACGGTCGTGCCCGACGAGGAGCACGAGGAGCCGTCGCGCCAGATCGCGATCACCGACGCGCCCGAGCATGGCGAGAACCTGCAGCTGGGCGACGTGGTCGAGGAGCCGCTCGAGCCGGCGACGTTCGGCCGCATCGGCGCGCAGGCCGCGAAGCAGGTGATCCTGCAGAAGATCCGGGACGCCGAGCGCGAGCAGATCCTGAACGACTTCCTCGACCGCGAGGACAACCTGCTCACCGGCACGGTCAAGCGCATCGAGCGCGGCAACGCGATCGTCGAGTCCGGCCGCATCGAGGGCGTGATCCCGCGCGACCAGCTGATCCAGAAGGAGATGCTGCGCGTCGGCGACCGGGTGCGCGCCTACGTGATGAAGATCGACCGCGTGGCGAAGGGCCCGCAGCTCATCCTGTCCCGCGTCGCGCCCGAATTCCTCGCGCGCCTGTTCGAGCTCGAGGTGCCGGAGATCGAGGAGGGCCTCATCGAGATCAAGGCGGCGGCCCGCGACCCCGGCATCCGCGCGAAGATCGCGGTCAAGTCGAACGACCCGCGCCTCGACCCGCAGGGCACCTGCATCGGCATGCGCGGCTCCCGCGTCACCGCGGTGACCAACGAGCTCGCCGGCGAGCGCGTCGACATCGTGCTGTGGTCGGACGACCCTGCGAAGCTCGTCGTCAACGCGCTTGCGCCCGCCGAGGTGCAGAGCATCGTCGTCGACGAGGACAAGCACTCGATGGACGTCGTCGTCGACGAGGAGAACCTCGCGATCGCGATCGGCCGCAGCGGCCAGAACGTCCGCCTCGCCTCCGAGCTCACCGGCTGGCACCTGAACCTGATGAGCGTCGAGGAATCGCAGAACAAGCGCGAGGAGGAGACGACCCGCGTCCGCGCGCAGTTCATGGAGAAGCTCGACGTCGACGAGGAGGTCGCCGACATCCTGGTCGCCGAGGGCTTCACGACGCTCGAGGAGGTCGCCTACGTCCCGATCCAGGAGATGATGGAGATCGAGGCGTTCGACGAGGACACGGTGAACGAGCTCCGCAGCCGCGCCCGCAACGCGCTGCTCACCGAGGCGATCGTTCGCGAGGAGAGCGTCGAGAACGTCGAGGAGGCGCTGCTCTCGCTCGAGGGAATGGACACCGAGATCGCGTCGAAGCTCGCCGCGGCGGGCATCACGACCCGCGACGGGCTCGCCGACCTGGCCGGCGACGAGCTGGTCGAGATCGCCGGGATCGACGAGGCCCGTGCGCAGGCGCTGATCATGAAGGCGCGCGCGCACTGGTTCGAAACGCCTGCCGACGCGGCGAGCGCCGCGACCGCGCACTAGCGGCGCGAAGGCGAGGAGGTACGCATGGCCCAGACGACGATCGAACAATTCGCCACCGAGCTCAAGATGCCGGCGGGAGCGCTCATCGAGCAGCTCGCCGCCGCGGGCGTCTCGGCGAAGAAGGCCGGCGACAAGCTGACCGAGCAGGACAAGACGCGCCTGCTCGACTACCTGCGCAAGCAGCACGGCGCGGCCGGCGAGCCGAAGAAGCGCATCACGCTGACGCGCAAGCAGACCTCCGAGATCAAGGCCCCCGACGCGTCGGGCAAGGCGCGCACGATCCAGGTCGAGGTGCGCAAGAAGCGCGTGCTGGTCCGTCGCGACGAGAGCGACGCCCAGGCCCCGGTCGAGGAAGCGCCGCCGGCCGTCGCCGAGGCGCCCGCGCCCGAGGCCGAGGTCGTCGCCGAGGCGCCGGTCGCCGCGCCGGTCCCGGAGCCCGTCGTCGAGCTGCCCCCTCCCGCGCCGCCGACGCCGCCTGCGCCCGCGGTCGCGGCCGCGCCGGCGTCGGTGCTCTCCGCCGAGGAAATCGCCGCGAGAGAGGCCGAGTCGAGGAAGCAGCAGGCGCTGTTCGCGCGCCAGACCGAGGACATCCGCCGCAAGAACGAGGACGCCGAGCGCCGCAAGGCGAAGGCCGAGGAAGCCGCGCGCGTCGCCGCGGAGGCGGCCGCGAAGGCCGCGGCCGAGGCCGAGGCGAAGGCGAAGGCGCCCGTCGAGGCGAAGAAGGAAGGCACGCTGCACCGCCCGGCCGCGAAGCCCGGCGAGCGGCGCGACAAGCCCGCGAAGAAGTCGGCCGGCCCGGTGTTCTCGGAGGAGGCCGCGCGCAAGCGCGCGCTGAAGCTCCGCGGCGGCGACGCGACGGCCACGCCGGCGGCGGGGACCGGCTGGCGCCAGCCCAAGGTCGGCGCGCGCCATCGCGACGAGGAAGGCGGTGACGCCGGCGCGCCGGCCGCGCCGCTCGTCCGCGAGATCGTGGTGCCCGAGACGATCACCGTCGCGGACCTCGCGCACAAGATGTCGGTCAAGGCGGCCGAGCTCATCAAGGTGCTCATGAAGATGGGCATGATGGTGACGATCAACCAGGTGCTCGACCAGGAGACCGCGCTCATCGTCGCGGCCGAGATGGGGCACAAGGCGTCGGCGGCGAAGCTCGACGACCCCGACGCGCTGCTGGCCGAGGCGCAGCAGGGCGAGGCCGCGGAAGCGCTCCCGCGCCCGCCGGTCGTCACGGTGATGGGCCACGTCGACCACGGCAAGACCTCGCTGCTCGACACGATCCGGCGCGCGCGCGTCGCGTCGGGCGAGGCGGGCGGCATCACGCAGCACATCGGCGCGTACCACGTCGAGACGCCCAAGGGCGTCATCACGTTCCTCGACACGCCGGGCCACGAGGCGTTCACCGCGATGCGCGCACGCGGCGCGAAGGTGACCGACATCGTCGTGCTCGTCGTCGCGGCGGACGACGGCGTCATGCCGCAGACGCGCGAGGCGATCGCGCACGCGAAGGCGGGCAACGTGCCGATGGTCGTCGCGATCAACAAGATCGACAAGGGCGACGCCAACCCCGAGCGGGTCAAGCAGGAGCTCGTCGCCGAGAGCGTGGTGCCCGAGGAGTTCGGCGGCGACGTGCAGTTCATCCCGGTGTCGGCGAAGACCGGGCAGGGGATCGACACGCTGCTCGACGCGATCCTGCTCCAGGCCGAGGTGCTCGAGCTCAAGGCGCCGAAGGACGCGCCCGCGCGAGGCATCGTGATCGAGTCCCGTCTCGACAAGGGCCGCGGCCCGGTCGCGACCGTGCTCGTCCACGCGGGCACGCTCAAGCGCGGCGACGTCGTGCTCGCGGGCGCGGTGTTCGGGCGCGTGCGCGCGATGACCGACGAGAACGGCAAGCCGGTCGCCGAGGCGGGGCCGGCGATCCCCGTCGAGATCCAGGGGCTGTCCGACGTGCCGCTCGCGGGCGAGGACGTGATCGCGCTGGGCGACGAGCGCAAGGCGCGCGAGATCGCGCTTTTCCGCCAGGGCAAGTTCCGCGACGTCAAGCTCGCGAAGCAGCAGGCCGCGAAGCTCGAGAACATGTTCGACCAGATGGGCGAGGGCGGCGCGAAGACGCTGCCGCTCATCATCAAGGCCGACGTGCAGGGGAGCTACGAGGGCCTGTCGCAGGCGCTGACCAAGCTCTCGACCGACGAGGTCAAGGTCAACATCGTGCACGCGGGCGTCGGCGGCATCACCGAGTCCGACATCAACCTCGCGCTCGCGTCGAAGGCGGTGATCATCGGCTTCAACGTGCGCGCGGACGCGCAGGCGCGCAAGCTCGCCGAGGGCGCAGGCGTCCAGATCCGTTACTACGACGTCATCTACGACGCGGTCGACGACGTGAAGGCGGCGCTCTCGGGCCTCCTCGCGCCCGAGCAGAAGGAGAACCGCCTCGGCCTGATCGAGGTGCGCGAGGTCTTCCGCATCAGCAAGGTCGGCACGGTCGCCGGCTGCATGGTCGTCGAGGGCCTGGTGCGCCGCGGCGCGAAGATCCGCGTCCTGCGCGACAACGTCGTGATCCACGACGGCGAGCTCGACTCGCTCAAGCGATTCAAGGACGACGTGCGCGAGGTGAAGGCCGGCTTCGAGTGCGGCCTGTCGGTGCGCGGGTACAACGACATCCAGAAGGGCGACCAGCTCGAGAGCTACGAGATCGTCGAGGTCACGCGGACGCTGTGAGGCAGTAGATAGGATGTCGTAGATAGATCTTGGCCGCCGGTCGGCGCGCCACTGCGTCGACGTCGCGGGCGCCGCAAGGCAGCAAGGGTGTCCGCAACGGCTACTGCGCCAAACCCTATCTACGACATCCTATCTACGCCTTTCGGCTCGACGCCCGCCCTCGGCTCGACGCACGCCATGCCCAAACGCCATTCCCCCCGCTCCGCCCGCATCGGCGACGAAATGCAGCGCGAGCTGATGTCGCTCCTGCGCGAGGAGGTGAAGGACCCGCGCGTCGGCCGCGTCACGGTGACGCACGTCGACGTGACCCCGGACCTGTCGCACGCGAAGGTGCACGTGACCGACCTCGCGGGGCGCGAGCACGCGGCCGAGACCGTCGCCGCGCTGGGACGGACCGCCGGGTTCCTGCGGAGCGAGCTCGCGCACCGGCTGTCGCTCTACACGGTGCCCCAGCTCACGTTCGTCTACGACGACTCGATCGAGACGGGGATCGAGCTCTCGCAGCTCATCGACCGCGCCGTCGCCGAGGACCGCAAGCGCGGCTCGTGAACGTCCGGGTTCCCCGGCGCCGCGTCGACGGCGTCCTCCTGCTCGACAAGCCCGCCGGCCTCACGTCGAACGCCGCGCTGCAGCGCGCGAAGCGCCTCTACGCGGCGCAGAAGGCCGGGCACACCGGCACGCTCGACCCCCTCGCGACCGGCCTTTTGCCGATCGCGTTCGGCGAGGCGACCAAGCTCGCGCACGCGCTGCTCGACGCGCCGAAGGGCTACGACGCGGTCGTGCGCTTCGGCACGGCCACCGACACCGGCGACGCCGAGGGCGAGGTCGTGCGCACGATGCCCGTGCCGGCGGATCCCGCCGCGATCGAGGCGGCGCTCGGGCGCTTCCGGGGCCGCGTGACACAGACGCCCCCGCGCCACGCGGCGCTCAAGCACCAGGGACGCGCCTACTACGACTGGGCGCGCGCCGGCGTCGAGATCCCGCGACCGCCGCGCGACGTCGAGATCCATTCGCTCGCCGTACGGAGCTGGGCGCCCCCCGACCTCGCGCTGGCGGTCGACTGCAGCAAGGGCACCTACATCCGCGTGCTGGCCGAGGACCTCGGCGGGGCCGTCGGCTCCTGCGCCCACCTCGCGGCGCTGCGCCGGACCGCCACGGGCGGCTTCTCGGTCGACGACGCCGTCACGCTCGAGCGCCTCGAGGCGATGTCCCCCGCGGAGCGCAACGCGCTGCTGCTGCCGCCGGACGTGCTCGTCCGTTCGCTGCCGCGCGTCGACCTGGCCGAGCGCGACGCCGCCCGATTCGGGCACGGCGCGGCGGTGCCGGCGCCCCGCGCGGCGCCGGGGCGCGTCGCCGTGTATTCGGCCGCGCGCTTCCTGGGGCTCGCCGACGTGCGCGACGGAAACGCGCATCCGGCGAGGCTCCTGGCGGCCGAAGGCGTGAGTGGTTGAAATTGAAGCGATTTTCATGCTATGATGACCCTCTTTGCCGCAAAGCAATCCGCGACCCCAGCCTGGGATCCTGCCCGGACCGGTCGCGCGACTTCCCAACGGCCCGCGAGGGCCCTTTAGCCAGGATCGACTGCCATGTCCGTCACCACCGCCGATAAGGCGAAGGTCATCACCGAGAACCAGCGCGCCAAGGGCGACACCGGTTCGCCCGAGGTCCAGATCGCGCTGCTCACGGCCCGCATCAACGGCCTGACCGACCACTTCAAGGACCACGTCAAGGACCACCACTCGCGGCGCGGCCTGCTGCGCATGGTGTCGCGCCGCCGCAAGCTGCTCGACTACCTGAAGCGCCGCAACGCCGACGGGTACAAGGCGCTGATCGAGAAGCTCGGGCTGCGCAAGTGAGCGCGGCGGGTTTCCAACCTGCAGGCACCGCAGCGGCTCCGCGCGCCGGGCGCGCGCTCGCCGCGACCTGAGTCTCCACCACCGATGGCCGCGGCGTTCGCGGCCATCGTCGTTTCGGGACCCCATCCATGTTCAAGCACGTCAAGAAATCCATCCAGTACGGTCGGCACACGCTCACGATCGAGACCGGCGAGATCGCTCGCCAGGCCGGCGGCGCGGCGCTCGTGAGCCTCGACGACTCGGTCGTCCTCGTCACTGCGGTCGCCGCGAAGTCGGCGAAGCCGGGGCAGGACTTCTTCCCGCTCACCGTCGACTACCAGGAGAAGACCTTCGCCGCGGGCAAGATCCCGGGCGGGTTCTTCCGCCGCGAGGGCCGCCCCTCCGAGAAGGAGACGCTGACCTCGCGCCTGATCGACCGGCCGATCCGCCCGCTCTTCCCGGACGGCTTCTACAACGACGTGCAGATCATCGCGACGGTGGTCTCGGTCAACCCGGAAGTCGATCCCGACATCCCGGCGATGATCGGCGCATCGGCGGCGCTCGCGCTGTCGGGGATCCCGTTCAACGGCCCGATCGGCGCGGCGCGCGTGGGCTGGCTCGACGGCCAGTACGTGCTGAACCCGACCAAGACCGAGCTCGCGACGGGCCAGCTCGACCTCGTCGTCGCCGGGACCGAGGCGGCGGTGCTGATGGTCGAGTCGGAAGCGAAGGAGCTTTCGGAAGACGTGATGCTGGGTGCGGTCGTGTTCGGCCACCAGCAGCAGCAGGCGGTCATCGACCTGATCCACGAGCTGGTCGAGGAAGCCGGCAAGCCGATGTGGGAGTTCGCGCCGCCGGCGAAGGACGACGCGCTGGTCGCGAGGATCGAGGCGGCGATCGGCGAGGACGTCCGCGCCGCGTACCGGATGCGCAGCAAGCAGCAGCGCTCGCAGCGGCTGAAGGAGATCGCGAAGAAGCTCGAGAGCGAGGTGCTCGCGCCCGACGCGACGCCGGACGAGCGCCGCACCGCCGGCAACCTGATGTTCGACCTCGAGGCGAAGACGGTGCGCCACCAGATCCTCGCGGGCGAGCCGCGCATCGACGGCCGCGACACGCGCACCGTGCGGCCGATCGCGATCCGCACCGGCGTGCTTCCGCGAACCCACGGCTCGGCGCTGTTCACGCGCGGCGAGACGCAGGCGCTCGTCGTCGCGACGCTCGGCACCGCGCGCGACGAGCAGATCGTCGACGCGCTGATGGGCGAGTACCGCGAGCGCTTCATGCTCCACTACAACATGCCTCCGTACGCGACCGGCGAGACCGGCCGCGTCGGCAGCCCCAAGCGGCGCGAGATCGGCCACGGCCGCCTCGCGAAGCGCGCGCTGACCGCGGTGCTGCCCTCGGCGGAGGAGTTCGCCTACTCGATGCGCATCGTCTCGGAGATCACCGAAAGCAACGGCAGCTCGTCGATGGCCTCCGTCTGCGGCGGCAGCCTCGCGATGATGGACGCGGGCGTGCCGACCAAGGCGCACGTCGCGGGCATCGCGATGGGCCTCATCAAGGAAGGCAACCGCTTCGCGGTGCTGACCGACATCCTCGGCGACGAGGACCACCTGGGCGACATGGACTTCAAGGTGGCGGGCACCGACCGCGGCGTGACCGCCCTGCAGATGGACATCAAGATCCAGGGCATCACGAAGGAGATCATGGCCGTCGCGCTGTCGCAGGCGCGCGAGGGCCGCATGCACATCCTGAAGCACATGCAGGAGGCGCTGCCGCACGCCCGCACCGAGATCTCGCAGCACGCGCCGCGCATGTACACGTTCAAGATCAACCCGGAGAAGATCCGCGACGTGATCGGCAAGGGCGGCAGCGTGATCCGCGCCCTCACCGAGGAGACCGGCACGACGATCGACATCCAGGACGACGGCACCGTGACGATCGCGTCGGTGAACGCCGACGCGTGCGACCTCGCGCGCAAGCGCATCGAGCAGATCACCGCGGAGGTCGAGGTCGGCAAGATCTACGAAGGCCCGGTGCTGCGGCTCCTCGACTTCGGCGCGATCGTGCAGCTGATCCCCGGCAAGGACGGCCTGCTGCACATCTCGCAGATCGCCAAGGAGCGCGTGAACCAGGTCTCCGACTACCTGAAGGAAGGCCAGGTCATCCGCGTGAAGGTCATCGAGGCCGACGACAAGGGCCGCGTGCGCCTGTCGATGAAGGCCGCCGCCGAGGAAGACGCGCAGAAGGCGACGGCCCCCGCGAACGACTGATCGCGGGCTCCGCCGCGGGCGCTCCGGCGCCGGCGGTCGCGAACGAAGGGCGCACCGCGCGAGCGGCGCGCCCTTCGTGCTTCAGGGGCCGGGCTGCGAACCAGGTCGGCAACCTGACCCTCGGAGGTTCAGCGCGCGAGCGGGCGATTGGGATCGAGGATCGCCTCGCCGCTGACCGAGACCGTGACCTCGGTCGAGCCGGCCTCGAGCGGCACCGGCGCGGGCGCCGCGGCCATCGTCATGTCGGCGCGCGCGTACATAGGATAAGGACGCACCGGGTCGCTGGCCTGGATCGACACGCGGCCGGGCCGCCAGCCGGCGATGCCGAAGCCCTGCGCGGCGGCCTGCGCGCGTGCGCGCCAGGCCGCGATCGCCTGCTCGGTGATCGCGTCCTGCGTGCGGCGCCGGAGCTCGTCCGAGATGCCGAACGAGATGCCCGACAGCAGCACGCCGTCCTCGGCTTGCACGCGCGCGGCGGCGTCGCCGATCGCGGCGAAGTCGGTGCCCTCGACCTTGATCGTCTGCACGATGCGCCAGCGCAGCGGCTTGCCCTTCTCGGCGACCTGCTGCGACGTGTAGCCCGACGTCGACACCTGCGCACCCGGCACCGCCTTGAGCTTGCCGAGGACGCGCGCGACGCGCGCGTTCACGTCCGCCGCCGCGGCCGCCGCGCTCGCGTTCTCGGCTTCCGCGCGCAGCCACGCGTGCAGGCGGTCGTTCGGCACCGTCGTCGTGGCGCTCGCGCTGACCGTCAACACCGGCACCGGGACCGGCTGCCCGTCCTGCGCCCATGCCGGCACGGCCGCCGCGGCGGAGAGGGTCGCGAGCGCCCAGGCGGCGATCGTTCGCTTCGTCATGCTTCGCTCCTTCGTGCGCGCGACGGCAACGCCAGGATCGCTGCGCGGTTGGACCACGAGAACACGCGCTCGGCGGCCTCCTTCCAAGGCACCCACGCGTGCGACAGGTGCTCGCGCGGCGCGCGCCGCACCGGGACGGGGGCCGGCACCTCGAGCGCGTAGACGTGCTCGCTGTTGTGCGTGGTGCCCGGCGCGTAGCGGCTCCGCCATCGGGGGTAGATCTCGAAGACGTTCGTCATGTGCCAGTCGCGGACCCCGCCGTGCGCCGCCGCGTCGATGCCGGTTTCCTCGGCGAGCTCGCGCGCCGCCGTCGCCTCGAGCGGCTCGTCACCCTCGCGGCTGCCGGTCACCGACTGCCAGTAGCCGGGGAAATCGGCCCGCTCGAGGAGCAGGACGTCGAGGTTCCGCGTGTAAACGAGCACCAGCGTCGAAACGGGTTGCTTGGGTTGCCTTGGGTCGGACCCCGGTTCGGTCTTGGGGTCAGACCCCGGTTTGGCTTTCATGGGGTCCGATCCCAAGCCGGGCTCAGTCCCCGACGAAGACCCAGAACGCGACGTGGCGCTCCTGCCAGAACTCGCTCGCCTCGCCGAGGATCTCCTCGAGCATGCGCGCGTCGGTCGGGTGGTCCTTGCGGTAGGCGCCCGCGTGCGCGAGCACGACGACGCGCCCGTGCTTGCCGAGCCAGTCGCGGTCCTCGAGGACGTCGGCCAGCGCGTCCCAGTTGTGCCCGAAGTGGCCGGGCAGCGCGAGCGCGCGGTCGAGCTCGGCGAAGAGCGTCGCCTTGTCCTTCGCCTTCGCGAGGTCGACGGCCGCGAACCCGAGGCCCGCATGCCCGGCCGCGGCCTTGAGCGGCTCGATCGCGCCCTTCCAGTCGCGCACGCCGCAATCGTCGATCGACGAGAGATCGGGCACCTTCATTCGACGATCTTCCTGAAGGATCGGTAGTGGTCGTCGGTGTACCAGCACGCGTCGGGCGCCTTCGGCTTGCCGCCGCAGATGACGCGGCGCGCGCCGCGCGTCGACTCGCCGGGCGTCTTCACCGTGTACTCGCGATAGTAGCCGCGCGACATCGCGGGCAGCAGGCCCTCGCGGTTGCCGAACACGATCCCGTCCCGCTCGTACGGGAACGGCGGGCCGGACCGGATGTTGGCGAGCGTCTGCCTCGCCTCCTTCGGAAGGTCCGCGACCGCGATCGTGGCGTCGGAGGTCCGCGCGCAGGCCGACGCCGCCAGCAGGACGGCGGCGACGGCGGCGAGCCGCACGACGAACCTGCCGGCCGCGGGGATCATGCGGCCAGTGTAGCGCAAGCGGCGCGGCGCGCCCCCGCGCGGCCCGGGCTCAGCCCTTGATCGCGTCGGAGGGGCGGACCTTGATGTGCAGGTCGCGCAGCTGCTGCTCGGTGGCGGGCGACGGCGCGTCGACGAGCAGGTCCTGCCCGCGCTGCGTCTTCGGGAACGCGATCACCTCGCGGATCGACTCGGCGCCGCACATCAGCGTCGCCATGCGGTCGAGGCCGAACGCGATGCCGCCGTGCGGCGGCGCGCCGTGCGCGAGCGCGTCGAGCAGGAAGCCGAACTTGCGGCGCTGGTCCTCGGGGCCGATCTTCAGCGCCTCGAACACCTTCGCCTGCACCTCGGGCCGATGGATCCGCACCGAGCCGCCGCCGATCTCCCAGCCGTTCAGCACGACGTCGTAGGCCTTCGCGATCGCGTGGCCCGGGTCGGACGCGAAGCGGTCCTCGTGCCCGTCCTTCGGCGCGGTGAACGGATGGTGCTTGGCCGCCCAGGCGCCGGTCTCGTCGTCCTGCTCGAACATCGGGAAGTCGACGACCCACAGCGGCTTCCAGCGTCCTTCCGCGAACCCGCGGTCGTGGCCGACCTTCGCGCGCAGCGCGCCGAGCGCGTCGTTCACGACCTTGGCCTTGTCCGCGCCGAAGAACACGAGGTCGCCGTCCGCGGCGCCCGTGCGCTCGAGGATCTCGCGCAGCACGCCCTCGGGCAGGAACTTGACGATCGGCGACTGCAGGCCCTGGTCGTTCGGCTTCGACGCGTCGTTGACCTTGATGTAGGCGAGGCCTTTCGCGCCGTAGATCGCGACGAACGCCGTGTAGTCGTCGATCTCCTTGCGCGTGAGCGAGCCGCCGCCGGGGACGCGGAGCGCCGCGACGCGCCCGTTCGGGAGCTCCGCGGCCGCGCGGAACACCTTGAAGTCGACGCCCTTCACGAGGTCGGTCAACTCGGTCAGCCTGAGCGTCACGCGAAGGTCGGGCTTGTCGGAGCCGTAGTCGCGCATCGCGTCGGCGTAGCGCATCACGGGGAACGGGTGCGGCAGCTCCTCGCCGAGCGCGTCGCGGAACATGCGCCGCACGAGCCCCTCCATGATCGGCCGGATCTCGTCCTCGTCGAGGAAGGAGGTCTCGATGTCGATCTGCGTGAACTCCGGCTGCCGGTCGGCGCGCAGGTCCTCGTCGCGGAAGCACTTGACGACCTGGTAGTAGCGGTCGAAGCCCGCGATCATCAGCATCTGCTTGAAGAGCTGCGGCGACTGCGGGAGCGCGTAGAACTGCCCGTGGTGGATCCGCGACGGCACGAGGAACTCGCGCGCGCCTTCCGGCGTCGACTTGTAGAGGAACGGCGTCTCGATGTCGACGAAGCCCTGCTCGTCGAGATAGCGCCGCGCCGACATCGCCGCCTTGTACCGGATCATCAGGTTGCGCTGCATCGACGGCCGGCGCAGGTCGAGCACGCGGTGCTCGAGGCGGACGGTCTCGGACAGGTTCTCGTCGTCGAGCTGGAAGGGCGGCGTGGCGGACGCGTTCAGGATCTCGATCTCGTGCGCGAGCACCTCGATCTCGCCGGACACGAGGTTCGGGTTGACGGTCCCCTCCGGCCGCGCGCGCACGAGGCCGGCGACGCGGACGCAGAACTCGTTGCGCAGCTTCTCGGCGGTCGCGAACGTCGCGGCGCGGTCCGGGTCGCAGACGACCTGGACCAGGCCCTCGCGGTCGCGCAGGTCGATGAAGATGACGCCGCCATGGTCGCGGCGGCGATGGACCCAGCCGGCCAGCGTCACGGTCTGGGCGAGGAAGCGGCGGTCGATGCGGCCGCAGTAATCGGTGCGTTTCACGTCGGCACTCCGGAGGCGATGCGTCGGAATCGGGTTCTAGGCAGGAGCGGGCCGGCCGCGCGCGCCAGGCGGTCCGCCGTGGACCGCCGCGCCGCGCGCCGGCCCGGTCAATTTCGGGAGGGGACCGCCGCGCCGGTGTCGGCCTGGCGCGCCGGCGCGGGCGCCGAGGCGCGATGCCGCGCGGCGCCACGACGCCCATCGAGATGATGTACTTGAGCGCCTCGTCCACCGTCATGTCGAGCTCGCGCGTGCGCGAGCGCGGCAGCATCAGGAAATAGCCGCCGGTGGGGTTCGGCGTCGTCGGCACGTAGACGCTCACGTGGTCGCCGGGCAGGTGCGGCGCGACCGTCCGGTCGGGCGTCCCGGTCAGGAACGCGATCGTCCAGCTGCCCTCGCGCGGGAATTCGACGAGCAGCGCCTTGCGGAACGCGTTGCCCTTGTCGGAGAGCAGCGTGTCGCTGACCTGCTTCACCGACGAGTAGATCTGCTTGACGACCGGAATGCGGCCGAGCATCGCCTCCCAGAACAGGATCAGGCGCGCGCCGAAGAAGTTGGCCGCGACCACGCCGGTCACGAGGAGGATGAGGAACGAGAGCACGACCCCGAGGCCCGGCACGTGGAAGCCGAGCACGCGGTCGGGTTGCCACGCGTCCGGGATGAGGCCGAGCGTCTGGTCGAGCGTCGTCACCAGGAAGTGCAGCACCCAGATCGTGATGCCGAGCGGCGCCCACACGAGCAGCCCGGCGATCAGGTAGCGCTTCATGGCGTGGCGCGGCCGCGCGTCAATGGCAGGAACAGCCCGAACCGCAGCCGGTCGACGCGGCGGCCGCCGGGGCCTCGCTCTTCGACTCGCCCTTGGATTCCGTCGCGGCGGCGCCTTCCGCCTTCGCGCCGGCCTTGGCATCGGCGGCGGCGGGCGCGGGCTTCGATCCGCTCTTGAAGTCGGTGGCGTACCAGCCGCTGCCCTTCAACTGGAAGCCGGCGGCGGTGACGAGCTTCGCGAGGGCGGGCTGGCCGCACGCGGGACAGTCGACGAGCGCGGGCTCCGAGAGCTTCTGCAGCGCATCGAGCTCGTGGCCGCACTTCGCGCAGCGATAGGCGTAGATCGGCATCGTGGACTCCGCTCGCGCCCGACGCCCCGGCGAGGGGCGCCAAAAGCGCTTGATTCGAAAAGAGAATTATACCTCGCCCGCCGGCGCCGGTCGAGCCGGGTCGCGCGGGCGCGCCGAAGCGGCAAATGGTGGCCCGCCCGGCGCTCTTCAACTTGATTTATGCTCGACCGCAGGACGACGACACCACGATGAACGACCTCTGGACCTGGTGGATCGCGGCCGCCGTGCTGATCGGCGCCGAGCTGATGACCGGCACCTACTACCTGCTGGCGGTGGGGGTCGCGCTCGCGGTCGGCGGCGTCGCCGCGCTCCTCGGCGCCTCGTCGCCGATCCAGTTCACCGTCGCGGGCATCGCGGGCGTCCTGCTCACGATCGCGGCGCACCAGTGGCGCCTGCGGCGCTCGCTGCCGCCGCCCCAGCCGCCGCTCGACGTCGGGCAGAGCGTGCGCGTCCAGGGCTGGAACGAGGACGGCACGGCGCGCGTCAGCTACCGCGGCACGCAGTGGACGGCCGAGCTCGCGACGCCGGAAACGCCGCGCGCCGAGACGATGTTCATCGTGGCGATGAAGGGCTCGGTCCTCGTCGTCGCCGACCGCCGCGCCTGACGCGGCCACGCTTCGAAGGGGACCCACCGATGCTCGGGTTAGGATCGTCGCTGTTCACCGTCGCGCTGTTCGTCGTCGCGCTGATCGTCGTCGTCCGCGCGATCCGCGTCGTTCCGCAGCAGCACGCATGGGTGGTCGAGCGCCTGGGGCGCTTCTACGCGGTCCTCGAGCCGGGGCTGAACTTCGTGATCCCCTTCGTCGACCGCATCGCGTACCGGCACGACCTGCGCGAGATCCCGCTGGACGTGCCCCCGCAGGTCTGCATCACGAAGGACAACACGCAGCTCCAGGTCGACGGGATCCTGTTCTTCCAGGTGACCGACCCCAAGCTCGCCTCGTACGGCGCGTCGAACTTCATCCTCGCGATCACGCAGCTCGCGCAGACGACGCTCCGGAGCGTGATCGGCCGGATGGAGCTCGACCGCACCTTCGAGGAGCGCGACCAGATCAATGCGCAGGTGGTGTCCGCGCTCGACGAGGCGGCGCCGAACTGGGGCGTGAAGGTGCTCCGCTACGAGATCAAGGACCTGACGCCGCCCGCCGAGATCCTGCGCGCGATGCAGGCGCAGATCACGGCGGAGCGCGAGAAGCGCGCGGTGATCGCGACCTCGGAGGGCAAGCGGCAGGAGCAGATCAACCTCGCCGAGGGCGCGCGCGCGGCGGCGATCGCGAAATCCGAGGGCGAGCGCCAGGCGGAGATCAACAACGCGCAGGGGCAGGCCGCGGCGATCCTCGCCGTCGCGGAGGCGAACGCGAAGGCGATCCGCCAGGTCGCCGAGGCGATCGAGTCGCCGGGCGGGCTGCAGTCGGTCAACTTCAAGGTCGCCCAGCAGTACGTCGAGGCGTTCGGCAATCTCGCGATCAAGGCCAACACGATGATCCTGCCGACCAACGCGGCCGACGTCGCCGGAATGATCGCGACGGCGATGTCGGTGATCCGGCAGCCCGCGCCGAAGCAGGGCGGCTGACGTGGACCTCCGGGGCAGCGCGTTCCTCGTCAGCGGCGGCGCGTCGGGCCTGGGCGCGGCGACCGCGCGGATGGTCGCCGGCGCCGGCGGCCGCGTCGTCATCGCCGACCTCAAGACGGACGAGGGCTCCGCGCTCGCGCGCGAGATCGGCGCGCACGCGCGCTTCGTGCGCTGCGACGTCACCGACGAGGCGTCCGGCGCGGCGGCCGTGCACGCGGCCGTCGAGGCGTTCGGCGGGCTGCAGGGCCTCGTGAACTGCGCGGGCATCGTGCACGCCGAGCGCATCGTCGGCAAGGAAGGGCCGCACACGCTCGCCGGGTTCCAGCGCGCGGTCGCGATCAACCTGGTCGGGACGTTCAACCTCATCCGCCTCGCCGCGCAGGCGATGGCGGCGGGCGAGCCGAACGCCGAGGGCGAGCGCGGCGTGATCGTGAACACCGCTTCTGTCGCGGCGTTCGACGGGCAGATCGGCCAGGCCGCGTACGCGGCGTCGAAGGCGGCGGTCGTCGGCATGACGCTGCCGATCGCGCGCGAGCTCGCGCGACTCGGCATCCGCGTGATGACGATCGCGCCGGGCATCTTCGAGACGCCGATGATGGCGGGCCTGGCGCCCGAGGTGCAGGCCTCGCTCGGCAAGATGGTGCCGTTCCCGCCGCGCCTCGGCCGTCCGGGCGAGTTCGCGCAGCTCGTGCGCGCGATCGTCGAGAACCCGATGCTGAACGGCGAGACGATCCGGCTCGACGGCGCCATACGCATGGCGCCGAAGTGAGGCAGGGGATTCGCCGGCTGGCCGCGGCGATGATCGCGGCCGCGAGCCTCGGCGCGTCGGCACAGGGAATCGCGCCGCGCGGCGGCGCCCTAGGCGGACCGCTCGTCGAGCGCGGGCCGATGGACGAGATGAGCGCCGCGTGGCGCGCCCGGACCCAGGCGGACCTCGACCGCAGCGTGGCGGATCTCGTCGCGCGCGGTGCGATCGCGCCGGCGCAGAAGGCGGCGGGCGTGCTATTCGCCTGGCCCGCGCGGCTCGTGCCCGGCGCGAGCGACGCGGTGCCGAACGTCATCGCGAACTACGTCGACGAGGACCCGGCATTCCCGAACCAGGTGCGCGACTGGTATTGCGGTGCGCGCAGCTACGACCTTGCGAGCGGGTACAACCACGGCGGCGTCGACATCTCGGCGTTCCCGTTCTCGTGGGTCAAGCTCGACCACGACGAGATGATCGTCGTCGCGGCGGCGGGCGGAACGATCGTCAGGAAGGACGACGGCGCCTACGATCGCAACTGCGGGCCGCTGGGCTCGCTGCCGGTGACGACGCCGGTCAACGCGATCTACGTTCGCCACGCCGACGGCTCGATCGCTTGGTACCTGCACATGAAGAGCGGCTCGCTCACGCCGAAGGGCGTCGGCGAGGCCGTCGCCGCTGGCGAGCGCCTCGGGTCGGTCGGGAGCTCGGGGTTCTCGAGCGGACCGCACGTCCACTTCGAGGTGCACGACGCCGCGGGCGGGCTGATCGACCCCTACGCGGGCGCCTGCAACGTGCACAACGCCGATTCGTGGTGGTCGCAGCAGCCGGCGTACTGGCAGCCGGCGATCGTGCGCGCGTCGATCCATTCGGCGCCGCCGCAGTTCTCGAACTGCACGCTACCCGACGCGCCGCACCAGACGGAGTTCGCCTCGGCGGGCGCCACGATCTACCCGACCGTCTTCCTGCGCGACTTCCTGGTCGGCACGTCGGTCCCGGTGCGGGTGATCGCGCCCGACGGATCGACGTTCTTCGCGGCGACGATCGACGGGCCGCCGCAGGACTACGTCGCGAGCTACTGGTACTACGCGCTCGCGCTTCCGCCGTCGGCGCCCGCGGGCGCCTGGCGCTTCGAAGCGGACCTCGACGGCGCGACGACGCGAACGACGTTCCACGTCGTCCCGTCGCCGCCGCCGATCGCGACGGCGGTCGAGTACTACCACGCGGGCATCGACCATTACTTCGTGACGGCGGACGCCGACGAGATCGCCGGGCTCGACGCGGGCGCGTTCGGCGGCGTGTGGCACCGGACCGGCCAGACGTTCGGCGTCTACGCGGCGTCCGCGGACGGGCTCGCCCCGGTGTGCCGCTTCTACTCGACGAACTTCGCGCCGCGCAACTCGCACTTCTACACGGCCGACCCGGTCGAGTGCGAGGGCCTCAAGCGCAATCCCGACTGGACCTACGAGAAGATCGCATTCCACGTCTCGCTGCCGGACGCGGCGGGCGTCTGCCCGACCGGGACCTCGCCGGTCTACCGGATGTTCAACAACGGGCAGGGCGGCGCGCCCAACCACCGGTTCACGATCAGCTACGGGACGCGCCTCGAGTTCGTGCCCGGCAAGGGCTGGGCCGGCGAAGGCGTGCCGCCGACGGGAGCGGCGATGTGCGCGCCGGTGGGCGGGTGACGGCGAGGCAGCGGGAGCGGTAACGGCGGGAAAGCGGTTGCAGCGGAGAAAGGAGAAAGGAAAAAGGAAACGCCGCCTCGACCGCGGCGCCGGCGGGGCCTTCGGCAACCGGTACCCCGCGCATCTCCTTTCTCCGTTTTCCGTTATTTCAGTCTCTGCGCACCAGCGCGATGCCGATGAACGCGATCGCGACGAAGATCGCGAGCGTCCAGCCGGCGATCGACAGGCCGAGGAACTCCCAGGCCTTCTCGGCGCACTCGCCCGTCCCCTCGAGGACTCGGCGGAACACGTCGACGAACGGCATCGTGTCGAGCATGTACGACAGGCCCATCCCGCACGCGGGCACCTGGTCCTTCGGCAGCGACTGCAGCCAGACCTGGCGGCCGGCGAGCGCCGCGCCGGCGCCCGACACGACGAGCAGGACGAAAGCGTAGATCCACGCGCCGACGCGGCCGGGCTCGTGGAACGTCCCGATCAGGAAGATCACGCCGATCACGACGAACACGAGCCGCTGGAACATGCACAGCGGGCAGGGCTCGAGGCCTTCTCCGTACTGGAGCCAGAACGCCCAGCCGATCAGGCCGGCGCAGGCGATGAAGCCCAGCGCGAACGCGAGGCGGCGTCGCGGCATCAGGATCAGCGCGAGCGACGTCAGCCCGAGCGCCATGACCGCGATCTGCCACATCGCGCCGGCGAACACGTGGCCCTCGCCCTCGAGGAGCGAGACCGCCTGCTGCAGCAGCACGGCGAGCGCGACGACGAGCCCGACCCAGGGCAGCGGCACTCCGATGCGTTCCATCAGCCTTTCTCCGTCTTCGCCAGCGCCTGGTCGAGGTCCCACAGGATGTCGTCGACCGACTCGAGGCCGACCGACAGCCGGATCATCTCCGGCGTGACGCCGGCCGCGCGCTGCTCGTCCTCGTCGAGCTGCCGGTGCGTCGTCGACGCCGGATGGATGACGAGCGTCTTCGCGTCGCCGACGTTCGCGAGGTGCGACAGGAATTCGACGCCCTCGATCACGCGCTCGCCGGCCTTCGCGCCGCCCTTCACGCCGAACGTCAGGATGCCGCCCGCGCCCTTCGGCAGGTAGCGTCGCACGCGCTCCCCGTCGGGCTGGCCGGGCAGGCCCGGGTAGCGCACCCACTCGACCGCCGGATGCGCCGCGAGGTGCTTCGCCACGGCCAGCGCCGAATCGCAGTGCCGGGGCATGCGCAGGTGCAGCGTCTCGATTCCCTGCAGCAGCAGGAACGCGGCAAATGGCGAGAGTGTCGGCCCCAGCGTGCGCATCGTCTCCATGCGTGCCTTCATCGTGAAGCCGAAGTCGCCGAAGGTCTCGTGGAAGCGCACGCCGTGGTAGCCGCGCGACGGCTCGGTCATCTGCGGGAAGTTGCCGTTGTCCCACGGGAATTTCCCGGACTCGACGACGACGCCGCCCATCGTCGTGCCGTGCCCGCCGAGGTACTTCGTCACCGAGTGCACGACGATGTCGGCGCCGTGCTCGAACGGCCGGCACAGGTACGGCGACGCGAGCGTGTTGTCGATCACGAGCGGCACGCCGGCCGCGTGCGCGACCTCCGCGAGCGCGGCGATGTCGCAGACGTTGAGCTGCGGGTTGCCGATCGTCTCCGCGTAGACCGCCTTCGTGCGCGGCGTCATCGCCGCGCGGAACGCGCCGGCGTCGTCCGGGTCGACGAAGGTCGCGTCGATCCCGAATTGCGCGAAGGTCACCGCGAGCTGCGAGTAGGTCCCGCCGTACAGCGTTCGCGCGGCGACGATGTGGTCGCCGTGCCTCGCGAGCGTCAGCAGCGCCACCATCTGCGCCGCCATGCCCGTCGCGCAGGCGAGCGCCGCGCGCCCGCCCTCGAGCGCGGCGACGCGCTCCTCGAGCGCGGCCACCGTCGGGTTGCTGATGCGCGAGTAGACGTTGCCGAAGGTCTGCAGGTTGAACAGCGACGCCGCGTGGTCCGCGCTGTCGAACACGAACGACGTCGTCTGGTAGATCGGCAGCGCGCGGGCGCCGGTGGCCGCGTCGGGGATCTGCCCCGCGTGCAGGCACAGCGTGTCGAAGCCGTAGGCGTGGTCGGGCATCGCCGGGGATTCTACCGTCGCGTCAGGCGGCGCCGCGCCGCGCCGAGATCACGCCGGTATTGACGCCGCACCAGTTGAGGCCGCCCAGGATCCGCGCATGCTCGATCTTCACGCATCGGTCGGCGACGACGTCGAGGCCGCCGTCCTGGGCGATGCGCGCGGCCTCCTCGTTGCGGATGCCGAGCTGCATCCAGAGGACCTTCGCGCCTTTCGCGACGGCCTCGCGCGCGATCGCCGGCATCTCCGGCGCGCGACGGAAGGCGTCGACGATGTCCACCGCCTCGGGAATCGCGGCGATCGACGGATAGCAGCGCTCGCCCAGCACCTCCTCGTATTGCGGATTGACCGGGATCACCCGGTAGCCGTGCTCCTGCATGTACTTGGCGGCGAAATACGAAGGTCGATGCCAGTGCGCGGACAACCCGACCACGGCGATCGTCCGGTTCCGCGCGAGGATGCGCCGCAGGCCGGCGATGTCGTCGACGATGCTGCCGCGCCCGGACGCCGTCATTGCTGCGAGTACCCGCTCCAGTTCGGGTTGTTGCGGTACGGGTAGTCCTGGTGGATGCGCCGGCCCGACGAGATCTGCCGGTCGAGGTCGCCGCCGAGCGACGGGTAGTCGCCGGGCCCGAACGTGCGGCAGGATCCCCGGAAGTCGGAATCGCTGCAGAACATCCAGTAGCCGCCCTCGACGCGCAGCGACGACGCGCGGTCGTTGAATCCGGCGCGGGCGAAGTTCGAGACGACCTCGTCGGTCATCGCGAAGCTGCGCCCGCCGAATCCCGCGTACTCGTAGAGGATCGCGCGGCCCTGGTTGCCCCAGTTGGGCGGCGGTCCGCCGCCGCCCCCGCCGCCGTTCACCGGCCGCAGCGACGAGACCTGGCCGGCGAGGTAGCCCAGGTTCGCCACCTCGCCCGGGCCGAAGGTCTGGCAGCCGCGATAGCCTTCGTCGCGGCAGACCTCCCAGACGCCGCCCTGGACCACCATCGAGCGCGCGCGATCGTTGAAGTCGGTGCGCCCGAGGTTCTCGGCCGGGCCGTTCACGCCGTAGGAGCGGCCGCCGAAGTTGTAGTCCTCGTAGAGCGTGACCGCGCCGCGCCCCTGGAGCGTGACGCAGCGCCCCTTGAAGTACGCGTCGGTGCAGAGCTGCCAGCTCCCGCTGCGGATGACGACCGACGAAGCGCGGTCGTTGAATCCGACGTCGGACATGTTCGAGACCGAGTAGCTGGCGCCGTAGCGCCGTCCGTTGAAGTCGTAGCCCTCGAAGAACAGGATGTCCTGAGCCGCGGCGGCGCCGGCGGCGCCGGCGAGCGCCGCACAGGCCAGCGTGCGTGCGAGTCGTCTCACGGTCGTCCTCCCTGTGCCGGGGCCGCCGCGGCGGCATGGACCGCCGGCGTCGCCGCGTCTCCGGCGGCTCGTCCCGGGTGCGCTTCGGGCTCCCATCCCAGCACGGTCAACATGACGAAGAACCCGATCACATACGCGACCGCGACGTGCCACCCGGCCTTGAGCCAGGCGAACGCCGAGCGCGCCTCGGGGAACTTGCTCGCGAGCGCGACGCCGGCCGACGACCCGAACCAGATCATCGACCCGCCGAACCCGACCGCGAACGCGACGAAGCCCCAGTCGTAGCCGCCCTGCTTGAGCGCGAGCGCGGTGAGCGGGATGTTGTCGAACACCGCCGACACGAAGCCCAGCCCCATCGCCGTCTGCCACGACGCGGGCGGCAGCTTGTGGACCGGCATCATCGACGCCGACAGGACCAGCGCGCAAAGAAACACCGCGCCGCGCGACGCGGACTTGAGCTCGTGCCAGTCCGGCTTGCGCAGCGGCGCCATCGCGAGGATCGCGAGCCAGACGGTGAGGCCCAGGAACGGGACGTTGTCGGCGATCTCCGGGAAGTGGAGGTTGACCGTGACGTTCGCGACGATCGCCGCGACCAGGATGAACGCGACGACGAACACGCGCACCCAGTCCACCCGTATGTCGCCGGGCGGGTCCGCGACGATGGGCGAGTAGCGGTGCTGCTGGATCGCGGCCGGGATGCCGAAGATCACCATCGCGATCCCGGCGGCGACGTAGGCCTCGACCACCGAGAGCGGCGAGACGCCGGCGATCCACATCATCGTCGTCGTCGTGTCGCCGACCACGCTGCCCGAGCCGCCGGCGTTCGACGCCGCCACGATCGCGGCGAGGTAGCCGATGTGCACGCGTCCGCGGAACACGACGCCCGCGATCGTCCCGCCGATCAGCGCCGCCGCGATGTTGTCGAGGAACGACGACAGCACGAAGATGATCACGAGCAGGACGAACCCGCCCTTCCAGTCGTCGGGCAACAGGCGCGGCAGCCAGGCCGGGACGCGGCTCTCCTCGAAATGCCGCGACAGCAGAGCGAATCCCATCAGCAGCAGCAGCAGATTGACGATCAGCACCCACTCGTGGGCGAGATGCGCGCCGAACCCGGCGATGCCGGCTCCCGTCGCGAACGGCGAGAACAGCACCTTGTAGACCGTGATGACGGCGAGCCCGATCAGCGCGACGCGCAGCGTGTGATGGTGGAAGATCGCGACGCAGGCGAGCAGGACGGCGAACAGGACGAAGTCGACGGGGACCGGGCCGATCAGCGGGGGCTCGACCGGCCCTGCGGCCAGCGCGACCGAGGGGAGGACGGCGAGCGCCACCAGGTAGAGCGCCTGCCGCAGGCGGGCAGGGCGGGTCGTCGGCTCGGGCGTGAAGGGCATGGGGAGGGGGCGCGAATGGCGTGGCGGCGCGCCCGTCGACCCGGAATGCGGCGGGCCCCCGGCATGCGCCGTAGGCCCCGGCCCCCCGGGGCGGGACGGGCGGGTCGGGCGATTGTAACGGGAGGCCGGGGCCCGCCGGGGCGCTTCGGCCAGGGATCCGTCGCGGGAGGGGAGCCGCGAAAGGCCGGCCCGGCTTGATCCTTGCTTGTGCGCTACACGATCGAATCGTCCGCCCGTGACGGATTGACCGGACGCCGGCCCGGCCCCGAGGCCCCGGCGGCCCCGATCCGTCCCGGCGGGAGACCGCTGCCGAGGACCCCGAACCGCATGGCCCTGCAACGCATGCCGCTACGCGCCGACGTCGCGACCGTCCAGACGATCGGGGACGCGGTCGAGCGCGGCAACCTGCAGGCGCTGTCGCAGCGCAAGCTGAACGCGCTCGGGCTCCCGGTCGCGTACGTCGACCGCACGTTCCGCTACCGGTTCGCCAACCGGGCGTTCCTCGAATGGCTCGGCAAGCGCCCGGAGGAGGTCCTCGGGCGCGAGATGGTCGAGGTGCTGGGCCGCGAGGTCTGGGCGCTCTACCACGCGTACGCGGAGGCCGCGCTCGACGGCGAGCGCACGGGCTTCGAGCGCCAGCTCATGACCGCGGCGCGGCCGACCGTCTGGATCCGCGTCGACTACTACCCGGACCGCGCGGCGAACGGCCGCGTGCGCGGGCTCCTCGTCACCTACAGCGACGTCGACCACCTGAAGCGGCTCGAGCTCGAGGCGGGCCAGCGCGAGCACCGGCTGCGGCTGGTCACCGACAGCGTCGGCGTGCCCATCCTCTACGTCGACCGCCAGCTCAAGATCCGCTTCGCCAACAGGCCGTTCGCCGACTGGGTCGGCGTGGCGGCCGACGACCTCCTGGGCCACGGCCTGCGCGACGTGCTGCTCGCCGAGTCGATGCAGGAGATGAACGCCTCGCTCGAGCGGGCGTTCGCCGGCGCGAGCGTGACCTACGAGCGCCGCGAGAAGAAGTCGACCGGGGAGCTCCGCTGGGTGCGCATCACGCTGTTCCCCGACCGCGAGATCAGCGGGCGCACCGGCGGGGCCTTCGTCGTGATGAACGACATCGAGGACGACGTCCGCGTCCGCGACGCGCTCAAGGGGCAGCAGGCGCAGCTCAAGTTGTTCGCCGACAACATCCCCGGCCCGATCGCCTACCTCGACCGCGCGCTGCGCTACACGTTCGTCAACCAGACGTTCGCGAACCTCGCCTGCAAGCCGCAGGAGGAGATTTACGGCCGCACGCCCGCCGAGATCCTGCCCTCGGACGTCGCCGGCTTCCTGCGCCCGGTCCTGAAGCGCGCGCAGGAGGGCGAGAACGTCGAGTACGAGCGCATCGGCACGATGCCCGGCGGCGAGAAGCGCTGGATGCACGGGCGCATCGCACCGGACTTCGACCCGAACGGCAAGGTGCGCGGCCTCTACTGCACCGAGTACGACATCCACGACCTGAAGCAGACCGAGCAGGCGCTCGCGACGCGCGAGCAGCAGCTCAGGCTCTTCACCGACAACATCCCCGAGCCGGTCGTCTACCTCGACGCGGAGCGCCGCTACGTGTTCGTGAACGAGGCGTTCCTCCGCCTCTACGGCTACAAGCGCGAGGAGGTCATCGGGCGCCGCAGCGAGGAGGTGCTGGGCGACGAGGCGACCGAGGCGCTGGCGCCGGGCCGGCAGCGCGTCATGTCGGGCGAGGCGGTGATCTACGAGCGCGAGATCACCGACGCGCAGGGACGCAAGCGCTGGATCCGCGCGCGCTGCGTGCCCGACCTGAACTTCGACGGCACCGTGAAGGGCGAGTACGTCGCGGGCCACGACATCACCGACCTCAAGCTCGCGCAGGACGCGCTTGCCGCGCGCGAATCGCAGCTCCGCGCGATCATGGACGGCGTGCCGGCGCCGGTCGCCTACATCGACCGCGAGGAGCGCTGCCACTACGTCAACCGGACGTTCGTCCAGTACTTCGGGCTCGCGGTCGAGTCGCTCGCCGACCTCCGTCTGCGCGACGTGATCGGCCACGGCATCTACGAGAGCGCCCAGGCGATGGTGGCGCGCGCGCTGGAGGGCGAGTCGACCGCGTTCGACCGCCTGATCCCGGGCGCGAACGGCGTGCGGCGGTGGATGACGATCCGCGTGGTGCCGGACACCGGCTCGGGCGGCGAGGTGCACGGCGCGTTCGTGCTGATGAACGACATCCACGGGCTCAAGCAGGCGCAGGAGGCGCTGCGGGCGTCCGAGGACGAGCTCCGGCTCATCATGGACAACGTGCCGGCGCGGGTCGCCTACATCGACCGCGACTTCCGCTTCCGTTTCGTCAACGGCCGCAACGAGGCCTGGCTCGGCGAGTCGCGCAAGGAGCTCAACGGCCGGCGCGTCGAGGACGTGCTCGGCCCGCAGCGCTTCGCGCTCCTGGAGCCGCTGATGTCGCGCGTGCTCAAGGGGGAGACGATCGCCACCGAGATGCTGCTGCCGCAGCACGGCTCGTCGGAGTCGCGCTGGGAGTCGATCCACTACGCGCCGAACCGCGACGGCGACGGCAACGTCGTCGGCATCTACGCGGTGCACGGCGACATCCACGACGAGAAGCGCAACGAGGAGGCGCTCCGCCGCGTCAACTGGGAGCTGTCGAGCCACATCGGCAACACGCCGCTCGCGGTGCTCGAGTGGGACCGCGACCTGAAGCTCGTGCGCTGGTCCGAGCAAGCGCGCAACATCTTCGGCTTCGAGTCCTCCGAGGTGCTCGGGCTCTCGCTCACCGACAACCCGATGCTGCACGAGGACGAGTCGGCCGGGATGGTCGACGTCGTCGGGAAGCTGATGACCGGCCTCGAGCCGCGCGCGACCGGCCTCACGCGCAACCGCCGCAAGGACGGCTCCGAGATCTGGTGCGAGTGGTACCACTCGGCGCTGCTCGGCGACGACGGGCAGATCGTGTCGATCCTGTCGTTCGTGCAGGACGTCTCGGCGCGGATCCGCGCGGAAGAGCGCCTGCAGCACATGGCGACGCGCGACGCGCTCACCGGCCTGCCGAACCGGCTCCTGCTCCACGAGCGCCTGTCGCAGGCGATTGCGCAGGCGCGCCGCGCCGCGCGGCGCGTGGGCGTGCTGTTCATCGACCTCGACCGCTTCAAGAACGTCAACGACACGCTCGGCCACCGGATCGGCGACGAGCTCCTGAAGCACGTGACGCGCGCGGTCGCCGGGACGCTGCGCGAGTCCGACCTGCTCGCGCGGCTCGGCGGCGACGAGTTCATGGTGATCGTCGAGGACTTCGACGACCCGCAGGTGCTCGGGCGCATCGCGCAGAAGCTGCTCGACGCGATCGCCCAGCCGTTCCGCATCGAGGAGCACGACATCTACGTGACCTCGTCGATCGGCATCGCCGTCTATCCCGACGATTCCGACGACCCCGACGAGCTCCTCAAGCACGCGGACGTCGCGATGTACCGAAGCAAGGAGCTCGGGCGCAACACCTACCAGTTCCTCGATGCCAACCTCGCCGAGCACCGGCTCCGGCAGCACACGCTCGAGACGGCGCTGCGCGCCGCGCTCAAGGAAGGCTCGCTCGAGCTCCACTACCAGCCGGTCGTCAGCATCCCAGACCGCGCGGTGATCGGCGCGGAGGCGCTCCTGCGCTGGCACGACGCCGAGCACGGCGACGTGCCGCCACAGGTGTTCGTGCCGCTCGCCGAGGAGGCCGGACTCATTCACGCGCTCGGCGAATGGGTGCTTCGCACGGCGTCGGCGCAAGTGGTGGCGTGGCGGCGAGCCGGGCTGCCGCTCAACGTGTCGGTGAACCTGTCGGCGCGGCAGTTCTACCGCGAGGACCTCGCGCAGCGCATCTTCGAGATCGTGCGCGAGGCCGGCTGCGAGCCCGCGTGGCTCGAGCTCGAGGTCACCGAGACCTCGCTGCTGCACGACCTCGACGCGATCCGGCGCGTGCTGCACCAGCTGCGCGACCACGGCTTCCGGGTGGCGATCGACGACTTCGGGACCGGGTACTCGTCGCTCACGCACCTCAAGCACTTCCCGATCGACACGCTCAAGATCGACATCTCGTTCATCGCCGACCTCGAGACCGACCCGGGCGACGCGGCGATCACCGAGGCGATCATCGGCCTCGCGCGCGGCCTGAACCTCAAGGTCGTCGCCGAGGGCGTGGGCACGCGCGAGCAGCTCGAGTTCCTCTCGGCGCGCGGCTGCCACTGCTTCCAGGGCTTCTGGGTCAGCAAGCCGTTGCCGCCGCTGCGGTTCGTCGAGTTCCTCCGCACGCGGACGGCGCAGTAGCGCTCCCGCATCGCCGCCGCCGCTTGACTTTTTCTAGGGACGCTCGGGTGGCGGCGCTCGCATCATGAGCTCACCGGGCATGGTGTTCATCGTCGGGATGGAGCGGTGCTTCACGACGTCTCTCGCCCAGTGGATGATCGACAGCCGGATCTGCGACTATTTCGTCGACGGCATCAAGGAGCCGTCGATGTTCTCGAGCGAGCCGGCACGGGCACTCGCAAGGTGGGAGCGGGAGCGTCGTGCGACCGACCGATGGCTGCTCGATGCCTCCGTCTCGAATGCGGGATCCGACGAGGCGTTCGACGCAATCCACTCGATCGACGACTATCGAATCGTACTCAGCCTGAGAGACCAGTTCGAGCGGATGGTGTCCGCGTTCCGAATCTATCGAGCGCTGTACGGCATGGATTTCCACGAGGCCTGGAATCACCCGGCATCGCACTGGAAGCTCGGGAACGCCGCGACTCGGGAGAGCTGAAGAACGATTCCCTGGCGCCGGCGACGCTCACACCGCGCGCCGGCGCGCGCCACATCTTCACCCACGTACGTCTTACCGAGATCCCGCCTCGGGAGGCCACTGCGGAGCTCGCGAGGGATTGCGAGCGGGCGGTCGAGGCGATGCAGGCGCGGCGATTGCCCGCGCGTGTCGTCTACGAGTGGCAACATTGGGAGCGGACCGGCGCCTTTCCCGTCCTGAGCATCGTGGGCAGCTCGTACTTCGCACCGGTGTTGGCGCGCCTTCTGGCGCGGGTCGACCCCCGTAGGGTGATGGTCGTCACGCCGGCCGGCGCGACCTTCGCGCAAGGATTGCGAGCCGCGATGGAACGGTTCCTGCACGTGCGCGCGGTCGACGCTGGCTTCGGCCGACTGCACGGAGCGTCTACGTGGTGCGAAGAGGTTCCGGTGCCGGAGCGCGCCACGGCACGCCGCCTCGTGTCCACCGAATTCGACCGGGACACGAACATGGTTCTCGACATCCTCGACCGCCACCCGACGGTCGACACGACGCTCTTCGATCCGTCCACCCTGTTTCGTGCGACCGGCTGATGCGGCGCACTGTCACGCGATCGAATCCTTCAGCCAGCCGGCGATCGCCTCCGCGACGCGCTCCCACCCCGGCTCGAGCATGAGCATGTGCGCGAGGCCGGGGACGATCGTGGCGTCGACGCCGTGGTGGCGCGCGGTCGCGCGGACGTCGGCGGGCGTGCAGATCCGGTCACCCTCGGCGCCGATCACGGCGAGCGGCGTCCGGTTGCGCCGGGGCGTCGCCCAGTGCAGGCGCAGCGAGAGATCGAGGATCGCGCGCGGCGATTCCGCGGCGATGTGCGACGAGGCGGTCTCGAGGATCGCGGCGTCCAC
>JBGAHH010000139.1:0-5714 GCA_044226265.1 Casimicrobiaceae bacterium | reverse complement strand
TGCAGCGCGCGCCGGCAGCGATCGGTGCGGTTCGCCGTCCCGCCGTGCCACATGTGCGTGTTCATGATCGCCACCGTGCCGGCCTTGCCCGTGACGAGCACCTCGCCCGGCAACGGGCCCGTGTTGCCCGCCTCGGGCAGGCGTCGCCACCTGTGCGAGCCGGGGAGCATGCGCGTCGCGCCGTTCTCCTCGGTGAAATCGTCGAGCATCCAGATCGAGTTGCAGACCCAGTATCCGCGCTCGTCGGCGACCGCACCCGCATCGCAGTGCCAGGGCTGCGCGTCCCCGTTGTGCGGATTGGTCGAGCGCGCGTTGAGGCTCGAGAGCTTGTAGCCGGGGCCGATGACGTGCTCCATGCATTCGAGGATCGCCGGCATCGCGACGAGCTCGGCGAAGATCGCGCCCTTGTCGACGAGGTTGGCGAGGCGGCGCGTCCCCGGCTCCGGCCGGAACTCCGAGCCCGCGTCGTCGCCTTCCTCGGACCATAGCGCTTCGCAGCGCTCGCGCAGCGCCTCGAGCATCGCGGGCGGCACGAAGCCGGGCAGGACGAGGTAGCCGAGCTCGTCGAGCTGGCGCTTGTCTGCGGGCGAGAGCATCGAAAGGGGTCGAAAGGGGGCGACGGAGGCCGATAGCTTAGCAGCGGGCCCGGACGCGCCCCTGCCGCGCCTTGCGGTAGGCTCGTACCTACGCCCACCAACGCGTTCGACGCCCGTCCCATGGCCAAAGCCTACTGGATCGCCTTCTACCGTTCGATCAAGGACCCCGACGCGCTCGCCGCATACGCGAAGCTCGCCGGACCCGCGCTTCAGCAGGCCGGCGGCCGCTTCCTCGCGCGCGGGCTGCCCGCCAGGGTCTACGAGCTCGGCCTGCAGCAGCGCACGGTGCTCATCGAGTTCGACAGCGTCGCGCAGGCGGTCGCCGCGCACGACAGCCCCGCGTACCAGGAGGCGCTGCGCGCGCTGGGACACGGGGCGGAGCGCGAGATGCGGATCGTCGAGGGCACATCCTGACGCGTCAGAGCGAGCGGAGCGCGACGGCGAACGCCATCGTGATCACGAGGTTGTCGACGACCACGCCGGCGAGCGAGATCGCGATCGCCTTGGCGGCCGCGGCGAGCGTCGAGTCGCCGTAGACCCGCCGGAACGCGAGCGTCACCCAGGCGACCATCCACGCGAAGACCGCGAGCATCAGCGCGGCGCCCGCGACGCTCGTCGGGCCTTCGGCGTTCCACACGACCGGGCCGATCCCGATCAGCCGCAGCGCGACGAGGTAGGGCACCGTCACCGCGAAGATCCACGCGACGAGGTGCATCGCGAAGATCGCGTGCCGGCTCCAGGGCCGTCGCCAGTGCGTCGCGGCGGCCATCAGCGTGTACGACGCGACCGTCAACGCGAGCAGCAGCGTGTAGACGACGTTGAAGCGGCGGTCGAGCCGCTCCGCGATCACCGCGACGTCGACACCCTTGCGCGCCGCGGCGTCGGCGATCGCGCCGGCGATCGTTCCGCTCGTGTCCTGGCTCGCGATCGTCGCGATGCGGAAGTCGGTGAGCACCGCGAGCAGGAAGAAGACCGTGACGGCGTTGAACAGGAGCCGCCACGGCGCGATCGAGCGCGCGCGACGGCCTTCGCAGAACTCGACGGTCAGGAGCCCCGGACGGAACAGCAGCGCGAACAGCGAATGGCCGATGCGGCGTGCCTGGAGCTCGAGGGTCGCGCGGAGGCTCCCGCGCCGCGGGACGCGCTGGCCGCAGCTCGCGCAGTAGGCGTCCGCGGCCGGCGCGCCGCAATTCGCGCAGGGCTCGGCGTCGCGGGCGGCGAGGTCGGTCGGCATGCGCGGGCGGGAAAGCCGCTGACCTCGATCGCGCCGCGAGCGGGCGCCTATCCGCGCTTCGTCGCGCAGCCGTCCCAGGTCCGGCGGCCGTTCTCGTCGACGAACGCGGTATCGCCCTTGTTCCAGAACACGACGCTCCCGTCGGCGTTCGCGTAGCGCGCGCCGGACGCCGACGCCGCCTGCGGCAGCGACATCCTGCGACCGTCGGAGAACGCCAGGTCCACGCGGCTCGCGGCGCCGTTCACGAACGTCGCGTCGATCGACCGGCCGTCGCCGCACGCGAAGTGCGCGCGGATGGACTTCGGCGCGGCGGGCGTCGCGGCGGTGTGCAGCGTCTGCCGCGTGCAGGATCCGTCGAAGAACGCGGCCGCGCCACAGGTCTTGCCGTTCGCGAACGTGCAGGTCCCGCGCTCGTCGGGCGCATTGCTCGCGGACACCACCGTGTACGCGCCGCCCGAGATCGCGCAGAAGCGTGCCGCAGGCGTGAGGTAACCGGCGACGCGGATGCCGCCTTCGCGGCACTGGCCCCGCAGCATCGCCCATTCCTCGCATTGGCGGTCGTCGGGGAACGTGCACACGCCGAACTCCCCGCCCTTCGGGTTCTTCTCGATCGACAGGACGCCGCCCTTCGCGACGCAGTTCTGCGACGCGGGATTCGCGAGGCCGGCGCGCGGCTGCGCGAGCGAGAGGGGCGCAGCGAGCGCGAGGGCCAGCGCGACCGCGGCCGTAGTCCTTCTGGTCATCGGGAATCCGCTGTCGGAAGGGGCGGAAGCATTGGCGGGGCCAGGCGCAGGGTGCCGGCGGAGGCGAACGATCGAGCCCGAGGTTACCCGGGTCGCGATCTCGAGGAAAGGAAGCGGCCGCCGCGGCGCATCGTGGACTTGCCGTCGACGTAGCTCAGAACCCCGTTGACCAGCACGCAGTCGATGCCGCGCGCCGCCTGGGTCGGCTGCGCGAACGTCGCGGCATCGGCGACCGTCGCGGGATCGAACACCGTCACGTCGGCATGGAAGCCCGTGCGCAATTCGCCGCGTTCCGCGAGATTGAACCGGCGCGCGCTCAATGCGGTCATCTTGTGCACGGCCGCTTCGAGCGGGAAGAGCCCGAGGTCGCGGCTGTAGTGGCCGAGCACGCGCGGAAACGTCCCCCACAGGCGCGGATGCGGATGCAGGTCGTGCGGGAGCCCATCCGAACCGATCATCGTGGCCGGGTAGCGGAGGACGCGCTGCACGTCGTCCTCGTGCATCTGGAAATAGCAGGCGCCGCCCGGCTGCAGCCGCTCGCAGGCTTCCTGCTGCGTGCAGTTCCACTCGGCCGCGATGTCGGCCAGATGGCGCGCCGACATCTGCGGAAACGGGGTCGACCACGTGACGATGACGTCGATGACGCCGTCGACCAGGTCGGTGCGCAGCACGGTGGACCCGGCGATGTACGGATAGGCGTCGAGGCCGATCGGCTGCCTGGCCCGCGCCGCGTCGATGTGCGCGAGGGTCTGCACGGTCCGGCCCCAGTTCGCCGGTCCCGCGCACTTGTGATGCGAGATCACGACCGGGACGTTCCCGCGGCGGCCCGCGGCGAACGCCTCGTCGAGCGAGGCGAGCACCTGGTCCATCTCCTGGCGGATGTGGGTCGCGTAGACGCCCCCCGCTTCGCCCGCGATCCCCGCGAGCAGCGACAGCTCGTCGACGTCGGCGGCGGCGCCCGTAGCGTAGAACACGCCGGAGGAAAAGCCGATGGCACCGGCGCCCATGCCCTCGCGCAGCAGCTCGCGCATGTGCTGCTGCTCGGCGCTCGTGGCCGCGCGGTAAGGGTCGTCCATCACGGCCACGCGCAAGGTCGAATGACCGACCAGCGCCGCGACGTTGACCGCCGGCCGGGCAGCGTCGACCGCCGCGGCGTACGACGCCATGGTCGGATGCAGGAACCCGTCGCCGCCCCCCAGCAGGTTGAGCGGCGGCGGCACGTCGGCGCGCACGAGCGGCGCGAGACTGATGCCGCAATTGCCCACGATGACGGTGGTGACGCCCTGGCTGATCTTCGGCAGCATCCCGGGCGCCGAGAGCACGATCCGGTCGTCGTGCGTGTGCACGTCGATGAAGCCCGGCGCGACGATCTTGCCGCGGGCATCCAGCACGGTCGCGCCGTCCGCGGCGAGATCGGGGCCGATCGCCGCGATGCGCCCGCCTTCGATGCGAACGTCCGCGACGAAGCGATCCCTTCCGGTCCCGTCGACGACGGTGCCGCCGCGCAGGAGCAGCGGGGACGATTCCGTTTCGACGCTCCAGCTCATCTCGTTCCCGGGCGCTCGATCACGGCGTGGGCAACACCGGAAGCGTCTCCGTGTCGATTCCGCGCTCCTTCAGCACTTCGCGGACCCGTTTCAACTGCCGGAACGCGGCGGGCCCGCGGCGCAGGCCGACGCCGACCATCAGGATCTCCAGGTAGGTGATCTGCGCGAGGTACGCCTCGGTGCCGACGCGCATGGAACGGTCGACCGGAACGACGACGGGCATGACGACGTCGGCCAGGCGGGCCAGCGGCGTGCCGGGCTGCGTGATGGCCACGACCATCGCACGCTGCTCCTTCGCCGTTTCCACCGCGTGCAGCAGGCTGCGCTGCCGCCCGACGTAGGAGATGGCCAGCACCACGTCGCGCTTGTTCATGGTGGCGGCCGAGATCAGCTGCAGGTGCGCATCGAAGTACGCGCCCGAGTCGAGCCCGAGCCGGGCGAAGCGCGCCTGCGCGTCGCTGGCCATGAACATCGACACGTTGCCCACGCCGTAGCAGTCGACCCGTCGCGCCGAGGCGATCCGGCGCGCCGCGCGCTCCAGGTCCTCGGCGACCACGTGCTGCTCGAGGTTCGCGAGCGCGCTGATCGCGCCCTGCAGCACCTTGTGCGTCACGGTCTGCATGTTGTCGGAGGGCCCGACCGCGCGGTGCAGCGTCGACTTGCCGACCGCCAGGTTCTGCGCGAGGCGCAGCTTGAACTCGCGCAGGCCGGCGCATCCCAGCGCGCGGCAGAACCGGATGATCGTCGGAGGACTGACGCCGGCGCGACGCGCCAGCGCATCGACGTTGGCGTGCAGCACCGCCTCCGGATCCTCGAGCATCGCCGCCGCGACCTGGCGGTGCGCGGGCGACAACGCGGGGGCGCGCTCGCGCATCGACGCGATCAGGTCGCCGGCGGCGTGACGCGCAGGGTCGCGGCGCTGGCTCATGCGATGTCGTCCCGAAGGCATGCCTTGAAATGGCCGGCGGCGACTTCGCGGAGCGCCGGCACGTCGGCCGCGCAGGCGTCGAGCGCGAACGGGCAGCGGGTGCGAAACACGCAGCCGGACGGCGGGTCGGCCGGGCTGGGGACGTCGCCCTGCAGCAGCCGGCGCTCGCGCCTGGCCTTCGGATCCGGACGCGGCGACGCGGCCAGCAGCGCCTGCGTGTAGGGGTGCTGCGGCGAGCCGTACAGCGCTCTCGCGGGCGCCACTTCCATCACCTTGCCGAGGTACAGCACGACGATGCGGTCACACAGGTATTCGACGACGTCGAGGTCGTGGGAGATGAAGAGCATCGTGAGGTCGAATCGCTCGCGCAGGTCCGACAGTAGATTGATCACCTGCGCCTGGATCGAAACGTCCAGGGCCGACACCGGCTCGTCGGCCACGATGAACTCGGGCTCGACGGCCAGGGCGCGCGCGATGCCGATGCGTTGCCGTTGCCCGCCGGAGAATTCGTGCGGGTAGCGCTGCGCGTGCTCGGGGGCGAGGCCGACGAGGGACATCAATTCCGCGATGCGCGCCGTGCGTGCGGCGCCGGGATGGAGCCCGTGCGTCGCGAGGGCCTCCCCGATCGTGTCGGCGACGCGCCGGCGGGGATTGAGGCTCGCGTAC
>JBGAHH010000021.1:0-51681 GCA_044226265.1 Casimicrobiaceae bacterium | reverse complement strand
GTCCGCGTCCGCGCACCAGCGCCACGCGCCGTCCGCGGGCGCGAGGTCCGGCTCGGCGACGACGCGATCGATCGCGGGCCGATGCGCGGCGAGTCGCGCGATCGCCGCGCGGTCCGCGATGCGCGCGATCGTCGGCGCGCCCGGCGACGCGGGCGACGTCAGGCGGAGGTGCGCCGCCTCCGCCGGTGCGGCGAGCTGGTCCTCGAGCGCGTACGCCGCGGCGCTCGCACGGCGCGCGTCGCTCATCGGCGGCAGCGCGATCGCCGCGATCCGGACGTCGGCGGGGGCGAGCGCGACCTCGACGCGATCGGCGGGCGGCCAGTGCGCGGGCGCGGCGCTGCCGCGATCGAGCACGCGACCGTCGTCGGCGGCGCGCCACCAGGCGGCCGGCGCGGCGGGATCGAAGGGCGCGGCGAGGCGGACGCGCAGCGTGACCATGGGCGAAAGTCTAATCCAGGACCTGCCAGACGACGCGCGGCGCGCCGCCGCCGCCTCGCGCGACCAGCGCTTCGGCGACGACGATCGCGTCGCCCTGTTTCGCGCGCACGGTCACGAGGAAGTACCGGCTGCCGACGACGAGGCCCGTCGTGTCGGGCGACTGCGTTCCGCGGGCCACGCGGGCGCGGAAGTCGTCGACCGTCGCGAACGGCTTGTCGCGGCGCATCGCCACGATCGCGGCGATGGCGTCCGCGTCGAGCGACGGCATCACGCTCGCGAGCACTTCCGCGGGCGCCGTGTTCACGTTGAGGCCCGCCTCGGCGGGCAGCGCGACGACGTAGGGCGCGACTTTCGCGACCGCGGAGGCGGTGAAGCCGCGCACCGCCGCGACCTCGGCGGCGCGCGCGAGCGGCGCGTTCGCGGCGAGACCGCGGTCGCGCGCGTACGCCTCGTCCTCGGCGCCGTGCTCGCGCTCGACGCCGTCCGCGTCGATCCAGTCGGCGAGCGCGTCGACCAGCGTCGCGTCGACGCCGCGTCGCGCGAACAGCGACGCGAGGCGCGCGCGCGCGACCGCCGAGGCGCTGTCGTCGTTCGCGATCGCGTTGACGTTGAGCCGCGCCTGCGCGTCGTCGATCCGGCCCTCGACGCTGCCGCCGTCCACCGGCGTCGGCGGCAGCGGGACCGCCCAGGGCTCGCCGAGGTGGTCGACGGGGCCGCGCGACGCATCGTCCGCGAGCGCCTGGCGCGCCCACTGGACGCCGGCCGTCGCGAGCGAGGCGGCACGCGCGTGGTCCCTTCGTCCTTCGACGACCGCCTGCCAGCGCGCGCCTTCGACCGACAGCGTCGTGGCGACCGCGGCCGCGATCGCGGCGACCAGCATCGCGACGACCAGCGCGGCGCCGCGTTGGCGCGGACGCGTCATCGGAGCACCATGACGCGCTCGACGCGGCCGCCTTCGGCGAGCGTCAGCGCGATCGCGATCGCCGACGGCAGGCCCTCGTTCCGCTCGGGCGGCCAGCGGTCGGTCCAGCGGCCCTCGTCGTCGGCGTATCGGACCTCCATCCGGACGATGCCGTCGGCGAGCGGGTAGCGCGCGGGCTCGACGCCGGCCGCGCGATCGAGGTGCGGCCAGTACGCGATCTCGACGCCGCCGCCCGCGAGCCGGTAGCCGATGCGCGTGCCTTCGGCGCCGGGCTCCGCGGGGTCGCCGCCCGCGCGCGTGAAGGCGAACGACGACTGGCCGTCCGCGCCGATCGATCCCGACCACGCCGGCTCGCGTCCGCCGGCGACGCGGATCGCGCGCGGCACCGCCGCGCCGACGTCGCCTTCGATGCGGGCGAACAGCGCGTCGAGCGTCTGCCAGCGCTTCGATTCTCCGGCGAGCGCGGCCTCGCCGTCGACGAGCGCGGCGGTCGCGCGCCATGCGAACGCGGCCAGCACCGCGAAGATCGCGAGCGCGACCAGGATCTCGACGAGCGTGAAGCCCTTCGCGGAGCGGCTCACGGGGTCGGCGGGCCCGCGACGTAGCCGGTCAGGCGCGCGAGCACGTAGTCGGGCCTGTCCGCCTCGGCGACCTCGATGTCGATGCGCCGGAACGCCGGATTCGGCGTCGCGCCGACCTTCTCGCGCCAGACGAATGCGCGGTCGGCCTGGACCGCCTCGCCCTTGCGATCGCCGGTCGCGGGAAGCGCGCCCGCGAGCTCCGTCGCGGCGAGGCGGTTCTGCGCGACCCATAGCGCGAGCGTGCGTGCCTTGAGGGTGCCCGCGCCGTCCGCGGATTGCGCCAGCGCGCGCATGCCCGCCGCCAGCGCGACCGCGACGACCGCGAGCGCAACGAGGATCTCGATCAACGTGAATCCGGCCTCGCGTGGCGCGGTCGACGGCGCGCGCCCGGTCATGGCGCGACGCTCGCGACGGCGACGCGATTGAGCGGATCGGCGTCGACGCGAACGCGCGCTTCGCCCGCGACGAGCACGTAGCTCGACGGGTCGTTGCGCCCGCTCGCGCGGAGCGGCATCGGCGCGCCGGGCGCGGCCGGGTGGCCGGCGATCGTCGCCGATTCGATCGCGACGCCCTCGGGGAGCGCGTGCGGCGCGAGGACGTCGTCGCCGACGACGGGCGCCCAGCCTCGGCGGTCCGCCTCGCGGCGCCAGAAGCGCCAGCCGCCCGGGCCGGCGCTGACGGCGAGCTCCTCGTGGCGCCATTGCGCGCGCTGCGCCGCGTACTCGATCGCGCCCGCGAGCCGTTCGGCCTCGCGCCGCAGCGACGTCTCGCCGCCCGAGCGCCACGCGAGCCACGCGGCGGACGACGCGATCGCGACGATCGCGAGCGCGACGAGGATCTCGACCAGCGTGAATCCCGCCGCGGGCGGGAGGCGATCGCCCGCGATCGTCGGGGTCAGTCGTCCCACGACCCGACGTCGGCGTCAGGACCGGTGCCGCCCGGCTCGCCGTCCGCGCCGGTGGAGTAGACGTCGATCTCGCCCTTGAGCCCCGGGTTCAGGTAGCGGTAGGGCCGTCCCCACGGATCCTTCGGCAGCTTCTCGAGGTAGCCGCCCGGCTTCCAGTTGCCCGGGACCGGCGGGGCGTCCGGCTTCGCGACGAGCGCCACCAGGCCCTGCTCGGCGGTCGGGTAGCGCTGGTTGTCGAGGCGGTAGAGCTTGAGCGCGCCGACGATCGACGCGATGTCCGCCTTCGCCGCGACGCGGCGCGCCTCGTCGGGACGGTCGAGCACGCGGGGCACGACGAGCGCGGCCAGCACGCCGAGGATCACGATCACGACCATGATCTCGATCAGCGTGAATCCGCGCGCGCGGAGGCGGCGTCGTCCCGGCATGCGCCGATTATAATCGCCGCGCGTCCGCGCTCCTCGTGCGGCGCTCCCCCGATGCCCGGCTCCCCGGCCATGCGCTTCCTCGTGCGCACGCTCGTCTCGCTCGCGATCGTGCTCGCGGCCGCGGGAGCGCTCGCGTGGTGGTGGCTCGAGCGTCCACTGGCGCTGCCGTCCGTGCCCTACGCGCTCGAGGTGCGGCCGGGCGCGACGCTCGGCTCGGTCGCGCGCAGGCTCGCCGACGACGGCGTGATCCTGCATCCCGCGCTGCTCACCGTCCTCGCCCGCGCGAAGGGCGTCGACCGGACGATCAAGGCGGGACAGTACGAGTTCGACGCCGGCCTCGCGCTGCCCGCGCTGCTCGCGAGGCTGACGCAGGGCGACGTGACGCAGACCTCGATCACGTTCGTCGAAGGCACGACCGCGAGCGACCTCCTGAAGCGCATCGCCGCCGAGCCGACGCTCGCCCGCACGCTCGCCGATCGTCCGCCCGCGGACATCGCCGCCGCGCTCGGCATCGATGCGCCGTCGCTCGAAGGGCAGTTCTTCCCGGACACCTATTACTACGCGGCGGGCAGCGGCGACCGCGCGCTGCTTGCGCGCGCGCACCGGCAGCTTCGGGAGCGGCTCGACGCCGCATGGGCGCGACGGCGGCCGGGGCTTCCGCTCGCCTCGCCCTACGAGGCGCTGATCCTCGCGTCGATCGTCGAGAAGGAAACCGGCCGGCCCGCCGACCGCCCCGCGATCGCGTCGGTGCTCGTCAATCGCCTGAAGCGCGGCATGCGGCTGCAGGCGGACCCGACGGTGATCTACGGCATGGGCGATGCATTCGACGGCAACCTGCGCAAGCGCGACCTCGAGGCCGACACGCCCTGGAACACCTACACGCGCGACGGTCTCCCGCCCACGCCGATCGCGCTGCCGTCGCAGGCCTCGCTCGACGCGGTCGTCGATCCGCCCGCCACGCCCTACCTCTACTTCGTCGCGCGCGGCGACGGGACGAGCGAATTCTCGGCCACGCTCGCCGAGCACAATCGCGCGGTGGCAAAATATCAGAAGAAATGAGATCCCCCCGAAACGCGCTGCGCGCGTCTCCCCCCGAGGGGGCCGGCGACCTCGGGGCGGCCCGTCGGTCGCCGATCGCGCCTGTGGAGCCGCTTCGATGAGCGCGTCGGCGCGAGGCAAGTTCGTGACGCTCGAAGGCATCGACGGCGCCGGCAAGAGCACGCACGTCGAGTTCCTCGCGGAGCGGATGCGTGCGCGCGGCCACCCGGTCGTGACGACGCGCGAGCCCGGCGGCACGCCGCTGGGCGAGACGCTTCGCGGCCTGCTGCTCGCCCAGCCGATGGACCACGAGACGGAGACGCTGCTGATGTTCGCGGCGCGGCGCGAACACGTCGAGCGCGTCATCGCGCCGGCGCTCGCGCGCGGCGACTGGGTGCTGTGCGACCGGTTCACCGATGCGACCTGGGCGTACCAGGGCGGGGGCCACGGCGTGGATCGCACGCACATCGCGACGCTCGAGCGCTGGGTGCACGACGACTGCCGCCCCGACCTCACGATCCTGTTCGACGTGCCGCCCGCGGTGTCGCGCGAGCGCCTCGAGCGCGCGACCGCGAACGGCCGCACGCTGGACAGGTTCGAGCGCGAGGGGACGGCGTTCGCCGAGCGCGTGCGCGCCGCCTATCTCGACCGCGCGCGCGCGGAGCCCGGCCGCTTCCGGGTCGTCGACTCGACGCGGCCGCAACAGGCGGTCCGCGCGGACCTCGCGGCGATCGTGGACGCGCTGTGAGCGAAGAGATCGGCGCCGCGACCTCGCCAGAGCCCTGGCCGGCGCTCCTGCCCTGGCAGCGCGACTGGCTCGTCGATCGCCTGCGCGATCGCGATCGCGCGCACCACGCGCTGCTGATCGCCGGTCCCGCGGGCCTCGGCAAGAAGGCGCTGGCGCTCCACTACGCGCAGGCGCTGCTCTGCGAGCGGCCGCGGGACGACGGGCTCGCGTGCGGCCGTTGCGCGGGCTGCGGCTACGTCGCCGCGCGCACGCATCCGGACCTGCGCGTGCTCGACCTGTGGGAGTTCAGCGACAAGGACGAGGCCTGGGAGCCGGCCAACGAGATCCTGATCGATCGCGTCCGAACGGTGATCGAGATGATGGCGACGAGCGCGCATCGGGGCGGCCGTCGCGTCGCGGTGATCGCGCCGGCCGAGCGCATGAACGCGTCGACGTCCAATGCGCTGCTCAAGACGCTCGAGGAGCCGCCGCCCGGCGCGATGCTGGTGCTGACGTCGAGCCAGCCGGGGCGGCTGCTGGCCACCGTCGCGAGCCGCTGCGTCCGCGTGCCCGCCCCGCGGCCCACGCCCGACGCGGCGCTCGCCTGGCTCCGGGCGCAAGGCATCGCCGATCCCGCGCCCGTGCTCGCGGAGGCCGGCGGCGCGCCGCTCGCGGCGCTCGCGCTCGCCGACGCGGCCGGCCGCGACGAGCGCAACGCGTGGTACGACGCGCTCGCCGAGCCCCGCCGACTCGTTCCGATCGCGATGGGGGCCCGCATCGACGCGGCCGGCAAGGACGAGCGCAAGGCGAGGCTCGCCGCCGCGCTCGACGCGCTCGTCGCCTGGACCGCCGATCTCGCGCGCGTGGCCGCCGGTGCTCCGCCCGAGCGCCTGCCGGGACGCGCGGCCGCGCTGGCCGCGCTCGCGCCTCGGGTGGCGAGGATCGACCTTTGCCGCTATCATCGCGAGGTCCTGTTCCAGCGCGCCTGGATCGCCCATCCGCTGCAGCCGCGGCTCGTCGCCGAGGCGCTGCTCGACCGGTACCGGACGCTGTTCGCCTGACCATGGCCGACCCGAAACACGCCCCCGCGCAGGCGGGCGCCGCGCGCCCGGGCGTCCTCTCGCTCAACATCCGCGAGAAGGCAGCGCTCTACGCCGCGTACATGCCGTTCCTCAAGGGCGGCGGGATCTTCATCCCGACCGCGCGGCAATACGCGCTCGGCGAGGAAGTGTTCATGCTGCTCTCGCTCATGGACGACCCGAACCGGATCGCCGTGCAGGGCAAGGTCGTCTGGATCACGCCGGAGGGCGTGCAGGGCAGCCGCACGCAGGGCATCGGCGTCCAGTTCACGCAGGACGAGACCGGCGCCGCCGCGCGCGCCACCATCGAGAGGATCCTCGGCGAGTCGCTCGCGTCGTCGCGGCCGACGCACACGCTCTAGTTGACAGTTGGCAGGGGGCAGGTGGCAGTGAGGGCGGCGCGATGTCGCTGCGGCAACGCCCACCGTCGACGCGCAGTCACTGCCAACTGCCAACTGTCAACTGACGACTGACGACTGGCTTCCGTGTTCGTCGACTCGCACTGCCACCTCGACTTCCCCGAGCTCGCCGCGGACCTGCCCTCGAAGCTCGAGGCGATGCGCGCGGCGAAGGTGACGCACGCGCTCTGCATCTCGGTCGACCTGCCGGACTGGCCGCGCGTCCACGCGCTCGCGACAGGCCACGCGAACCTCTACGCGACCGCCGGCACGCACCCGGATTACCCGGACACCGTCGAGCCCGACGTCGCGACGCTGGTCGAGCTCGCGTCGCGGCCGAAGGTGGTCGCGATCGGCGAGACCGGGCTCGACTACTACCGGCTGACCGGCGACCTCGAGTGGCAGCGCCGGCGCTTTCGCACCCACATCCGGGCGGCGCGCGAGGCGGGCAAGCCGCTCGTCGTGCACACGCGGAGCGCCGCCGACGACACGATCGCGATCCTTCGCGAGGAGCGCGCCCACGAGGTGGGCGGCGTCATGCATTGCTTCACCGAGACCTGGGACGTCGCGGCGGCCGCGATGGACCTGGGCTTCCACGTCTCGTTCTCCGGCATCGTGTCGTTCAGGAACGCGCGCGAGCTGCACGAGGTCGCGAAGCGCGTCCCGCTCGACCGCATGCTGATCGAGACCGACAGTCCCTACCTCGCGCCCGTCCCGCACCGCGGCAAGACCAACGAGCCCGCGTGGGTCGTGCACGTCGCCGAGGCGATCGCCCGCCTGCGCGAGACCGACGTCGCCGCGATCGCGCGCGCGACGACCGCCAATTTCTTCCGACTGTTCGAGATCGCTGCCCATGCTCCGTGACCTCCACCCGCGCCTCGCCGCCTTCGTCCTCGCCTTCGCGTTCGCGCCCGCGCTCTACGCGCAGGCGCTCCTCGACGACCTCTTCGTCGCGGCGGTCAACGACCGCGCCGACCAGGTGAAGGCGATGCTCGCGCGCGGCGTCGACCCGAACAGCGTCGACAAGAACGGCGACCCGGTGATCGTCGCGGCCGCGCGCGCGGGGAGCGCGTCGGTCGTGGACGTCCTGATCGCGTCGAAGGCCGAGGTCGACAAGCGCAACCGTTGGGGCGACACCGCGCTCATGGTGGCGGCGCTGAACGGCCAGGCCGGCATCGCGAAGGCGCTGCGGCAGAAGGGCGCCGCGGTCACGATGAAGGGCTGGACGCCGCTGATCTACGCGGCCACCGGCGGCCACGACGACATCGTGCGCTGGCTGCTGGGGGAGGGGAGCGACATCAACGCGGCATCGCCGAACGGCACCACCGCGCTGATGATGGCGGTGCGCGAGAACCGCTACTCGACCGCGCTCCTGCTGATCGCGCGCGGCGCCGACGTCAATCGCCGCAACGAGAACGGCTTCTCCGCGCTCGACTGGGCGAAGCGCAACGACGATACGCAGCTCGTCGAGCGGCTGAAGCGCGCGGGCGCGCGCGACTGAACCGGGGCCGCGGGCCGCTACCGGGACGTCCTCGCGGCCACGGGCGGCACGGCGGCCTCCGCGTCGGGGACGAGCCCGGGCAGCACGCCGACCAGGCGGCGCGCGCCGTTGAAGTGCTTGCGCCAGTAGCTGTTGTCCAGCTGCGCGATCTCCACCTCGCTGCCGCGCGACGGCGCGTGGATGAAGCGGTCGTCGCCGAGGTAGATGCCGACGTGCGAGTTGGCGAAGCGTCGCGTGTCGAAGAACACGAGGTCGCCGGCCTTGAGGTCGCCGCGCTTCACCGGCGCGCCGATCCGCGCGAGCTCCTGCGACGTGCGCGGCAGCGTGACGCCGGTCACCTGCTGGAACACGTAGCGGACGAGCCCGCTGCAATCGAGCCCGCGCTCGGGCGTCTCGCCGCCGTAGCGGTAGTCGACGCCGATCAGGCCCAGCGCATAGAACGCGAGGTCCTGGGCGCCGTGCCAGACCGACTCGACCGCCGACGAGGCGACGACGTCCGCACGCGCGTCCTGCGCGCGCGCCGGCGCGACCGCGAGCGAGGCGGCGACCATGAATGCGGCGGCGGCGAAGGGGGTCTTTCGCGGCATGGGCGCGCATTGTGGCCGAACGGCGGCCCGGGCGCCAGCCCGGGCCCGTCCGTCAGACGGCGCGATCGCGCCCGCGCAGCCGGGGGGCCCCCGCGAGCGGGCGCTGCCTCGCCCGGGCCCGCCGGACCGCCTTCGGGTCGGCGACGAGCGGGCGCGTGAGCTCGACGCGATCGCCGTCGCGGAGCGGGGTGCCCGCCTTGGCGGTCTCGCCATGGATCGCATAGGCGACGTCGGCCTCGGAGATGCCGGCCCGGGCAAGCGCGTTGCTCGCCGCGACGGCGTCGCCGACCGTCGCGCCTACGGGCAGGGCGAGGTCGACGACGCCCTGCGCCGAAAGCGACGCCCACGCGACCTGGACGCGCAGGCGCGTCATCGCGCGCCGTACACCGACGTCGCGCGGCGCACGAACGCGTCGACGAACGTCGAGGCGATGTGGTCGAACACCGGGCCGACCGCGCGCTCGAGGAGCCCGCTCGAGAACTCGTAGGCGAGCTCCAGCTCCACCTTCGACGCCGCCTCGGCGAGCGCGCGGAACCGCCATTCGCCGTGCAGGTGGCGGAACGGGCCGTCGACCAGCGTGATCACGATCGATTCGTGGACCACGTTGACGTTCGACGTGGTGAAGTGCGCGCGCACGCCGTGGTAGTCGATCTCGAGACGCGCCCGCTTCGCGCCGTCGGACGCGGGGACGACCGCGGCGCCGGCGCACCAGGGGAGGAATTCCGGGTAGCGCTCGAACCGGTCGACCAGCTCGTACATCTCGCCCGCGGCGTAGGGAACGAGCACCGAATGCTGGATGCGTTTCATGCGGCGATGGGCGCGGGCGCGGGGAGGCGGGACATGGCGTCGGGAGAAGGGACGGACGCCCCGTCCGCGGCGCCGGCGCGGCCCATGGCACCTGGCCCGCCGCGTTTCTCCATTCTCCTTTGTCCGTGGTCCTGCCCGTCGGCCCCCGTCGAATCCGCGCCTTCCGGCGTTGGCTACAATGCCCCCATGAGCATCGTCGAGAACCGGAAGGCGTTCCACGACTATTTTATCGAGGAACGCGTCGAGGCCGGCATGGCGCTCGAAGGCTGGGAGGTCAAGGCGATCCGGGCCGGGCGCGCGAACCTCAAGGAGGCCTACGTCGTCGTGAAGAACGGCGCGATCTCGCTCGTCGGCGCCCACATCTCGCCGCTCGCCCAGGCGTCGACGCACGTGCACGCGGACCCGACGCGCACGCGCAGGCTCCTGATGCACCGCGACGAGATCAACCGGTTCATCGGCCGCGTCGAGCGCGCGGGCTACACGCTCGTGCCGATCGACCTGCACTACAAGCGCGGACGGATCAAGCTCGAGGTCGGCCTCGCGAAGGGCAAGAAGCAGCACGACAAGCGCGACGCGATACGCGAGCGCGAATGGGGTCGCGAGCAGCAGCGCCTGCTGCGTTCGGGGTCCAAGCGCGCGGCCTGACTTCGGAGGACGACGTTGATGCGCGATAAGGCTCCCGAGAGCGCCGCAGGGCCGACCCAGGGCGCTCGCCCCCTCCCGGAGAACGGGAGGCGCGAAGCGGGCGAGCCCGGGGGAGGTTCGTTGTCCCCCGACCATCCGTTCGTGCGCGACCTCGCGGCCGGGCCCGCGAACCACGTCGCGCTCTCGCCGGTGACCTTCCTCGAGCGCGCGGCCGAGGTCTGGCCGGACCGCGTCGCGGTGCGCCACGGGCGGCTCGCTTGCACGTACCGGGAGCTCGGCGCGCGGGCGCGCCGCCTGGCGGGCGCGCTCGCGAAGCGCGGCGTGGGCCGCGGCGACACGGTCGCGGCGATGGCGCCCAACGTTCCCGCGCTGCTCGAGCTGCACTACGCGGTGCCGGCGCTCGGCGCGATCCTGAACGCGCTCAACGTCCGCCTCGACGCGGCGACGCTGGCGTTCTGCCTCGCGCACGGCGAGGCGAAGGTGCTGGTCACCGACACCGAGTACGCGCCGGTGATGCGCGAGGCGCTCGCGAAGCTCGGGCGGCCGATCCTCGTCGTCGACATCGACGATCCGGAAGGCCCCGGCGGCGAGCGCCTCGGCAGCGTGAACTACGAAGGGCTGCTCGCCGAGGGCGACCCCGCGTACGCTTGGCCGGGCCCGCTCGACGAGTGGGACTCGCTCGCGCTGCTGTACACGTCCGGCACCACCGGCGACCCGAAGGGCGTCGTCTACCACCATCGCGGCGCGTACCTGAACGCGCTCGGCAACGCGCTCGCGTTCAGGCTCGCCGCGGACAGCGTCTACCTGTGGACGCTGCCGATGTTCCACTGCAACGGCTGGACCTACCCCTGGGCGGTCACCGCGGCGGGCGGCACGCACGTGTGCCTGCGGCGCGTCGAGCCGGCGGCGGTGTTCCGGGCGATCCGCGACCACCGGGTGACGCACCTGTGCGGCGCGCCGGTCGTGCTGTCGATGCTGATCCACGCGCCGGCGGACGCGAAGGTCGCGTTCGACCACAAGGTCGACGTCGCCACCGGCGGGGCCGCGCCGCCATCGGCGGTCATCGAGGCGATGGAGGCGATGGGCTTCCGCGTCACGCACCTCTACGGCCTCACCGAGTCCTACGGTCCCGCGATGCTGTGCGTGCCGCAGGAGGACTGGAGCGGGCTTCCCCTCGCGGACCGCGCGCGGAAGATGGCGCGGCAGGGCGTCGCGATGCCGACGCTCGCCGCGATCCGGGTCGTGGATCCGGCCACCGGCGAGCCGGTGCCGCGCGACGGCGCGACGATGGGGGAGCTCGAGCTCCGCGGCAACACGATCATGAAGGGCTACCTCAAGAACCCGGCCGCGACGTCGAAGGCGTTCGCCGACGGCTGGTTCGCGACCGGCGACCTCGCGGTCTGGCACCCCGACGGCTACGCGGAGATCCGCGACCGCAGCAAGGACATCATCATCACCGGCGGCGAGAACGTGAGCTCGCTCGAGGTCGAGGAATGCCTCTACCGCCACCCGAAGGTGATGGAGGCCGCGGTGGTCGCGCGCCCGGATCCGCACTGGGGCGAGACGCCGTGCGCGTTCGTGACGCTGAAGCCGGGCGCGGGCGAGGCGAGCGCCGAGGAGATCGTCGCCTGGTGCCGCGAGCGGCTCGCGAAGTTCAAGGCGCCCAAGACCGTCGTGTTCGGTCCGCTGCCGAAGACCTCGACCGGCAAGATCCAGAAGTTCCAGCTGCGCGAGCGCGCGAAGGTTCTTTGACCCCCGGGGACCAGGTACGTACCGGGTTCCGGGAATGTGATGGGTTGCGCCCGCGCCGCTAGCGTCGCTGCAGCTCGGCCGCAGCGGCGCTCCCGGCCGCCACGCCGCTCGCCACCGCCGCCTCGAGCGTCGCGGGCAGCGACGGATCGAGGTAGTCGCCCGCGAGGTGGAGCCGCGGCCCGAGCACTGCCGAGGCGGGGCGCCTGAGATCCGGAGCGCAGGCGAACGTCGAGCGCCGCTCGACGATGACCTGCGTCCAGACCGGCACCGGGAACGACGGCCGAAGGCGCTTGAGCTGCGCGTGCACGCGCCCTGCGAGCGCCTGCGCGTCGAGATCGTCGTACGCGCCGCCCGCCGAGATCACGACCGCGACGAGTCCCCGCAACGCGCGCGCGGCGGCGGCGTCGGGCGCGCGCTCGAGGACGTCGCGCCGGTCGAACACCCACTGCCCCGGCGCGTCGTCGAGGCGCGCGATGCGCGAGCGCAGGCGCAGCCGCTCGCGGACGCCGAGGTAGATCGTCGCGGTGGGCTCGTAGCGCATCGCGGCGGTCGCCGCGATCGCGTCCGCGGCGCCGGGCAGCGCGCCGACGCCCGGCGCGAGCGCGTGCGCGAGCTGGTGCGGGCCCACGGCGACGACGGCGGCCGAGGCGCGCCACGTCGCTCCGCCGGCGTGGACGTCGACGCCATCCGCGGACGAGGCGACCACCTTCGCGGTCGTCCGCAGCCTGACCTCGCCGCCGCGCGCCTCGACGCGCCGCGCGGTGGGTTCCGGCAGGAGCTCCGACAGGTCGAGCGTCGGCAGCAGGAAGTCCGACCCGCCGCGCGCGCGGGCGATCCGGTCGAGCAGGTTCGCGAACACGCGCGCCGAGGCGCGGCTGGTCGGCGTATTGAGCGCGGCGAGCGCGAGCGGCGCGAAGACGCCGCGCGCGATCCGCGGCGGCAGTCCCGCCAGCATCGCGTCGATCGTCTCCCCGGCGTCGCGCTCGTAGCGCGCGCGGCGGAGCGCGGAGAGCCAGCGCAGCGCGTCGAGGCGTTCGCCGAGCGGGACGCCCTTGGCGAGCGCGAGCGCCGCCACGAGGTTCCAGGGCGGCGCGAGGCGCGGCGCGCGGATCGCGACGGCGTCGCCGCCCTGCGCGAACGGGACGATCGACAGCGGCTGGCGCCTGAGGCCGGGGTCCGCGAGCCCGCCGTGGGCGGCGCGCAGCAGCGCGCGCGTCGCCTCGTAGGCGCCGACGATGAGGTGCTGGCCGTTGTCGATCGGCAGCCCGGCGCGCTCGACGCGGCGCGCGCGCCCGCCCAGCACCGGCGCGGCCTCGTGCAGGACGACCGGGATCCCGCGGCTCGCGAGCGTCCACGCGGCCGCGCACCCCGCCCAGCCCCCGCCGATCACCGCGACCGGCGCGCCGGGACGGGTGCCGCGCGTCGACGGGCCGGGCGCGTCCACGCTCAGGCCCGGCGCGCGGTCCGCCACGCGATCCAGAGCTTGCGCAGCGGCGTGAGCGCGATCCGGCGGTCGAGCACGCGGAAGCCATCGCGCTCGATCTCGTCGAGCAGGGTCGAGTAGATCGCGGCCATCGCGAGGCTCGGGCGCTGGGCGCGGCGGTCGCGCGGCGCGAGCTGCGCCATCGCCCGCGCGTACCAGGCCCGCGCCCGCTCCACCTGGAAGCGCATCAGCGGCACGAAGCCGGGCTCCGCCTTCGCTTGCAGGATCGACGACGCGGTGACGCGGAATCGCGCGAGGTCCTCGGCGGGCAGGTAGATGCGGCCGCGGCGCGCGTCCTCGCCGACGTCGCGCACGATGTTCGTGAGCTGGAACGCGATGCCGAGGTCGCGCGCGAAGCCCCGCGTCGCCGGGTCCTCGTAACCGAAGATCTCGGCCGACATCAGGCCGACGACGCCCGCCACGCGATGGCAGTAGCGCTCGAGGTCGGCGAAGTCCGCGTAGCGCGTCTGCTCGAGGTCCATCGCCATGCCGTCGATCACCGCGTCGAGGTGCTCGCGCGGCAGGCGGTGGTCGCGCACGACCGGGGCGAGCGCCTGCGCGACCGGATGCGTCGGCGTGCCCTCGTAGATCGAGGCGACCTCGAGGCGCCACCACGCGAGCTTCGCGCGCGCGACGTCCCGATCGTGGACTTCGTCGACGACGGCGTCGACCTCGCGGCAGAACGCGTAGAGCGCGGTGATCGCGCGGCGGCGGTCCGCCGGCAGCAGCCGGAAGCTGTAGTAGAACGACGAGCCGCTCTGCGCGGCCTTCGACGCGCAGTATTCGTCCGGCGTCATGGGGATCCCCCCGCAGCGAGCTTCGCTCGCCTCCCCCCGGTGGGGCGCGCGTGCGCTCCGTCGAGCCTCATGCGCCGGCTCCGCGCGGCAGCAGCGCGCGCCACCCGACGAGCGCCCAGTCGGCGCCCGACAGCGTCGGCCGCGCGCGGAACACGTCGCCGCCGACCGCGTCGATGCGATCGACGATCGCGAGGCCGCCGGCGACGACCGCGCGAAGCTCGAGGCCGAGGCGCCACGGCAGGCGCGAGGCGAGCGGACGGCCGCGCAGCAGGAGCTCGCGCGTCCGCGCGCACTCGAAGCGCATCAGCGCGCGCCACGCGTCGTCGCAGCGGGCTTCCGCGATCTGCGACTCGGCGACGCCGTGGCGCGCCAGGTCGTCCTGCGGCAGGTAGACGCGGCCCTTCGCCCAGTCGATCGCGACGTCCTGCCAGAAATTCGCGAGCTGGAGGCCGGTGCAGATCGCGTCGGACAGCGCGAGGTTGTCCGGCGTGTCGCGCCGGTAGAGCGCGAGCAGCAGCCGGCCGACCGGGTCGGCCGAGCGGCGCGTGTAGTCGGCGAGCGCCGCGAAGTCCGCGTAGCGGGCGACGGTCACGTCCTGCGCGAACGCCGACAGGAGGTCGAGGAACGGCGCGACGGGGAGCGCGTGCTCGCGCACGGCGCGAGCCAGCTCGGCGAACGGCGCCTCGTCGAGGAGGGATTCGGCGCTGCGGGCGTCGATCGCCTCGATCGCCCGGCGGTAGCGCGCGAGCGCGGCGAGGCGCGCCTCGGGCGGGTCGTCGCCCTCGTCGGCGAGGTCGTCCGCGGCGCGGGCGAACCGGTAGATCGCGACGACCGCCCGCCGCTCGCGCGGCGGGACGAGCCAGGAGGCGACCGGGAAGTTCTCGTAGTGGCCGACGGACACGCTGGGGCCTCGGTGGGCGCGGCCGGGACCGTCGAGGCGGCGTCGTGGCCGGAGGGTCGCCGATCGGCTATACTTTCGCGTTTGGCAGCGGGTGGTGCAGCCGGTGGTGGATGGGGCTGGCGTCAGGCTGGACTTGAGGTCGATGGCGGGGCCCGTGCGCCGCGAAAGTGGCGGAATCGGCAGACGCACCGGATTTAGGTTCCGGCGGGGCAACCCATGGGGGTTCGAGTCCCCCCTTTCGCACCACCGCTCGCCGACGTCCGGCGCGACGTGACGCGCCCCGCACGACGAATGTAGCACGCGCCGCGCGGGCGCCTTCGCCTCCGCTCGCTCGCCGACAAGCCCACGACCTCACCCGACGACCCGACATGAACGAGAACCTAGCCACGCCCGGCCTCGAGCGCCGCCTCGAGGTTGCCGTGCCGATCGCCGACATCGAAGGCGAGGTGCAGAAGCGCCTCGCCAACCTCGCGAGGACGGCCAAGGTGCCGGGCTTCCGGCCCGGGCACGTCCCGGTCAAGATGGTCGCGCAGCAGTACGGCCCGCAGGTGCGCACCGACGTGATCACCGAGGCGGTCAACGCGCGGTTCAACGACGCGGTCAAGGCGCAGAACCTGCGCATCGCCGGCATGCCGCGCATCGAGCCCGCGCCGAATCCCGCGCGTCCCGACGAGCTCGCGTTCGCGGCGACCTTCGAGGTGTACCCGGAGATCACGCTGGCCGACCTCTCCGGCGTCACGATCGAGCGTCCCCAGGTGGACGTGACCGAGGCGGACGTCGACCGCACGATCCAGGTGCTCCGCCGCCAGCACGCGAGCTGGCACGACGCCGACCGGGGCGCCGAGGAGGGCGACCGCGTGCTGGTCGACTTCACCGGCACGATCGACGGCGTCGAGTTCGCCGGCGGCCAGGCGCGCGAGTTCACGATCACGCTCGGCGAGGGCCGGATGCTCCCCGAGTTCGAGACCGCGCTCGCCGGCGCGCGCGCGGGCCAGAAGATCGAGTTCGACCTCCGGTTCCCCGACGACTACCACGGCAAGGAAGTGGCCGGAAAGACGGCGCATTTCGTGCTCGACGTGAAGAAGGTCGCGGCGCCGACGCTGCCCGCGCTCGACGAGGCGTTCGTGAAGGGCTTCGGCGTGGCGTCCGGCTCGGTGAGCGACCTGCGCCGGGAGATCCTGCAGAACCTCGAGCTCGAGCTGGCGCGCAAGGTCGAATCGGTGATCCGCGAGCAGGCGCTCGCGGCGCTGCGCGCCAAGTCGACGTTCGCGCCGCCGCGTTCGCTCGTCGACGCCGAAGTGCAGGCGATGGCCCAGTCGGCCGCCGAGGACATGCGCCGGCAGGGCATGAAGCCGGACGACATCAACCTCTCGCCGGACCTGTTCCGGCAGCAGGCCGAGGACCGCGTCGTCATCGGCCTCGTGCTGTCGGACCTCGTGCGCAACCACGGGCTCGCCGCGACGCGCGAGCAGGTGCGCCAGCGGGTCGAGGCCGCCGCGCAGACCTACGAGCAGCCCGAGGCTGTGGTCCGCTGGCACTACGAGAAGCCCGAGCGCCTGGCCGAGTTCGAGACCGCCGCGGTCGAGCGGAACGTCGTCGACTGGGTGCTCTCGCGCACGCGCGTCGTGGACCGGCCGACGACGTTCGAGGCGCTGATGGGCCCGGCGCGATCCTGACCGCCGGAGGCGCCCCCCGCTTGACGGCGGCGCCCAAGCGTCCCATCTTGATGGGCGTGGGCGGCTCCGCCGTCGGCGCGAGCTTTGTCAACTACAACGCAGGCACCCGTTCCATGAGCATGAGCATGACCGAACCGCAAGGCCTCGGGCTGATCCCGATGGTCATCGAGCAGAGCGGTCGCGGCGAGCGCGCCTACGACATCTACTCGCGCCTCCTGAAGGAGCGCATCGTCTTCCTGGTCGGCCCGGTGAACGACGCCGCGGCCAACCTGATCGTCGCGCAGATGCTGTTCCTCGAGTCCGAGAACCCGGACAAGGACATCCATTTCTACATCAACTCGCCGGGCGGGTCGGTGTCCGCCGGGATGGCGATCTTCGACACGATGCAATTCATCAAGCCCGACGTGTCGACGATGTGCATCGGCATGGCGGCGTCGATGGGCGCGTTCCTGCTCGCGGCGGGCGCGAAGGGGAAGCGCTTCGCGCTGCCGAACTCGACGGTGATGATCCACCAGCCCTCGGGCGGCTTCCAGGGCCAGGTCTCGGACATCGAGCGGCACGCCCAGTACGTGATCGACCTCAAGAAGCGGTTCATCACCCAGATGGCCGCGTTCACCGGTCGCTCGGCCGAGCAGGTCGAGCGTGACCACGACCGGGACAACTTCCTGTGGGCCGACGCCGCCCGCGACTACGGCATCGTCGACAAGGTCTTGCACAAGCGGGCGGCGGCGGCGTAAAGTCCCGTCACAGGTATCCATCGCAGGTCATTGAATGGCCGACAAATCTTCCGGCGACAAGCTTCTGTACTGCTCCTTCTGCGGCAAGAGCCAGCACGAGGTGCGGAAGCTGATCGCCGGTCCGTCGGTGTTCATCTGCGACGAGTGCATCGAGCTCTGCAACGACATCATCCGCGAGGAGGGCGCGAGCGCGGGCGAGACGCGGGGCGAGCGAAACAAGCTGCCGACGCCGCACGAGATCCGCTCGATCCTCGACCAGTACGTGATCGGGCAGGAGCCGGCGAAGAAGATCCTGTCGGTCGCCGTCTACAACCACTACAAGCGGCTCGAGTCCGGCGCGAAGGAAGACGACGTCGAGCTCGCGAAGTCGAACATCCTCCTGATCGGCCCGACCGGCTCGGGCAAGACGCTGCTCGCGCAGACGCTCGCGCGGCTCCTGGACGTCCCGTTCGTCATCGCGGACGCGACCACGCTCACCGAGGCGGGGTACGTCGGCGAGGACGTCGAGAACATCATCCAGAAGCTGCTGCAGAAGTGCGACTACGACATCGACAAGGCGCAGCGCGGCATCGTCTACATCGACGAGATCGACAAGATCTCGCGCAAGAGCGACAACCCGTCGATCACGCGCGACGTGTCCGGCGAGGGCGTGCAGCAGGCGCTCCTGAAGCTCATCGAGGGCACGATCGCGAGCGTCCCGCCGCAGGGCGGCCGCAAGCACCCGAACCAGGAGTTCGTCCAGGTCGACACGACGAACATCCTGTTCGTCTGCGGCGGCGCGTTCGACGGGCTCGAGAAGATCGTGCGCCAGCGCAGCGCGAAGACGGGCATCGGCTTCGGCGCGGAGGTCGCCTCGCCCGACGACCGCAAAAACATCACGGTGCTCCTGCGCCAGGCGGAGCCCGAGGACCTCATCAAGTTCGGCCTGATCCCGGAGTTCGTCGGCCGGCTGCCGGTGGTCGCGACGCTCGACGAGCTGGACGAGGCCGCGCTCATCCAGATCCTGGTCGAGCCGAAGAACGCGCTGATCAAGCAGTACCAGAAGATGTTCCGGATGGAAGGGGTCGAGCTCGAGATCCGCGAGGCCGCGCTCCGCGCGATCGCGCGCAAGGCGCTCGCCCGCAAGACCGGCGCGCGCGGGCTGCGGTCGATCCTCGAGCAGACGCTGCTGGACGTGATGTACGACCTGCCGTCGCTCACGAACCTCTCCCGGGTGATCGTCGACGAGTCGACGATCGCGCACGACGGCAAGCCGCTCCTGATGTTCGCCGATCCGCCCAAGGTGGCGTCGGCGAAATCCTGATCCGCGGCCGCCGGGCACCCGACTACGTGGGCGGGCCGCGCCTGCGCCGAGTCGTCGGCGCCGCCGCCGGGAAGCTCGACGCCGCGCCACCCTCGGTTCGCGCGGGCTCGGAAACGGGTCATTCGCTTCGGCCGCCGCCTTCGTGCGGACGTGGGGCGTCGACCGGCCCCAGGCGCTTCAAAGGCACGAGCTCGGGCGGCCGGGTGCCGGCCGGCTGGTACCATCGTGACTGTCTCGAACGGCTGCCGGCGGATTTGCACCAGGGTGGTGCAAATGCAGGCTTGACACCCCCGCCCCGGGGCCCCATGTTCGAGGCGATCCTCATCGCGAAAGGCTGAGTGGCATGTCCGACGATTCCTCGCTGCCGTCCTCACCCACGACGCTGCCGCTGCTGCCGCTGCGCGACGTCGTCGTGTTCCCCCACATGGTGATCCCGCTGTTCGTCGGTCGCCCGAAGTCGATCAAGGCGCTCGACGCGGCGATGGAGTCGGGCAAGCACATCCTGCTCGTCGCCCAGAAGCAGGCCGCGAAGGACGACCCGGGCGTCGACGACCTCTACGAGATCGGGAGCGTCGCGACGGTCCTGCAGATGCTGAAGCTGCCCGACGGCACGGTGAAGGTGCTGGTCGAGGGCACGCAGCGTGCCCGGATCGAGTCGGTCAAGGACATGTCCGAGCTCCTGACCGCGCAGGCGCGCCCGATCGCGGTCGACGCGGGACCGGCCCACGAGGTCGAGGCGATGCGCCGCGCGCTCCTGGCGCAGTTCGACCAGTACGTGAAGCTCAACAAGAAGATCCCGCCCGAGATCCTCACCTCGATGTCCGGGATCGACGACGGCGGCCGGCTGGCCGACGCGATCGCCGCGCACCTGCCGCTCAAGCTCGAGCAGAAGCAGCAGATCCTCGAGATGAGCGACCCGGTCAAGCGCCTCGAGCACCTCCTGGGCCTGCTCGAGGGCGAGGTCGACATCCTGCAGGTCGAGAAGCGCATCCGCGGCCGCGTGAAGCGGCAGATGGAGAAGAGCCAGCGCGAGTACTACCTGAACGAGCAGGTCAAGGCGATCCAGAAGGAGCTGGGCGAGGGCGACGAGAACGCCGACCTCGAGGAGATGGAGAAGAAGGTCAAGACGGCCCGGATGAGCAAGGAGGCCGAGGCCAAGGCGATGAACGAGCTGAAGAAGCTCCGGATGATGTCGCCGATGTCGGCCGAGGCGACCGTGGTGCGCAACTTCATCGACACGCTGGTCGGCCTGCCTTGGCGCAAGAAGAGCAAGATCAACAAGGACCTCGCGCACGCGGTCAAGGTGCTCGACGCCGACCACTACGGCCTCGAGAAGGTCAAGGAGCGCATCATCGAGTACCTGGCGGTGCAGCAGCGCGTCGACCGCCTGAAGGGACCGATCCTGTGCCTCGTCGGCCCGCCCGGCGTGGGCAAGACCTCGCTCGGCCAGTCGATCGCGAAGGCGACCAACCGCAAGTTCGTCCGCATGTCGCTGGGCGGCGTGCGCGACGAGGCGGAGATCCGCGGCCATCGCCGGACCTACATCGGCTCGATGCCCGGCAAGATCCTGCAGAACATGACCAAGATCGGCGTGCGGAACCCGCTGTTCCTGCTCGACGAGGTCGACAAGATGGGGATGGACTTCCGCGGCGACCCGAGCTCGGCGCTGCTGGAGGTGCTCGACCCCGAACAGAACTCGACGTTCGTCGACCACTACGTCGAGGTCGAGTACGACCTGTCCGACGTGATGTTCGTCGCGACCGCGAACACGATGAACATCCCGGCGCCGCTGCTCGACCGGATGGAGGTGATCCGGCTGTCCGGCTACACCGAGGACGAGAAGATCGCGATCGCCAAGCAGTACCTGCTCCCGAAGCAGATGAAGAACAACGGCATCAAGCCCGAGGAGGTCCACGTCGCCGAGAGCGCGCTGCGCGACATCGTGCGCTACTACACGCGCGAGGCCGGCGTGCGCAACCTCGAGCGCGACATCAGCAAGATCTGCCGCAAGGTCGTCAAGTCGCTGCTCCTCAAGGAGAGCGAGGGCAAGGCTCGCAAGGCCAAGGGCCCCGTCGAGGTGACGTCGAAGAACCTCGACAAGTACCTGGGCGTGCGCCGCTTCACCTACGGGATCGCCGAGAAGAAGAACCAGGTGGGCCAGGTCACCGGCCTCGCGTGGACCGAAGTCGGCGGCGACCTCCTGACGATCGAGGCGGTGTCGCTGCCCGGCAAGGGCAAGACGACGTCGACCGGCAAGCTCGGCGAGGTGATGAACGAGTCGATCGCCGCGGCGCTGTCGGTCGTGCGCCACCGGAGCCGCCAGCTCGGGATCGCGCCGGACTTCTACACGAAGACCGACCTGCACATCCACCTGCCGGAGGGGGCGACGCCGAAGGACGGCCCGTCCGCGGGCGCCGCGATCGCGACCGCGATCGTGTCGATCCTGACCGGCATCCCGGTGCGCTGCGACGTCGCGATGACCGGCGAGATCACGCTGCGCGGCGAGGTGCTGCCGATCGGGGGCCTGAAGGAGAAGCTCCTGGCGGCCGGCCGCGGCGGGATCAAGACCGTGCTGATCCCCGAGGAGAACGTGAAGGACCTCGCGGAGATCCCCGACGAGATCAAGAACCGCATCGAGATCCGGCCGGTGCGCTGGATCGAGCAGGTCCTCGAGGCCTCGCTCGAGCGCCAGCCCGCGCCGCTCCCCGACGACAGGAAGGACGCGGAGGCGCCGGTGCCGGCCGCGCCCGCGACCGAGGACCAGGGCGCGCTCATCAAGCATTGACGCCGCGGACGCGGCGCTCGCGCGCCGCGATACCGCGAGTTGTCGTCCACGACGCGCGCGGTGCACGGAACGTGCCCGCGCGCGTTGTATTTTCGCCGCACGGCCCGCGCCGTCGCCGTCGTGGCGCGCGGCGCGACGCGTCAATCACTTAGCGCGAGCAACTTCAAGCGGCACGTCACGACGGCGTACGCGCGCGCGCGAATCGTCGCTTGACACTCGAAAATCGCGGGCGATATAACGAACCTGTCGGCGCGCGCCCGCGCGCAGGGACCTTCCGCTCGAAACGCAAGAGACCGCAAGCGACGCGCGCGCCGGCCCCGGCGCCGCGCCCCATCGACGCCCACCCGAGAGGACGCATTCGTGAACAAGAACGATCTGATCGACGCGATCTCGCAACACGCCGACATCTCGAAGGCCGCGGCGGGCCGCGCGCTGGACGCGACCGTGAACTCGATCAAGGGCTCGCTCAAGAAGGGCGACATCGTCACGCTGGTGGGCTTCGGCTCGTTCTACGTCGGCCGCCGCACCGCGCGCGCCGGCCGCAACCCGAGGACCGGCGACACGATCCGGATCCCGTCCGCGAAGGTGCCCAAGTTCCGGGCTGGCAAAGCGCTCAAGGATGAGCTAAAATAATGGGCTGCCGAGCTTTGCGCGGCGCCCGACCACCGGCGCCGCGAAGGGCGAGGACGCGGGCGCCGAGCCCGCGGCGGCTTCGAGGGCCGCGACGGGGAAACGCCCGCGAGGGTGCTTAGCTCAGCCGGTAGAGCGTCGCCCTTACAAGGCGAATGTCGGCGGTTCGATCCCGTCAGCACCCACCAGCCGCCCGCGGGAAGCGCGTTTCGCGTCGGGGCGACGGACTTGGAGTGGTAGTTCAGTTGGTTAGAATACCGGCCTGTCACGCCGGGGGTCGCGGGTTCGAGTCCCGTCCACTCCGCCACATCCCGAAGGGCGAACGCGTGTTCGCCCTTTTTTGTTACCGCGCGGGCGGAAACCCGCGCCACCTCCCGCGGTCCAAGCGGGCGCAAGGCGGACGGTCCGCCCCCAGGCCACCATGTACGATTTCCTGAACAAGCACAAGCGCATGGTCCAGATGGTCCTGGCGCTGATCACGCTGCCGTTCGCTTTCTTCGGCGTCGACTACTATTTCCGCGGCGGCGGCGGCGGCGACGATACGATCGCGACGGTCGACGGCGCGAAGATCACGCGGAGCGATTTCGAGAACGCGCTTCGCGAGCAGGGCGAGCGCCTGCGCGCGCAGATGGGCAAGTCGTACGAATCCTCGCTGCTCGACCATCCGGACGTCCGCTATGCGGTGGTCGAAGGCCTGGTGAACCAGCGCCTCCTCGCGGGCGAGGCGCAGCGCGAGCGCCTTCGCGTCACCGACGCGCAGCTCGCGGAGGTGATTGCCGGGATCCCGGCGTTCCAGGAGGACGGGAAGTTCTCGCCGGAGCGCTACCGCGTCCTGCTGCAGGGACAGAACATGACGCCGGCGATTTTCGAGGACCGGTTGCGCCGCGACCTCGCGCAGGCGCCGCTCCAGGAGCCGCTGGCGCAGGGCGCGATCGTCGCGCAGGCGTCGGCCGCGCGCTACCTGTCGCTGCTCGAGCAGAAGCGCGAAGTCGCGCAGGCGACGATCGACGCCGAGCCCTTCGCGAAGGACGCGAAGGTCGACGACGCGGCGGTGAAGGCGTTCTACGACCAGAATCCCGACGCGCTGATGACGCCCGAGCAGGCGCGCATCGAGTACGCGGTGCTGTCGGTCGACGCGCTGGCGGCGAAGGTCGCGTTGGATCCGCAGGACGTGCGCAAGCAGTACGAGGCGAACCTCGCCAACTTCACGTCGCCCGAGGAGCGAACCGCCTCGCACATCCTGATCGCCGTGAAGGCCGGCGCGACCGACGCCGAGAAGGCCGCCGCGAAGAAGAAGGCGGAGGACATCGCCGCGCAGGTGCGCGCCGCGCCGGCGCGCTTCGCGGAGATCGCGAAGGCCGAGTCGCAGGACCCGGGCTCCGCCGCGCAGGGCGGCGACCTCGGGACCTTCGGGCGCGGGACGATGGTGAAGGCGTTCGAGGACGCGGCGTTCGCGGCGAAGCCCGGCGACATCGTCGGTCCGGTCCAGTCGGAGTTCGGCTGGCACGTGATCAAGGTGACCGGCGCGCGCGTCGCGACGCAGCGCCCGTTCGACGAGGTCAAGGGGCAGATCGAGGCGGGCTTGAGGCAGCAGCTCGCGCAGGAGCGCTTCCAGGCCGCGGCCGACCAGTTCCAGAACCTCGTCTACGAGCAGGCCGATTCGCTCGAGGGCGTCGGCAAGGCGCTCGACATCCCGGTGACGACGACGCCGTTCATCACGCGGGCGCAGGCGCTGCAGCTCGCCCCGAACGGCCAGGCGTTCGTCGAGGCGCTGTTCGCGCCCGCGTCGGTGCAGGCGAAGCGCAACACCGACGCGATCGAGGTCGCGCCGAACACGCTGATGGCCGGCCGCATCGTCGAGTACCATCCGGCCGCGCCGCGCCCGTTCGACGACGTCAAGGCGGAGATCCGCCGGCAGCTCGAGCGCAAGGCGATGGCCGAGGCGGCCGAGCGCGCGGGCCGCGCGAAGCTCGCGCTGCTCGAGCAGGGCAAGTCGGACAAGGAGGCCGGGCTCGCGTTCGGCAAGCCGGTCGAGGTCGGTCGGAACGAGGCGGGCCCGACGATGCCCCCCGACGCGCTGCTCCGGATCTTCCAGGCCGAGCCCGCGAAGTTCCCCGCCTACGTGACCGCGACGAACCCGCGCGGCGGATTCTCGATCTACCGGGTGACCAAGGTCGTCGAGCCGGCGACGCTCGACGAGGAGCGCCTCAAGCTCGCGGCCGAGCGGATGGGCGACCAGCTCGGGCGGGACTTCGCGGGTGCGTACCTCGCGTCGCTCCGCTCGCGCGCCGACGTCAAGATCGACCAGGCGCGACTCGAGGCGAAGGGCGACGAGGGCCCGGCGCCCGCGCCCTTGCGCCAGCAGCGCGGCGCGCGCGGACTGCCCAACTGACGCAAGCCGGGATCGCCGCGGCACGGGCCGGCGTGACGCCGGCCCGGGGCGTCATCCGGTGCAGAACTCCTTCGCGATCCGCTGCTGCTCGGTGAGGCGGCGCAGGCGCTCGGCGTCGTCGAGCACGTACTGCTCGCCCTTGTCGTTGGTACTGGTGAGGACCTCGTTCTGCGACGAGTACATGCGGATGCCGGCGCGCGCCTGCTGGCAGACGTCCGCCTTCTTCACCGCGTCCGCCCGCGTCTTCTCGTTCTTGGCAGCCTGGTCCGCGCGCTCCTTCTGCGCCTTGCGGAACTCCGCTTCGCGGTTCGCCATGTCCTTCACGGCGTTCGGGTTGTCGGGCGGAGGCGCGTTGCCGAGGATCTCGTACTTGACCCCGCCGCTCGGCGGCTGGTCCGAGTAGACGACCCGTCCGTTCGCATCGGTCCACTTGTAGAGCGCGGCCCACGCGCCGCCGGTGGCGAGCGCGCAAGCGAGCGCGACCGCGGCGGGGAGCGCCAGCCGGATCGCACAGCGGGAGCGGGGACCGTAGGGCATTGGGCCACGGTACCCGAGGCCCGCGGCCGCCGTCAACGAACCGCGCGGCGCGGCGCCCAGGCTCGCGTGGCGTCCGCGCGACAGCGGCGTGCCCGGGCGGGAGCCCCGCGCGACCTCCTTGGACGGTCGATTCGATGTCCGGCGTCGAGCGTCGGCCGCCGCGCGGGATCGCAAGCGCGCGTCGTCGATCCCCAACCCTTCGGGTCGGGGCCCCTCGCCGACGCAGCGACCCGCGCGGCCTCCTTGGACGGTCGATTCGACATGCGCCGTCGAGCGTCGGCCGCCGCGCGGGATCGCGAGCGCGCGTCGTCGATCCCCAACCCTTCGGGTCGCCCCTCGACGCAGCGGCGGCCTCCTTGACGGTCGATTCGACATGCGCCGTCGAGCGTCGCCGCCGCGCGCGCGGCCGTCGTCGATCTCCAACCCTTCGGGTCGGGGCCCCCGCCGACGATCCTCGGTCGGGATTCGATGTGCGGCGTCGAGCGTCGGCCGCCGCGCGGATCGCGAAGCGCGCGTCGTCGATCCCCAACCCTTCGGGTCGGGGCCTCGCCGACGCAGCGCGCGCCTCCTGGACGGTCGATTCGATGCGCGGCGTCGAGCCGGCCGGCGCGCGGGATGCGCGCGCGTCGTCGATCCCCAACCTTCGGGTTGGGGCCCCTCGCCGACGCAGCGACCCGCGCCTGTATAATCCGTTTTTGAGCACGAGGAGTCCCCATCCCATGCGTGTCGTCCGCACCGCGCTCACGTTCGACGACGTCCTGCTCCTTCCCGCGCACTCCACCGTCGTCCCGCGCGACGTCTCGCTGCGCACCCGCCTCACCCGCTCGGTCGACCTGCAGATTCCGATCGTGTCCGCCGCGATGGACACGGTCACCGAGTCGCGCCTCGCGATCGCGCTGGCGCAGGAGGGCGGGCTGGGCATCGTTCACAAGAACCTGCCGCCCGCGCGCCAGGCCGCCGAGGTCGCGAAGGTGAAGCGGTTCGAGAGCGGCGTGGTCAAGGATCCGATCACCGTATCGCCGTCGATGACCGTGCGCGAGCTCCTCGCGCTGATCGCGCGGCACAAGATCTCCGGGCTGCCGGTCGTCGACGGCAAGCGCGTCGTCGGCATCGTGACCAACCGCGACCTGCGCTTCGAGACCGAGCTCGACCAGCCGGTCGCCGCGATCATGACGCCCGGCGATCGACTGGTCACCGTGCCCGAGGGCACCGACCTCGAGACCGCGAAGGGACTGATGCACCGGCACCGCCTCGAGCGCGTGCTCGTGCTCTCGCCCGACCGCGAGCTCAAGGGCCTCATCACCGTCAAGGACATCCTCAAGTCGACCGAGCACCCGAACGCGTGCAAGGACGGCCTGGGCCGCCTGCGCGTGGGCGCGGCGATCGGCGTCGCGGCCGACAACGAGGCGCGCGCGGAGATGCTCGTCGAGGCGGGCGTCGACGTGCTCGTCGTCGACACCGCGCACGGCCATTCGCAGGGCGTGCTCGACCGCGTCGCCTGGGTGAAGAAGCGCTTCCCGAACCTGCAGGTGATCGGCGGAAACGTCGCGACGGCCGCCGGCGCGAAGGCGCTCGTCGACCACGGCGCCGACGGCGTCAAGGTCGGCATCGGCCCGGGCTCGATCTGCACGACGCGGATCGTCGCGGGCGTCGGCGTGCCTCAGATCACCGCGATCCAGTTCGCGCTCGAGGGCGCGGCGTCGGCCGGCGTGCCGGTGATCGCCGACGGCGGGATCCGCTATTCCGGCGACGTCGCGAAGGCGATCGCCGCGGGCGCGTCCTGCGTGATGCTCGGGAGCCTGTTCGCCGGCACCGACGAGTCGCCCGGCGAGATCGAGCTGTTCCAGGGGCGCTCGTACAAGAGCTACCGGGGCATGGGCTCGCTCGGCGCGATGCAGCAGGGCAGCTCGGACCGCTACTTCCAGGAGCTCGAGGGCGAGGACCCGATCGCGGCCGCCGAGAAGCTCGTGCCCGAGGGCATCGAGGGGCGCGTCCCGTACAAGGGCGCGATGGTCAACGTCGTCCACCAGCTGATGGGCGGCCTGCGCGCCGCGATGGGCTACTGCGGCTGCGCGAGCGTCGCGGAGCTCTCGGCCAAGGGCGAGTTCGTGCAGATCACGTCGGCCGGCATGCAGGAGTCGCACGTGCACGACGTGCAGATCGTCAAGGAAGCACCGAACTACCGCGTCGGCTGACGCCGTCGCCGGGTCGACCGTCGGAGTCCGACCGTTGGATGTCCCCACTAAGCCAACCCCTGCCTCCGCTGACGCGGGGCGAGGGGAGTCCGGCGCACCGCGCGCATCGGGCGCCGAGCGCCGGGCTTCGAAACCGCCCCACCACGACCGGATCCTGATCCTCGACTTCGGGTCGCAGGTCACGCAGCTCATCGCGCGCCGGCTGCGGGAGACCCACGTCTACTGCGAGATCCACCCCTGGGACGCGGGCGACGCGCTCGTGCGCTCGTTCGCGCCGAAGGGCGTGATCCTGTCGGGCAGCCACATGAGCGTGCACGACGAGGGCTCGGGCCGCGTGTCGCAGGCGGTGTGGGACCTCGGCGTGCCGGTGCTCGGCATCTGCTACGGCATGCAGACGATGGCGCACCAGCTGGGCGGCAAGGTCGAGCTCGGCAAGGTGCGGGAGTTCGGCTACGCGGAGGTGCGCGCGCGCGGCCACTCGCCGCTCTTCCGCGGCATCCAGGACCGCGCGAACGCGGAAGGGCACGGGCTCCTCGACGTCTGGATGAGCCACGGCGACAAGGTCACGGCGCTGCCGCCCGGTTTCCGCGCGATCGGCTCGTCGCCGGTCAGCGAGTTCGCGGCGATGGCCGACGAGTCGCGCGGGCTCTACGCGGTCCAGTTCCACCCCGAGGTCACGCACACGCCGCAGGGCAAGGCGATCCTCGCGCGGTTCGCGCACGAGATCTGCGGCTGCGGCAGCGACTGGAACATGCACGACTACGTCGACGAGGCCGTCGCGTCGATCCGCGCGACGGTCGGCGACGACGAGGTGATCCTCGGCCTGTCGGGCGGCGTCGACTCGTCGGTCGCGGCGGCGCTGATCCACCGCGCGATCGGCGGGAAGCTCACCTGCGTGTTCGTCGACCACGGCCTGTTGCGGCTGAACGAGGCGGCGCAGGTGATGGACACGTTCGCGCGCAATCTCGGCGTCCGCGTCGTCCACGTCGACGCGTCGGTCGAGTTCCTGTCGGCGCTCGCGGGCGTCGACGATCCCGAGGCGAAGCGCAAGGTGATCGGCAAGCTCTTCGTCGACGTGTTCCAGCGCGAGGCGGCGAAGCTGCCGCGCGCGCGCTGGCTCGCGCAGGGCACGATCTACCCGGACGTCATCGAGAGCGCCGGCGCGAAGACGAAGAAGGCGCACACGATCAAGTCGCATCACAACGTCGGCGGGCTGCCCGAGACGCTGCACCTGAAGCTGCTGGAGCCGCTGCGCGAGCTCTTCAAGGACGAGGTCCGCGAGCTCGGCCTCGAGCTCGGGCTGCCGCGCGACATGGTCTACCGCCATCCGTTCCCGGGGCCGGGCCTCGGCGTGCGCATCCTGGGCGAGGTGAAGCGGGAATACGCGGACCTCCTGCGACGCGCCGACGCGATCTTCATCGACGAGCTGCGCGCGGCGCGCGACGAGTCCGGGACGTCGTGGTACGACAAGACCGCGCAGGCGTTCGCGGTCTTCCTGCCGATCCGGTCGGTCGGCGTCATGGGCGACGGGCGCACCTACGAGCACGCGGTCGCGCTGCGCGCCGTGCAGACGACCGACTTCATGACCGCGCACTGGGCGCACCTGCCGCACGAGCTGCTCGCGCGCGTGTCCAACCGCATCACCAACGAGGTTCGCGGCATCAACCGCGTCGTCTACGACGTCTCGAGCAAGCCGCCCGCGACGATCGAGTGGGAGTAGCTTTCGCGATCCATCGAGGTCGATCGAGAGCGGCGAGACGAGTCGTGATGGATGCCGTCGTCGAATTCGAGCGCCGTCACATCGGCGGCCGGGCCGGCGTCGTCGCCCGCCAGGCGCGAGTCCCGAGGAATGCCGCTCCCGCGATCCAGGCGCCGATCTGCAAGTACCGGTAGGCAACGTTCCACGGCGCCGGCAGCAGGTAGAGGCCCCCGGGGGCGAGCAGCAGGATCGCGATGGCGACACCCAGTCCCCGGGCCCTGCGGCGATCGGCGCGCGGCGCCGATGCGTCGAACGCGATCCGCGCCAGCGCGACCAGCATCAACAGGATCAGGAGATCGTCGTACCAGCGATGGTAGGACCAGAAGCGCGCGACGAGCGCGGCGACACCGATCAGCGCCCAGGGCTCGGCCCGGCGGCACCGCGCCAGGAATAGCGCCAGCAGCGCGACCATGGCGATCGACGCAGGCGCCATCCAGTCGACCAGCCCTGCGTCGGCGAGCAGCCGATGCAGGTTCGATTCGCCACCGCGGATCGCCTGCGACCAGCCTCGGGCGAGGAACTCGCCCAGCAGCGACAGGAGATCCTCCTCGCGCGCGGCCGACGCCGCGCAGGTGAGGCCGACGTAGCCCGCGGCGGCGAGCGCGAAGACGCGCACGCCGCCGGGCAGCACCAGCGCGACCAATGCGAGCGGGCCGGCGATCGTCGGCTTTGCCAGACCGAAGAGGAGCAAGGCGGCCGCCGCGCTGTCGCGCTGCCACGACGGCGCATGGTCGCGCACCAGCATCAGCGCGGCGACGGTCGCGAGCAGGATGTGAACACCGACCTGACCGTTGCCCAGATTCGCGCCGACCGGGTAGGTCGCCACGACCAGCAGCGCCGCTGCGGTGCGCGCGGCGCCCGGCGGCGCACCGCTCTCGCGCGCCAGGCGGGCGGACAGCGCGACCGCCACTGCGACGAAGGTCGTCAGCCAGACTGCGACCGTGACCGACTCCGACGACCACCCGTAGATCGGCGCGAAGGCGATCATGCTCTCAGGCGGATAGTTGTTGAGCGCCGCCCTGGGCCCGCTGTAGACCGGCACGCCTCGCCACCAGTCGACGACCATGTCGTGCAGCATGACGAGGTCCAGGGCGCCCGGATGGATCGCGACCGAACCGATGCGCTGCGGTCGCGCGAGGAACCGGTAGGCCTCGTAACCGAGCCATGCGATCGCCAGCATCGCGAGCGCGACGATCGCGATCGTCGGCCACGATTGCGCGGCGATCGCCCGCGCGCGCCGCCCGATCGCCGTCGCGTGATCCTCGCGGGCGCCGTCCCGCAGGTCGGACGCCGATGTCATGCAATGCTTTCGCGGAGCCGATCCGCGAACCCCCCTTCGCGGATCTTACGCTCCCGGCAGCGATGTCGCTTTGAAGCGCCTGCTCATCGGGGGCCGGCCAGCGCGCTCGTCGGGTCGCCGACACCGGCGGACCGAGCTCCCGGCGCGCGATCCTGTCGCGCGTCCCTGTGACCCGGGGCCGATCGGAATCATGGCGATCGCCACCGCTCCCGTGAGCGCGTGTTCGCCCCTGCAAGCCAGGGAGCTCTGGCGCGAAGCAATCGCCGCGATGAGGATCGAGACGCGTCGGAGCTACGAGGCCGAAGTGAGCGACGTCGCCGGCCGCCGCGGCGCTCGGCGCCGATCGGCCTCGCGGCGCGCCGCTGAGGGCCGGTTCCGGCGGACGTGCGCGCGGCGCGGCCCGGGCACCCGCGGCGCTGGCGCATTCCGCGTCGTCCTCGCACAATGTCCGCCATGCGAACGTCGGCGACGCGGTCATGACTTCGAGCCTGATCGATGCGGTTCGCGCCGGCGACCTGGCAGCGGCCAGGGAGCTCGCCACGCCGGATGCCGTGAACCTGGCCGACGCGGAAGGCGTGACGCCGCTGATGGCGGCGGCGGGCTCGGGGCGGCGCGAGCTGGCGGCGCTGCTGCTGGACCGCGGCGCTCGGGTCGACGACGCGGACGCTCGCGGCTATACCGCGCTCTTCCACGCCTGCTACAACGCCGACGAGGATCGCGGCTATCCCGAGCTCGTCGCCCTGCTGCTCGAGGCCGGAGCGGACAAGGAAGCCAGCATCGGCTTCGGCGTGCGCCCGCTGATGTACGCGGCCGGCAACGGCGAGGCCGGCGTCGTCGAGGCCCTGCTGGCGGGCGGCGCCGACCCGCTCGCGCGCAACGAGGTCGGCCGCACCGCGCTGATGATGGTGAAGGATCGCGACTACGTCGACGTCATCAACATCCTGCACGAAGCCGAATCGAGGGTCGACGCGGGAGGCCGCGCCCCGCGACACGCGCCGGAAAGGCAAGTGGTGACCTTCCGAAAGCCGCCGCCGCGACGGTGAGGCGCATCCGGCATGAAGCGCTACGCCGACCTCATCGCCGATGCGCGGACCCGCGTGCGCGAGCTGATGCCCTGGGACCTCGCGGCGCGCCTCGAATCGGCGGAGCCGCCGCTCGTGCTCGACGTGCGCGAGCCGGCCGAGTTCGCGTCGGCGCGCATCCCGGGCTCGATCAACGTGCCTCGCGGCGTGCTCGAGGCGGCGTGCGAATGGGATTACGACGACACGGTGCCGGTGCTGGCCGCGTCGCGCGAGCGGGCGGTGGTCGTCGTCTGCCGTTCGGGCCTCCGCTCGCTGCTGGCGGCCGACGTGATGCAGGCGATGGGATTCCGCGACGTCGCGTCGCTCGGGACCGGCGTGCGCGGGTGGAACGATTTCGAGCGGCCGCTGGTCGACGCGGCGGCGCAGCCCGTGGACGCCGACCGCGCCGAGCGCCTGCTGGCCGCCTCCGTGCGGCCCGACCAGTTCCGGCCTCGACGGACGCATCCAGGTCGAGGCTGAGCGCGCGTGCGCGGCCCTCCTGCGCCGCGCCGACGCGATCTTCATCGACGCGTCGCGCGGGACGTCGACGGCACGACGCGGTACGACGAACCGAACGACCTGCGAGGCGCGCGGCGTCGACCGTGTCGCTTGCGATGGGTCGGGCAAGCCGCCCGCGACCGTGGGCGCGGGGGACGGCGACGAAGCGTCGCGCGCGGAAGCTCAGCCGCGCCAGAGCGCCGGCGCGTCCCGGAGGACGGCGAGATAGGCCTTGCGCTCCTGGTCGAGGCCATGGCCCGCGGCGGTCGCGAGCCCTTCCTTGATCATCGCATCACGCGCATCGCGCGCCATCGCGAGCGCCCTCTCCGCGGCGTCGAGGATGGCGTCCTCGTTGAACGGCGGAAAGAGGCAGTTCACGCCGTCCCGGCAGTAGTCGCGATTTCCGATCGCGTCCGGGCAGACGACGAGCGTGCCGAGCGCCATGGCCTCGATCGCCGGCAGGTAGAAGCCCTCGGTCAGCGACGGAAGGAGGAGCGCCGTCGTCGATCGGGCGAGCCAACGCAGGAACTCGGTCCTGGGCAGCATGTGCCTCAGCAGCTCGACGCGGCGTCCCGGCCGAGCCAGGCGCGAGGCGAGCCGCGCGCCCAGGCCCGGCTGCTTCACCGCGGCGACGACGATGTCGACGTCCCGCCCGCTGCCGTCGATCGCGGGCGCCGCGGATACGTCGACGGCGTCAGGGATCACGAATACCGGTCCGTTCGGCTCGCCATGCGCACGGATCGCATCCGCGACTTCCTGGCTCACGCAGATCCGGATCGCGCGACATCGGAGCAGCGCGAACCCGGGGTGCGCGGGATCGCCGTGGCGTACGTGGCCGATCATGTTGATCACCGGAATCGGCGACAAGGCGCGCTCGGCGGGCGGGAGGTTCGCCCAATCGCCGCCATCGAGGAAATAGACGTCCGGTTGGACGCGTACGCCCGGCGGTACGACGTATTGCTTCGAATCGCGCCAGGGGTTGGCATCGCTCCAGACCGTGTCCGGCGAGAAGACGATCCCGCGGTGTGGTCGTCCGATGCGAGCGTGTGACGGAAGTAATCCCAAACCTTCAGGTGGCCGCCGGTGAGACCCACCACCCGCCGGAAGAAAAGGACCATCTTCTTCCGCGAATCGGACGGCGCCTGCGTCCGCCCGGACGAAGCCCGGCTCGTCATCGAGCGCCTCCCACGTGTCGCGGACGTGTAGGGATGCCGATGGCCCGCATCGCTGTTGGCAAGGTCGAGATGTCAGAATGCGCGGCCGTCCACCCGTCGACCCGGCGCCCCGGTGCGCGAGCCCCGAGCGATCGCATCTCCGTACGTCCGGGCGCCCGCGCCGGTGAACGCTGCTTGCGCCGAAGCGCGGCAACGTCGGCGGGCGTCAGGATCGTCGCGGCAAACACGCGGGAAAACAAGGTCTTGGAGAATTTGCTCCCCCATGGATCGGATGGACGCCCGCATGCTTCGTAATTCCGACGTCGCGTGGGGCGACATCGCGAAGTGGCTCCATTGGACCATGGCGCCGTTGATCCTGGTGCAGGTCCCGCTCGGGCTGATGGCGGCGGGATGGCGCCTGTCGCCGGCCAAGCTGCAGCTCTTCTTCTGGCACAAGTCGCTCGGCGTGCTGATCCTCGCGCTGTTGGTTCTGCGCGTAGCCTGGCGCCTCGCGAATCCGGCGCCGGGCTTGCCGGGCGAAATGCCGGCATGGGAGCGCGCCGCTGCGCACGCGAGCCACGCGCTGCTCTACGCGCTGATGGCGTTGCTGCCGCTCACCGGCTGGATCGTCAACGCGGCCTCGGGCATTCCGCTGCGCGTCTTCGGCCTCTTTCCGCTGCCCGCGCTCGTCGAGCCGAATGAAACGCTCGCCCGGCTGTTCACGCTGTTGCACCGAGGGCTCGTCGTGACGCTCGTCGTCGTCCTCGTCGCGCACGTCGCGGCTGCACTGCGCCATCATTGGATCCTTCGTGACGCGATCCTCGCCCGCATGCTCCCCTGGAACAAGAATCGATGATTCGATCGAGCGCTGCCCGTAACCTGGCGGCCGCGGTGCTGCTTGCTTCCGTGACGGGAGCATCGTGCGCGGCCGGCTGGAAGGCCGATCCTGCGGGCAGCCGGCTCGAGTTCGTCGCCACCTTCGAGGGCGCGCCCGTGCCCGGCGTCTTCAAGTCGTTCGACGCGCGCCTCGACCTCGATCCCGAGCGGCCTTCGGGCGGCAGCCTCGACGTCACGATCCGGACGGCGAGCGCCGGCACGGGAATCCCCGACGTCGATCGCGAGATCGCATCGCCGGTGTGGTTCGACTACGCAGCGTTCCCGCAGGCGACGTTCCGCTCGAGCGACGTGACGCGCGTCGCCGCCGGACGTTACGTCGCGCGCGGCACGCTCACGCTCAAGGGCGTTTCGCGGCCGGTGGACGTTCCATTCACCTATGCCGGGACCGCGACCGGCGCCCGGATCGAAGGCGAACTGACGCTCGAGCGCGGCGCGTTCCGCATCGGCACCGGCGAGTGGGCGGCCACCGGCGTCATCGGTTCGGACGTGAAGGTCAGGTTCCGGGTCGCGCTCGTCGAGGCGCGCTGACGATGCGCCGCCGGACCGCGCTCGCGCTCGCCGCCGCCATCCTCGCTTCGCTCGTCGCCGGATGCGCGACGGTCGAGACGTCGCCCGCGCCGGCCGGCGGCGCCAGGCTTCCCGCGGACTTTCCCGAGGACGCCTACCGCCAGGCGGCCGCGCAGGGCAAGGCGGTCTACCGGATCGACCCGGCCGCGTCGCTCGTCTCGATCGAGGTGCGCCGGGGCGGCTCGCTCGCGCGGCTCGGCCACGACCACGTCGTCGCGAGTCGCGACGTCGCCGGCTTCGTCGCGCCGTCCGACGGCCGCGCCGATCTCGCCGTGCCGCTGGCGAGCCTCACCGTGGACGAGCCCGCGCTGCGCGCGGAGGCGGGCTTCGACACGCAGCCCTCCGCCTCGGACATCGCGGGCACCCGCGCCAACATGCTCGGGCCCGTGCTCGACGCCGAGCGCTTCCCGTTCGTGCAGATCGCCGTCCGCGCGGCCGGCGCGGCGAGCGGGTCGATGGAGGTCGCGATCGCGCTCCACGGCGTGACGCGCCGCTTCGACGTGCCGGTGGACGTCGAGGTCTCGGGCGACGCGCTCGTCGCGAGCGGCCGGCTGTCGCTCGACCAGACGGCGTTCGGCATCGTGCCGTACTCGCTGCTGGGCGGCGCCATCGCGGTGCAGGACCGCGTCGATCTCCGATTCCGCATCCGCGCCGTGCGCGTCGACGCGCGCGGCTAGGGGATCGCTGCGTAACTCCGCGGCGCGCGGCGCGCCCTTCCCGTCATCGCCGCTTCGCTTTCGCCTCGGGCGGCGGCGCGTCCCATCGCTGCGGCACCTTGCGCAACTTCGAGACGTCGTAGCCCTGCGCCGCGACGAAGGCCTCGAGCCGCGCGTAGTCCGCGTCCGGGATGCGCGGCGTGCGAGCCATGATCCAGACGTAGTCGCGCCGGGTGCGCGCGATGACGGTCTGGCTGTAGTCGTCCGCCAGGTAGCTGATCCGGTAATCGGCCTTGATCGGCCAGACGAACTGCATGCCCCACACCGCGTTGGACGCGCGGTCGACGACGTAGCCTCGCGGCGTGTACCGCTTCGTCTCGCCGTCGAAGCCGCCGTCGCGGAACGTGAAGGTCGTTTCGATCGTGCCGTCGGGCGCGAGCCGGTAGGATTCCACCGCGTTGTGCGCGCCTTCCTCGAGGAAGGTCGGGATGCTGGCGATCACGTACCAGTCGCCCATGAATCGGTCGAGGTCGACGCGCTCGACCTGCGCGAGCGGCGGCGTCTGGACGCTCTGGCAGCCGGCCAGCAGGAGCCCGGCGAGGATCAGGAAGCGGGAAGGCATCGACGTTCTCCGGGTCACATGAGCTCGTAGCGCAGGCGGCGCCCGCCGGCGACGACCGCCTCGAGCGCGATCCAGCGTTCGCCGGCGTACCACAGGTCGATCTCGAGGTCGGGCGCCTCGAGGCGGTAGCGGCTCGCCTTCTGGGTCCGCCCGCCGGCCTCGATCGCCTGCTCGCCACGCGGCTCCACCGTCACGGGCACGAGCTCGCCGGTCTGGCTGTTGAAGAGCCGCCGCGCGTTGAGGATGCGCGGATCCCAGTAGGCGAAGCTCATGATGCAGCCGTCGTAGGCCCCGCGCCCCTGCGACCGCTCGACCTCGAGCCGCCCGGCGCGCGTCACGGCGTTCACGGTCTGGCGCTCGCCGTTGGTCTCGGTCGTCGAGGCCAGCGAGCGGAGGCACTGGCCCTCCCAGCGCTCGCGCGCGTCGTGGCGATAGCGGAACGCGTCGATGAACAGCACGCGCACGTCGTACCGCGCCGAGCTCTCCACCTCGCGGGCGTCGCCGTCCGCGCGCACGGTGAACCGGTGGCGACCGATCTCGCGGTCGTCCAGCCACACGCGAAACGTCCAGTCCCGGACCTCGGCGTGCGCGAGCGCCGACGCGAGCAGCAGGCACGCGGGGAGCAGCCGGCGCATCAGCTTCGCTCCCTCGGCGGCCCCGGGAAGAAGGCGTTGGTCCGGGCGACGTAGTCGCGGTAGGCGGGGCGGCGCTCGGCGATGTCCTTCTCGAGCAGCGCGACGCCCGACACGCGAAGCAGCAGGAAGGTGATCAGGAGCGGCGAGAAGACGGTCCACGCGCCGCCCGCGGCGAGCGCGACCAGGTAGAGGCCCCACCAGACGCAGCATTCGCCGAAGTAGTTCGGGTGGCGCGAGTAGCGCCAGAGGCCGCGGTCCATCACGCGCCCCGCGTTGGCGGGGTCCGCCTTGAATCGCGCGAGTTGCGCGTCGGCGATCGCCTCGAACGCGATGCCGCCCAGCGCGAGCGCGGCGCCGAGGACGTCGAGCGTCCCGAAGGTTTCGGCCGAGGCGATCGCGGCCGCGAGCGGCGCCGAGATGATCCAGGCGAGCGCCGCCTGCAGCCCGAACACGAGGTAGAGGCTCTTCCAGACGAATCCCGGCTCGTTGCGCTCGCGGATCGCGCGGTAGCGGTGATCCTCGGGCACGTTCCAGTTGCGTGCGGCGAGGTGAATCGCGAGCCGGAGGGCCCACGCCGCGACGAGGCCGAGCACGAGCCATCTCCGGGGGGCGGACCCTGGCGCTGCGGCCGCGAACACGATCGCGCCGGCGAGGAAGAACAGCGACCAAGCGACGTCGACCAGCCCGACGTTGCGGCGCGCGGTCGCGATCGCCCAGGCGACGAGCGCCAGCCCGACGAACGCGGGCAGCGCGGCGAGCCAGGCGTCGACGACGGTCATGACGGACGAAAGCCGTCGAGCCGGGCCGCGAGGCGGACGAGGAGCGGCGTGACGATCGCCCAGCCGACCGCGACCGCGGCGAGCGCCGCGCCCGCGCTCGCGAGCTCGACCGCGCCCAGCCGCGCGCCCGCCATGTAGGCGAGGGGACCGCCGACCGCGCCCGCGAGCGCCGCGATCCACGGCCGCCCGCGCAGCCAGCGCAGCGATACGTTGAGCGTCGTGGCGAAGTTCGCCCACATCGCCACCATCCAGACCGGCGCCGTGCGGTCCGCGAGCATGCCGTGGCGGAACTCGAGGGTGCCCGACCGCGCGAGCAGCGTGTCGAACGCGGCGCCGACGAGCATCGCGACCGCGACGAGGCCCGCCTCGGGCGCCGCCCGGCCGGCGCGCGCGAGGTGCCAGGCGACGATCGCCGCGACCGCCGCCGGACCGACCCATGCCATGCCGCGCGCCGCGCCGAGAACGCAGGCGAACCAGCCCACCTGGAACAGCACGACGTTGGCCGCGATCGTCAGACGGTCGGCCGCCGGCACGCGTCGCTCCCGCGGTCCGCCGGACGCTCGAACAGCGCGTGCGTCACGAACCATTCCTGTCCGTCGCGGTAGCCGAACAGCTCCGCGCACGCCATGAAGAAGACGCGCCAGCGCTGCAGCGCGATCGCCGCGTCGGACGCGCCGCCGGCCTCGGCGAGCACGCGTAGCGCTTCCTCGCGGCGCGCGTCGAGGTTCGCGAGCCACGCGTTCGCGGTCCGCTCGTAGTGGCGGCCGTCCCAGCGCCACCGCCGCAGCAGGCGCAGGTCGTCCTGGAAGCGCGCGGGCAGGTCGTCGCTCGGCATCATGCCGCCCGAGAAGAAGTGGCGGCTCATCCAGTCGGACGGCCCGCCGTCGACGAACGCGTAGGGCGTCGAGCGATGGCAGAAGACGTGCAGGAAGAAGCGCCCGCCCGGCACGAGCCAGTCGTGCACGCGCGCGAACAGCGCCCGCCAGTTGCGCATGTGCTCGAACATCTCGACCGACACGACGCGATCGAAGCGGCGGGGGGCGTCGAACGCGTTCATGTCGGCGGTGATCACCTCGACGTTGCGAAGCCCGCGGCTCGCGGCCAGGCCGAGGATCGCCTCGCGCTGCGAATGCGAGTTCGACACCGCGACGATCCGGCTCGCCGGATACCGCTCCGCCATCCACAGCGTGAGCGAGCCCCATCCGCAGCCGAGCTCGAGGATCGACTGGCCGTCGGCGAGCCCGGCGCGCTCGCAGGTCGCCGCGAGCGCGCGCGCCTCGGCGTCCGCGAGCGTCGACGTGCCGTCGGGCCACCACGCGCAGCTGTACTTGCGATGCGGCCCGAGCGCGAGCGCGAAGAACGCCGCCGGCACTTCGTAGTGCTGCTCGTTGGCGAGATGCGGGACCGGGGCGGTCCCGGACGCATCCATCTCGCGGACGAACGCCTCGGCGATCTCGCCGGACGCTTCCGCGTCGCCGGCCGCGATCTCGCGCAGGCGGCGCTCGCACAGGCGGCGGATGCCGGAGCGGACGACGGCATCGGGCACGAGCCCGCGCTCGACCCAGCCGATGGCGCGTTCGGCGGCATCCCTCATGGCGAAACCCCGCCGATGCCTGGGGTTGCGGTCGCGGGACGGGTGGCAGCCGGGGCGATCGGCGCGCCGATGCCGTGGGGGGAGGCGGGGGAGACGAGGGGAATCATCGGGTTCGATCGGTTTCGGGCTGGCGAGGGATATTCGAGATTGTGCCAGTTTGTCCTGGACAAAACAATACTCGACGATTTTGATCGGGTTTCATGGTGACCAGGCGACATGGACCGACACCGGGACGCCGACCGACTCCGACGTCGGACAAGACGGGCCCCAAAGTGCCCAGGCTGTCGATGCCCCGGTACCGCATCTACGGAGTCCGCCGGACGGTGGATGCGGCGGCGCGGCGGCGAACCGATCCGGCGAGGAAGGCAAGGGGTGGCTCGTCGCGCGGCGTCCGCGCCGCCGCCGAACGCATCGCGCCCAGGGCGGCGAGACGCCATGCGGTGTCGCCGCGCGTGCGACGGAGGCGCGCGAGCCGCGCGTATCATGCGCGATCGCTGCGACGATCGAACCTTGGACGCCGCCGACATGAACGACGAACGATTCCTCGAGGCCTGGCGCCGCGCGGCGGTGAAGCGCGGCGTCGCCCTCGGCTCGCTCGCGGGCGCGCGCGGCGACGAGTTCGCCGCCGTGCTCGCTGCCGCTTCGCTCGCGATTCCAGCCGCCCGCGCGTCGAGCGAGCGCGACGTCAACGATGCGCTCCTGGCCTGGCTCGCGGGTCCCGGCGCGATGCTCGCGACCGACCACGTCGAGCTGCGCCGCTGGCTCGTCGACCTGCGCTTCGTCGAGCGCGACGGGTACGGCCGCGAGTACCGGCGCGCGGCACCGCCGCCGGCGTACGCCGACGCGATCGAGGCGATGGCGGCGGCCGATCCCGCGGCGCTCGCCGCGCAGGCCCGCGAGGATCTCGCGCGCGATCGGGCCGAGCGCCGGGCGCGGCACGCGGCCCGCGGCGCGAGCCGGGGATGAGCCGCCGCAATCTCTCGTCGGGGGCGCCCTGGGAGCCCATCGTCGGCTACTCGCGCGCGGTGGTCGTCGGCGACCGGGTCTTCGTCGCGGGCACGACCGCCACCGACGGCAAGGGCGGGATCGTCGGCATCGGCGATCCCTACGCCCAGGCGAAGCAGGCGATCGCGAACATCGCCGCCGCGCTGGCGCAATGCGGCAGCGGGCTCGCGGACGTGGTGCGCACGCGCATCTTCGTCGTCGACATCGCGCACTGGGAGGCGATCGGCCGCGCGCACGGCGAGGCGTTCGCGTCGATCCGCCCGGCCGCCACCATGGTCGAGGTGTCGAAGCTGATCTCGCCCGAGCTCCTGGTGGAGATCGAGGCCGACGCGGTGATCGGCGCGGGGCGCTGATGGCGGGTCGCGGTCCCGGCGAGCCGAGGCGCACGGGGGGCATCGCGCCCTGGCCGGTCTTCTGGCGCCGGTTCGCGGTGTTCGCGGCGTTCGCCGCCGCGTTCATGGCGGCCTGGGTGGCGCTCGGGACCGTCCTGTTCCACGCCACGCTCAGGGACGCGAGCTGGGTGGACGCGTTTCGTCACGCGTCGCTGCTCGCCTCGGGCATGGGGCCGGCGCCCCAGCTCGAGCAGAAGCACGACCTCGGCAAGATCGGCGAGGCGATCTATTCGCTCTTCTCGGGCTTCGTGCTGCTCGCGGCGGCGGGCGTGTTCGTCGCGCCGATCGTGCACCGCATCTTCCACCACTTCCATGTCAGCGACGCCGGACCCTGAGGACGACCGCTGGATGGGCGAGGCGCTCGCGCTCGCGCGGGCCGCGGGCGAGCGAGGCGAGGTGCCGGTCGGCGCGATCGTCGTGAAGGACGGCGCGATCGTCGGCCGCGGCGGCAACGCGCCGATCGCCGCGAGCGATCCGACCGCGCACGCGGAGATCGCGGCGCTGCGCGACGCGGGCCGCGCGCTCGGCAACTACCGGCTGCCGGGATGCTCGCTCTACGTGACGCTCGAGCCCTGCGCGATGTGCGCCGGCGCGATGCTGCACGCGCGCATCGCGCGGCTCGTCTTCGGCGCGCGCGACCCGAAGACCGGCGCGTGCGGCTCGGTGATCGACCTGTTCGCCGAGCCCAGGCTCAACCACCACGCGACGGCGGTCGCGGGCGTCCGCGCCGACGAATGCGGGGCGCTCCTGTCGGCGTTCTTCGCGGCGCGGCGCTGACGCCGGCCCGCGACGCGGCGTGCCAGAATCGCGCATGCGCCCGCTCGACATCGGCGTCTACGCGCCGGCCGGCGCCGCGTCCGATCCCGCCGCGGTGACGCGCGCGGTCGAGCGCCTGTCCGCGCTCGGCCACCGCGTCGTGCTGGACGAGGGCGTGCTCCGCCGTCATACGCGCTTCGCCGGCACCGACGACGAGCGCCTCGCCGCGATCGCGCGGATCGCCGCGCGACCCGACGTCGATGTCGCGATCGCGCTGCGCGGCGGCTACGGCGCCACGCGGCTCATCGCCCGCCTCGACTACGCGGCGCTCGCGCGCGCCGGCAAGCGCTGGCTCGGGCACTCGGACTTCACCGCGTTCCAGATGGCGGCGCTCGCGCGCGCGGGCATGGTCACGTTCCACGGGCCGTCGTTCGCGTTCGACTTCGGCGCGGCCGACGCCTCCGACTTCACGCTTCGCCACTGCTTCGGCCTCCTCGACGCGCGCGAGTACGAGGTCCGCTGCGAGCTCGAGGGCCCGTCGCGGCTCAGCGCGGAAGGCGTGCTGTGGGGCGGCAACCTCGCGATGGTCGCGTCGCTCGTCGGAACGCCGTACCTGCCGGACGTCGAGGGCGGCATCCTGTTCCTGGAAGACGTCGGCGAGCATCCTTACCGCGTCGAGCGCATGCTCCACCAGCTCCACTACGCGGGGATCCTCGGCCGCCAGCGCGCGGTGCTGCTCGGCCATTTCACCGAGTACGCGCTCGCGCCGCACGACGAAGGCTACGATCTCGCCGCGGCGATCGCGCAGATGCGCGCGACGACCGCGACGCCGATCTTCGCCGGGCTTCCGTTCGGCCACGTGCGCGACAAGCTGACGCTGCCGGTCGGCGGCCGGCTCGCGCTCGACGTGCGCGACGGCGACGCGCGGCTCGCCTTCCACGGCTACGCGGCCGGATCCGGATGAGGCCCTGGTTCTCCGTTCGCGCCGCGGATTGGGAGCGCGACGCCGACGCGTTGCGCGAGATCCGCATCGCGGTGTTCTGCATCGAGCAGGACGTGCCGCCCGAGCTCGAATGGGACGGCGTCGACCCGCAGTGCGAGCATGCGCTGGCGGTCGACGCGGGCGGCGCCGCGATCGGCTGCGGGCGCCTGCTGCCCGACGGCCACATCGGCCGGATGGCCGTGCTGCGGGAGTGGCGCGGCAGGGGCGTGGGCGGCGCGCTGCTCGAGCACTTCGTCGCGCTCGCGCGCGATCGCGGGCACGCGGTCGCGCGGCTCAACGCGCAGGTCCACGCGATCCCGTTCTACGAGGCGCACGGCTTCGCCGTCACCGGCGACGTCTACGACGACGCCGGCATCCCGCACCGCGAGATGTCGAGGCGGCTGCGCTGACCCCCGCGGTCAGGCGCGCGCCTGGCGCCGCGGGTCGATGTCGAACGTCTGCACGACTTCGCCCGCCGGCCGGCCGCCCGCATCGAAAGATCGCTCGACGAAGCGCGCCTCGCCGTCGCGGCCCACCACGAGCACGGTCGAGCAGCGCGTGCCGTAGCGCTCGCTCACGATGAACGGCGCCGAGAGCATCCGTTCCCAGTCGAGCGAGACGCCGGTCGACGGCAACGCGTCGTCGGGCGCGAGCTCGCGATCGGACAGCGCGTCGAAGAGCGGGTCGAGCGACGCTTCCCCGCGCGTCGACCAGCGCTCCATCGCCGCGCGCAGGCGCTCGACCTTCGGCCAGGGCAGGTCGAGCTCGCCGTTGGAGAGCGCGGACACGCCTCGCGGGAGGGGGCGGCGCCCGCCGTTGCGGTTCGATTGCCACAGCGCGCCGCGCGCGTTCCCGGCGACGAGGTTGTAGCCGCTGTAGCGCGCGCCTCGCGCCGCGAGGTCCTCGACGTACGCATCGAGCGACGCGGCGTCGAGCGCGCCGGTCACGATCCCGCCGCGCGAGGCGGCGCCCGGATCGCGAGGGACGCCTTCGCGAACGTTGGTGACGAGCGCGAATCGCCCGTCGCGGCGGACGCCGAACCACGTGCCGCCCGCTTCGAGGTCCCGGCCCGCGAGCCAGCCTTCCGGCCACCAGTGCGCCGGCTCCGCGGGACGGGCGTGGAACTCGTCGCGGTTGGCGGCGATCGCGAGCGCGTAGCGCGGATGGCGGTCCAGCGCGAAGGCGGCGAGGCACACGGCGGGTCGCGGCGCGGCCGCCCGCTCACGCGTCGGGGTCGAGCGCGCCGCACGCGACGAAGCGCTCGACGTGGCGTCCGCCGTCGGCGTACGACGCCGCGCCATGGCGCGAGGACGCGTCGGCGAGCGCGCGCTCGAACCCCGCGCGGTCGTCGATCGCCTCGTAGACCTCCATCCAGGTGGCCGGGTCGTCCTCTCGCTTCATGAGCCGGCCGACGACGCCGCAGTCCTCCGCGACGTCGAGCATCATCGCGGTGACCGCGGACCGCGCCTCGCAGGCGTCGCCGGCCAGGCGGTACCAGACGTAGTAACTGCAGCTCAACGTAGCGCCCCTGGGCGTGCCGTCGCGCAGCGCCGGGCTCAGAGCCGGACGCGCCTGGGCGCGCTCGCCGGCAGGTCGTAGGGCAGCGGCAGCCGCCGAAGCGGCGGACCGTCGGGCGCGGCGAGGCGAACGTCGCCGGTCTCGACCGCCTTCGTCTGCAGGATCGCGAGCAGGTCGCTGCCGCCGCCGGGCAGGGCGACCGCGTCGACGACGCTGCCGCAGGCCTGCTCGCCGAACGCGTCGCCGTAGACGGGCGTACCGGCCGCGGGCGGCGGCGCGTCAGCGTGGAACGGGTGCGCGCGCTCCTTGAGGATGCCGAGGTTCTGCGTGCGCGCGACGATCTCCTGCCCCGGATAGCAGCCCTTGGTGAACGAGAGGCCGCCGTTGGCGTCCCAGTTCCCGGTCTGCGCGACGTGGCGCTCCTGGGTCGCGAGGCGCACCTCGGCGACGCCCGCCCGGATCGCGAGCCAGCGCCAGGCCGCCTCGTCCGCCGGCGTCGCCACCTTTGCCAGCGCGGCGGCGAGCCGATCGGTCGCCCCGGGCGCCGGGACGACCAGGATGCGGCCGTCCGGCAGCGCGATCGCTTCGCCGCCTTCGACGGCCACCGCCCGCAGGGGCGTCGCTTCGACGCCGAGCGCCGACCGGACCGCGGACGCGGCCGACGGCCCGCCGACGCCCAGCGCCGCGAGGGCGGGGGCGTCCAGCACGACCTTCGACCGGAGGACGAACATCGAGAGCCGCTTGCGGATGGCCGCGGCGAGGTCGGCCGCGAGCGCGATCCGGAATGCCGGGCCGGCCGCCGGCCGCCAGAGGAGGAGCGTGGCCAGCATCCGGCCCTTGGGCGAGTTGTAGGTCGACCACTGGGCCGCTCCTGCGGCGAGGCCCGCCACGTCGCTCGAGAGCTGGCCGTGGAGGAACGCGGCCGCGTCGGCGCCGTCGGCCTCCAGGATCGCGGTCCCGGGAAGGGGGGCGACGAAGGCGGCATCGCGGGCGGCGGCGAACGCGGCGGCGGGGTCGATCGGCGGGGCGCTCAAGGTCGGGCTCGGGATGGGCAAGCAGGGGCCGGAAGCGGCAAAACCGTGCTAGAATATCAAGTTAGCTCGACTCGGTCTTCGGCTCGGGGGCTTTGAGGCCCCGGGACCGCCGCGCCGGGCAATCCGCGCGCCCGCGGGTTCAGGGTGCCGGGAGGACAGCTCCTTCCGGCCAGGTTGGTCCCGGGCGACGCTCTTCAACCCTGAGAACGAAGGAAATCGTCATGTCCGTCACGATGCGCCAGATGCTGGAGGCCGGCGTCCACTTCGGCCACCAGACCCGCTACTGGAATCCGAAGATGGCCGAGTACATCTTCGGCCAGCGCAACAAGATCCACATCGTCAACCTCGAGCGCACGCTCGAGAAATACAACGACGCGATGAAGTACGTGCGCCAGCTCGCGTCGAACAAGGGCACGATCCTCTTCGTCGGCACCAAGCGCCAGGCGCGCGACATCATCGCCGAGGAGGCGCGCCGGTGCTCGATGCCGTTCGTCGACCAGCGGTGGCTGGGCGGCATGCTGACGAACTTCAAGACGGTCAAGCAGTCGATCAAGCGCCTGAAGGACCTCGAGCAGATGGCCGAGGACGGCACGTTCGACCGGATGAGCAAGCGCGAGGCGCTGCACCTCAAGCGCGAGCTCGCGAAGCTCCAGCAGAGCCTGGGCGGCATCAAGGACATGAACGCGCTGCCCGACGCGATGTTCGTGATCGACGTCGGCTTCCACAAGATCGCCGTCACCGAGGCGAAGAAGCTCGGCGTGCCGGTGGTCGCGGTCGTCGACACCAACCACTCGCCGGACGGCATCGCCCACGTGATCCCGGGCAACGACGACTCGAGCCGCGCGATCCGGCTCTACGCGCGCGGCGTGGCCGACGCGGTGCTCGAGGGCCGCAACGCGGTGATCCAGGAGATCGTCGAGGGCGGCGACGAGTTCGTGGAAGTCGCCGACGAGCCGGCCAAGGCGTAACGGCAGAGCACGAAGGGGGCCGAGGGCCCCCTTCTTTCGAGACAAGGTCCCGGCCGCCCTCGCGGACGGGACGGCGGAGGCGGCGCCCGCGGGGCGCCGGGACCGCGCGAGACTTGGGAGCAGCAGGCATGGCGGACATCTCCGCGAGCACCGTGATGGAACTGCGCAGCCGCACCGGGCTGGGCATGATGGAATGCAAGAAGGCGCTGGCCGAGGCCGGCGGCGACCTGGCGAAGGCCGAGGAGCTCCTGCGCGTGCGCTCCGGCGCGAAGGCGTCGAAGGCGGCCTCGCGCATCGCGGCCGAGGGCGTGGTCGGCGTCTGGCTCTCGCCCGACGCGAAGACCGGGGCGATGGTCGAGGTCAACTGCGAGACCGATTTCGTCGCGCGGAACGAGGACTTCGTCGCGTTCGCGAAGAAGCTCGCGCACCTCGCGGCCGAGAAGCACCCGGCCGACGTCGCGGCGCTCGCCGCGCTGCCGCTCGACGGCGGCACGGTCGAGAGCGTGCGCCAGGCGCTGGTGCAGAAGATCGGCGAGAACATGACGATCCGGCGCCTCGAGCGCTTCCACACGACGGGCCGGCTCGCGAGCTACGTGCACGGCGGCGGGCGCATCGGCGTGCTGGTCGACCTCGAGGGCGGCGACGAGGCGCTCGGCAAGGACATCGCGATGCACGTCGCGGCGTCCGGCGCGCCCGGCGCGATCCGCCCGGTCGCGGTCTCGCGCAACGAGGTGCCGGCGGACCTGGTGGCGAAGGAGCGGGCGATCTACGCGCAGCAGGCGGCGGAGTCGGGCAAGCCCGCCGAGATCGTCGCGAAGATGGTCGAGGGCCGCGTCGCGAAGTTCCTGTCGGAAGTCACGCTGCTCGGCCAGCCGTTCGTGAAGAACCCGGACGAGACGGTCGAGAAGGTGCTGAAGGCGAAGCGCGCGACCGTGAAGGCGTTCGCGATGTTCGTCGTCGGCGAGGGGCTCGAGAAGAAGAAGGACGACTTCGCGGCGGAAGTCGCCGCGATGGCGAAGGCGTAACGGTTGATCGGGGCCGGGGGGGCGGCCCCCGGCGAGTCCGGGCCGGCGCGGCGCGCGGCCCGGGCGGTCGGATTCCGCGCCGGATCGTTGCCGCTTCGGAGACTCGCGATGACCCCGCCCACGCCCTCGCCCGCGCCGCTCGCCGCCGTCACCACGCCGGCGCCGAAGCCCGCCTACAAGCGCATCCTGCTCAAGCTGTCGGGCGAGGCGCTGATGGGCGAGGACGCCTACGGCATCAACCGCGAGACGATCGACCGGATCGTCGCCGAGATCGGCGAGGTCCACGACCTCGGCGTCGAGATCGCGGTCGTCATCGGCGGCGGCAACATCTTCCGCGGCGTGGCGCCAGGCGCCGCGGGGATGGACCGTGCGACCGCCGACTACATGGGCATGCTCGCGACGCTGATGAACGCGCTCGCGCTGCAGGACGCGCTGCGCCGCGCCGGCGTCGAGTCGCGCGTCCAGTCCGCGCTACGCATCGACCAGGTCGCCGAGCCCTACATCCGCGGCCGCGCGCTGCGCCACCTCGAGGAGCGCAAGGTGGTGATCTTCGCGGCCGGCACCGGCAACCCGTTCTTCACGACCGACACCGCGGCGGCGCTGCGCGGGCGCGAGATGGGCGTCGACATCGTGCTCAAGGCGACGAAGGTCGACGGCGTCTACACGGCCGATCCGAAGAAGGACGCCTCGGCGCGCCGCTATCCCGAGCTCACGTTCGACGAGGCGATCGTCAAGAACCTGAAGGTCATGGACGCGACCGCGCTCGCGCTCTGTCGCGACCAGGACATGCTGCTCAAGGTGTTCTCGATCTTCTCGCCGGGCGCGCTGAAGCGCGTCGTGATGGGCGAGGACGAGGGCACGCTCGTGCATTGCTGAATCCTTCCTTGGAGAAGCGACGGCGGGAGACGCGACGATGATTCCGGAGATCAAGAAGGGCGCCGAGCAGAAGATGGCGAGGACGATCGAGGCGCTTAAGGTCGACCTGGGCAAGGTGCGCACCGGGCGGGCCCACGCCGGCCTGCTCGACCACGTGATGGTCGACTACTACGGCACGATGACCGCGATCCCGAAGGTCGCGAACGTGCAGCTCGCCGACGCGCGCACGATCACCGTGCAGCCCTGGGAGAAGAAGCTCGTGCCGGCCATCGAGAAGGCGATCCGCGACTCCGACCTCGGGCTCAATCCCGCGTCGTCGGGCGACCTGATCCGCGTGCCGATGCCGGCGCTGACCGAGGAGCGCCGCAAGGACCTGATCAAGGTCGTGCGCCACGAGGCCGAGAACGCGCGCGTCGCGGTTCGCAACGTGCGCCGCGAAGCCAACGAGCAGCTGAAGAAGCTCCTGAAGGACCACAAGGTCTCACGCTGTTCGCGTTCTCGAGCGAGAACTGGCGCCGGCCGGCGGACGAGGTGTCGATCCTGATGGAGCTGTTCCTGCGCGCCCTCGAGGTCGAGGTCGGCAAGCTCCACGAGAACGGGATCCGGCTCAGGGTGATCGGCGACACCTCGCGCTTCGATCCGCGCATCCGCGCGCGCATCGCCTCCGGAGAGGCGATGACCGCCGGCAACGCGCGCCTCACGCTCACGATCGCGGCGAACTACGGCGGCCGCTGGGACATCGCGCAGGCGGCGCGCGCCTACTACCGGCGACATCCGGAGGCGCTCGCCGAGGGCGCGCCGCTCGAGCCGGACGCGCTCGCGCCGCACCTCGCGCTCGCGTACGCGCCCGAGCCCGACCTCTTCATCCGCACCGGCGGCGAGAAGCGCGTCTCGAACTTCCTGCTGTGGCAGCTCGCCTACACCGAGCTGTGGTTCACCGACCGCCTGTGGCCGGACTTCGACGCCTCGGCGCTCGACGAGGCGATCGCCTCGTACCGGACCCGCGAGCGCCGCTACGGGCGCACCAGCGAGCAGCTCGTCGCGCAGGCGACGGCCGACTCATGACGCCGCTGGCGACGCGCGTCGCCACCGCCGCGGTGCTCGTGCCGCTGGTGCTGGCCGCGCTCTTCGCGCTTCCGCCGCTCGGCTGGGCCTGCGCCGTGCTCGCGGTCGTGCTGGCCGCGGCGCTCGAGTGGTCGCGGCTCGCCGGGTTCCCGCGCGCCGGCCGCGTCGCCTACGCGTCGGTCCTCGTGCTCGCCGGCGCGGCGCTCCTCGCGGTCGCGCCGCCGGTGCGCGGCACGGGCTGGCCCGACGGCGTCCTCGTCGTCGCCTGCGGGCTCGCGACGCTGTTCTGGCTCGCGGTCGCGCTGCCCTGGGTGATCCGCCGCTGGCCCGCGCGCCCGCGCCCGGTCCTCGCGGCCGCGGGCGCCGTCGCATTGGCGGGCGTCTGGATCGCGCTGGTCGAGCTCCAGGCGCGCTCGCCGTGGCTCGTGCTCGCCGCGATGGCGATCGTCTGGATCGCGGACACCGCCGCGTACTTCGCCGGGCGCGCGTTCGGCCGGCGCAAGCTCGCGCCGCTCGTGAGCCCGGGCAAGACCTGGGAAGGCGTGTGGGGCGGGCTCGCGGCGGTCGCGGTGTACGCGGCGGCGCTCGTGCCCTTCGCGGGAGCGGCGGGCTACGAAGGCCCGTTCGGCCCGCTCGCGTTCGTCGCGTGGCTCGCGCTCGCGGTCGCGCTGGCGATGCTGTCGGTCGTCGGCGACCTCTACGAGTCGTGGTTGAAGCGCCAGGCGGGGGTCAAGGACAGCGGCTCGCTCCTGCCTGGACACGGCGGCGTGCTCGACCGCGTCGACGCATTGCTCGCTGCCATGCCGCCCGCCGCGCTCGCGGCGCACCGTTTCCTCGCCGGATGAGATCCCCCCGAAGCGTGCTGCGCACGCCTCCCCCCATGGGGGCCGCGTCCTTGGGGCGGCCCGGCGGACGCGAATGACGACCATGCGACGCGTGAGCCTGCTCGGCGCGACCGGATCGATCGGCGATTCGGCGCTCGACGTCGTCGCGCGCCACCCGGGCCGCTACGCGGTCGAGGCGCTCGCCGCGAACCGCAACGCGGCGAAGATGGCCGCGCTGTGCCGCCGGTTCCGGCCGGCCGTCGCGGCGATGCTCGACCCCGAGGCGGCGCGGACGCTGGAGCGCGAGCTCGATGGCGCCGGGCTCCGGACGCGCGTCGTCGCGGGCGCGGAGGGCCTCGCCGAGGTTGCGACGCTGCCCTCGGCGGACACGGTCGTCGCGGCGATCGTCGGCGCCGCAGGGCTCGGGCCGACGCTCGCGGCCGCGCGCGGGATGACATCCCCGAAGCGTGCTGCGCACGCCTCCCCGAGGGGGCCGGCCCCGGCGGCCCGGCGGACGCGGGATGCTCGAAGCGTGCGCACGCCTGAGGGGGCCGCGTCTTTGGGGCGGCCCGGCGGACGCGGATGACATCCCCGAAGCGACCAGGGGGCCGCGTCCTTGGGGCGGTCCGGCGGACGCGAGGGATGACCTTTGCGACGTGAGCTGCTCGGCGCGACCGGATCGATCGGCGATTCGGCGCTCGACGTCGTCGCGCGCCACCCGCCGCTACGCGGTCGAGGCGCTCGCCGCACATCGCAACGCGGACAAGATGGCCGCCTGTGCCGCCGGTTCCGGCCGGCCGTCGCGGCGATGCTCGACCCGGAGGCGGCGCGGACGCTCGAGCGCGAGCTCGCGGGGGGCGGGCTGCGGACCCGAGTCGTCGCGGGCGCGGAGGGCCTCGTCGAGGTCGCGACGCTGCCCTCGGCGGACACCGTCGTCGCGGCGATCGTCGGTGCCGCCGGGCTCGGACCGACGCTCGCAGCCGCGCGCGCGGGCAAGCGGGTGCTGATCGCGAACAAGGAGGCGCTCGTGATCGGCGGCGGAGCGTTCATGCGCGCGGCGCGCGAGGGCGGCGCGACGCTGCTGCCGGTCGACAGCGAGCACAACGCGCTGTTCCAGTGCCTGCCGCCCGGCTACGACGGCGACCCGGCGAAGGCGGGCGTGCGCCGCCTCGTGCTGACGGCTTCCGGCGGGCCGTTCCGCACGCGGGCGATCGACGAGCTCGGGCGCGTCACGCCCGACGAGGCCTGCGCCCACCCGAACTGGCGGATGGGGCGCAAGATCTCGGTCGACTCGGCGACGATGATGAACAAGGGTCTCGAGGTGATCGAGGCGCACTGGCTCTTCGGTGCGCCGGTGTCGGCCATCGACGTGGTGATCCATCCGCAGAGCGTCGTGCATTCGCTCGTCGAGTACGTCGACGGGTCCGTGCTCGCGCAGCTCGGCCATCCGGACATGCGCACGCCGATCGCGCAGGCGCTCGCGTGGCCCGAGCGCATCGACAGCGGCGTGGGCGCGCTCGACCTCGCGTCCCTCGCGGCCCTGCGCTTCGAGGCGCCCGACCGCGAGCGCTTCCCGTGCCTCGGCCTCGCCTACGAGGCGCTCGAGGCGGGCGGCGCGGCGACCGTCGTGCTCAATGCCGCGAACGAGATCGCGGTCGCCGCGTTCCTCGCGGGCGGCGCGGCGTTCACGGCGATCCATGCGACCTGCGCGGAGACGCTCGCGCGCGTCCCGCCGCGCGCGGTCGGCACGCTCGACGACGCGCTCGCGGCGGACGCCGACGCGCGTCGCGTCGCCTGCGCGATCCTGAACCTCCCGGAGGGCGCCGTCGGCGTCCCGATCGCCGCATGATCGACATCGCCTGGAAGGTCGGCGCGTTCCTCGTCGTGCTCGGCGTGCTCGTCGTGTTCCACGAGCTCGGCCACTACGCGGTCGCGCGCCTCGCCGGCGTCAAGGTGCTTCGGTTCTCGGTGGGCTTCGGGCGGATCGTGTGGTCGCGTCGCTTCGGACCCGACCGGACCGAGTGGGCGCTCTCGTCGATCCCGCTCGGCGGCTACGTGAAGATGGCCGACGAGCGCGAGGACGCGCTCGCGTCCGAGGACCTGCCGCGCGCGTTCAACCGGCAGGGCGTCGGGAAGCGCTTCGCGATCGTCGCGGCGGGACCGATCGCGAACCTGCTGCTCGCGGTGCTGCTGTTCGCCGGCACGTTCGTCGCGGGTGTACCGGGCCAGCTCGCGGTGCTCGCGCCGCCGTCGGCCGGGTCGCCGGCCGCAGCCGCGGGCTTCGCCGACCGCGACCGCGTCGTCGCCGTCGAGGGGGAGGGCGTCGCCACGCTGCAGGAGCTGCGCTGGCGCATCGTCAAGGCGCAGGGGCGCGACAGCGTCGCCGTCGACGTGGAGCGCGAGGACGGCAGTCGCGTGTCGCGTACGCTTTCGCTCGCCTCGATGTCGGCGGCCGATTGGGAAGGCAACCC
>JBGAHH010000020.1:0-52772 GCA_044226265.1 Casimicrobiaceae bacterium | reverse complement strand
TGTTGAGCGCGTGGCCGGACTTGTGCGCGACGTACTGCCCGATCAGCGGATGGCCGAGCAGGTAGAGGTCGCCGATCGCGTCCAGCACCTTGTGGCGCACGAACTCGTTGTCGTAGCGGAGCCCCTCGCTGTTCAGCACGCGCACCTCGTCCAGCACGACCGCGTTCTGGAGGCTGCCGCCCAGGCCCAGGCCGGCGGCCCGCATCGCCTCGACGTCCTGCATGAAGCCGAACGTGCGCGCGCGCGCCACTTCCTTCACGTACGAGTGCTCGGCGAAGTCGATGACGACGTGGCGGTTCTCCGAGCCGAACACCGGGTGCGGGAAGTCGATCGTGAAGTCGAGCTTGAAGCCGAAGTGCGGCTCGAAGCGCGCCCATTTGTCGCCGTCGCGGACCTCGACCGGGGCGACGATGCGGAGGTAGCGCTTCGGCGCGTCCTGCTCGACGATCCCCGCGCCCTGCAGCAGGAAGACGAACGGGCCGGCGCTGCCGTCCATGATCGGGATCTCGGGGCCGGCCACGTCCACGTGCAGGTTGTCGATGCCGAGCCCCGCGAGCGCGCTCATCAGGTGCTCGACCGTCGACACCGTCGCCGTGCCCTCGCGCAGCGTCGACGAGAGTCGCGTGTCGCCGACCCGCGCGGCGGTCGCCGGGAGCGACACGGGCGGCGACAGGTCGGTGCGGTGGAAGACGATCCCGGTGTCAGGCTGCGCGGGCCGGAGCACGAGGTCGACGCGCGCGCCGGTGTGGAGACCGACGCCTGTCGTCCTCGTGGAAGCCTTGAGCGTGCGTTGACGGAGCATGGTGTGGCGTGGACTCCCGCGGCCGGGGGCCGGTTCCGTCGGACTGCGAATCGCCCCGGGAAAACCTCGGGACTCTAGCACAGCCGGGGACCCGGAGGCCCCCGTCAGTCGTTCTGCTTCCGGAGGAACGCCGGGATGTCGAGGTCCGTCGCGCTCGCCGCCGCGGCGCCCGACGGCGCGCGCCGCCGGACGACCGCCGGCTGGTCGAGCTTGTCGTAGTCGATCGTCTCGACGGTCATCCCGAGGTTGTCGGTCCCGGTGCGCTCGACGACCTGCGGCTGCGCGAGCACCTCGAGCTTCGGCTTCTGGCGCGCCTGCGCCCCGGCGCCGCCCAGGCCGGTCGCGATCATCGTCACGCGGAGCTCGTCGGCCATCGCGTCGTCGATCACCGTGCCGACGATCACCATCGCGTCCTCGGCCGTGAACTCCTTGATCGTGTTCATCACCTCGTAGTACTCCTTGAGCGAGAGGCCCGCCGACGCGGTGATGTTCACCAGCACGCCGCGCGCGCCCGCGAGGTTCACGTCCTCGAGCAGCGGGCTCTTGACCGCCGCCTGGGCGGCCGCCGTCCCGCGTCCCGTCCCGCTCGCGCTCGCGGAGCCCATCATCGCCATGCCGACCTCGCCCATCACGGTCCGCACGTCGGCGAAGTCCACGTTGACGAGGCCCGGGTTGTTGATGACCTCCGCGATGCCGGCGACGGCGCCGTGCAGCACGTCGTTCGCCGCGGCGTACGCGTTCAGCACCGAGACGTCCTCGCCCAGCACCGCCATCAGCTTGTCGTTCGGGATGATGATGAGCGAGTCGACGCGCTTCTGCAGCTCCTCGATCCCCGCCTGCGCGGCCTTGAGGCGCTTGTTGCCCTCGAACAGGAACGGCCGCGTCACGACGGCGACGGTCAGCACGCCGAGCTGCTTCGCGATGTCGGCGATGATCGGCGCCGCGCCGGTGCCCGTGCCGCCGCCCATGCCGGCGGTGATGAACAGCATGTCGGCGCCCTCGACGAGCGACGCGATCCGGTCGCGGTCCTCCATCGCGGCGTCGCGGCCGATCTCCGGACGCGCGCCCGCGCCGAGGCCCCGCGTCAGGGCCGAGCCGATCTGGAGCTGCGTGCGGGCCGACGACTTCTTGAGCGCCTGCGCGTCCGTGTTCGCGCAGATGAAGTCGACGTCCGACAGGCCCTTCGCGATCATGTGCTCAACCGCGTTGCCGCCGCATCCTCCGACGCCGATGACCTTGATGATCGCGCCGTCCTGCGGAGTCTGGTCGATGATTTCGAACATGGGATTACCCTTCCTTTCGGGGTCCAGAAGCGTTTCTAGTCGGTGGCGTGTCCGCCTTGTGGTCGATCGGAATCCGCCGGCCTGATCCGGCGTTCGCTGCCTCGTCTCTCGTCCTTCGTTCCTCGTTCTTCGCCTTCGCCCGCCGTGCCGCGTGCGCGCCCGCCGCGCCGCGCACGGTCAGAAATTCGTCTTGAACCAGAGCTTCATCCGCTCGGCCACGCCGCCGATGCCCTTGACCTGCGCGCGCGCGGCCTCGGCGCGCAGGCGCTGGTCGCGCCCGTGCATCAGGAGGCCGACGGCGGTCGAGTAGCGCGGGCTGCGCACGACGTCGGCCAGCCCGCCCATGTACTGCGGCGTCCCGACGCGGCAGGGCAGGTGGAACACCTCCTCGGCGAGCTCGGCCATCCCCTGCAGCATCGCGGTGCCGCCGGTGAGCACGATCCCCGACGACAGCAGCTCCTCGAATCCCGAGCGGCGGAGCTCCGCCTGCACCAGCGTGTAGAGCTCCTCGACGCGCGGCTCGATCACCTCGGCCAGCATCGGCCGCGACAGCTTGCGCGGCGCGCGCTCGCCCACGCCGGGGACCTCGACGACGTCGTTGGGATCGGCGAGCTGCCGCAGCGCGCAGCCGTGGCGCACCTTGAGCTCCTCGGCCTCCTTGGTCGGCGTGCGCAGCGTCATCGCGATGTCGTTGGTGACCTGGTCGCCCGCGATCGGGATGACGGCGGTGTGGCGGATCGCGCCGCCGGTGAACACCGCGATGTCGGTCGTGCCGCCCCCGATGTCCATCAGGCACACGCCGAGGTCCTTCTCGTCGTCGTTCAGCACCGCGGCGGCGGAGGCGAGCGGCTGCAGCACGATGTCCGCGAGCTCGAGGCCGCAGCGGCGCACGCACTTCGCGATGTTCTCGACCGCCGACACCGCGCCGGTGACGATGTGCACCTTGACCTCGAGGCGCACGCCGCTCATGCCGAGCGGCTCGCGGACGCCGTCCTGGCCGTCGATGATGAATTCCTGCGGCAGGATGTGCAGGATCTGCTGGTCGTTGGGAATCGCGATCGCCTTCGCCGTCTCGATCACGCGGTCGATGTCGGCCTGCACGACCTCGCCTTCCTTGATCGCGACCATGCCGCTCGAGTTGAGGCTGCGGATGTGGCTCCCCGCGATGCCGGTCGTGACCGATGCGATCCGGCAGTCGGCCATCAGCTCGGCCTCCTCGAGCACGCGCTGGATCGACGCCATCGTCGCCTCGATGTTGACGACGACGCCGCGCTTGAGCCCGCGCGAAGGCTGCGTGCCGAGCCCGATGACGTTGATCGCGCCGTCGGCGCCGACCTCGGCGACGATCGCGACGATCTTCGAGGTGCCGACGTCCAGCCCGACGACGAGGTTCTTGGCGTCCTTGACCATGCGTTCCTATCCCTGGGGGGCGCGGACGGGCTTCTCGCGGAAGCCCGGCACGCGCGCGGCGAAGCCGTTCTTGTAGCGGAGGTCGACCTCGCCGACGCGCGTGCCCGCGCGGGCGAGCGCGCCGATCGTGCGGCCGTAGGCGGCGACGAAGCGCGCGAGCCGCCCGTCGACGTCGTCGCGGCCGAGCTCGATCGCGAGCGGCGCGACGCCCGCCGCGCGCAGGCGCCAGCCGCCGCGCGCGGATACCGCGATCGCGCGGAGATCGAGCCCGAGCGGGGCGAAGAGCGCGGTCCATTCGCGATGCCGCGCCGCGATCTCGGCGGCGCGCGCGTCGGGGCCGTCGAGCTGCGGCAGGTCGCCGTCGTAGGCCGCCGCGAAGACCTCGCCCTGCACGTTGACGAGCGACGTGTCGCCCCAGCGCGCGTAGGGCACCTGCTCCTCGAGCGCGATCTCGAGGCGCCCGGGCCACTGGCGGCGCAGCGACGCGCCGCGCACCCACGGGATCTTCACGAGCGCGGCGCGCGCCGCGTCGAGGTCGAGCGTGAAGAAGGTGCCCGCGAGGTCCGCGCGGATCGCGGCCTCGACGTGCGCGGGGTTCGCGCGCTCGAGCGGCGTCGAGACGACGACCTCGCGGAACGCGAACGCGTCGTTCCGCGCGAGCCACGCAACCCCGCCGACCGCCAGCAGCAGCGCGGCGATCGACGCGAGCGTCGCGGCGAACGCGTTCAGCGCCTTGGGGTCATCCCACATGGGCCCCCCGCAGGATCTCGACGCACAGGTCCGGGAACGCGATGCCCGCCGCGCGCGCCGCCATCGGGACGAGGCTGTGCCCGGTCATGCCGGGCGAAGTGTTGAGCTCGAGGAACGACCAGGTGCCATCGCGGCGGAGGATGAGGTCGAGCCTCCCCCAGCCGCTCGCGCCCAGGATCGCGAACGCCTCGAGCGACTGGCGGCGGATCGCCTGCTCGACGGCGTCGGGCAGCCCCGCCGGGCAGTGGTACTTCGTCTCGTCGCTGAAGTACTTGTGCTCGTAGTCGTAGTTGCCGCCGGGCGCCTCGATCCGGATCAGCGGGAGCGCGCGCTCGCCGAGGATCGAGGCGGTCAGCTCCCGCCCCTCGACGAATTCCTCCGCGAGCACGAGCCTGTCGTGCTTCGACGCCTCGCCGATCGCGGCGGCGACCTCGTCGCCGTCGACGGTCGAGACCTTGCTGATCCCGATCGTCGAGCCTTCGCGCGCCGGCTTCACGATCAGCGGCAGGCCGAGCTCGGCGACGAGCTTCATCGGGTCGGTCTTCGCGTCGACGACGCGGTAGCGCGGCGTCGGGATGCCGGCCGCGATCCAGACGAGCTTCGTGCGCCACTTGTCCATCGCGAGCGCGGAGGCCATCACGCCGCTGCCGGTGTAGGGGATGCCGAGCGTCTCGAGCGCGCCCTGCACCGTGCCGTCCTCGCCGTAGCGCCCGTGCAGCGCGATGAACGCGCGCGCGAATCCGTCGCGCCGCAGCTCCCAGAGGTCGCGCTCCGCCGGGTCGAACGGGTGCGCGTCGACGCCGCGCTCGCGCAGCGCGCCCAGCACGCCGTTGCCCGACATGAGCGAGATCGCGCGCTCCGCGGAGGGACCGCCCATCAGCACCGCCACCTTCCCCATCCAGGCGTTGGTCACGGGCCGCCTCCCGGTTCGCCCACGATGCGCACCTCGGGCTCGAGGTCGACGCCGAAGCGCGCGCGGACCGTCGCCCGCACGTGCGCGATCAGCGACTCGATCTCCGAAGCGCGCGCCCGCCCGCCCGGGTTCACGATGAAGTTCGCGTGCATCTCCGAGACGCGCGCGCCGCCGATCGCGTGGCCCTTGAGGCCGGCGGCCTCGATCAGTCGCGCCGCGTGATCGCCGGGCGGGTTGCGGAACACGCTGCCGGCGTTCGGGAGCGACAGAGGCTGCGACGCGATGCGCCTGGCCAGGAGCTCCTTGATGCGGGCGCGCGCCTTCGTCGCGTCGCCCGGCGCGAACGACAGCCACGCGGCCGTGAAGATGCCGTCGGGCGGGGAGCCGTCCGCGCGCCGCACGCTGCGGTAGCCGATCGCGTAATCGGCGGGCGTGCGCACCGCGAACCGGCCGTCGCGCCCCAGCACCTCGACGCGCGCGACGTGGCGCCAGGTCTCGCCGCCGTAGCAGCCCGCGTTCATCGCGAGCGCGCCGCCCAGCGTTCCGGGCACGCCGGCCAGGAACGCCGCCTCCTCGCACCCGAGCTTCGCCGCCAGCCGCGCGACTTTCGGGCTCGCGACGCCGGCCTCGGCGTAGATGAGCCCGTCCGCGACCGCGAGCGCCGCGCCGGGGTCGTGCATGACCACCACCGCGCCGCGCACCCCGCCGTCGCGCACGAGCGTGTTGCTGCCGAGCCCGAGGACGTGGATCGGCACGGACGCCGGAAGCGCGCGGACGAACGCGGCGAGGTCGTCGCGGTCGGCCGGATGGAACAGCAGGTCCGCGCGGCCGCCGGCGCGCCAGCTCGTGTGGCGCGCGAGCGGCGCATCGCGCTCGAGCCGGCCGCGCAACGCGTCGAAGGCGCGCGACTCGGCCATGTTCGGGCCGTGGCCTACCTCAGGCCCGTCGCTGCCGCGAGATCGCACCCCGCCTCCCGGGTGGAAGGGGCGGGCGCCCTGGGTCGGCCCGGCGGCGCTCATGCGATCCCCGCCGCGAGCTGCGGCGCGACCTGGCCGATCGAGCCCGCGCCCATCACGAGCACGACGTCGCCGTCGCGCGCGACCGCGCGCACCGCGTCGGCGACGCCGGCCACCTCGTCGACGAACAGCGGCTCGACCTTGCCGGCGACGCGCACCGCGCGCGCGAGCGCCCTCCCGTCGGCGGCGACGATCGGCGGCTCGCCGGCGGGGTACACGTCGGTCAGCACCAGCGCGTCGACCGACGAGAGCACGGCGGCGAAGTCCTCGAACAGGTCGCGCGTCCGCGTGTAGCGGTGCGGCTGGAACGCGAGGACGATGCGGCGGCCGGGGAAGCTGCCGCGCGCGGCCTCGATCACCGCGGCGATCTCGACCGGGTGGTGGCCGTAGTCGTCGATCAGCTCGAAGCGCCCTCCCGAGGCGAGCGCGACCGGGCCGTAGCGCTGGAAGCGGCGCCCCACTCCCTTGAACCCGGCGAGCGCGCGCGCGATCGCGGCGTCGGGCACGCCGACCTCGCGTCCGACGGCGATCGCGGCGAGCGCGTTGCGCACGTTGTGCACGCCCGGCAGCGCGAGCTCGACGGCGAGGTCCGCCGTCCCGGCCGACGTCGCGACGAACCGCATGCGCCCGGCGACGTTGGTGACGCGTACTGCGCGGAGGCGCGCGTCGTCCGCGAGGCCGTAGCCCACGACCGACTTGGTGAGCGAGGGCAGGATCCCGCGCACGCGGTCGTCGTCGACGCACAGCACCGCGACGCCCCAGAACGGCAGGCGCTGCAGGAAGTCCACGAACGCGCGCTCGAGGCGGGCGACGTCGTGGCCGTAGGTCTCCATGTGGTCCTGGTCGATGTTCGTGACCACCGCGATCGTCGGCGTGAGGTGCAGGAACGACGCGTCGGACTCGTCGGCCTCCGCCACCAGGTACTCGCCGGTGCCGAGCCGCGCGTTCGCGCCGGCGGCGAGCAGCCGGCCCCCGATCACGAACGTCGGGTCGAGGCCGCCCTCGGCCAGCACCGACGCGACGAGGCTCGTCGTGGTCGTCTTGCCGTGCGTCCCTGCCACCGCGATGCCCTGCTTGAAGCGCATCAGCTCGGCCAGCATCAGCGCGCGCGGCACCACCGGCACGCCCTGCTCTCGCGCGGCGACGACCTCGGGGTTGTCCGGCGCGACCGCCGACGAAACGACGACCGCGTCCGCGCGCTCGACGTTCGCGGCCGCGTGGCCGACGACGATGCGGATGCCGAGCGAGGCGAGGCGGCGCGTCACCGCGCTCTCGGCGAGGTCGGAACCGGACACCTGGTAGCCCTGCGTCGCCAGCACCTCGGCGATGCCGCTCATGCCGGCGCCGCCGATGCCGACGAAGTGCACGCGCCGCACCTTGTGCTTCATGCGCGCGCTCCCGCGAGCTCGAGGCAGACCGACGCCACGCGCTCCGCCGCGTCGGCGCGGCCGATCTTTCGCGCGGCCAGCGCCTTGTCGAGCGCCGAGATCCGCGTCGCGTTCGCCGAAAGCCACGCGGCGATCGCCTCGGGTGTCGCCTCGTCCTGCGACATCCTCGCGACGGCGCCCGCGCGCACGAGCGCCTCCGCGTTCGCCGTCTGCTCGTCGGCGATCGCGCCCGGGAGCGGGACGATCAGGCCGCCGAGCCCGACGGCGGCGAGCTCCGACACCGTGAGCGCGCCGCCGCGCGCGACGACGAGGTCCGCCCACGCGTAGCGCGAGGCCATGTCGTCGATGAAGGCGACGCACTCGGCCTCGACGCCCGCGTCGCGGTAGGCCGCCTTCAGCGCGTCGACGTGCTTCGCGCCCGCCTGGTGGACGACCGCCGGCCTCGCCGCCGCGGGGAAGCGCGCGAGCGCCGAGGGAATGCGCTCGTTCAGCCCCTGCGCGCCGAGGCTTCCGCCGAGGACGAGGAGCCGGGTCGGGCCGCTCCGTCCCTCGAAGCGGCGCTCGGGCGGCGGCACCGCGGCGATCGCGTCGCGCAGCGGGTTGCCGGTCCACTCGACGATCTTCGCGTGCGCCCCCTTCAGCGCGTCCGGGAAGCCCAGCAGGATGCGGTCGGCGCCGTACGCGAGGACGCGATTCGCGAGGCCCGCGACCGCGTTCGAGTCGTGCAGCACGAGCGGCCGCCCGGTCGCCACCGCCATCAGCGCCCCGGGGAACGACGCGAAGCCGCCGAGCCCCAGCACGACGTCGGGCCTGCGGCGGCGCAGAACCGACAGCGCCTCGACGCAGGCCGCGATCAGCGCGAAGGGCCCGAGGAGCAGCGTCGCGAGCCCCTTGCCCCGCACCCCGCGGAACGAGACCGATTCGAACGCGACGCCGTGCTTCGGCACGAGCTCGGCCTCCATCCCTTCGCGCGTGCCGAGCCAGAACACGTCGGCGCCGCGCGCGGCGAGCTTCGCCGCGACCGCGAGGCCCGGGAACACGTGCCCGCCCGTTCCGCCGGTCGTGATCATCACGGTCGCTCTCACACCGTGTAGCCGGAGAGCATCCGGCGGTTCTCGTAGTCGATCCGCAGCAGGATCGCGATCGCGACGCAGTTCGCGACGATGCCCGACCCGCCGAACGACAGGAGCGGCAGCGTGAGGCCCTTGGTGGGCAGCACCCCCATGTTGACGCCGATGTTGATGAACGCCTGCACGCCGAGCCACACGCCGATGCCCTGCGCGGTGAGCGCCGCGAAAGGCCGCTCGAGGCGCACCGCCTGCCGGCCGATCGCCCAGGCCCGGTAGAGGAGCCACGCGAACAGCGCGAGCACGACGGCCACGCCCGCGAAGCCCAGCTCCTCGGCGATCACCGCGAGCAGGAAGTCGGTGTGCGCCTCGGGCAGGTACATGAGCTTCTCGACGCTCGCGCCGAGGCCGACGCCCAGGAGCTCGCCGCGGCCGAACGCGATGAGCGAGTGCGAGAGCTGGTAGCCCTTGCCGAGCGGGTCCGACCACGGGTCGAGGAACGCGGTCAGCCGCTGCAGCCGGTAGGGCGCGGCGACCAGGATCGCGCCGAGCGCGATCGGCAGGAGCGCGGTGAGCCCGACGAACAGCCGCCAGTCGAGGCCGCCGAGGAACAGGATCGAGAAGCCGATCGCGACGATCACCACGAACGCGCCGAAGTCGGGCTCGAGGAGCAGCAGGCCGCCGATCGCGACCATCGTCGCGAACAGCGGCGCGAACCCGCGCAGCAGCGTCTGTCGCAGCGGCTGGCGGGCGTGCAGGAACGCGGCCTTGCGCACCGCGTAGCTCGCCGCGTAGAGCACGACCGCGAGCTTCATGAACTCGGAGGGCTGGACGTTGACGACGTAGAGCGAGAGCCAGCGCCGCGAGCCGTTGACGCTCCGGCCGACGCCGGGCACCAGCACGAGCACCAGGAGCGCGATGCCGGCGACGAACAGCCACGGCGCGAGCGCCTGCCACGCCTTCACCGGCACCTGGAACGCGCACAGCGCGGCGGCGAGCCCGACGGCGACGAACGCGCCGTGCCGCATGAGGTAGTACCACGACCGGTGGCCGGTCTGCGCCGACGACTCGGCCGTCGCGATCGACGCCGAATAGACCATCACCAGGCCGATCGCGAGCAGCAGCAGCGTCGCCCACGCGAGCGTCGCGTCGTAGGCCATCATCCTGCGCGCGGGCGCCGCGGGCCCGGCGAAGCCGAAGAGCGAGCGAGCGGCCGCGAGGCCGCCTCCGGAACGCGCGCCGGGCCGTCGCGGCCGGGCCTCGCCCGGCCCCGGCGCCGCGCGCGGGATCGCGTGGCCGTCGAGCCTACGCATGGAGCGCTCCCCGGGCGCGCTCGCGCACGAGCGCTCCGAACCGCTCGCCACGCGCCTCGTAGCTCGCGAACTGGTCGAGGCTCGCGCAGGCCGGCGACAGCAGCACGACGTCGCCGGGCCGCGCGAGCTCGAACGCGCGGCCGACCGCGGCGTCGAGCGTGCCGACCGTCTCGACCGGCGGCCTCGCGCCGCGCAGGCCCCGCGCCACGTCCGCCGCGTCGCGCCCGATCAGCAGCACCGCGCGGCAGTGCGCGTCGACCGCCTCGCGCAGCGGCGCGAAGCTCTGCCCCTTGCCGTCGCCGCCCGCGATCAGCACGACCGGACGCCCGATGCCCGCGAGCGCGACCTCGGCGGCGGCGACCGTCGTCGCCTTGGAATCGTTGACGAACAGCACGCCGTTCGACTCGCCGATCCGCTCGGTGCGATGCGGGAGGCCGCGGAAGGCGCGCAGCGCGTCGAGCACCGGCTGGCGCAGCCGCGCGACCGAGGACACGAGCGCGAGGGCGGCGAGCGCGTTCAGCGCGTTGTGGCGGCCGACCAGCGCGAGCGAGGCGGCCGGGACGATCAGCTCGCCGCCGCGCGCGAGCCAGAGGCCGTCGGCGCGCCCGACCATGCCCCACTCCTCCTCGGACTGCGGCACCGAGGCGCCGAACGTCTGCACGGTCGCGCCCGGCCGCCGCATCAGGCGCACGATCGGGTCGTCGCGGTTCAGGAGCTGCACGCGCGCGCCGTTGAAGATGCGCGCCTTCGCCGCCGCGTAGTCCGCGATGCCGGCGTAGCGGTCGAGGTGGTTCGGCGTGACGTTCAGCACCGCGGCCGCGGTCGGGGCGAGGCTCGACACCGTCTCGAGCTGGTAGCTCGACAGCTCGAGCACGAACACGTCGGGCCACGGCGCGCCGGCCTCGATCGTCGCGAGCGCGTCGAGCACCGCCGCGCCGATGTTGCCCGCGACCGTCGCCGCGAGGCCCGCGGCGCGCGCGAGCTCGCCCGCGAGCGCGGTCGTCGTCGTCTTGCCGTTGGTGCCTGTGATCGCGAGCACCTTCTGCGCCGGCGGCAGCTCGCGCGCGAAGAGCTCGACGTCGCCGGCGAGCTCGACGCCGGCCGCCACCGCCTCCTCGATCGCCGGCTGCTCCTTCGGCACGCCCGGGCTGATCGCGATCAGGTCGGCGCCGGCGAGCGTCGCGGCCGTCACCGGACCGGTCTCGAGCGCGATGCCGGGATGCTCGGCCGCGAGCCTGTCGGCGTTCGGCGGATGCGCGCGCGTGTCGGCGACGCGCACGTCGGCCCCGTGACGCGCGAGCCAGCGCGCCATCGTGAGCCCCGAGAGCCCGAGGCCCAGGACCACCGCGCGGCGTCCCTTGTATCGCGTCATCGCAGCTTCAGCGTCGAGAGGCCGAACAGCACGAGCAGCATCGTGAGGATCCAGAACCGCACGACGACCTGGTTCTCCTTCCAGCCCTTGAGCTCGTAGTGGTGATGGATCGGCGCCATCCGGAACACGCGCCTGCCGGTCAGCTTGAACGACGCGACCTGCACGATCACCGACAGCGTCTCGACGACGAACACGCCGCCCATGATGAAGAGGACGATCTCCTGACGGACGATCACCGCGATCGCGCCCAGCCCCGCGCCGAGCGAGAGCGCGCCGACGTCGCCCATGAACACCTCGGCCGGGTAGGCGTTGAACCACAGGAAGCCCAGGCCCGCGCCCGCGATCGCGCCGCAGATCACGGCCAGCTCGCCGGCGCCGGCGATGAATGGGAACTGCAGGTAGCGCGCGAAGATCGCGTTGCCGGTCACGTAGGCGAACACGCCGAGCGCCGCGCCGACCATCACCGTCGGCATGATCGCGAGCCCGTCGAGGCCGTCGGTGAGGTTCACCGCGTTGCTCGTGCCCACGATGACGAACCAGGTGAGCACGATGAAGCCCCAGACGCCGAGCGGGTAGCTCACCGACTTGAAGAACGGCACGATCAGGTCCGCCTTGGGCGAAAGCGCGCCGGAGAAACCGCTGCGCGCCCAGGTCGCGAGCTGGTCCCAGGTCTGCGCGGTGTCCGGCGCGGAGACGGCGAAAGCCAGGTACACGGCGGCGGCGAGCCCGATCAGCGCCTGCCAGAAGAGCTTGGCGCGCGCCGAGAGCCCCTTCGGATTCCGGCGCACGACCTTGCGGTAGTCGTCGACCCAGCCGATCGCGCCGTAGCCCACGATCACCAGCAGCACGACCCAGACGAACCGGTTGTCGAGATCGCCCCACAGGAGCGTCGTCACCCCGATCGACACGATGATGAGCGCCCCGCCCATCGTCGGCGTCCCGGCCTTCGTGAGGTGGGTCTGCGGGCCGTCGTCGCGAACGGACTGGCCGATCTTCATGCGCGTCAGCCACGCGATCATCCGCGGCCCGACGACGAACGCGATGACGAGCGCCGTCATGCACGCGAGCACCGCGCGCAGCGTCAGGTAGCCGAACACGTTGAACGCCCGGACGTCCTTCGCGAGCAGCTCGGCGAGCCAGAGCAGCATCAGTGGGCTCCCGCGGCCGCGGGCTCGCCGAGCAGGGCCGCGACGATGCGCTCCATGCGCATGAAGCGCGAGCCCTTGACGAGGATCGCGACGTCGCCGCCCGCGCGCGGCGCGACCGCCGCGACGAGCGCCTCCGCGTCCGGGTGCCAGCGCGCCCCCGTGCCGAACGCGTCGGCCGCGAGCTTCGCCTGGGGTCCGGTGGCCTCGAGGCGCTCGATGCCCTTCTCGCGCGCGTAGGCGCCGACCTCGCGATGGTATGCCGGCCCGTCGGCGCCGACCTCGCCCATGTCGCCCAGCACGAGCCAGCGCTCGCCCGGCGCGCGCGCGAGCACGTCGATCGCGGCGCGCACCGAGTCGGGATTCGCGTTGTAGGTGTCGTCGATCACCAGCGCACCCGACGGCGCGTGGCGCGCCGCCAGGCGGCCGGCGACCGGGTGGAACGAGGCGAGCCCGCGCATCACGGCGTCGAGCGTCGCGCCCGCGGCGAGCGCGGCGGCGGTCGCTGCGAGGGCGTTGCGCGCCATCGGCTCACCAGGAACCGCGATGCGCGCGTCCACCGGCCCCAGCCACGTGCGGATCGCGAGGACGGTGCGGTCCGGCGCGAGCGAGGCGTGCGCGGTCACGTCGGCCGGCGCGTGCAGCGCGAAGGTCCGGACCGTCGCGCCGGCATGCGCCGCGGCGCGGCGCCACACGTCGCAGCTGGCGTCGTCGGCGTTCAGCACGGCGGTGCCGCCCTTCCGCAGCGCGGCGACCGCGTCGGCGTGCTCGTCGGCGACCTCCGCGACGCTCGCCATGAACTCCTGGTGCTCGCGCTGCGCGTTGTTGACGACGACGATCGTAGGCGACGCGACCGCGGCGAGCGCGCGCGTCTCGCCGCGGTGGTTCATCCCGAGCTCGACGACCGCCGCGCGATGGCCGGCGGAGAGCCGCAGCAGCGTGAGCGGCAGGCCGATCGCGTTGTTGAAGTTGCCCGTCGTGGCGAGCGTCGCCTCGAGGCCGTTCTGCGCGCGCAGGATCGACGCGATCATCTCCTTGACCGTCGTCTTGCCGTTGCTGCCGACGACGACCGCGAGCGGCAGGTCGAAGCGCGCGCGCCAGCTCGCGGCGAGGCGGCCGAGCGCGTCGAGCGGGTCGCGCACCGCGACCACCGGACCGTCGAAGGGGCCGCGCCCCTCGGCGACGATCGCCGCGACGGCGCCGCGCCCGAATGCGCTCGCGACGAAGTCGTGGCCGTCGAAGCGCTCGCCCGGCAGCGCGACGAACAGGTCGCCGGCCTCGACCGCGCGCGAGTCCGTCGTCACGCGCGCGAAGCGCACGTTGTCGCCTTCGACGCGACCGTGGACCGCGGCGGCGGCCGTCGCGAGGTCCATCATGCGGCGCTCCATCCGGCGAGCGCGCGTTCGACGGCGTCCGCGTCGAGGAAGGGCCGCCGCTCGCCCGCGATCTCCTGGTAGGCCTCGTGGCCCTTGCCGGCCACCAGCACGACGTCGCCGCGCCGCGCCGCATGCACCGCGCCGCGGATCGCCGCCTCGCGGTCGAGCTCGACCGACCACCGGCGGTGCGCCGCGTCGACGAGCCCCTTCGCGACCGCGCCGGCGATCGCGCCGGCGTCCTCGAAGCGCGGATTGTCGGTCGTCACGACGACGCGGTCGGCGAGCGTGCCGGCGATGCGGCCCATCGGCGCGCGCTTGCCCGGATCGCGGTCGCCGCCGCAGCCGAACACGCAGACGAGCTCGCGGCCGGGCGCCACCGACGGCCGCAGCGCGGCGAGCACCTTCTCGAGCGCGTCGGGCGTGTGCGCGTAGTCGATCACCACCATCGGCCGGCCGTCGCCGCCGTGCCGCTCCATCCGGCCGGGCGGCGGCACGAGCCTCGACAGCGCGTCGAGCGCGGCGTCGAGCTCGACGTCGCTCGCGAGCAGCGCGCCGAGCGTCGCGAGCAGGTTCGACACGTTGAACGCCCCGACGACGCCGGTCTCGACCGAGCCGCGCCCCCAGGGCGTCGACACGCCGAGCGAGTACCCGCGCGGACCCGCGGCGATGCCGGTCGCGGCCACCTCGGCGCCCGCGAGGCCGTAGGAGAGCGCGCGACCGCCGCGCGCGCGCACCTCGTCGATCAGCCGCTGGCCGAACGGATCGTCGGCGTTGATCACCGAGCAGGCGAGCCCAGGCCACGAGAACAGCTTCGTCTTCGCGGCCCCGTAGGCGCTCATCGTCCCGTGGTAGTCGAGGTGGTCGCGCGTGAGGTTCGTGAACACCGCGATGTCGAAGGTCGCGCCGTTCACGCGGCCCTGGTCGAGCCCGATCGAGCTCACCTCCATCGCAACCGCCTTCGCGCCCGCGTCGCGGAAGCGCGCCAGCGTCTCGTGGAGCGTCGCCGCATCGGGCGTCGTGTTGGGCGCGGCATCGAGCGCCCCGACGAAGCCGATGCCGAGCGTGCCGATCACGCCGCAGCGCCGCCCCGTGCCGTCGAGCGCCTGCGCGATCCACTGCGACGTCGTCGTCTTGCCGTTGGTGCCGGTGACGCCCACCATCCACAGGTCGCGCGAGGGACGGCCGTAGATCTCGCTCGCGACGTAGCCCAGCTGCGCCGCCAGCCCCTCGACCGGGGCGTTCGCGACGGCCCAGTCCGGATTCCAGCGGTAGTTGCGCGATTCCCAGAGCACGGCGCCGGCGCCCCGCGCGATCGCGTCGGGGATGTACGCGCGACCGTCGACGCGCGTGCCCGGCCACGCGGCGAACGCGTCGCCCGAGCGCACGTCGCGGCTGTCGGAGGTGACGCGGCGAGGCGCCCCGCCGAGTCGGCGGAACAGCGCCTGCACGTCGAGCGCGGCCTCGGCCATCAGGTCTCCTCGCGGACCACGGCCTCGTCGGGCACGAGGATCACGTTGTCCACGGGCGCGTCGGTCGGCACGCCGAGCATCCGGAGCGCGGCGCCGGTCACCGTCGAGAACACCGGCGCCGCGACCGCGCCGCCGTAGTACTGGCCGCCGGACGGCTCGTCGATCATCACCGCGACGACGAGGCGCGGATCCGAGACCGGCGCGAAGCCGACGAACGAGCTCACGTACCGGTCCGCCGCGTAGCCGCGGCCTTCGAGCTTGTGCGCCGTGCCGGTCTTGCCCGCGACGCGGTAGCCGGGCACCTGCGCGCGCGGCGCCGTGCCGCCCGGCTGGACGGCCATCTCGAGCATGCGCCGCACGGCGAGCGCGGTCTCGCGCGACATCGCGGGCCGCCCGGCCACCGGCGCGCCGCTCTTCAGCAACGACACCGGCATCAGCTCGCCGCCGGTCGCGAACACCGTGTACGCGCGGGCGAGCTGCACGAGGTTCACCGAGATGCCGTGCCCGTAGCTGATCGTCGCCTGCTCGATCGGCTTCCAGGTCTTCGCGGGGCGCAGCCGGCCGCTCACCTCGCCCGGGAAGCCGGACTTCGGGAGCGAGCCGAAGCCCACGCCCGCGAGCTCGCTCCACAGCGTCTCCGCCGGCAGCCTGAGCGCGATCTTCGCCGCGCCGACGTTCGAGGACTTCTGGATCACCTGCGCGACCGTCAGCGTGCCGGCGGGATGCGCGTCGTGGATCGTGTTCGGCCCGATCGTGAGCGTGCCGCCGCCGGTGTCGATCGGCGTGTCGGGCCGAACGACGCCGGCCTCGAGCGCGGCCGCGATCGCGAAGGGCTTCAGCGTCGAGCCCGGCTCGAACACGTCGGTCAGCGCGCGGTTGCGCATCCGGTCGCGCACCGTCCGGTCGCGCGCGTTCGGGTTGTACGCGGGCCAGTTGGCGAGCGCGAGGACCTCGCCGGTGCGCACGTCCAGGATGACGAGGCCGCCCGCCTTCGCCTTGTTCGCGTCGACCGCGGCCTTGAGCTCGCGGAACGCGAGGTACTGCAGGCGCGAGTCGAGCGAGAGCGCGAGGTCGCGGCCTTCCTGCGGCGCGCGGATCGACGCGACGTCCTCGACCGCCTCGCCGCGGCGATTGATGATCACGCGGCGGCTGCCGGGCGCGCCCGCGAGCCACGACTGCTGCGCGAGCTCCATGCCTTCCTGCCCCGCGTCCTTGTCGCCGGTGAAGCCGACGACGTGGCTGGTGACCTCGCCGCCGGGGTAGTAACGGCGGTACGCGGTCTCCTCGTTCAGCCCCTTGATTCGCAGCGCGAGCGCGCGCTCCGCGACCTCGGGCGACACCAGCTTCGCGACGTAGACGAAGTCCTCCGACGCTCCGATCCGCGCCTTTAGCGCCGAGGGCCTGATGTCGAGCACGCGCGCGAGCTTCGCGGCCTCGTCGTCCGACATCTCGAGCTGGCCGGGAAACGCCCACAGCGACTTCACCGGCGTCGACACGGCCAGCGGCTCGCCGTTGCGGTCGACGATGCGCCCGCGGTGCGCGGGCAGCTCGAGCTCGCGCGAGTAGCGCGCGGCGCCGCGCTCCTGCAGGAACGCGTTGTCGACCCACTGCAGGTAGAGCGACCGGCCGGCCAGCACCGCGAACAAGGCCGCGAGCCCGCCGAAGAGCAGCGCCGCGCGCCCGCCCGGGATCGCGGGCGCCCCGCCGCCCGGGCGCGACCTCGAGGCGACGCCCGCGCGGCGGCGCGGGAGCGCGGCGGCCGCGCTCATTTCGCCTTCCCCGCGTCGGCGGGCATCTCGACGACCTCGACGCGCCCGGGTCCCGGGGCCTGCAGGTGCAATTGCTCGCGCGCGATCTTCTCGACGCGCGCCGGCATCGACCAGGTCGACTGCTCGAGCTGCAGCTGCCCGTACTCGACCTCGTAGGCCCGCGCGCGCGCCTGCTCGCGCTCGAGCTCGACGAAGAGCTTGCGCGACTGGTGGCGCGACGCGACGAGCGACACGGCGCAAGCGACGAGGATCGCGAGCAGCGCGAGGTTCAGCCTCGTCATGACGTTCCCCCCGAAGCGCGCTCCGCGCGCCTCCCCCCGGGGGGCACGCGTCCTCGGGGCGGCCCGCCGGACGCGTCGTCGCGCGGGGCCGCCGGCCAGTCGGGAGGCAGCGCGCCCGCGCTGCGGCGCGCGACGCGGAGCACGGCGCTCCGCGCGCGCGGGTTCGCGTCGCACTCGGCCGCGGAGGGCTTGATCGCGCGTCCCACCGGCGCGAGCGGCGGCAGGGGCAGGTCGGCCTGCGCGATCGGGGCTCGCGCGAGCCGCGGATCGCCGCCGTAGGGCGCCGACGCGCTTGCCACGAAGCGCTTGACGATCCGGTCCTCGAGCGAGTGGAAGCTGATCACCGCGAGGCGCCCGCCCTCGCGGAGGCGCGCGACCGCGCGCGGCAGCGTGCGCTCGAGTTCGGCGAGCTCGTCGTTCACCGCGATCCGAAGGGCCTGGAACGTGCGCGTGGCCGGATCCTGACGCCAATCACCCCGCGTGCGCGAGCCGACGGCTTGGGCCACGATCGCGGCCAGCTCGCGTGTGGTCTCGATGGGCCGGACCGCGCGAGCCGCAACAATCGCTCTTGCAATCGGTTGAGCAAGCCGTTCTTCACCATGATCGCGGATGACCTCCGTCAGTTCGCGCAGGCTCGCGCGGGCGATGAACGCGGCGGCGGATTCCCCCGCGTCCGGATCCATGCGCATGTCGAGCGGGCCCTCGTGCCGGAACGAGAAGCCGCGCGAGGCCGTGTCGATCTGCGGCGAGCTGACCCCGAGGTCGAGGAGCACGCCGTCGACGAGGCCGATCCCGAGCGCGTCCAGCACCTCGTCGAGCGCCGAGAAGCGCGCGCGCCGGAAGAGGAGCCGCGCGTCGCCGATCGCGGCGGCCGCGCGCGCCGCGTCGGGATCGCGGTCGATCGCGACGAGCCGTCCGCGGGGCGAGAGGCGCGCGAGGATCGCGCGCGAGTGGCCGCCGCGGCCGAACGTCGCGTCGACGTAGGTGCCGTCGGGCTCGAGCGCCAGCGCCGCGACCGACTCTTCGAGAAGGACGCTGACGTGGGTCCCATGCGGCATCAGAGCGAGAAGCCGTCGAGCGACGGCGGCAGCGCGCCGTCGAACGCGATCGCCTGCGCGGTGCGCGCGGCCCAGGCCGCGTCGTCCCACAGCTCGAACTTGCGCCCCTGCCCGACGAGCACGACGCGCTTGTCGAGCGACGCGTAGCGGCGCAGCGCCGGCGGCACGAGGATGCGACCCGCCGCGTCGATCTCGACGTCGTCGGCGTGGCCCACGATCAGCCGCTGCAGCGCGCGGATGCGCTCGTCGAACGACGAGAGCGACATGAGCCGCGCCTGGATCGGCTCCCACGCGGCGAGCGGGTACAGGAGCAGGCAGCGAGACGGATCCGCGGTGAGCACGAGGCGCGATCCGCTCTCCGCGGCCATCGCGTCGCGATGGCGCGCGGGCACGGCGAATCGGCCCTTCGCGTCGAGCGCGAGCTCGGTGACGCCGCGGAACAGCGGCGCGCTCGCTTCGCCCTGGCTTGCGGATGCTGCCAACGTCTCCTCCCTCGACGCCGCGCCCTCGGGTCCCGGATGCCGGTTTCAGCCCGGAACGGCCACGGAACCCCACTTGAACCCACATTTCCCCACTTCTCGCCACTATACGCGCGCCTTCGGCGCAGGGTCAATGAATTTCCTCAGTCCGAACAAACACTTAGCGATGTTTTCGCCACAATACTTCAAATTCAATTAAAACAATGAGTTGAGTAGTTTTTCAAAGGTGTTACACGAGGTACAGACTGCGCCAGCCCCCACCGGGCGAACGAATGTTCGATCCGGCCGACGAGCGGCGCTCCGAGCGCCGAAAAACTGCGCCAGGCGACCCTTCGCGGAGACCCGCGCCACCCTCCGGCCGCTTCATGCCGCCGGCATGGCGTCCGCGGCGACTCGGCGACGCCACTGTCCGGGGCGAGCGCCGGCGCGGGGCCGATACAATCCGGCGGCCCCGGGGGCCCGCCCCTTTCGCCCCGGCGCGCGACCCGCCCATCACCGGAATCCCCGATGACGCTCACCCTCTCCTCCGCGCGCCTCGTCGCGTCGACCCTCGCCGCGATCGCATGCGCCACCGCCGCGGCCCAGGGCCTCCCGGTCGGCGCGACCACGTCGACCGCCTCGATCACCGCCTACGCGCAGCTCGACGCCGACATCGACGGCGGCGGCCAGGCGCGCAGCAGCGGCGTCTTCGCGATCGGCGGCGTGACGCACCGGTTCACGAGCGCGATCACCGCCGGCTTCGGCGTCCGCTACGACCAGGAGAACTGGCGCTGGTCCGGCGACAACGCGTTCGGCGGCGAGCCGTTCACGCGCATCCATCGCCCGGGCATCGACGCGACGTTCGTCTACGCGACGGATTCGGGGCTCGCGTTCCTCGCGAGGCCCACGGTCCAATGGGCCTACGCCTCGGGCGCGAGCACCGGCGACGCGGTCAACTGGGGCGCGGTGCTCGCGGTGAGCAAGGTGTTCTCGCCCGACCTCACACTCGGCGTCGGCGCCGGCGTCTTCCGCGAGATCGACGAGAACAAGGCGTTCCCGGTGCTGCTCGTCGACTGGCGCATCAACGACCGCCTCCGGCTGACCAACCCTTCGCAGGCGGGCCCCGCCGGCGGCGCGGGCCTCGAGCTCGCGTGGACCGTCGACGACCGCTGGGAAATCGCGGCGGCCGGTGCGTGGCGACGCTACCGGTTCCGCCTCGACCAGAACGGGAGCATCCCCGACGGCATCGGCGAGCGGGAGGCGATTCCGCTGCTCGCGCGCGCCACCTGGCGACCGACGCCCGCATCCCGCGTCGACTTCTACGCGGGCGTGGCGCTGGCCGGCCAGATCACGCTCTACGACCGGAACAACAACGAAGTCGTCTCGCGCGACCTCGACCCGGCCCCGCTCCTCGGGCTCACGCTCCAGTCCCGGTTCTGAGAGGGCGGCTCCGGGCCGCGACCGTCGCATTTCGGCCACGGCCGGCGTGCCGCCGGTCGGCGATCCATGACGCCGGCATGAATCCTGCGGGATCTTGTGCGAGACTGACCCTTCGACGCGAGCGCTGGCGGCCCCCGGGCCGGTGATGCGCCCGCCGGGAGAACGCCATGCGCCGTGCCCTGCCCATCCTTTTCGCGCTCGCCGCCTGCGGACTCGCGGGCTGCGCGAGCTGGAACGACCGCTATGGCGCGGTCCTCACCGACCCGGTCATCTGGTTCCTGGGCGGCGCTCCCAACGAGATGCAGCTCGACTGGCCGCGGCGCGAGGTGCCGACGCTCCGGCCCCTCGTCTCGCCGGACTACGTCTCGGCGAGGCAGCCGCACCCGCTCGACTACCCGCGCGGCTGGTCGCCGGACAATCCGCCGTATTAGGGGTCAGTTAGAAGGGGTGCGAGGCCTTCCGGCCGCACCCCTTGGAAAAATCACCAAGCTGAAAGCCTGACGTAGAAGCCGAAGTGGCGAAAATCGCGGGCGGAGCCCGACGATTTTCGTAGGTACGACGCGGGTGGCCGCTGCAGGTGCGCGGCGCCGCACACCAGGTGAGCGTTGGCAAGACTCGTCGCGGCCAACCCGCCGCGCTCGGCGAAGGAATCCCGGGATGCGAGAACGCGCGGCTGCTTCGCCGCCGGCAGCTTGCAGCCGGGAATCGTCTCGACGAGCGTCAGCACGGGCTTCCACTCGTCCCCGATCGAGCTCCTGAACCGCGCGTTGAAGCAGTAGCGCTTGCAGGGCTCGACGTCGAGCTCGACCGTCTGCTCGGTGCCCGGCACGACCCGCCGCGTCGGCGACTAGAGCACGAACGTGCGGCGCCCCGGCTCGAGCTTCACGATCTTGTCGCCCTCGATGCCGCCGTCGACGCGCTTCACGACGGCCATCGTGAGGTGCATCCGCGTCTGGTCCGCGAGGAACCCGGTGACCTCGCTCCAGGTCGGTCTCCAGCCCGCGTCGCGGGGACGCGGGCGGTGGAACGAAGGATTGGCGCGCCCGACAGGATTCGAACCTGTGACCCTTGGCTTCGGAAACCAATACTCTATCCAACTGAGCTACGGGCGCGCGAACCCGTCATTGTAGCTGCCCGGCGCCGACCCCGTCCATCGAGAGCGGGCGCCGGTATAATGCGACGTTTGCCCGCTCGACCGTCCTCGCGCGCGTCCCCATGAACGAAACCGACCAGCACTCCTCCCCGATCAAGACGCCGAAGCAGCTCGTCGTCATCGTGGCGCTCGCGTTCATCGTGCCGATCACGCTGATCGTGATGATCACGCAGCTCGTCACCGGGCGGCCGCACGAATCCGGCGACGACGCCGCGGTGCTCGCGCGCATCGCGCCCGTCGGCACCGTGCAGATCGCCGCGCCCTCCGGGCCCAAGGGCATGCTGACCGGCGAGCAGGTGTTCGCCCAGACCTGCAAGACCTGCCACGAGGCCGGCATCGCGGGGGCCCACAAGTTCGGCGACAAGGCCGCGTGGGCGAAGGTGATCGCGCAGGGCGAGAAGCTCACGTTCGAGCACGCGCTCGCCGGCATCCGCGCGATGCCGCCGCGCGGCGGCAACCCGGACCTCACCGACGACGAAGTGAAGCGCGGCGTCGTCTACATGGTCGACAAGGCGGGCGCCAACTGGAAGGAGCCGCCGGTCGTCCCGGCCGCGACGACCGCGTCCGCCGCCCCGGCGAGCGCCGTCGCGCCGATCGCGACCGCCGCGGCGCAGCCCGCCGCGATGGCGGCGGCCCCGGCGGCCGCGGCAGCGCCTGCAGCCGCCTCGGCGCCCGCGAAGGCCGACGGCAAGAAGATCTTCGACACGACCTGCACCGCGTGCCACGGCATGGGCATCGCGGGCGCGCCCAAGTTCGGCGACAAGGCCGCGTGGGCGCCGCGCATCGCGCAGGGCGTCGCGACGCTCTACACGCACGCGATCGGCGGCTTCCAGGGCAAGGGCGGCGTGATGCCGCCGAAGGGCGGCGCGGCGAACCTGTCCGACGCCGACGTGAAGGCCGCGGTCGACTACATGGTGGCTGCGGCAAAGTAGGTGCCGCGGCGCAGGTCGACCGGACGCTTCGCGCCGGTCACCGCGCCGGAAGCCTCCAGCTCGCAGCGTCGCGGCGAGCGACGCGCGGCGCGCTACGACCCGCGCCCCGCCAGCGCCGCCTTCATCGCCTTCAGCCGCTCGCTGCCCGCCGCCTTTTCGCGCGCGGCCTCGTCCGCCGGCAGCGGCTGGCCCGCCCACCGCAGGTCCTCCTGCGCGAGCTCCTTCAGGAAGCGCGACGGCAGACAGTCGACGCGTCCGCCCGCGCGCGTGCGCGTGCGGCAGAACGACAGGTGGAGCGACCGCTCCGCGCGCGTGAGCCCGACGTAGAGCAGCCGCCGCTCCTCGTCGATCTGGCCGGCGTCGATCGACTCGCGGTGCGGCAGGAGCCCTTCCTCGAGGCCGACGAGGAACACGTGCGGGAACTCGAGCCCCTTCGCCGCGTGCAGCGTCGACAGGCGCACGGCGTCGACGCCCTCGCCCTCGCGGCCTTCGAGCATCGTGATCAGCGCGATCGTCTGCGCGAGCTCGATCAGGGTCCTGCGGTCGGCCTCGCCCTTGCGCGCGAGCCAGCCCGTGAATTCGCGCACGCTCGCGGACTTCGCCTCGGCCTCGCGCTTGTCGAAGGTCGCCACCAGGTGGTCCTCGTAGCGAATCGCGCGCAGGAGCTCGTCGACCAGCCGGCCGGCCGGTTCCTTCGGCGCGCGCCGCCGCATCCCGGCGAGCTGGTCGGCGAACGCGACGAGCGTCTCGCGCGCCCGTGGCTGCGCGGCGGCGGCGAACGCGGGCTCGCGGATCGCCCGCGCGAGGCTCGTTCCGCGCGCGGAGGCGACCTCGGCGAGCTTCGCGAGCGTCGTCTGCCCGACGCCGCGCTTCGGGACCGCGACCGCCCGCAGGAACGCCGGGTCGTCGTCCTCGTTCGCGACGAGCCGCAGGTAGGCGACGAGGTCCTTGATCTCGGCGCGGTCGAACCAGGACTGGCCGCCGGACACCTCGTAGGGGATCGCCTGCGCGCGCATCGCCGCCTCGAACGGGCGCGACTGGTGGTTGCCGCGGTAGAGGACCGCGTAGTCGGACCAGCGGCCACGGTGCTCGAAGCGGTGCGCCGAGATCGCGGCGGCGACGATCTCGGCCTCCGCCTCCTCGTCGCGCGCGGCGACGACGCGGATCGCGTCGCCGTGGCCGCGGTCGCTCCACAGCCGCTTCTCGTGCAGCTTCGCGTTGTTCGCGATCAGCGCGTTCGCGCTCGCGAGGATGCGCGTCGTCGACCGGTAGTTCTGCTCGAGCTTCACGACGACGAGCCCCGGGTAGTCGCGCTCGAGCTGCGCGAGGTTCTCGATCGTCGCGCCGCGCCAGCCGTAGATCGCCTGGTCGTCGTCGCCCACCGCGGTGAACCGCGCGCGCTCGCCCACCAGCGCGCGGAACAGCCGGTACTGCGCCGGATTGGTGTCCTGCACCTCGTCGACCAGCAGGTGCTCGCAGCGCGCCTGCCAGCGCGCGCGTACCGCGGCGTCGCGCTCGAGGAGCTCGACGGGCAGCCGGATCAGGTCGTCGAAGTCGACCGCCTGCCAGGCGCGCAGCGCCTCCGCGTAGTTCGCGTATGCCTTCGCCGCGGCCTTCTCGTCGTCGTCCTTCGCCTCGCGCAGCGCCGCGGCCGGCGCGACGAGCGCGTTCTTCCAGCGGCTGATCGCCCACTGCGCCTTGCGGATGCGCGAGCGGTCGGCCGATGCGACGAGCTCGCCGACGATGCCCTCGAGGTCCTGCGGGTCGAGCACCGAGAAGCCGGCGCGCAGGCCGAGGACCTTCGCCTCGGCGCGCACGATCGCGAGCCCCAGCGCGTGGAAGGTCTGGATGCGCACCCCCGACGCGTCGCCGCCCCGGCCGCGCGTCGCGAGCGCCTTGTCCACGCGCTCGCGCATCTCGCGCGCGGCCTTGTTCGTGAACGTCACCGCGACGATCTTCGCCGGGTCGGTTCCCTGCGCGATCAGGTGCGCGACCTTCGCGGCGATCACGCGCGTCTTGCCGCTGCCCGCGCCGGCGAGCACGAGCATCGGCGCGTCGGTGCGGCGCACCGCGGCGGCCTGCGCGGGGTTAAGCGGGAAGGACATGCGCGGGTTGCTACAATCCGACCGATCGTATCAACGTCCGCGCGGCGCGTGCAGTCTTGACGCGCGCGCGAATTTCCCCACGCGAGATGGCGCTCTACGCGATCGGCGACCTGCAGGGCTGCCACGAGGAGTTCGTGCAGCTCCTCGACCTCGTCGGCTTCTCGCCGTCGGGCGATCGCCTCTGGCTCGTCGGCGACCTCGTGAACCGCGGTCCCGGCTCGCTGCCGATCCTGCGCGAGGTGAAGGCGCTCGGCGACGCCGCGCGCGTCGTGCTCGGCAACCACGACTTCCACCTGCTCACGGTCGCCGCCGGCATCCGGCCGCCGCATCGCAGCGACACGCTCGGCGAGGTGCTCGCCGCGCCGGACCGGATCGAGCTCCTCGACTGGCTGCGCACGCGGCCGCTCGTCGTTCGCGAGGGCGAGCTCCTGATGGTGCACGCGGGGCTCCTGCCGTCGTGGACCGCGGCGCACGCGCAGATGCTCTCCGGCGAGGTCGAGGCGAAGCTCGCCTCGGGCGACGCGATGCGCTTCCTTTCGGTGCTCTACGGCGACGAGCCTTCCGCGTGGCGCGACGACCTCGACGGCGACGACCGCCTGCGCGCCGTGGTCAACGTGTGCACGCGCCTGCGCTTCTGCACCGCCGACGACCGGATGGAGTTCCGGGAGAAGCGCGGGCGCGGCCATGCGCCGGCGGGCTTCCTTCCCTGGTTCGCGCACGACGCGCGCAGGACCGCGCGCGAGACGGTGCTCTGCGGCCACTGGTCGACGCTCGACCTCGACCTCGCGCCCAACGTGCTGATGCTCGACTCGGGTTGCCTGTGGGGCGGGACGCTGACCGCGGTCAGGCTGCCCGATCGGCGCGTGTTCCAGGTGCCTTCGCGGCATCCCGTCGTGCCAAAGCCGTTCGGATAGCGTCCTCGGCCGCGCGCGCGAGCTCGCGGCGGTGGCGCGTGCCGGCCGGCATCGGCGGCGACGCGATCAGGTCGACCGCGAGGCGCCGCTCGCCGCAGACGCGCCAGAACGACGCCGCGAAGCTCGTGTCGCCCGCGTACTCGGGCGCGAGCGACAGCTCGCCGCGACCGTCGTGGTAGCGGATCGCGACCGGCAGCACGTGGCCTTCCGCGTCGACGATCGGCTGCAGCAGCGACCCGTGGAACTTGAGCACCGTGCTGCCGTCGGTCGTCGTGCCCTCGGGGAACACCGCGATCGCGTCGCCCGAGCGCAGCGCGTCCGCCGCGTCGCGGTTCACGCGATGGGTGTCCTGCCGGCGCGCGCGCTCGATGAACAGCGTCCCGGATCCGCGGATGAGGCTCCCGACGACCGGCCAGCCCGCGAGCTCGGACTTCGCGACGAAGCGCGCCGGGTGCTGCGCGTTGAGCACGAAGATGTCGAGCCACGAGACGTGGTTCGCGACGATCAGCACGTTGCCGCGCGACGGATCGAACTCGCCGTGCACGCGCGCGTCGATGTTCATCAGCTCGAGCAGCTTGCGGCACCAGCGGCGCGTGAGCTCCTGCCGCCGCGTGGCGCTCGCGCGCGGGAACACGAAGCGCTGCGTCGCGAGGCCTGCCGCGAGGTGCGCCGAGACGCGCGCGGCGCGCCACACGCGCACCGGCAGCGCGACGGGGCCCGGCGGCCTCGGGCGCGACGCCGCGCGCGTCATCGGGCGGAGACCGGAAACGGCACGGCCCGCGCGGGCGCGGGCCGTGGAGGCGCCGGGCGCCGGCCTCCGCTACCGCGTGACACGCGCGAGCATCCCGTCGGAGATCACGCGGACGCGATCGCCGGGCCGCAGCGCCGCGTCGATCGACGCGTCCTGGACGACGACGACGAGACCGCCGTTGTCGAGCCGAACCGACACCTCGACACCGGGGCGCGAGGTCACGCTCTCCTCGACCGCGCCGCCGATGAGCCCGCCCAGGATCGCGCCGACGATCGAGCCGACGACGTTCGCCTCCCAGCTGCCTCCGACGAAGCTGCCGGCGACCGAGCCGACGACCGCGCCGGTGGCGCCGCCGGCGCCGGTCCGCACGCCGCCGATCCGCGCTTCGCGCATCGACTCGACGACGCCGAACTCGACCGTCTGCGGGCGCATCGCCTGCGACGGCGCGTAGACGACCGGCCCGGGCGGGATCGGGGCGCAGGCCGCCGCCAGGAACGCGAGCGCGACGGCTGCGAGGGTCAGCGGGCGGGTCACCGGGGTCACCAGGGCGGGCGGCCGAACGAACGCGCATACAACGCAGCGACGCGCTCCCGGTTGACCGCGTGGTTCTGGCCGCCTCGCGACGCGATCTTCAGCGCCCCCATCGTCGACGCGAGGCGGCCGGTGCGCTCCCAGTCCCAGTCGTTCGCGAGGCCGTACAGGAGGCCCGCGCGGTAGGCATCGCCGCAGCCGGTCGGGTCGACGACCGCGCTGGCCTTCGCCGGCGGGATCAGGACCGTCGAGCCGTCCACGTGGATCACCGATCCCTCGCTGCCCATCGTGACCGCCAGCGCGCCGACCCGGCCGGCGATCTCCTCGAGCGACAGGCCGGTGCGCTCGCACAGCAGCCTGCCCTCGTAGTCGTTGCAGGCGACCATCGCGGCGCCGTCGACCATCGAGAGCAGCTCGTCGCCGTCGAACAGCGTGATGCCCTGGCCGGGGTCGAACAGGTAGGGGATGCCGGCCTCGCGGAACTCGGAGGCGTGCTGCAGCATGCCGTCGCGGCCGTCCGGCGCGATGATCCCCCAGCCGACGCCCGCGACGTCGGAGACGTGGTTGTCGTGCGACCGCGTCATCGCGCCCGGATGGAACGCGGTGATCTGGTTGTCGTCGAGGTCGGTGATGATGAACGCCTGCGCCGTGTACGCGCCCGGCACGTCGCGCACGCCCTCGGTGCCGATGCCGAGCGACGCGAGCCGCTGGCGGTAGTCGCGGCCGTCGTCGCCGAGCGTCGCCATCACGACCGGCGAGCCGCCGATCGCCTGAAGGTTGTAGGCGATGTTGCCGGCGCAGCCGCCCCACTCGCGCCGCATCTCGCCCACGGTGAACGACACCGAGAGCACGTGCGCCTGGTCGGGCAGGATGTGGCGCCCGAACCGGTCGGGGAACACCATGATCGTGTCGTAGGCGAGCGAGCCGCAGATCAGCGTCTTCATGGCACCGGCGGGCGTTGGGAAGGTCGCGAGTGTAGCCCCAAGCCGAAAGGCGTAGATAGTCAGTAGATAGTCTGTAGTAGGTAGGGTTTGGCGCCTTGGGAGGCTCGCGGCGTTTCGACACCGAAACGTCGCAAGCTTCGTCGTAGCACGGCCGCGTCGGAGCCGCCCGACGGCGGGATGCCGGAGCCGCTCGCACCGAACGGCGGCCAAACCCTACCTACTACAGACTATCTACTGACTATCTACGCCTTTCGGCTTGGGGCGCCCCGCGGCTAGCCGACGCTGTCCTTCGCGAGGTCGCGCACGACGCCCTGCTGCCTGCGGGAGACCGGGAGCGTCTCGGCGAGGCCGTTCAGCAGCACTTCCCAGTGCGAGTCGCCGTCGTCGTTGACGCGGCGCTCGAAGCCGCGGATCGCGTCGCGCGCGACGAGGCAGTTGCGGTGCACGCGCACGAACCGGTGGCCGAACTCCTGCTCGAGCCGCGTGAGCGATTCCTCCAGCAGGAACTCGCGGTCGTGCGTGCGGATCGTGATGTACTTGAGCTCGGCCTTGAGGTAGATGACCTCGTCGATCGGCACGAGGACGACGCGCGAGCGCTCGGTGACCGACAGGAACCGGCGCGCGTTGGCCGGGAGCTGCGAGATGCGCTCGGCGTTGAGCGGCCGGAGCTTCGGCACCTTCTGCAGCGCGGAGAGGAGCCGCTGCACGCGCACCGGCTTCACGAGGTAGTCGACCGCGTGCACCTCGAACGCCTCGAGCGCGTGCTCGTGGAACGCGGTCGTGAACATCACGACCGGGGGCCGCGGGAGCTTGAGCAGGTGGCGCGCGAGCTCGATGCCGTCCATGTCCGGCATGTGGATGTCGGTGAGCACGAGGTCGGGCGGCGCCGACTGCATCAGGTCGAGCGCCTCGCGGCCGTTCGCCGCCTCGCCGACCACGGCGATCGGCAGCGACGCCGAGCAGTCGTCCAGGAGCTCGCGCAGGCGGCGGCGCGCCGGCGTCTCGTCGTCGACGACCATCACGCGGAGCGGCGCCTCAGCCATGGGCGACTCCGGTGCGAAGGCTCTGCGGCGGCGTGCGCAGCTGCGGCTCGCGGCGCTCCGCGACGGCGCGCTCGGCGCCGCCGGCCGCGTCGCCGGGCGTCTCGGTGCGGTAGGGCATCCGGATGTGGACCTCGTACGCGTGATCGAGCACCTTCGATTCGAGCGACGCCTCGGCGTCGAAGTGGAGCGCGAGTCGCTCGCGCACGTTCGCGAGCGCCATCTTGTTGCCCGAGTGGTGGCTGCCGCCCTCGGCACGGTAGGGATTGCGCAGCACCGCGTGCACCTCGCCCTTCGACAGGAAGATGTTGACCGAGATCGTGCCCGGCGCGCTCGACGGCTCGATGCCGTGGTAGACCGCGTTCTCGAGCAGCGGCTGGAGCACGAGGGGCGGGACGAGCGCGTCGGCGGGCATGCTCTTCACGTTCCAGTCGACGACCAGGCGGTCGCCGAGCCTGAGCTTCTCGAGCTCGAGGTACTGGCGCGAGAGCTCGACCTCGTCGGCGAGCGGCGCGAGGTCGCGGTTGTCGCGCATCAGCACGCGGAACAGGTCGGCCAGGTCGTGCAGCGCCTCCTCGGCGCGGCGCGGGTCGGTCCGGACGAGCGAAAGCACGCCGTTGATGCTGTTGAACAGGAAATGCGGCCGGATGCGGGCCTGCAGCGCCTGCAGCCGGGCTTCCGCGATCGCCGGCGACAGCGCGCGGGCCCGAAGCCGGAAGTAGCCGACCAGCACCGCGGTGGCGACGATCGCCAGCACGAGATGGCGCAGCAGGAAGTCCTGCATGCCGGGCAGGAACTGACGCAGCGCGACATGGACCGCGAGGCCGACTGCGACCGTCACCGCGAACACGCAGGCGACGCCGACGTGGCCCGGCTGGCGCGCGAGCCAGGGGGCGATCGCGTACAGGACCGCGAGCTGGAGGATCAGGTGAGGCTCGACGAAGCCGGTCGCCTGCACCCAGGTGTCGACGAACGCGTCCGGCGTCGACGACTGGGCGAGCGCGACGACCGCGGCCGCGCCGTTCACGGCGAGCAGGATCCGCAGGATGGTCCCGAGGTTGCGCAGGTCCGGCAGCGCCGGTGCCTGCGCGCTCGGGCTATGCCTTATAATCGACGTCATCTGCGTGGGCGCATGCAATCATCGTGCCCGCCACCAGCGCCCCGGCGGTCACCCTGGCGCGGCGGGCCCTGCCGGCGTGCCCGCGATTGTCGGCATGCGTTACGCACCGCGCAAGCCAACGTCCGAAACGATCGACCGCCGATGACCGATTCCCGCCCTCCCGCGCCGCCCGCGCCGGACGCCGCGGACGAGCCCTCCGCGCCGCCCGGCGCCTGGTCGGGACGCTTCGCCGAAGCCCTCTCCGGGCGCGTCGCGCGATTCCAGGCCTCGATCGGCTTCGACCGGCGCCTGGCCGAGGCCGACATCGAAGGCTCGCTGGCGCACGCGCGCATGCTCGAAGGCGCCGGCGTCGTCACGCGCGAGGACCTCGCCGCGATCGAGCGCGGCATGGCCGAGATCCGCGCCGAGATCCGCGACGGTCGCTTCGCGTGGTCGATCGCCGACGAGGACGTGCACCTCGCGATCGAGAAGCGCCTGACCGCGCTCGTCGGCGACGCCGGCAAGCGGCTGCACACCGGGCGCTCGCGCAACGACCAGGTCGCGACCGACTTGAGGCTGTGGCTGCGCGGCGAGATCGACGCGACGGCCGCGCGCCTCCGCGCGATGCGCACCGCGCTCGTCGACCTCGCCGAGCGCCACGCCGACACGATCATGCCCGGCTTCACGCACCTGCAGGTGGCGCAGCCGGTGACGTTCGGACACCACCTGATGGCCTACGAGGCGATGTTCGCGCGCGACAGCGAGCGGCTCGCCGGCTGCCGATCGCGCGTGAACCGCCTGCCGCTGGGCAGCGCCGCGCTCGCCGGCACGAGCTACCCGATCGACCGCGCGAAGGTGGCCCGCGAGCTGGGATTCGAGGCGCTGTGCCCGAACTCGCTCGACGCGGTGTCGGATCGCGACTTCGCGATCGAGTTCGCGGCGTTCGCGTCGCTCGTCATGCTTCACCTGTCGCGATTCGCCGAGGAGCTCGTGCTCTGGTCGTCGCCGCGCTTCGGATTCGTGACGATCGCCGACCGCTACTGCACAGGCAGCTCGATCATGCCGCAGAAGAAGAACCCCGACGTGCCCGAGCTCGTGCGCGGCAAGTCGGGGCGCGTCGTCGGCCACCTCGTGGCGCTCGCGACGCTGATGAAGGCGCAGCCGCTCGCCTACAACAAGGACAACCAGGAGGACAAGGAGCCGCTGTTCGACACCGTCGACACGCTGGCCGATTGCCTCGACCTGATGGCGGACCTCGTCGCGAACGGGCTCGCGCCGGTGCCCGCCCGCATGCGCGAGGCGGCTCGCGAAGGCTACGCGACGGCGACCGACCTCGCCGACTATCTCGTCCGCAGGGGGCTGCCGTTCCGCGACGCGCACGAGGCCGTCGCGCGCGCCGTGCGCGAGGCCGAGTCGCGCGGCGTCGACCTCGCGGACCTCCCCGTCGCGGAGCTCGCGAAGTTCTCGCCGCGGGTCGGCGCCGACGTCCACGGCGTGCTGACGCTCGAGGGCTCGGTCGCGAGCCGCGACCATCCGGCGGCACCGCGCCGCGGCGCGCGCGCGAGGCGGCGGCCGCCGCGCGCGCCGCGATCGCGCCGGCGCGCGATGACACCGGGCCGCCCCAAGGCGCTCGCCCCTGACGTCGAGCGCCGCAGGGATCCGCCCCGCGCCGACGGGCCGCCCTGCGCCCCCCTCGGGGGAAGGCGCGCGTCGCGCGCTTCGGGGGGAACATCGTGATCCCGCTCGACACGATCGGGTTCGTCGCGGGCACGCTCACGACGGTGTCGTTCGTGCCGCAGGTCGTGCACATCCTCCGCATGAGGCGCGCGGACGACCTCTCGTGGTGGGCGTTCGGGACGTTCACCGTCGGCGTGGCGATGTGGCTCGCGTACGGCCTCATGCTCGACGCCGCGCCGATCATCGTCGCGAACGTCGTGATGCTCGCGCTCGCCGGCGCGATCCTGGTGCTCAAATGGCGGTTCCGCGCGCGCCGGGCGGCGCCGCGCGTCCTCGAAGGCAAGGAACCATGAACGACACGAAGAAGCTCGCTTTCCTCGGCCTCGGCGTGATGGGCTACCCGATGGCGGGGCACCTCGCGCGCGCCGGTCACGAGGTGACCGTCTACAACCGCTCGCCGGCGAAGGCCGACGCCTGGCGCAACGAGCACCGCGGCCGCACCGCGCGCACGCCCGCGGAGGCCGCGCGCGGCGCGGACCTCGTGATGATGTGCGTCGGCAACGACGACGACGTTCGCGCGGTCGCGACCGGCGCCGACGGCGCGCTCGCCGGCATGACGCACGGCGCGATCCTCGTCGACCACACGACCGCGTCCGCCGGCGTCGCGCGCGAGGTGCACGCGGCCGCGGCCGCGAAGGGCGTCGGTTTCCTCGACGCGCCGGTCTCGGGCGGGCAGGCGGGCGCGCAGAACGGCAAGCTGACGATCATGGTCGGCGGCGACGCGGCGACGTTCGCGCGCGCGAGCCGGTGCTCGTGCACTACGCGCGCGCGGTGACGCTGATGGGCCCCGCCGGCGCCGGCCAGCTCACGAAGATGGTGAACCAGATCTGCATCGCGGGCCTCGTCCAGGCGCTCGCCGAGGGCATCGACTTCGCGATGCGCGCTGGCCTCGACGCCGAGCGCGTGCTCGACGTGATCGGCAAGGGCGCGGCGCAGTCCTGGCAGATGGAGAACCGCGGCAAGACGATGGTCGCCGACAAGTTCGACTTCGGATTCGCCGTCGACTGGATGCGCAAGGACCTGTCGATCTGCCTCGACGAGGCGCGCACCAACGGCGCGACGCTCCCCGTCACCGCGATCGTCGACCAGTTCTACGGGCGCGTGCAGCAGCGCGGCGGCGGGCGATGGGACACCTCGAGCCTGATCCGCCTCCTGCGCGACGGGAAATGAGCCGCTCGCGGGCGGCGAAATCCCCGCGCAGCTTCGTCACGCGCGCGGCGTCTCGCCCGGCGTCGGCGGGTCGCGCGCTCGCGCTCGTCGCGGCGACGCTCGCGTCGACCGGGGTCGCGCGCGCCGAGACGACGATCGCGAACGCGTGGATGCGTCCCGCCCCCGCGGGCGCCGCGTCCGCGGACGCCTACGCCGACGTGCGCGTCGACGCGCCGGCGACGCTCGTCTCGGTCCGCACGCCCGCGGCGGCCCGCGTCGACATCGTCGTGCGCGACCCGCGCGATCCGGCGAGCGCGCCCCGGGTCGTCGACAAGCTCGCGATGCCGGCGGGCGAGACGCGATTCGCGCTCAAGGGCTCGGTGCTGCGGCTGGTCGACGTGAAATCGGCGATCGAGCCCGGCGCGCCGGTGCCGCTGCGGTTCGAATTCGTCGACGCGGCCGGCAAGGCCTCGGCCGTCGATGCCGGCGTGCAGGTGCGCGGCTTTGTGGCGCCGCCGGCGGCGATGCGCTGAGCCGCGGCTGCCTTCCCGCCCTCAGTCCGGCGCCTGCGTCGCGGGGGATTCGCCGTCGAGCGGGACGCGGTCGCCCTCGAGGATCCGGATCGACGTCTCGATCTCGGCGGTCTTGCCGAGCATGATCGTCGCCGAGCAGTACTTCTCCTTCGACAGCTTGACCGCGCGCTCGACCTGACGCGGGTCGAGGCCGCGCCCGGCGACCGTGTAGGCGAGCCGGACGCGCGTGAACACCTTGGGCTCGACGGCGGCGCGGTCGGCTTCCGCCTCGACCACGCAGTCGGCGACCGGCTGGCGCGCCTTCTTCAGGATGAGCACGACGTCGAACGCCGTGCAGGCGGCCGCCCCGGCGAGGACCAGTTCCATCGGCCGGACGCCGAGTCCCCGCCCCCCGTGCTCGGGGGCGCCGTCGACGACGACCGCGTGCCCGCTGCCCGTCTCGGCCACGAACGCCATCCCCTCGGTCCACTTGATCCTGGCCTTCATCTTGGTCAGTGTGCGCTCACGGATTGGTGCACTGCGTCCACGATGCCCGGAGCGTACCCCGATGTGCCCCTTCCGAGGAAGAACGGGCAGGCTGCGGGGCCGCGTCAGGGGTGTCCGACGTTGCATTGTGCGCCGCAATATGCGATTCTGGAACCGTCGACGGGTCCAGCGGGGTCCTCCTCCGCGCCTGCCGACGCATTCCATCCCTCCTCCTCCTTGGATGGAATCCTCGGGCGCGGTGCCTGGCACCGCGCCCTTTTTTTGTCCGCCCGCCCGGCGTCCGGACCCCCGCCGGATGCCGGCCCCGGGGCTCCCGGGACGATCGCGGATGTTGCGCCGCCGCAACACCGGCGGCTTCCGGCCCGGCCATTGACCCGGATGCGCAATCCGGATTACAATTCAAGACTTTGCTTCGTTCGACCGGCCCGCAACCCGCGACCCTCCGCCACGCCATGAAGACCTATTCCGCCAAGCCCGCCGACGTCCGCCGGGACTGGTTCGTCATCGACGCGACCGACCAGGTTCTGGGCCGGCTCGCGAGCCAGATCGCGCTGCGCCTGCGCGGCAAGCACAAGGCGATCTACACCCCGCACGTCGACACCGGCGACTTCATCGTCGTCACGAACGTCGAGAAGCTGCGCGTCACCGGCACGAAGGCGGACACCAAGCTCTACCACCGCCATTCGACCTACCCGGGCGGCATCTCGACGACGACGTTCGGCAAGATGCAGGCCCGCTTCCCGGGCCGCGCGCTCGAGATGGCGGTGAAGGGCATGCTCCCGAAGGGCCCGCTCGGCTACGCGATGCTGAAGAAGCTCAAGTGCTACGCGGGGCCCGCGCACCCGCACGAGGCGCAGCAGCCCAAGTCCCTCGACGTCACGAAGGCCTGACATGATCGGCAACTACTACTACGGCACGGGACGGCGCAAGACCTCGGTCGCCCGCGTGTTCATGAAGCAGGGCAGCGGCAAGATCGTCGTGAACGAGAAGCCGATCGACGAGTTCTTCGCGCGCGAGACCGGCCGCATGGTCGCCAGCCGCTCGCGCTGACCAACCACGAGAAGACGTTCGACGTGATGGTGAACGTCATCGGCGGCGGCGAGTCCGGCCAGGCCGGCGCGGTCCGCCACGGGATCACGCGCGCGCTGATCGACTACGACGCGCAGCTGAAGCCGGTGCTGTCGAAGGCGGGCCTGGTCACGCGCGACGCGCGCGAGGTCGAGCGCAAGAAGGTCGGCCTGCACAAGGCGCGACGCCGCAAGCAGTTCAGCAAGCGCTGACCGTCGTCGGTCGTTGTCCTACGGAAGGCCGCCGGCGAGGCGGCCTTTTGCTTCTCCGAAAGCGGGGTCGCCTCAGGGACGCGCGGAGCGGCGACCGCCAGGCGCGCACCGGTGGCCCTGGAGCAGGCGGTTGCCCTTTGTTGCTAGAATCGAACGCGGATATGACGGAGGCATGGTGATCGACGTCGGCATCGTCGGCGGGACCGGGTACACCGGCGTGGAGCTGCTCCGGCTGCTCGCGCAGCATCCGAAGGCGCGCGTGCGCACGATCACGTCGCGCAAGGACGCGGGCACGCGCGTGACCGAGATGTTCCCGAGCCTGCGCCGGCGCTACGACGACCTCGTGTTCGTCGAGCCCGACAAGGCGAAGCTCGCCGACTGCAAGCTCGTGTTCTTCGCGACGCCCCACGGCGTGGCGATGGCGCAGGCGCGCGAGCTCGTCGGCGCCGGCGTGAAGATCATCGACCTCGCGGCCGACTTCCGCCTCAAGGACCCGGCGGTCTTCGAGCGCTGGTACAAGATGCCGCACGCGTGCCCGGACCTGCTCGCCGAGAGCGTGTACGGCCTGCCGGAGGTGAATCGCGAGGCGATCCGCAAGGCGCGCATCGTCGGCAACCCGGGCTGCTACCCGACCGCGGTGCAGCTGGGCTTCCTGCCGCTGATCGAGGCCGGCCTCGCCGACACGAAGCACCTGATCGCCGACTGCAAGTCGGGCGTGTCGGGCGCGGGGCGCAAGGCGGAGCTCGGCCTCACGTTCTCCGAGGCGTCGGACAACTTCGCCGCCTACGGCGTCAAGGGCCACCGCCACCAGCCCGAGATCGCGCAGGGCCTCGCGATCGCCGCGAAGCATCCGGTGTCGCTCGCGTTCACGCCGCACCTGACGCCGGCGATCCGCGGCATCTTCGCGACGCTCTACGCGCCGCTGTCGCGGAGCGACGTCGACCTGCAGGCGCTCTACGAGAAGCGCTACGCGGGCGAGCCGTTCGTCGACGTGATGCCCGCGGGCTCGGCGCCCGACACGCGCTCGGTGCGCGCGTCGAACATGCTGCGCATCGCGGTGCACCGCCCGGCGGGCACCGACCTCGCGATGATCCTCGCGGTCGAGGACAACCTCGTGAAGGGCGCCGCCGGGCAGGCGATCCAGAACATGAACCTGATGTTCGGCCTCCCGGAGACGACCGGGCTCGAGGCGCTGCCGGTGCTCCCGTAGCGACCCGCCCGCGATGTCGGTCGACCACGCCTGGCGCCGCGTGCGGCGGCGCTTCTCGATCAGCGCGCCGAGGATGGCGGTGCGCACGCACCTCGGGTGGCCGTGGCGCATCGGGATCGCGCTCGCGCTCGTGGCGCTGGTGGCGGGGATGTGGTGGTGGGGGTTCGACTTCGGCCAGATCTTCGGCGGCTTCAACCGCAAGGAGATCGAGCAGGAGCTCGCGACCGCGAAGGCGGACGCCGAGCGCTACGCCCACGAGGCCGCGACGCTGCGCCAGGCGAACTCGGCGCTCGAGAGCGAGCTCGCGATGACGCGCGGCGCGCAGGCGTCGCTCACCAAGCAGGTCGCCGAGCTCACGCAGGAGTCCGCGGCCGCCAAGGAGGAGCTGGCGTTCCTGCAGAAGCTCGTCGCCGACTCGAGCAAGCAGGTCGGGCTGTCGATCCAGCGGCTCGTGGTCGAGCGCAGCGGCGAGGACGCGTGGCACTACAGCGTGCTCGTCGTCCGGGGCGGCGCGCCGCGGGACGACTTCGAGGGCCGCCTCGCCCTCGCCGCGACGCTGTCGCCCGCGCAGGAGGACGCCGGGGCCGGCCGGCAGACCACCCTGGTGCTGCCGGACGACCAGCCGGACGCCGCCCCCGCGCTCAAGCTGCGATTCAAGTATTATCAAAGGATCGAGGGGACCCTCAAGGTCCCGGCCGGCACCCAGGTGAGGTCGCTGACGGTTCGCGCCTACGAGGATGGCACCTCCGCCCCGCGCGCCACCCGCACCCTTGCCCTCTCGTAGAAAGGGCCCCATGTTCGCCGAGAAGAAGCATCCGCCGCCCCAGAAGCGCATCGACTGCCTGATCGGGGCCGGGACCTCGGTCCGCGGCGACATCCAGTTCGTCGGGGGCCTCAGGATCGACGGCAAGGTCGAGGGCAACGTGTCGACCGCCGAGGGCCAGGCCGGCACGCTGGTGATCAGCGAGCACGCGCGGGTGGACGGCGAGATCCGGGTGTCGCACATCGTGGTCAACGGGACGGTGAACGGCCCGGTGTCCGCGAGCGACTACCTGGAGCTCCAGCCGAAGGCGAGGGTGACCGGGGACGTGTCCTACAAGACGCTCGAGATGCACGTCGGCGCGGTGATCCAGGGGCGGCTCAACCATGGCCAGGCCGAACCCGGATCGGCGTCGGTGGTCGAATTGAAGCGGGTCCAGGGCTGACGCCCGGGTTCCGCGCACGGGCGGCGACGCCCAAGGGAGCACGACGATGAACGCGATGAACGAGATGCCCGCCCCGCTGGTCTTCACCGACGCGGCCGCCGAGAAGGTGCGCGCGCTGATCGAGGAAGAGGGCAACCCCGACCTCAAGCTGCGGGTGTTCGTGACCGGCGGCGGCTGCTCGGGCTTCCAGTACGGCTTCACGTTCGACGAGTCGGCCGCCGAGGACGACACGTCGATGGTGAAGAACGGCGTGACGCTGCTGATCGACCCGATGAGCTACCAGTACCTGGTCGGCGCGGAGATCGACTACACCGACGGCCTCGAGGGCGCTCAGTTCGTGATCAAGAACCCGAACGCCCAGTCGACCTGCGGCTGCGGGTCGAGCTTCTCGGTCTGACCTCGCCGCGCTCGCGCGCGGCACGCGACCCGGCGACGGGGCCCCGCGGGGCCCCGTTTTTCTTTCGCCCGGCGCCGTCGTGCGGCTCGATTCCCGACGTCCCGTCGAGGTACTCGCGGCGGATGTCGACCGACGAGCGGCGGCCGATCGCCGGCCAGTTCCGCTCCAGCCAGGCCGCCGCCGTCGCGCGCCCGCGGTCGCGCAGCGTCGTCAGGAACGCGAGGTCGAGCTCGACCTTCGAGGCCTCCGACAGGTCGGCCAGCGCGCGGTCGGCGCGGATCGCGTGCACGCGGATGTAGCGGAGCTTCGAGCGCTTCTCGACCTTGAGCCAGCCGTCGCCGACGAGCTTCTGCACGAACGCGATCGCGCGGAGCTCGGCGATCAGCGAGTTGTTGAACGTGATCTCGTTGACGCGGTTGGCGATCGCCTCCGGCAGCACCGGGACCCCGTCGCGCACGATCGGGTTCACGTGCGCGATCACGACGTCGCGCGAATCGCACTCGTAGAAGAACGGGAACAGCGCCGGGTTGCCGGTGTAGCCGCCGTCCCAGTACGCGTCGCCGCCGACCTCGACGCGCAGATGCTGCGGCGAGCGGGCGGACGCCAGCACGACGTCGGCCGTGACCTCGTGCGTGCGGAACACGCGGATCTTGCCGTCGCGCACGCGCGTCGCCGAGATGAACAGCTTCACCTCGCGGCAGCCGTGCAGCGCGTCGAAGTCGACGCTGGACAGGAGCAGCTCGCGCAGCGGGTTCACGTTCCCCGGGTTGAGCTGGTACGGGGAGAACGTCGACGTGATCGCGCGGAACGCCTGGTAGGCCGGCGACAGGCTCGCATCCCAGCCGGTCAGCAGAAACTCCCAGGGCGAGCGCTGCACCGGCGAGGCGACCGCGCCCAGGGCGGCCACGCCGCGCCACCAGTCGGCGAGCGCCTCTCGCGCGCCTTCGCGCCCGCCCCGCGGCATGCCGTACGCGAGCACGACCGCGTTGATCGATCCGGCGCTCGTCCCCGACAGCCTCGATCGCGACGCGCGGATCCTCGAGCAGCCGGTCGAGCACGCCCCCAGGTGAGCAGCGCCAGGCGCGCCGCCGCCCTGCAGCGCGAGGTTGATCAGGCGCGTCGCCAGGGCCGCCGTGCGCTTCGTCGCGCACGTTCGCTATGCGCGGTCCAGCCGCCGTCGATCGACAGCGCCGCGCCGGTGATCGACTTCGCGGCGGACGCGAGGTACGCGGCGAGCGCGGCGACCTCGCCGATCTCGATGAACCGCGCGGTCGGCTGCTCGGCGAGCATCACCTTCTGCACGACCTCGTCCTCGGACATGCCGTGCGTGCGCGCCTGGTCGGGGATCTGCGCCTTCACGAGCGGCGTGAGGACGTAGCCCGGGCAGATGGCGTTGGACGTGATGCCGAAGGACGCGACCTCGAGCGCGACCGCCTTCGTGAATCCGACGACGCCGTGCTTCGCGGCGACGTAGGCCGACTTGAACGGCGAGGCGATCAGCCCGTGCGCCGACGCGATGTTGACGATGCGCCCCCAACGGCGCGCCTTCATGCCGGGCACCGCGAGCCGCGTCGCGTGGAACGTCGCCGAGAGGTTGATCGCGAGGATCGCGTCCCACTTGTCGGGCGGGAACGCGTCGACCGGCGCGACGTGCTGGATGCCCGCATTGTTGACGAGCACGTCGACGGCGCCGACGCGCTTCATCATCGCCTCGATGTCGCCGGGCTTCGACATGTCGGCGCCCTCGTAGCGGACCGTCACGCCTGCGGCCTGCGCGAGCGCGGCGCGCTGCCGCTCGATCGCCGCGGCGTCGCCGAAGCCGTTCAGCACGATGTCGAAGCCGGCGCGGGCGAGCGCCTCGGCGATGCCCTGCCCGATGCCGCTCGTCGAGCCGGTGATGAGCGCGGTGCGGCGCGTGGTCATGGGCGGATCCTCGAGAAGAAAGTCGGAAAATGGAACATGGAGAATGTGGACACGAGGCACCCGCTCGTTGGACCGGCGGCGGCGCCGCTTCGTTCAACCCGCGTCGTCCAGGGGTTACCTCGGGTAGATGGCGCCCAGCACGCGCGGACCCTTCGCGCCGGTGACCGCGGGCAGGTTGCCCGGTCGCCCGGCGAGCGTCTCGCGCGCGAGCCACGCGAACGCCAGCGGCTCCACGAGATCGATGGCCACGCCGAGCTCCGAAGTCGGCGCGATGCGGCGCGGCGCGAGCTCCTTCGCGAGCGCGCGCATCAGCGTCGCGTTGCGCGCGCCGCCGCCGCAGACGAGGACCTCGCTCGAGCCCGCGGCGTGCGCGCGGATCGCGTCGGCGATCGTGCGCGCGGTGAGCGCGACGAGCGTCGCCTGCACGTCGGGCGGCGCGGCGCCGTTGCCGGACCGCGCGAGGTGCTCGTCGAGCCACGACGAATGGAACCGGTCGCGTCCGGTGCTCTTCGGCGGCGCGAGCGCGAAGTACGGATCGGCAAGCATCGCGGCGAGCAGCGGCTCGTGCGTGCGGCCGCACGCGGCCCAGGCGCCGTCGGGATCGTAGGGACCGCCGCGGTGCTGCGCGTGCCAGAGGTCCGACAGCACGTTGCCCGGGCCGGTGTCGAAGCCGCGCACCGGCCCCGACGGCCGAAGGTCGGTCAGGTTCGCGATGCCGCCCACGTTGACGACGACCCGGTGCGCGCGCGCGTCGCCGAAGAGCGCGGCGTGGAACGCGGGCACGAGCGGCGCGCCCTGCCCGCCCGCCGCGACGTCGCGCCTGCGAAAGTCCGCGACGACCGCGACGCCGGCGCGCTCCGCGACGCGCGCGGCATCGTTCAGCTGGATCGTCCATGCGCGCTCGGGCCGGTGGCGCACCGTCTGCCCGTGCACGCCGGCCGCGGCGATCGCCGACGGGTCGACGCGGGCGTCGGCGCACGCGGCGAGGATCGCGTCCGCGTAGCCGTCGGCCAGCGCGACCGACGCCTCCGCGGCGCGCTCGAGCTCGTCGGGGCCGCTCGACTGCAGCGAGGCGAGCGTGTCGCGCAGCGCCGGCGGGAACGGAAGGTGCGCGGACCCGAGCGTCTCGCAGACGCGACGTCCGGTCGACAGCGCGAAATCGGCGACGACGGCATCGACGCCGTCGAGGCTCGTGCCGGACATCACCCCCGCGTAGCGCTCGCGGGACATGGGGACGGTCGGGGGACGCTCAGTTCGTCGCCGCGAGCGACGGGCGCGGCGCGTGGCGGGCGGCCTCGAGCATCGCCCGCGCCGGCGCGATCGCCGCGACGTACGCGGCGCGCTGCGCGGCGGGCACCGCCTCGGCCGCCGGCAGCGCGATCGTCTGCGGATTGCGCGCGACGTTGCCGACGCGGAACTCGTAGTGCACGTGGGGCCCGGTCGCCCAGCCGGTCTGGCCGACGTAGCCGATCGTGTCGCCCTGCGACACGCGCGCGCCCGCGCGGATGCCGGCGGCGAAGCGCGACATGTGGCCGTAGAGCGTCGTGATCGCGCCGTCGTGCTTCAGGACCACGACGTTGCCGTAGCCGCCCTGCGCGCCGGCGAACGCGACGACGCCGTTCGCGGTCGCGCGGATCGGCGTGCCGGCCGGCGCGCCGAAGTCGGTGCCGGTGTGCGCGCGCCAGGTCGCGAAGATCGGGTGCCTCGCGCGAGCGAGAAGCCGCTGGTCACGCGCGAGAACGCCATCGGCGAGCGCAGGAAGCCCTTGCGCGCGTTGCTGCCGTCGTCGCCGTAGTAGCCCTCGGAGCCGTCCGGCGCGACCCAGCGGTACGCCTTCAGCACCCTGCCGCGGTTCTCGAACTCCGCCGCGAGGATGCGGCCGGCGCCCAAGGCTCGCCCTCGACCGAGAGGGTCTCGTACACGACGCTGAAGCGGTCGCCGCGGCGCAGGTCGTGGTAGAAATCGATGTCGCCGGAGAACGCGTCGGCGAGCGCGAGCGTGATCGCGTCCGGAAGCCCGATCGCGTCGGCCGCCCCGAACAGCGACGTCTCGATGACGCCCGACCGCACCGCGACGCGCGTGTCGACCTTCGCGTCGAATCGCCGCGCGGCGAGCGTGTCGCCGTCGCGCAGGATCGACAGCACCTGCGCGGGCGCGGGCGAGAAGCTGAGCTCGACGAAGCGGTCGTCCGCGTCGGTGGCCACGCGCACCGGCTGGCCCGGCCGGAGCTGGTAGAGCGCGCGCGCGGCCGGGTCGCGCTGCACGAGCGCGGTGAGGCCGGCATCGTCGATGCCGGCGCGCGCGAGCAGCGCGCCGATCGTGTCGCCCCGGCGCACGCGCTCCTCGCGCCAGTACGGCACCGGCGCCGTCGGCGACGCCGGATCGGCGATGGCCGGCAGCGGCAGCTCGCGCACCGTGAGCGTCGTCGCGACCGGATCGACGACCGTGTCCGGCGCGATGCCGAAGGCCGCGACGCCGGAGAGGGCCAGCACCGCGACGCCGGCGACGGCGAGCGGAAGCCGCCGCGGTCGATCGGCTAGAATGCGGGATTCGCGCGCGGGCGAGGTTCGGGACGCTCCGGCCATCGCCCGATTCTAGCAAAGCCCGTTCCCGGAGCCCCTCCCATGGCCCTGACGATCTACGGCGTCGCCTCGTCGCGCGCGTTCCGCACCCTCTGGGCGGCACGCGAGCTCGGCCTCGCCTACGAGCACGTTCCCCACCATTTCACCGGCCCCGAGATCAAGTCGGCGCCCTACCTCGCGATCGCCCCGATGGGCACCGTGCCGGCGATCGTCGACGACGGCTTCGCGATGTTCGAGTCGCTCGCGATCAACCTCTACCTCGCGCGCAAGGCGGGTCGGCTGTGGCCGCGCACCCTGCAGGGCGAGGGGCTCGTCTACCAGTGGACGCTCTTCGCCGCGAGCGAGGTCGAGCCGCACCTCGGCCAGTGGTATGCGCACACGGCCTACCTGCCCGCCGAGAAGCGCCGTCCCGAGCTCGCCGCCGAGGCCGTGCCGAAGGTCGAGCGGCGCCTCGTCGCGCTCGAGGCCACCCTCGCGAAGCGCGCCTGGCTCGCCGACGACGACTTCACGATCGGCGACCTGAACCTCGCGGCGTCGATGTTCCGCGCGCCCGCGTTCGGCCTCGACCGCTGGCCGCACGTCAAGGCGTGGCACGCGCGCTGCTACGCCCGCCCGGCCGCGAAGGCCGCCGTCGCCGACCGCGACGCCGCGATGGTCGCCGCGAGATGACGATCGACGTCGACCGCCAGGTCGAGGTCGCGAAGCGCGGCGCCGACGACCTCATCGTCGAAGCCGAGCTGCGGGTCAAGCTCGCGCGGGGGAAGCCGCTGCGCATCAAGCTCGGGCTCGACCCGACGGCGCCCGACATCCACCTCGGGCACACGGTCGTGCTGAACAAGATGCGCCAGCTGCAGGACCTGGGGCATCACGTCATCTTCCTGATCGGCGACTTCACGTCGATGATCGGCGACCCGTCGGGCCGCAACGCGACGCGCCCGCCGCTCACGCGCGAGGCGATCCGGCAGAACGCGGAGACCTACCACGCGCAGGCGTCGAAGGTGCTCGATCCGTCGCGCACCGAGATCCGCTACAACTCCGAGTGGTGCGAGCCGCTCGGGGCCGCGGGCATGATCCGCCTCGCGTCGCAGTACACGGTGGCGCGCATGCTCGAGCGCGACGACTTCCACAAGCGCTACACGAGCCACCAGCCGATCGCGGTGCACGAGTTCCTGTACCCGCTGATGCAGGGCTACGACTCGGTCGCGCTGAAGGCCGACATCGAGCTCGGCGGCACCGACCAGAAGTTCAACCTGCTGGTCGGGCGCGAGCTGCAGAAGGCCGCGGGCCAGGAGCCGCAGTGCGTGCTGACGATGCCGCTGCTCGTCGGGCTGGACGGCGTCGAGAAGATGTCGAAGTCGAAGGGCAACTACGTCGGCATCAACGAATCGCCCGACGAGATGTTCGGCAAGCTCATGTCGATCTCCGACGAGCTCATGTGGCGCTACTACGAGCTCCTGTCGTTCCGGCCGATGGACGCGATCTCGGCGCTGAAGCGCGAGTGCGAGTCCGGGCGCAATCCGCGCGACGCGAAGGTCGCGCTCGCGCAGGAGATCGTCGCGCGCTTCCATTCGGAGGCCGACGCCGTGCGCGCGCTCGCGACGTTCGAGGCGCGCAAGGGCGGCGCGATGCGCGAGGAGATGCCGGAGGTCACGATCGAGACCGCGGGCGCGGGCATCGCGATCGCGAACCTCGCGAAGCAGGCCGGCGTCGTCGACTCGACGTCCGAGGCGCTGCGGCTGATCGCGGGGCGCGGCCTGAGGCTCGACGGCGAGGTCGTCGCCGACAAGGGCACGACGGTCGCCGCCGGGACGACGGTCGTGATCCAGGCGGGCAAGCGGCGATTCGCGCGCGCGACGGTGCGCTGAAGCCGCGCGCGGCGCGGAGGACCCTACTCGAGTTCGAGCGCGTCGCCGATCGCGGCGATGCCCGCCTTCGCGCAGGCTTCGTCGGCGTCGCCGCCCGGCGCGCCGGATACGCCGATGCCGCCGACCAGCGCGCCCTTCGCCTGGATGGGCAGCCCGCCGCCGACGGCGATCACGCCGGGGACGTCGCGGATGCCCGACTGCGGGCGGCCGGCCTGCGTCTCGCGCGCGAGGTCGCTCGTGGCCATCCGGAAGCTCACCGCCGTGGCGGCCTTGCCGGTAGCCGTTTGCACCGTGTGGGCGCCGGCGAGCGGATCGCGCAGCACCGCGAGCGCCGTGCCGCCGCGGTCGACCACCGCCACCGTGACCGTGTAGCCGACCTTGCGGCATTGCTCGAACGCCGCCCGCGCCGCGTCGAACGCGGCGGCGGTCTGCAGCGTCGTGAGCGGGAGGATCAGCTTCGGCGCCTGCGCCGACGCCGCGCAGCTGCTCAGGAGCAGCATCGCCGGCACGAGCGCAGAGACGCAACCGAGCGCCGCCATCGCGGTCGCCGCGTCCGAGCGGCGGAGGTTCCGGACGTCACGCCTCATGTCTTCTCTCCTTCAACCCGGCGCGCCGCCCGGATTGCCGTCCATGCCGATCACCGTGGGCAGGTCGAGCGGCCGCGCAGCGATCGTCTTCTCCCGCCTGAGGTAGCGCTCGACGAGCGCCCAGATCGGCTCGCCGCCCGCGGCCTTCGCCTCCTCGGCCACCGGCGCCCAGCCCGCGACCTTGTAGCTCTTGTCGGCCTCGATCGGCTTCCCGGCGAGCTCCATGCGCGTGATGCGCCTGCCCATCGGCGCGACCGGGTCGATCGCATAGCGCAGCCCGCCGACGCGCACCATGTCGCCGCCCTGCTGGTAGTACGGATCGGGGTTGAACAGGTTGTCGGCGACGTCCTCGAGGATCGTCTTGATCATCTCCCCCTTGAGCTCGGTCGCCGTCGAGTACGGGTAGGTGATCGCCGTCTGGTCCATCAGGTGCTCGCGGCGGATCGCCTGGCCGGGCAGGAGCGTCGTCCCCCAGCGGAAGCCCGGCGAGAACGCGATCGGCGCGTCCTTCTCGGCGCGCAGCGCGTCGAGGATCAGCTGGTCGAAGCTGCCGTTGAAGTTGCCGCGCCGGTAGAGCAGCGCCTCGGTGGTCGCGAGCGGCTCGTCGAGCTTCGCCGCGTAGGGCGCGCGCGCCTTGTCGATCAGCGCGTCCATCTCGCGGTCGGCCGGCAGCAGCGAGGCGAACACCGGCAGCAGCCGGTAGCGGAAGTCGGCCACCTTGCCGCCGCGCACGTCGAGGTCGAGCACCGCGAGGAACTTGCCGTTGCTGCCGGCGTTGGTGACGATCGTCTTCCCGCCGCGATTCGAAACGACGGTCGGCGCCGGCACGCCGTCGTGCGTGTGGCCGCCGAGGATCGCGTCGATGCCGGTCACGCGCGACGCGAGCTTGAGGTCGACGTCCATCCCGTTGTGCGAGAGCAGGACGACCGCCGCGGCGCCCTTGGACCGCGCCTCGTCGACGACCTTCTGCAGCTCCTGCTCCTGGATGCCGAACGTCCACTCCGGCACGAAGTAGCGCGGGTTCGCGATCGGCGTGTACGGGAACGCCTGGCCGACGATCGCCACGGGCACGCCGTTCACCGGCCGCATCACGTAGGGCGCGAACACCGGGTCGCCGAAGTCGGTCGTCTTCACGTTCTGCGCCACGAAGTCGACCGAGCCCGCGAAGTCGCGCTCGACGATCGCCTTCACGCGCTCGGCGCCCAGCGTGAACTCCCAGTGCGCGGTCATCACGTCGACGCCGAGGAGCTTCTGCGCGTCGACCATGTCCTGCCCGTTCGTCCACAGCGCGGTGGCCGAGCCCTGCCAGGTGTCGCCGCCGTCGAGCAGCAGCGCGCCCGGGCGCGAGGCCTTGAGCTTCTTCACGAGCGTCGCCAGGTGCGCGAAGCCGCCGGTCGCGCCGTACGCCTTCGCCGCGCTCGCGAAATCGAGGAACGTGAACGCGTGCGCCTCGCGCGTGCCCGGCGCGATGCCGAAATGCCGGAGGAACGCATCGCCGACCAGGTGCGGCGGCTTGCCGGCCGCCGCGCCCACGCCGAGGTTGACCGACGGCTCGCGGAAGAAGACCGGCTTGAGCTGCGCGTGGCAATCCGTGAAGTGCAGCAGGCTCACGTTGCCGAACCGCTCGACCGCATCGTAGAACGATGCGCCGGCCGACAGGTCGAGGGCCGCGCGCGACTCGAGCGGCAGGCCCGCCGCGGCGGCGGCCGCGAGGAGCTGCAGGAACTCCCGCCGCGTCATCCCGCGCGCCGTGCGGCGTAGCGCCCGAGCGCCGCCACGTCCTCCGGGAACATCTCGCCGATCTCGCGGAAGACGATGCGGCCGCGGTCGACGACGTAGACCTCGGGCAGGCCCTCGCGCCTGCCGAACCAGCGCTCGGCGTCGGCGCCCGCCATCGCCGCCGCGAACGTGTAGCGGTGCTCCTTCATGTACGCGCGCGCCTTCGCCGGATCCTTGTCGATCGACAGCGCGAGCACGGTGAGCGTGCCGCGGTGACGATCGGCGAGCGCCTGCAGGTGCGGGTTCTGCCGCGCGCAGAACGGGCACCACGACGCCCAGAGCTCGACGACGACGGGCGGCCCGTCGACGAGCGCCGACGCGGGCAGCGTCGTGCCGTCGAGCAGCACGACGTCGTGCCACGCAACGCGGTCGCCGACCTTCGCCGCACCGACCTTCGCCGCACCGACCTTCGCGGCGCGCGCCGCGGGCGCGCCGAGCGCCAGTCCGCCCGCGAGGGCGGCCAGGCGCCGGAGCGTCGCGCGGCGTCCGGTCACTGGTTCACCGGCGACGCGGGATCCACGAGGAGCGCGACGACGTCGCGGACCTGCTGCTCGGTCAGGATGCCCCGGTGGCCGAAGCGCGGCATGTTCGTGCAGGCGCTGAAGGCCTCGGCGTTCCAGACCTTGCCCCACGCGTAGCGCCGCGTCTCGTCGGTGAAGCCGCGGTGCTTGCCGAAGTTGTAGAGCGACGGGCCGATCGTGCCGTAGCTGATCTCCTGCTTCGTGAGCTGGTGGCACGCGTAGCAGTTCGCGCCCGACGGCTGCTTCGGGTCGTCCGAGTACTGGCCGCCGGTGCCGCGCTGCGCGATCGCCTCGCCGGCCTTCCAGTCGCCGACGTACCTGCCGTCGGCCGGGTACTTGATCGTCGCGAGGTTGACCTGCTCGATCTTCGCGGCGACGTCCTTGGGCAGCTCCTTGCCCGCGTACTGGCTGCACAGCGCCTGCGTCTCGTCCTGGTCGAGCCGGTCGAGCTTCGCCTGCCCGCGCTCCTTGAACGAGACCTTCATCACCTCGACCGCCTGCGCGCGGAGCTCCGCGTCGCTCGGGCCCGGCTGCATCGACGCGCATCCGACGAACGCCGCGGCGGCGGCACCCGACGCGAGCGCGATCACGATCGTCCTGTTCATCGCGTTCTCCCGGGTCAGCGCTTGATGGCCGGCGCGTCGAACGCGGCGCCGTTCGCGTTGTACGCGAGGAACGTCGTCAGCGCGACGGACGCGGGCGACGTGAACTCGAGCTCGGGGAAGCGCTGCTGGCGGAAGCAGTCGTTCAGGCGCCACTGGAACGAGCGCACCTCGCCCTGCGAGACGCGGTACGCCGGCCACGTCGTGTAGCCTCTCTGCGCGCCCGCCTTGCTCGTGAGGTTCGGCAGGTCCTGCAGCCGGATCCGCTTCCCGTCCTCGCCGTGGCAGGTGGCGCACGCGAAGTCGTGCGGCCCGCCGCGGAAGAAGAAGATCTTCTGCCCGAGCGCGTAGGCCTCCTTCATCTTCGGATGGTCGAGGCTCACGTCCATCTTCACGCCGCGCGACTGCGACGTGACGTACGCGACGAGCGCCTCGATGTCGGACTTCCGCTCCGGGCTGCCGAACGGATTGCGCTTCGCGTCCGCCTCGCTCATCCCCTGCAGCGTGACGCGGCACCAGACGAGGCGCGACTCGAGGTCCATCACGCGGCCCGCGTCCGCGAAGAAGCGCGGCATCTCGGCGTAGGCGCCCTTCACGACGCCGGGACCCTTGCCGAGGTCGCACTGCTCGAGCGAGACCTTCTTCGGCCCGGCGGGCGCCTTCCACAGGCCCTCGCCGCGCAGCTCCCAGAGCTCGGCGGGGTTGCCGTCCTGGAGCGCCTGCCGGTACTTCTCGATCTCGTCGGCGGCCGAGCCCTGCGCGAGCGCGACCGGGGCGCAGGCGAGGACGGCCGCGGCGAGCGCCGCGCGAATCGCGTGGTTCATCGTGCTTCCTCCTAGGTGTCGGGGCGACGCCGAAGCGCGCCCTTCCGTCGTCCCGCGCCTCGTCGCACCGCGATCGGGCGGGGTCGTTGTGTGCTCCGTCCTCCCGACCGGCGTCGTGCGCCGGGTCCCCCGGGAGGGGCCAGGCCGTCAGGCGATCGTCGCCTCGTCGGTTCGCTTGTCGCCGCGATTGTCGACCCAGGTGATCTGCACCTTGTCGCCTTTCGCGCCGCCCTTGAACTTGAACGCCAGGAACGGGTTCTTCGCCACCGCCGGGCCCCATTGCGCCGACAGCACGGTCTTGCCGTTCCAGGTCGCGGTGACGTTCTGGATGAACCAGGCGGGGACGGTCTTGCCCTGCGCGTCCTTGCGCTGGCCGGTCTCCATCTCGTGGCTCATGAGCACCTTGACCTCGGTCGAGTCGCCGACCAGGTTGGCGCGAATCTTCATCGGATCAGCCATGATTCTCCTCATCGTTCCATCGGAGCGTCGGCGACCGAAGGTCCGCCCCGAGGTCGCCGTGCCCCCTGGGGGGAGGCGACCGCAGGTCGCTTCGGGGGGATGTCATCACCCTCCGCATCCGCCGAGCGTGACCTTGATCTCCTTCGACGCGACGTAGTACTTGCCGTCGGCCTTGACGAGCGCGTACACGTTGCTGCTCTGGCCCATCTTGATGCGCGTCGTCACCGACGGGTCCGTGCCCGCCGGGATGTCGAACACCGCCGCGAGCATGTTCGGGTTCTTCTCGACCAGCACCGCGATCGACTCGGTCTTCGGGATCGAGCTCGCGATGCCGATCGGCACCACAGCGCCGTTCTCCGCGATGTCGGGCGTCGAGACGAACGCGATGTCCTTGCTCTGCGCCGGCGCGCTCCCGCCGAGCGCCTTCATCGTCTCGTCCATCGTGTGCGTCTCGAACGCGGCCTTGTTCCACGCCGGCTGCGCGAGCGCCTCGCCCGGCTTGAGCCAGCCGGCCGCCGCGAGCAGCGTCAGCAGCGTCGCGCCCCCGCCGGCCTTCAGTGCTTCCCTGCGTCGTGCGTCCATCGTGACCTCCCGGGAAAACCAGCCCGACATTCTAGCGCGCGCCCCCTCGCGCGGGCGGGCGCCCGATTCTATGCTCATGCCGGCTCGTTCGCGCCGGCCGATCCCGCCGCTCGCGCGCGCCCGGCCGCTGTGCGATGCTCGGGGACGCGGTCGGGGCGGGAGGTCCGCCGACCGTCCCCGCGACCAGGAGGCCCCATGGGCGAACGAGATCCGAACGACCCGACCCTGCAGCGTCGCCGCACCGTCCGCTGGCTCGCGGCCGCCGCCGCCGCCCCGCTCGCCTCGCTCGTGCCGCCGATCGCGCTCGCCCAGGGCCGACGGCTCGACGCGACGCCGCAGGACGCCGAAGGCCCGTTCTACCCGCGCACGTTCCCGACGGATGCGGACGCCGACCTGATGCATGTCGCGGGGCGCGGCCGGATCGCGCAGGGCACGCCGCTCTACCTCGGCGGCCGGGTGCTCGCGGTCGACGGGTCGCCGGTCGCGGGCGCGACGCTCGAGCTTTGGCAATGCGACGTCCACGGCGCCTACCACCACGTCGGCGGCGGTGGCACGCAGGACGACGATTTCCAGGGTTACGGACGCGCGACCGCCGGCGCGGACGGGAGCTACGCGTTCATCGCCATGCGTCCGGTGCCCTACGGCGGTCGCCCGCCGCACCTGCACTTCCGCATCCGGCACGCGGGCCACCGCGCGCTGACGACGCAGCTCTACGTCCGCGGCGAATCGGCCGAGCGCGGATTCGGCGGCATGTTCTCGCAGGAGCGCGACAAGCTCCTGATCGCGCCGCAGCCCGCGCAGGGGCGCGAGCGCGGCGCGCTCGAGGCGAGCTACACGTTCGTGCTGGCGGCGGGGTGAGACGGGACGGGTTCGCGCAACGCCGCCCTATCGTGGACGGTCGCTGCGCGGCGCCCCGCTCGCACGGGGCGCGTTCAATGGATCGTGGCGGTCGTCAGGAAGCGTAGACGATGCCCGTTGACGAGCTCGTAGACGCCTTCGCCCAGGTGCTCGGCGCCGTCGAGGTCCGAGCGAGTAAGCGCGACCTCGAGCTCGCCGTGCTTCGCCTCGAGCACGACGTCGTCGGCGTGCGTGTCGTCGTCGGGCACCCGCAGGTACTCGGTCTCGAAGACGACGCCGTCGATCAGCACGAAGTCGGCGCCGCCCATCGTGTCGGCCAGCGTCATCCGTTCGTCCGCCCGCAAGGTCGAAAGGGTCTCCACGTTTCGAAAGCTGCGGCCGGCGGCCCGCGAATTCAAGCGGGAACGCCGACGCGGCCAGAACGGACCGAAGCGCCGCGCGGTTGACCCGTCGACGCCGGCAGCCGCCGGACGGCGGTCGAGCGCGACGAAGCGTCCCTGCGACGGACGAATGGCGTCGGCCCGAAGGCCGAAGCGCAGGTCAGGAGGCCAGCGCGCGGACGAAGTTCGGCAGCGCGAGCGACGCGCGGTGCATTTCGCCGTTGTAGTACTGGAGATCGCCGATGCCGCGCTGCGCGAGCCGGCGATCGACCTCGGGCGCCGAGAGCTTGCGCGGATCGAGCGCGGCCGAGCAGCACGCCATCATCCACATCCCGCCGTACAGCGGCACCGGGACGAGGTAGGGCGTGACGAGCGAGAACGCCGCGCGCAGGCTCGTGAGCGCCTGCCGGATGCGCTCGGGATGCGCGACCGGGCTCGCGACGTGCAGCGTCATCGCGCCGAGCGGCGTCAGGCGGGACGCGCAGGCGCGGTAGAACTCCGGCGTGTAGAGCTCGAGCGACGGACCGCCCGGATCGGTCAGGTCGAGCACGATCAGGTCGTAGCTCTCCGCGGTCTCGCGCACGAAGCCGAAGCCGTCGCCGATGCGGAGCTCGAGGCGAGGGTCGTCGAAGCTGCCCTTGTGCACCGATCCGAGGTACTTGCGCGCGATGTCGACGACCGCCATGTCGATCTCGGCGAGCGTCACCTTCTTCATCGACGCGTACTTGAGGAGCTCCTCGGCGGATCCGCCGTCCCCGCCGCCCACGACCAGCGCGCGCTCCGGCGCCGGGTGCGTGATGCCGGCGAGGTGGACGAGGTTCTCGTGGTAGAAGAACTCGTCCTTCTCGCTCGTCATGAAGTGGCCGTCGAGCCGGAACAGCTTGCCGAACGGCACGCTGTCGTGGACCTCGACCGCCTGGTAGGGCGAGCGGAAGCGCTCGAACGCGCGGCTCGACCGGACGAAGAAGCCCCACTCGTCGGTGAGGTACTCGGTCAGCGCGCCCGGGACGAGGTCGCCGCCGGCGTCAGCCACTCGCGCCCCCGCGCTGGATCGCCTGGAAGCGCGTGCGCTCGGGCTTGAGCGTGCGCTCGAGCTCGGTGAACAGGCGCCGCGCCTTCCCGGTGTTGTCGGTCGTGAAGTTGCAGACGTAGACGTCGATCGTCACCGAGCCCATCTCGGGCCAGGTGTGCACGGCGAGGTGCGACTCCGCGAGGATGACCGCGCCGGTCACGCCCTGGGGATCGAACTGGTGGAAGCGGTCGCCGACGATCGAGAGCCCGGCCGCGCGCACCGCGTCGAGGCAGCGCTCGCGCAGCGCGTCCGCCCGCAGCATCTCCGGCAGGTCGCCCGGACAGCCGTACCACTCGCCCAACAGATGGATTCCGTCCATCACCCGTCTCCCTAAAGAGCGAGGTCCCGTGCCGTTGCGCCGGTTTCTGCGGCCGCCGCGGTGGAACACCCCCAAAAAGGAAACGCCCCGCCACCCGCCCGCGCGGAAGGAAGGGCACTCCAGCCAATGTCGGACAGACTCCGCGTCGTGGGAACGACCGGTCACGCACGACCAAACGCCGCATTATTGCACGGAACGGCCGGATTCCGCGATAATTTCAGGTCTTTCCCCGCGTCGCCCTTCGTCCATCGCGCGCAGGCCCGCGCGCGGCACGCACGGAGCGGCAGCCTCCCCGACCCTTCGATGTCGAATGCCCACCCGATGACCGCCCCCGACCACGAGCTCGCGAACGCGATCCGCGCGCTCGCGATGGATGCCGTCGACGCGGCGAAGAGCGGCCATCCGGGCATGCCGATGGGGATGGCCGAGATCGCGCTCGCGCTCTGGCGCGGCCATCTCAAGCACCATCCGTCGGAGCCGGCGTGGCCCGACCGCGACCGCTTCGTGCTGTCGAACGGCCACGGCTCGATGCTGCAGTACGCGCTCCTGCACCTGTCGGGCTACGACCTGCCGATGGACGAGCTCAGGCGCTTCCGCCAGCTCCACTCGAAGACGCCGGGCCATCCGGAAGTCGGCGCGACGC
>JBGAHH010000019.1:0-52844 GCA_044226265.1 Casimicrobiaceae bacterium | reverse complement strand
ACGGAGATGGTGATGCCGGGGGACAACATCGGGATGACGGTGACGCTGATCGCGCCGATCGCGATGGAGGAGGGTCTGCGGTTCGCGATCCGCGAGGGCGGCCGGACCGTCGGCGCGGGCGTGGTGGCGAAGATCATCGAATAAAGGCGGCGATGGGCGACAGGCGCTAGGCCCGCATCCCATTCCGACGAGGTAGCCCAATGCAAAACCAGAGAATCCGCATCCGTCTCAAGGCGTTCGACTACAAGCTGATCGACCAGTCGGCGCTCGAGATCGTCGAGACGGCGAAGCGCTCGGGCGCGGTCGTCCGCGGCCCGGTGCCGCTGCCGACGAAGATCGAGCGGTTCGACGTGCTGCGCTCGCCGCACGCGAACAAGACGTCGCGCGACCAGTTCGAGATCCGGACGCACCTTCGGCTGATGGACATCATCGACCCGACCGACAAGACGGTCGACCAGCTGATGAAGCTCGACCTGCCGGCGGGCGTGGACGTGGAAATCAAGCTTCAGTGACGCAATATCGGTAGGTCGCCGACCAATTGCAGTCGGCACCGGACCCCAGGGCCCGGCCAATACGAAGAGAGAGGTTGGACATGTCGCTAGGACTCGTCGGACGCAAGGTCGGGATGACCCGCGTGTTCGCGGAGGACGGCACCGCCGTTCCCGTGACCGTGCTGGACGTCGCCGGCAACCGCGTCACGCAGATCAAGAGCCAGGAGACCGACGGCTACGTGGCCGTCCAGGTCGCCTACGGCAAGCGCCGCCCGTCGCGCGTCGCCAAGTCGCTGGCCGGCCACGTGGCCAAGGCCGGCGTCGAGGCGGGCGAGATGCTGCGCGAATTCCCGGTGAGCTCGGACGTCGCGTCCAAGCTCAAGCCCGGCGACGTCGTCGGCGCGGACACGTTCTCGGCGGGGCAGCTCGTCGACGTGACCGGCACGACGAAGGGCCGGGGCTTCTCGGGCGTCATCCGCCGCCACAACTTCAGCTCGAACCGCGCGTCGCACGGCAACTCGCTGTCGCACAACACGCCGGGCTCGATCAGCATGGCGCAGGACCCGGGTCGCGTGTTCCCGGGCAAGCGCATGGCGGGCCAGTACGGCAGCGCCACGCGCACCGTGCAGACGCTGCCGGTCGTGCGCGTCGACAAGGAGCGCGGCCTGCTCCTCGTCCGGGGCTCGGTCCCGGGCGCGGACGGCGGCGCGGTCATCGTGCGTCCCTCGGTGAAGACGCCGGCGAAGAAGGGGGCGTGACGATGGAACTCAAGCTGATCCACCAGGACGGCAAGGCGGCCTCGACGGTCGCGGCCTCCGACGAGCTCTTCGGGCGCGACTACAACGAGGCGCTGATCCACCAGGTCGTGACCGCCTACCAGGCGAACGCGCGCCAGGGCACGCGCGCGCAGAAGTCGCGCGGCCAGGTCAACAAGTCGCACAAGAAGCCGTGGAAGCAGAAGGGCACCGGCCGCGCCCGCGCGGGCCAGGCGAACAGCCCGCTGTGGCGCGGCGGCGGCAGGATCTTCCCGAACCTGCCCGACGAGAACTTCTCGCAGAAGGTGAACCGGAAGATGTACCGCGCCGGGATCGCGTCGATCCTGTCGCAGCTCGTCCGCGAGGAGCGGCTCAAGGTGATCGACGCGATCGCCGCCGACTCGCCGAAGACGCGCCTGTTCGCCAGGAAGATGAAGGGGCTGGGCCTCGAGGGCACCGTGCTGGTCGTGACCGACCGGCTCGACGAGAACGTGTTCCTCGCGTCGCGCAACCTGCCGGACGTCCTCGTGCTGGAGGCGCGCGAGGTGGACCCGGTGAGCCTCGTCCGATTCAACCACGTGCTGCTCACGAGGGCGGCCGTTGGCCAGTTCGAGGAGATGCTCGGATGAACGCGCCCCGCACCCAAGCCCCGAAGTTCGCGCAGGAGCGCCTGATGACGGTGCTGCTCGCGCCGATCGTCTCCGAGAAGGCCACGATGGTCGCGGACAAGCACGACCAGGTCGTGTTCCGCGTCGCGCAGGACGCGACGAAGCCCGAGGTCAAGGCCGCGGTCGAGCTGATGTTCAAGGTCCAGGTCGACAGCGTCCAGATCAGCAACGTGCGCGGCAAGGAGAAGCGCTTCGGCCGCTTCGTCGGCCGCCGCCGCCACTGGAAGAAGGCGTACGTGTGCCTGAAGGCGGGCCAGGAAATCAATTTCGCGCAGGAGGCCTGAGATGGCACTCGTCAAAGTCAAGCCGACCTCCGCCGGGCGCCGCGCGCTCGTCAAGGTCGTCAACCCGTCCCTGCACAAGGGCCGGGCGTTCGACGCGCTCACCGAATCGAAGAAGCGCGGGTCGGGCCGCAACAACAACGGCCACATCACGGTCCGGCACAAGGGCGGCGGCCACAAGCACCACTACCGGGTCATCGACTTCCGCCGCAACAAGGACGGCATCCCGGCGAAGGTCGAGCGCCTCGAGCACGACCCGAACCGCAGCGCGGTCATCGCGCTCCTCTGCTACAAGGACGGCGAGCGGCGCTACATCATCGCGCCGCGCGGCGTCGCGGTCGGCACCGAGCTCATGTCGGGCGGCGAGGCCGGCATCAAGCCGGGCAACGCGCTGCCGCTGCGCAACATCCCGGTCGGCACGACGGTGCACTGCGTCGAGCTGCAGCCCGGGCGCGGCGCGCAGCTCGCGCGCTCGGCCGGCGCCGCGGTGCAGGTGCTCGCGCGCGAGGGCATCCACGCGCAGCTCCGCCTGCGCTCGGGCGAGATCCGCAAGGTCCACGTCGACTGCCGAGCGACGATCGGCGAGGTCGGCAACGAGGAGCACAGCCTGCGCTCGATCGGCAAGGCCGGCGCGAACCGCTGGCGCGGCATCCGCCCGACGGTGCGCGGCATCTCGATGAACCCGGTCGACCACCCGATGGGCGGCCGGACCAACGGCGGCGGCGGGTGGCACCACCCGGTCTCGCCGTGGGGCACGCCGGCGAAGGGCTACAAGACGCGCAAGAACAAGCGCACGGACGGCATGATCGTCCGCCGCCGGCACGCGACGAAGGGATAAGCGATGTCACGCTCGATCAAGAAGGGACCGTTCGTCGACCTGCACCTGCAGTCGAAGGTGGAGGCCGCGCGGGCGACCAACGACAAGAAGCCGATCAAGACCTGGTCGCGCCGCTCGACCGTCACGCCCGACTTCGTCGGCCTGACGATCGCCGTGCACAACGGCAAGCAGCACATCCCGGTCTACGTGTCCGAGAACATGGTCGGCCACAAGCTCGGCGAGTTCGCGATGACGCGCACCTTCAAGGGCCATTCGTCGGACAAGAAGGCCGCGACGCCCGCGAAGCCGCCGGCGAAGAGGAAGTGAGGACGTGATGGAAACCCAAGCCACGCTGCGCGGCGTCCGCCTGTCGGCCCAGAAGGGCCGGCTCGTCGCCGACCAGATCCGCGGGCTGCCGGTCGGCAAGGCGCTCGACCTGCTCGCGTTCTCGCCCAAGAAGGGCGCGCGGATCATCCGCAAGGTCCTCGAGAGCGCGATCGCGAACGCCGAGCACAACGACGGCGCCGACGTCGACGAGCTCAGGGTCACGACGATCTACGTCGACAAGGCCGAGACGCTGAAGCGCATGAGCGCGCGCGCCAAGGGGCGCGGCAACACGATCGGCAAGCAGAGCTGCCACATCCACGTCGTCGTCGGCGACGGGAAAGCCAAGTAAGGGACCGCCATGGGTCAGAAAATCCATCCGACCGGCTTCCGCCTCGCGGTCACGCGCAACTGGTCGTCGCGCTGGTACGCCAACAACAAGAACTTCGGCCCGACGCTCGGCGAGGACATCCGGGTGCGCGAGTACCTGAAGCGGAAGCTGGCGCACGCGTCGGTCGCGAAGATCACGATCGAGCGGCCGGCGAAGAACGCGCGCATCACGATCCACAGCGCGCGGCCGGGCGTCGTCATCGGCAAGAAGGGCGAGGACATCGAGACGCTGCGCGCCGACCTCCGCCGCATGATGGGCGGGGACGTGGGCCTCAACATCGAGGAGATCCGCAAGCCCGAGATCGACGCGCAGCTGGTCGCGGAGTCGATCGCCCAGCAGCTCGAGAAGCGGATCATGTTCCGCCGCGCGATGAAGCGCGCGATGCAGAACGCGATGCGCCTCGGCGCGCAGGGCATCAAGGTGATGAGCGCGGGCCGCCTCAACGGCGCGGAGATCGCGCGGAGCGAGTGGTACCGCGAGGGTCGCGTCCCGCTGCACACGCTGCGCGCGGACATCGACTACGGGTTTGCCGAGGCGCGCACGACCTACGGCAAGATCGGCATCAAGGTGTGGGTGTTCAAGGGCGAGGTGATGGCGCACAACGCCGAGCCGGCGGCGGCGCCGGCGCCGGCCCCCGAGGCGCCCAAGCGGCCGCGCCGCGCAGGAGCGAAGAATGCTGCAGCCAGCTAGAAGGAAGTACCGCAAGGAGCAGAAGGGCCGCAACACCGGCGTCGCGACGGTCGGCGCCAAGGTGTCGTTCGGCGAATACGGCCTCAAGGCGACCACCCGCGGCCGCCTGACCGCGCGCCAGATCGAGGCGGCGCGGCGGGCGATGACGCGCCACATCAAGCGCGGCGGCCGCATCTGGATCCGCATCTTCCCGGACAAGCCCGTGTCGAAGAAGCCGGCGGAGGTCCGCATGGGCAACGGCAAGGGCAACCCGGAGTACTGGGTCGCCGAGATCCAGCCGGGCAAGGTGCTCTACGAGATGGACGGCGTCGACGAGGCGCTGGCCCGCGAGGCGTTCGCGCTCGCCGCGGCGAAGCTGCCGCTGCGCACCGCGTTCGTCCACCGGCTGATGAGCTGACGGAGGCCGACGTGAAGCGATCGGAAGCGAAGAAGGCCCTCAGGGGCAAGTCGCCGGCGGAGCTCGCCACCGAGCTCAACGCGCTCTACAAGGAGCAGTTCGGCCTGCGCATGCAGAAGGCGACGCAGCAGCTCCAGAACCCGGCGAAGCTCAAGGACGTCCGGCGCGGCATCGCCCGGGTGAAGACCCTCATCGGACAGAAGGCGGGCCAGGCATGAACGACCAGGCGACGCAGGACGCGGCGCGCAAGACCGGTCATACGCTGACCGGCCGCGTCGTGAGCGACAAGATGAACAAGACGGTCACGGTGCTGGTCGAGCGCCGCGTCCGCCATCCGCTGTACGGCAAGATCATCACGCGCTCGCACAAGTACCACGCGCACGACGAGGGCAACGAGTGCAAGGCGGGCGACCTGGTCGAGATCGAGGCCACCCGCAAGCTCTCGAAGACCAAGGCGTTCCGGGTTTCGCGCGTCCTCGAGAAGGCGCAGGCGGAGTAGCCCGGGGCAGCCGCCCGGGGCGCATCCCCGCCGGCCGCCTCCCGAGAGGGGGGGCGACCTCGGGGCGGCACTCCGATGGCCGTGCCCACGGCCCGGCGCCTCGGCCGGGCCCCCGGGGACGGGGCGTCTTGGGGGGCGGTCGGCGGGTCGGCGTGCAGTGCAACATGGGTCTTGCCAAGGCGGCGGATCCCTGCCATAATTATCGATTCTCCGCGCGAGGGGCGCCGGAACGTCGGTCCCCGAGGGCGGATCCTCCCCGTACGGGGTCCAAAACTGGCCGCGCGGAGCGTTTCCGCGGAAGGCCGGGGCCGGCTGGACCGGCGCCGGCGCCGCGATCGCGGTTCAAGTTGGAGAGCTTCAAGCCATGATCCAGATGCAGACGGTGCTGGACGTCGCCGACAACACGGGCGCGCGTTCGGTCATGTGTATCAAGGTGCTGGGCGGCAGCAAGCGCCGCTACGCGCACATCGGCGACGTGATCAAGGTGAGCGTCAAGGACGCCGCGCCCCGGGGTCGCGTCAAGAAGGGCGAGATCTACAACGCCGTGGTCGTGCGCACCCGCCAGGGCGTGCGCCGCGACGACGGCGCGCGCGTTCGCTTCGACGGCAACGCGGCGGTCCTGCTCAACCCCAAGCTTGAACCGATCGGCACCCGCATCTTCGGGCCGGTGACGCGCGAGCTGCGCACCGAGCGCTTCATGAAGATCGTGTCGCTCGCGCCCGAAGTCCTCTGAGGAGCGGCGTCATGCGCAAGATCAGGAAGGGCGACAACGTGGTCGTGATCGCGGGCCGCGACAAGGGCAAGCGCGGCGACGTGTCGCGCGTCGTCGACACGACGCACGTGGTCGTCAACGGCATCAACACGGCGAAGCGCCACACGCGGCCGAACCCGCTCAAGAACCAGCCGGGCGGCATCGTGACGCAGGAGCTCCCGATCCACGTCTCGAACGTGGCGATCTGGAACCCGGTCACGCAGAAGGCGGACCGCGTGGGCTTCCGGACGCTCGAGGACGGCCGCAAGGTCCGCTTCTTCAAGTCGAACGGCGAGCAGATCGGGGCGTGAGGAGACAGACGATGGCCCGCCTGAAGGATTACTACCGCAAGGAAGTCGTGCCCGCGCTGGTCAAGCAGTTCGGCTACGCGTCGGTCATGCAGGTCCCGCGCATCGAGAAGATCGTCCTGAACATGGGCGTCGGCGAGGCGACGGGCGACAAGAAGTTCCTCGAGAACGCGGTCGCCGACATGCAGAAGATCGCCGGCCAGAAGCCGGTGGTCACGAAGGCCCGCAAGGCGATCGCCGGCTTCAAGATCCGCGAGAACTACCCGATCGGCTGCATGGTGACGCTGCGGCACGACCGCATGTACGAGTTCCTCGACCGGCTCATCACGATCGCGCTGCCGCGCGTCCGCGACTTCCGCGGCGTGTCGGGGCGCGGCTTCGACGGCCAGGGTAACTACAACATGGGCGTCAAGGAGCAGATCATCTTCCCGGAGATCGAGTACGACAAGATCGACACGCTCCGCGGGATGAACATCACGATCACGACGAGCGCGAAGACCGACGCCGAAGCCAAGGCGCTGCTCTCCGCGTTCCGTTTCCCGTTCAAGAACTGAGAGCCCAAGCCATGGCCAAGCTGGCTGTGATCAACCGCAACGAGAAGCGCAAGAAGCTGGTCGCGAAGTACGCGAAGCGTCGCGCCGCGCTCGAGGCGATCGTCGACAACGCCCGCGCCTCCGACGACGAGCGCTTCGCGGCGCGCCTGAAGCTCCAGCAGCTCCCCCGCAACGCGAACCCCACGCGCGTGCGGAACCGCTGCTCGCTGACCGGCCGCCCGCGCGGCGTCTACTCGAAGTTCGGACTCGGCCGCAGCAAGCTGCGCGACTACATCATGCGCGGCGAGGTGCCGGGCGTCGTCAAGGCCAGCTGGTAACGGATGCAGGTGAGGTGAAGCATGAGCATGACTGATCCCATCGCCGACATGCTGACGCGCATCCGCAATGCGCAGCTGGTCGAGCGGGCCACGGTCGAGATGCCCTCGTCCAAGGTGAAGGTCGCGATAGCCAAGGTCCTGAAGGACGAGGGCTACATCGACGGCTTCAAGCTCGGCGGCGAGTCCGCGAAGCCGGTCCTCGAGATCGCGCTGCGCTACCACGCCGGCCGCCCGGTGATCGAGAAGATCGAGCGCGTGAGCTCGCCGGGCCTGCGCATCTACCGCGGCAAGGACGAGATGCCGCGCGTGATGAACGGGCTGGGCATCGCGATCGTCTCGACGTCGCACGGCGTGATGACCGACCGCAAGGCGCGCGCCACCGGCGTCGGCGGCGAAGTCCTCTGCATCGTCGCCTGACGGAGCGCCCATGTCCCGCATCGGAAACCAACCCATTGCGCTGCCCGCGAAGGTCGACGTGACCATCGCCGGCGACGAGGTCACCGTGAAGGGCCCGCTGGGCTCGCTGTCGCGGCGGGTCGCGGCCGGCGTGACCGTCGAGAGGCACGGCGACTCGGTCGTCTGCAAGGCGACGCGGCCGGACGCCGGCGCGCTGCACGGCACGACGCGCGCGCTCCTCGCCAACATGGTCCGCGGCGTCTCGCAGGGCTTCGAGAAGAAGCTCACGCTGGTCGGCGTCGGCTACCGCGCCCAGGCGTCGGGCGACAAGGTCAGCCTGTCGCTCGGCTTCTCGCATCCGGTCGTCCACGCGCTGCCGAAGGGCGTGAAGGCCGAGACGCCGGTGCAGACCGACATCGTGATCAAGGGCATCGACAAGCAGCAGGTCGGCCAGGTGGCCGCGGAGATCCGCGCGTACCGGCCGCCGGAGCCCTACAAGGGCAAGGGCGTTCGCTACGCCGACGAGCGCGTCGTGCTCAAGGAAACGAAGAAGAAGTAACCCGACCGTCGCAAGGTGCCACGATGAACAAGAAGGAAGCCCGCCTCCGCCGCTCGCGCCAGACGCGGATCCGCATCGCCCTGCAGGGGGCGACGCGGCTCGTCGTCAGCCGGTCGAACGCGCACATCTACGCGCAGATCGTCGCGCCGGAGGGCGACCGCGTGCTCGCGAGCGCCTCGACGCTCGAGGGCGAGGTGCGCAAGGACGTCAAGAACGGCGGCAACGCCGCGGCCGCGGCCGTGGTGGGCAAGCGCATCGCCGAGCGCGCGAAGGCGCTCGGCATCGAACAGGTCGCGTTCGACCGCTCGGGCTACCGCTACCACGGGCGCGTGAAGGCGCTCGCCGAGGCGGCGCGCGAGGGCGGCCTCAAGTTCTAGGGATCGAATCCATGGCGAATCCACGTAGCAACGCTCCCCGGCAGCAGCAGCAGGACGACCGCGGCGACGGCCTGCGGGAGAAGATGATCAGCATCAACCGCGTCACCAAGGTGGTGAAGGGCGGCCGCATCATGGCGTTCGCCGCGCTGACCGTCGTGGGCGACGGCGACGGCCGCGTCGGCATGGGCAAGGGCAAGGCGAAGGAGGTGCCGGTCGCGGTGCAGAAGGCGATGGAGGAAGCGCGCCGGAACCTGCGCAAGGTGCGGCTCAAGAAGGGGACGCTGCACCACGCCGTCGAGGGCCGCCACGGCTCGACCCGCGTCTACATGCAGCCGGCGTCGGAAGGCACCGGCGTCATCGCCGGCGGCGCGATGCGCGCGGTGTGCGACGTCGTCGGCGTCACGAACGTGCTCGCCAAGTGCCACGGCCCGACGAACCCGTACAACGTCGTTCGCGCGACGCTGAACGCGCTCGAGTCGATCAGCGCGCCGGCCGACATCGCGGCGAAGCGCGGCAAGACGGTCGAAGAGATCCTGGGGGCGTGACGATGGCCGCGAAGAAGATGATGAAGGTCACGCTGGTGCGCGCCACGCCGCGCACGCGCGGCGACCATCGCGCGACGGTCCGCGGCCTCGGCCTCAAGTGGACGAACCACACGGTCGAGGTCGAGGACACGCCGTCGGTGCGCGGCATGGTGAACAAGGTCAGCTACCTCGTGAAGATCACGGGGTAGGAACGAGCCAGCGGAGCGAAGCATGCGTCTCAACACGATCAAGCCGGCGGCGGGCAGCAAGAAGGCGCGCAAGCGCGTCGCGCGCGGCATCGGCTCGGGCTCGGGCAAGACCGCCGGCCGCGGCCACAAGGGCCAGAAGGCCCGCTCGGGCGGCTACCACAAGGTCGGCTTCGAGGGCGGCCAGATGCCGCTGCAGCGGCGGCTGCCGAAGCGCGGCTTCGTCTCGATGTCGCGCGACGACACGGCGGAAGTGCGGCTCTCCGAGCTCGCGCGGCTGCCGGTGGCCGAGATCGACCTCTCCGCGCTGAAGGCGGCGGGCATCGTCCCGGCCGGCGCGAAGTCGGCGAAGGTGATCAAGACGGGCAAGCTCGAGAAGGCGGTGAAGCTCTCGGGCGTGCTCGCGACCAAGGGTGCCAAGGCGGCCATCGAAGCCGCCGGCGGCAGCGTGGCCTGAACGGGGCCGGAGAAGCGACGACGTGGCGACGACGGTCAATCCCGCGCTGAAGGGCGGTTCGCGGTACGCCGATCTCAAGCGGCGGCTGTGGTTCCTGCTCGGGGCGCTGGTCGTCTACCGGATCGGGACGCACATCCCGGTGCCGGGCATCAACGCGCAGGTGCTCGAGGACCTGTTCCGCTCGCAGCAGGACGGCATCCTCGGCCTGTTCAACGTGTTCTCGGGCGGCGCGCTCTCGCGCTTCTCGATCTTCGCGCTCGGGATCATGCCGTACATCTCGGCGTCGATCATCATGCAGCTGTGCACGGTGGTCGTCCCGGCGCTCGAGGCGCTGAAGAAGGAAGGCGAGTCGGGCCGACGCAAGATCACGCAGTACACGCGCTACGCGACGCTCGGGCTGTCGTTCTTCCAGGCGCTCGGCATCTCGCTCGCGCTCGAGTCTCAGGCCGGCCTCGTGCTGGACCCGGGCCTCGGGTTCCGGCTCGTGTCGACGGTGACGCTGGTGACCGGCACGATGTTCCTGATGTGGCTGGGCGAGCAGATCACCGAGCGCGGCCTCGGCAACGGGATCTCGCTGATCATCTTCGCGGGCATCGCCGCCGGGCTGCCGAACGCGATCGGCCTCACTCTCGAGCAGGCGCGGACCGGCGCCTACTCGATCCCGCTGGTGCTCGGCATCGCGGCGCTGATCGTGATCGTCACCGGGTTCGTGGTCTTCGTCGAGCGGGCGCAGCGCAAGATCCTGGTCAACTACGCGAAGCGCCAGGTCGGGAACAAGGTCTACCAGGGGCAGAGCTCGCACCTGCCGCTCAAGCTCAACATGGCCGGCGTGATCCCGCCGATCTTCGCGTCGTCGATCATCCTGTTCCCGGCGACGCTGGCGCAGTGGTTCGGCGCGGGCGAGGGCACGATCTGGCTGCGCGACGTCGCGGCGGCGCTCGGGCCCGGCCAGCCGGTCCACGAGATCCTGTACGCGGCGGCGATCATCTTCTTCTGCTTCTTCTACACGGGGCTGCAGTACAACCCGAAGGAGACGGCGGACAACCTGAAGAAGAGCGGCGCGTTCATCCCGGGCTATCGTCCGGGCGAGCAGACCGCGAAGTACATCGAGAAGATCACGCTGCGGCTCACGCTGATCGGCTCGCTCTACCTGGTGGTCGTGTGCTTCGTCCCCAACTTCCTGATCGCGTGGAAGAACGTGCCGTTCTACTTCGGCGGGACGTCGCTCCTGATCATCGTCGTGGTCACGATGGACTTCATGACCCAGGTGCAGGCCTACATGATGTCGCAGCAGTACGAGAGCCTGCTGAAGAAGGCCAACTTCAAGGGCGGAGTCCCCAGCCGCTGATGGCCAAGGAAGACACGATCCAGATGCAGGGGGAGGTGGTGGAGATGCTGCCCAACGCCACCTTCCGAGTGAAGCTCGAGAACGGACACGTGGTGCTGGGACACATCTCCGGGAAGATGCGGATGCACTACATCAAGATCCTGCCGGGCGACAAGGTCACCGTCGAGTTGACGCCGTACGACCTGTCGCGGGCGCGGATCACGTTCAGGGCGAAGTGATTCAGAAGTCAGTTGACGGTTGACAGTGGCGCCGGCGACCCCCGGTGGCGCGCCTTCGAAGGCGCGATGAGATGTCAGCGAGGAGAACGAGATGAAGGTACTGGCGAGCGTCAAGAAGATGTGCCGCAACTGCAAGATCATCAAGCGCCACGGCGTGGTGCGCGTGATCTGCACGGAACCGCGCCACAAGCAACGGCAGGGTTGACTGTCAACCGTCAACTGTCAACTGATCACTGAAAGAGCAGGAGCGTAGCGATGGCTCGTATCGCCGGCGTCAACATCCCCAACCACCAGCACGCGGTCATCGCGCTGCAGGCGATCTACGGCATCGGCCCGTCGCGCGCGAAGGCGATCGTGGCGGCGGCCGGCGTCGTGCCGTCCACCAAGATCAAGGACCTGAACGACGCGCAGATGGACAAGCTGCGCGAGCAGGTCGGGCGCTTCACGGTGGAGGGCGACCTGCGCCGCGAGACGACGATGAACATCAAGCGGCTGATGGACCTCGGCTGCTACCGCGGCGTGCGCCACCGCAAGGGGCTGCCGGTGCGCGGCCAGCGCACGCGGACGAACGCCCGCACCCGCAAGGGCCCGAAGAAGGGCCGCACCGTCGCGCTGTCGAAGGCGGCGCCGGCGAAGTAACCAGGAAAACCGACGATGGCACAGCAACCGTCCCAGAAGGCCGCCACGGCGGCGCGCGCCCGGAAGAAGGTCAAGAAGAGCGTCTCCGAGGGCATCGCGCACATCCACGCGTCCTTCAACAACACGATCATCACGATCACCGACCGCCAGGGCAACGCGCTCTCGTGGGCCACGTCCGGCGGCGCCGGGTTCAAGGGCTCGCGCAAGTCGACCCCGTTCGCGGCGCAGGTCGCGGCCGAAGCCGCCGGCCGTGCGGCGCAGGAGTGCGGCGTGAAGAACCTCGAGGTGCGCATCAAGGGGCCGGGCCCCGGGCGCGAGTCCGCGGTTCGCGCGCTGAACGCGCTCGGCTTCAAGATCGCGTCGATCTCGGACGTGACGCCGGTGCCGCACAACGGCTGCCGCCCGCCGAAGCGCCGCCGCGTTTGATCGAACCTAGACACTCACTCACTGGATAGCGACTGTGGCCAGATATACCGGACCCAAGTGCAAGCTGGCGCGACGGGAGGGGACCGACCTCTTCCTGAAAAGCGCGCGTCGATCCCTCGACTCCAAGTGCAAGCTGGACGTGAAGCCCGGACAGCACGGGCAGAAGTCGGGCATGCGCCAGTCGGACTACGGAAACCAGTTGCGCGAGAAGCAGAAGCTCCGCAGGACCTACGGGATCCTCGAGCGCCAGTTCCGCCGCTACTTCGTCGAGGCGGCCCGCCGCAAGGGCTCGACCGGCGAGAACCTGCTGAAGCTGCTCGAGTCGCGGCTCGACAACGTCGTCTACCGGATGGGCTACGGCTCGACGCGGGCCGAGGCGCGCCAGCTCGTGACGCACGGCGCGATCCTCGTGAACGGCAAGCGCGTGAACGTGCCGTCGGCGCTGTGCCGCGCCGGCGACGTGATCTCGGTGGCCGACAAGTCGAAGGCGCAGCTGCGGATCACCGATTCGCTGCAGCTCGCCGAGAAGGTCGGATTCCCGGCCTGGGTCGAGGTCGACCCGAAGAAGCTGCAGGGGACGTTCAAGGGCGCGCCCGACCGCACCGAGTTCGGCCAGGACATCAACGAGAGCCTGGTCGTCGAGCTGTACAGCAAGTAACGAACGTGTACGTCGCCCTCGCGCGAGGCGCTTGAGGGCGACGTTATCGTCGAGAAGTTTTCCGCCGAGGATTCCGAATGCAAAGCAATGTCCTGTTGAAGCCTCGAATCATCGACGTGCAGAGCATGTCGCCGTTCCACGCGAAGGTCGTGATGGAGCCGTTCGAGCGCGGGTACGGGCACACGCTCGGCAACGCGCTGCGACGCGTGCTGCTGTCGTCGATGCCCGGCTACGCGCCGACCGAGGTCCGCATCTCGGGCGTGCTGCACGAGTACTCGGCGCTCGACGGCGTGCAGGAAGACGTCGTCGACATCCTGCTGAACCTGAAGGGCGTCGTGCTGAAGCTGCACAACCGCGACCACGTCGTGCTGAAGCTCGCGAAGGCGGGCGAAGGCGCGGTGACGGCGGCGGACATCGAGCCCAACCACGACGTCGAGATCATCAATCCCGAGCACGTAATCGCCCACCTGACGGCGGGCGGCAAGCTCGAGATGGAGATCCGCGTCGACAAGGGCCGCGGCTACCAGCCGGCCACCGCGCGGGTGAAGCCCGAGGGCGGCCGCTCGATCGGCTCGATCCTGCTCGACGCGTCGTTCTCGCCGGTCCGGCGCGTGAGCTACGCGGTCGAGAGCGCGCGCGTCGAGCAGCGCACCGACCTCGACAAGCTGGTGCTGGACATCGAGACCAACGGCGTCGTCGAGCCCGAGCAGGCGGTCCGCTATGCCGCGAGCGTGCTGGTGGAGCAGCTGTCGGTGTTCGCGGACCTCAAGGGCACCGACGTTCCGGTCGCGGAGCGCAGCTCGCCGCAGGTCGACCCGATCCTGCTGCGGCCGGTCGACGACCTCGAGCTCACGGTGCGGTCGGCCAACTGCCTCAAGGCCGAGAACATCTACTACATCGGCGACCTGATCCAGCGCACCGAGACCGAGCTGCTCAAGACGCCGAACCTGGGCCGCAAGTCGCTGAACGAGATCAAGGAAGTGCTCGCCTCGCGCGGGCTCTCGCTCGGCATGAAGCTCGAGAACTGGCCGCCGGCCGGGCTCGACCGTCCCTAACCGCGATCGAAGCAAAGAAGAAGAACCGAGCGCCGTGCGAAGCGGCGCCGCCCCACCGAAGGAACGACGATGCGTCACCGCCACGGGCAACGGAAGCTCAACCGCACCAGCAGCCATCGCATCGCGATGCTGCGGAACATGACCAACTCGCTCTTCACGCACGAGGCGATCAAGACGACGCTGCCGAAGGCGAAGGAGCTGCGGCGCGTCGCCGAGCCGCTGATCACGCTCTCGAAGGAGGCGACGCTCGCGAACCGCCGCCTCGCGTTCGACCGCCTGCGCGACCGCGCGGTCGTGACGAAGCTCTTCGCCGAGCTCGGCCCGCGCTACAAGGCGCGCCCGGGCGGCTACCTGAGGATCCTGAAGTTCGGCTTCCGGCAGGGCGACAACGCGCCGATGGCCCTGGTCGAGCTCGTGGACCGGCCCGCGCCCGTCGAGGCGCCCGCCGGCGACAAGGCCGGCTGACCGGCTTGCCCACCGTTCCCTTGAGAGGCCGGGCGCTGCCCGGCCTTTTTCATGGGCGCGCCGCCGCGGCGCGGCCCGGGCGCGTGTAGGATGCCGCCGCATGGACGGCAAGATCCTCGTGACCGGCGGGGCGGGCTACGTCGGCTCGCACATCGTCGCCGCGCTCGCGGAGGCGGGCATGCACCCGATCGTGCTCGACAACTTCTCGACGAGCTCGCGGGCGGTCATGCCGCGCCTGTCGGCGCTCGCCGGCATGGCGATCGAGGTCGTCGAGGCGGACGTGCGCGACGTCGTCGCGCTGCGCCGGACCTTCCACGACCACCCGATCTCGGCGGTCGTGCACTGCGCGGCCCTCAAGGGCGTCGGCGACGGGGAGACGCGCCCGCTCGCCTTCTGGGACATCAACGTGGGGGGCACGATCGCGCTCGCCGAGGTCATGGGCGAGGCGGGCGTCGCGCGCCTGGTCTACTCGAGCTCGGCGACCGTGTACGGCCAGCCTGAGTCGCTGCCGGTCCGCGAGGACGCGCCGCTCAAGCCGAACAGCGTCTACGGGCGCACGAAGCGCGCCGCCGAGGACTTCCTGCGCGACCTCACCCGCGCGAACCCGAACTGGCGCATCGCGATCCTGCGCTACTTCAACCCGGCCGGCGCGCATCCGTCGGCGCGCATCGGCGAGGCGCCGCTCGGCAAGCCCGACAACCTCGTCCCGCTGTTGTGCCGGATCGCCGGCGGCAGCTTCGGCGAGCTCGCGATCTTCGGCAGCGACTGGCCGACCGAGGACGGCACGGGCGTGCGCGACTACCTGCACGTCCAGGACCTGGCCGAGGGCCACGTGGCGGCGATCCGCTTCCTCGGCGCGTCGCCCGGGGCGACGACGTTCAACCTCGGGATGGGGCGCGGCTGGTCGGTGCTCGAGGTCGTGCGGGCGTTCGAGGCGGCGTGCGGCCGCAAGATCGCGCGCACGTTCGCGCCTCGCCGCCCGGGCGACGTCGCCTGCTACTACGCCGATCCGTCGCGCGCGGAGGCGCTGCTGGCCTGGCGCGCGAGGCGCGACCTCGACGCGATTTGCGCCGACGCGTGGCGCTGGCAACAGGCCGGCGGCGCCTACTGAGGCTTCGCGGCGCGCCTCGCGCGCGCGAGCTCGTCGGCGAGCCACGCGCGCGAGGTCGTCTCCCGGTCTTCGCAGCGAACGCGGTAGGGCTCGCCGGTGAGGCTGCTGGCGGACGCGACGCGGTCGACGAACTGGTCGGCGGTCGAGAGGAACGGACGCGCGACCTCGAGCTTGCGCGCGAGGTGGTCGCGCGCCTCGGGGCCGCCGGCCTCGACGCCGCCGCGGACGAAGCGGCAGGGCGAGGACGCGACGAACGCGAGCAGGTGGTCGATCTCGGCCTGCGCCTTCGCGTCGGGCGTCGCGACGGCGGCGAGCGGCAGGAAGCCGGCCGCGAGGGCGGCGAGCGCGAGCGCGATCGACGGGCGGCGCGTCACGGCGGCGGAAACGCGAGCGTGGCGCGGATCGGCGCGTGGTCCGAGGATCCCACCGCCTCGACCCACGCGTCCTCGACGCGCAACCCGCGCACGAAGAGGTAGTCGGCCGGCATCTCGAAGAATCGCGTCCGCTCGCCGCGCCGCGCCTTCACCTCGGTGAGCCCGAGGCGCGAGGCGAAGGCGTCCAGCGCATCGACCCTATACGTGCTCCAGGTGTTGAAGTCGCCGCCGAGGATCACCGGCCCGCGGTGCGCGGCAAGGAACGCGCCGAGCGCGTCCAGTTGATCGACGTAGGCGCCCAGCGCGGGCGTGAAGTTGACCGCGTGCAGGTTCGCGACGGCGAGCGTCTCGGCGCGGCCGTCGATGCGGTACCAGGCGACGAGCGCCGACTTGGGCAGCGCGATCAGCGGCTCGGCGGCGCGCTGGACGCAGGCCTCGACGGGCGCGGCGGTCGACGCGGTCATCACGCCGTTCGCGAGGCCGTCGTAAGCCCACGCGTCGGCGTGCACCCAGGAGCGCCCGGCGCGCGCGAGCACCGAGCGCAGCTCGGCGCCCAAGGACGCCTCCTGCAGCAGCACGAGGTCGCTCCCCCGCGCGAACCGCTCGAGGTCCGCCTGCCACCCGGGGTCGCCGTTCTTGTGGATGTTCCAGCTGGTCAGCGCGAGCGGCCGGGAGGGGGAGAGCGCGCCGGGCGCGGCGAGCGGCGCGCGGCTCGCGCAGCCGAGCGGGACCGCGACCGCCTCGCCGCTCGTCTCGAAACGTGCGCGGTCGTCGGCGGCGACCGTGGCGCAGCCCGCGAGCGCGGCCAGCACGGCCGCGAGCGCCGCCCGCGTCACGGTGCGCGCGCACGCAGGCTCAGCCACCTGCGAGGGGCGCGCCTTCGACCTTGAGCGCCTCGGCGCGGATCTCCTCGGTGAGCCGCGCCTTGAGCGCCGAGAACGCCGGCGTCGTCTTGACCGTGTAGTGGCGCGGGTGCGCGATCGGCACCGCGACGTCCGCCTTGACGCGGCCCGGCCGTGCGCTCATCACGACGACGCGGCTCGCCATGAAGATCGCCTCCTCGATGTCGTGCGTGACGAAGAGCACCGTCGTCTTCTCGCTCTCCCAGATCGAGAGCAGGAGCTCCTGCATGAGCCCGCGCGTCTGGTGGTCGAGCGCGCCGAACGGCTCGTCGAGCAGCAGGATCTTCGGCGCGTTCGCGAGCGCGCGCGCGATCGCGGTGCGCTGCTGCATGCCGCCGGAGAGCATCTTCGGGTAGTGGCGCTCGAAGCCGTCGAGACCGACCTTGTGGATCCAGTGCCTCGCGATCGACGCCTGCTCGGCGGCGGGCAGGCCCTTCTCGTTCAGGCCGAAGCGGACGTTCGCCTCGACGGTGAGCCACGGGAACAGCGTGTAGCTCTGGAACACCATGCCGCGGTCGGCGCCCGGCCCGGACACCTCGGCGCCGTCGAGCAGCACGCGGCCGACGGTCGGGCGGTCGAGCCCCGCGACGATGCGCAGCAGCGTCGACTTGCCGCAGCCGGACGGTCCGAGGATCGTGATGAAGTCGTTGTCCGCCACCGCGAGCGACACCGGCGTCAGCGCGAGCGTCGGCGCGCCGCCGCGCACGCCCGGAAACGTGCGGCCGACGCCCTCGATGACGAGCTTGCTCATCCGCGAGCCGGCCCGCCGCGGGCTCGCGCCGCGTTCCTCACGCGAGGCTCCACGGGAAGAGCCGCTGGTTCGCCGCCTTGAACGCGAAGTCGGAGACGAGCCCGATCAGCCCGATCATGATGATGCCGAAGATGATCTGGCCGGTGTTCAGCAGCGCCTGGCTGTCGGTGATCATGTGGCCGATGCCCGACGACGCGCCGATCAGCTCGGCGACGATCACGTAGGTCCAGGCCCAGCCCAGCACGAGGCGCAGCGTCTCGGCGATCTGCGGCGCGGCGTTCGGGAGCAGCACGCGCCGCACGATGCCGCCCGGGCCGGCGCCGAGGGTGTAGGCGGCCTCGACGAGATCGCGGCGCGTCGAACCGACGGTGACCGCGACCATCAGCACGATCTGGAAGAAGACGCCGATGAAGATCACCAGGAGCTTCTGCGTCTCGCCGATGCCCGCCCACAGGATCAGGAGCGGGATGAACGCGGACGCGGGCAGGTAGCGCGCGAACGAGACGAAGGGTTCGAAGAACGCCTCGACCGGCTTGAACGCGCCCATCGCGATGCCGAGCGGCACGCCGACGAGGCCCGCGAGCACGAAGCCGCCCAGCACGCGCCACACGGTGACGCCGACGTCGGCGGCGAAGCCGTGCTTCGCGAACAGCGCCCATCCTTCCGCCAGCATCGTCAGCGGATCGGCGAGGAAGGTCTTCGAGACGAAGCCGCCGATCGTCGCGACGCTCCACGCGGCGACGAACAGCACGAAGAACGCGATGCCGAGCGCGACCTTGCGCGTCCGGCTCACCGGGACGAGCGGCTTCATCGCGCCGAGGACCGGGCCTCGCCCCGGCGTGCGCGAGCGTCCGTGGGTCGGGCTCCGGCCCGACTCGTGCCGCGCATCGCCGTCGGCCCGGGGGCCGGCCTACTGGATGAACCGCGTGTCGGCGAGCTTCGAGAGATCGGGCACCGACTTGATGCTGCCGATCTCGACGAGGAGGTCCGCCGCCTCCTTGCTGAAGCGCTGGTGCTCGCCCGCGAAGAACTGCTTGTTCGCTGCGCGGTCCTGCCAGCGCAGGTACTTCTGCGACGCCTCGAACTGCTCGCCGGTCTGCTTGACGTCGGCGCCCATGATCTCGAAGCTCTTCTTCGGCTCCTTCGCGATCATGTCGACCGCGTCGAAGTAGCTGTCCGCGAGCGCCTTCGCCGCCTTCGGATTGTCGGCGAGGAACTTCGGCGTGCAGCCGAACGTGTCCATGATCATCGGGTAGTCGAGCGTGGTGGCGATGATCTTGCCGGCCTGCGGCGCCGAGCGTACCGTCGACAGGTACGGCTCGTAGGTCATCGCCGCGTCGTTCTGGCCGGCGACGAACGCCTGCGCCGCCGGTCCGGGCTCGAGGTTGACGACGGTGACGTCCTTGACCGACAGCCCGTTCTTCTTGAGGAACCACGCGAGCGTGAAGTAGGGCGCGGTGCCGGGCGCGGAAGCCGCGACGGTCTTGCCCTTGAGGTCGGCGATCTTCTGGATGTTGTTGCGCACCACCATGCCGTCGGCGCCGTAGCTCTTGTCCATCTGGAAGATCTGCGTCGTCGGCACGCCGTTCGCGTTCCAGATGACCCAGGTCTCGACCGTCGTCGCCGCGCACTGCACGTCGCCCGACGCGATCGCGAGATGGCGGTCCTTCTGCGGGATCTTCAGGAGCGTCACGTCGAGCCCGTGCTTCTTGAAGATGCCGGCTTCCTTGGCGAGGGTGAGCGGGGCGAATCCGGTCCAGCCCGAGTAGCCGATCGCCACCTTGGTGTCCTGCGCGGACGCGGGGGTGACGACGGCGACGGCCAGGACGGACAGCAGGGGGGCGAGGCGGCGCATGGCGAAGCTCCGGTGCGGAAGGGGGAAACGTCGATCTTGGCGACGCGTCGCGCGGCTGTCAACGCCGGGGCGGGCGCTCGCGGCGATGGCATACAATGCGCCGACCCGCGCGAGCGTCCGGGTCGCCGGTTCGTGCCCCACGATGACGAGCACCCGACTGCTTTCGCCGCGCGACTTCCGGCGCGTCCCCTGGCGCAACGGCGGCGGCACGACGTCACAGATCGCGACCTGGCCCGCGCAGGTTCAGGGCGACGCGTTCGCCGGCCGCGTGTCGATCGCCGAGATCGACCGCGACGGCGCGTTCTCGGCGTGGCCCGGCATCGATCGCACGCTCGTCCTGCTCGAGGGCGACGGCGTCGTCCTGGCGAGCGACGGCGCGGAGGTCGAGCTCCGCTCGCCGCTCGAGCCCTACCGTTTCCCGGGCGACGCCGCGTGCGAATGCCGGCTCGTCGGCGGGCCGGCGCGCGCGTTCAACCTGATGGTTCGTCGCGGCGAGGCGCGCGGCGCGCTCGTCGTGGCCGATGCCGCGGCGGCCATCGCCGGCGAGTGGCGGTTCGGCCTGTGCTACGCGGCGCGCGGCGCCTGCGAATGCCTGCTGGCGGGGCGCACGCCGGTGACCGTGGCGACGGGCCAGGCGCTCGTCGTCGATGGCGACGAGCCGATCGGAGCGCTGCACGTGAACCCCATCGACGCGGGCGCGGTCGCCATCGTCGCGACGATCGGCGTCCCGGGCTGAGGGAGCGATGGCGACGCGACTTCATGCGCCGCGCGCGCTCCTGCCGGACGGCTGGGCGGTCGACGTGGCCGTCACGATCGGCGACGACGGCGCGATCGCGCGCGTCGAGGCGGGCGCGGCCCGCGACGGCGCGCAGGACGCGGGCGGGCCGCTCGTGCCGGCGATGCCGAACCTGCACTCGCACGCGTTCCAGCGCGGCGTCGCCGGGCGCACCGGGCACGCGGGCGCGAACGGCGAGGACAGCTTCTGGACCTGGCGGCAGGCGATGTACGCGTTCCTCGAGCGGCTCGACCCCGACGGCTTCGAGGCGATCGCGGCTCAGGTCTACGTCGAGATGGCGAAGGCGGGCTACGGCGCCGTCGCCGAGTTCCACTACGTGCACCACGACGCTGCGGGGCGACCGTACGCGGATCCCGCCGAGACGTCGAAGCGCGCGGTCGCCGCCGCGCGCACCGCCGGCACGCCGCTGACGCTCTTGCCCGTCTACTACGCGCACGGCGGCTTCGGGGCGGCGCCGCCATCGTCCGCGCAGCGCCGCTTCGTGATGTCGACCGAAGCGTACGCGGCGCTCCTCGCGTCGCTGGCGCCGCTCGTGCGCGCGGGGGACGTGGTCGTCGGCGTCGCGCCGCACAGCCTGCGCGCGGTCGCGCCCGACGAGCTCGCGCGCGTCGTCGCATCGTCGCCGGCGGGCTCGCCCGTGCACATCCACGTCGCCGAGCAGACGGCCGAGGTCGACGACTGCCTCGCCTGGTCGGGACGCCGGCCGGTCGAGTGGCTCCTCGAGCATTGCGCGGTCGACGCGCGCTGGTGCCTCGTTCACGCGACGCACATGGAGGCGCGGGAGACGCGCGCGCTCGCGGCGTCCGGCGCCGTCGCGGGCCTCGCGCCGACGACCGAGGCGGACCTCGGCGACGGCACGTTTCCGGGCGTCGACTACGCGTCGGCCGGCGGGCGCTGGGGCGTCGGCAGCGACTCGAACACGATCGTCGATCCCTTCGCCGAGCTCCGCCAGCTCGAGTACTCGCAGCGCCTCGCGCGCCGTCGGCGCAACCTGATGCACCACGGCGCGGGCGGGTCGCTCGGCGCCGCGATGTGGCTCGCCGCGGCGCGCGGCGGCGCGCGCGCCTGCGGGAGGAACACCGGCGCCATCGAGCCCGGAGCCGATGCGGACCTCGTCGTGCTCGACGGCGACGAGCCCGCGCTCGCGGGCCACGGCGACACGGTGCTCGACGCGGCGATCTTCGGGCCCTGCCGCGCGCCGGTGAGGCACGCGATGCTCCGCGGGCGCTGGGCGGTGCGCGACGGCCGGCACCGCGACGAGGACGAGGTCCGCGCGCGGTACCTCCGCGCGATGGCACGCCTCGCGAATGGATCGCCGTGAGCGCGCCCGCGCGCTTCGACGTCGTGCTCGACGGCGTCCACCTCGCCACGCTCGACGGCGAGGGCTGGGGCGTCGTGCGCGACGCCGCGATCGGCGTCGTCGGCGACCGGATCGCGTGGCTCGGGCCGCGCGCCGACCTTCCGCGCGTCCCCGCCGCGCGCCGCGTCGATTTCGACGGTGCCTGGGCGCTGCCGGGGCTCGTCGACTGCCACACGCACCTCGTCTACGCGGGCAGCCGCGCCGCCGAGTTCGAGCGCCGCCTGCGCGGAGCCACCTACGAGGAGATCGCGCGCGAGGGCGGCGGCATCCTGTCGACGGTGCGCGCGACGCGCGAAGCGGGCGAGGACGCGCTCGCCGCCGAGAGCCGGCCCAGGCTGGCGGCGATCGCGGGCGAGGGCGCGACCACGGTCGAGATCAAGTCCGGCTACGGCCTCGAGCGCGACGCGGAGCTGAAGCAGCTCGCGGTGGCGCGCCGCCTCGGCGCCGAGCTCGGCGTCGACGTGCGCACGACGCTGCTCGCCGCGCACGCGGTGCCGCCCGAATTCACGGGCCGCGCCGACGCGTGGATCGACGTCGTGTGCGGCGACATCGTGCCGGCGGCGGCGCGCGCGGGGCTCGCCGACGCGGTCGACGCATTCTGCGACCGGATCGGCTTCACGCGCGAGCAGACGCGCCGCGTGTTCGAGGCGGCTCGCGCAGCAGGGCTGCCGGTCAAGCTCCACGCCGAGCAGCTCTCGGACCAGGATGGCGCGGCGCTCGCGGCCGAGTTCGAGGCGCTGTCCGCCGACCATCTCGAGTGGCTGTCGCCGAGAGGGGTCGGCGCGATGGCGGCGGCGGGAACGGTGGCCGTGCTCCTGCCCGGCGCGTACTATGCCTTGAGGGAGACGAAGCTGCCCCCGATCGACGCGCTGCGGAGCGCGGGCGTGCCGATGGCGGTGGCCACCGATTGCAACCCGGGCACCTCGCCGACGACCTCGCCGCTCCTGATGCTCAACATGGCGTGCACGCTGTTCCGGCTGACGCCGCGCGAGGCGGTCGGCGGCATGACGCACGTCGCGGCGCGGGCGCTCGGGCTCGCGGACCGCGGCAGGCTCCGCAAGGGCCTGCGCGCCGACGTCGCGGTCTACGCGATCCGCGAGCCGGCGGAGCTCGCTTGGCGCTTCGGTGGCAATCCCTGCCTCGGGACGCTCAGCGGCGGCGTGCCGCGCATCGGGAGCGCGACGTGAGCCTGTGGCGGCTCGAACGCGGCGACTCGCCGCTGGTGATCGACGTGCCGCACGCCGGCACCGGCGTACCGGAGTCGATCGCCTCGCGCATGACGGCGGCCGCGCGTGCGCTGCCCGACACCGACTGGCACGTCGAGAAGCTCTACGCGTTCGCGCGCGAGGCCGGAGCGACGCTCATGGTCGCGACGCACTCGCGCTACGTCGTCGACCTCAACCGCGATCCGGCCGGCGTCGCGCTCTACGCGGGCGCCGACAACACCGAGCTCGTGCCGACGCGCACGTTCGACAACGCGCCGATCTGGCTCGAAGGCGGCGCCCCCGATGCAGGGGAAGTCGCCTCGCGCGTCGACACGTACTTCGCGCCCTACCACGAGGCGCTGCACGCCGAGATCGACCGCGTGCGCGCGCGGCACGGCCACGCCGTGGTGCTGGACGGCCATTCGATCCGCGCGGAGGTGCCGCGTTTCTTCGCGGGCCGGTTGCCGGATCTCAACCTCGGCACCGCCGACGGCGCGAGCGCCGCGCCTTCGCTGCAGGCGCTGGCGGCGGACGTCCTCGCCGGTGGGCGCGGATTCACGTCCGTCGTGAACGGGCGATTCAAGGGCGGCTGGATCACGCGCCGCTATGGGCGGCCGCTCGAAGGCGTGCACGCGCTGCAGCTCGAGATGGCGCAGGCGGCGTACATGGACGAGGCGCCGCCGTACCGCTGGGACGCGTCGCGCGCCGCCGCGCTGGAAGCGCTGCTTCGCAGGCTCGTCGCGGCGCTGGCGGGCTGGCGGCCGGGGGCGCCGTGAAGCGCCTCTACAGCGCGCACACGCGCGTCGACGCTTGGCTGCTGCGCGACCGGCTGCTCCACGCGAACATCGAGGCGCACGTGTTCAACCAGCACATGTCGTCGATCGTCGGCGACGTGCCGCCCGACGTCGCCGGCCCGCAGGTGTGGGTCGACGACGAGGACTATGCGCGCGCGAAGGACGTGCTGAGGACGTTCGACGCCGAGCGCTCGCGCGCGGGCAGCCTTCGCTGCGCGCACTGCGGCGAGGAGAGCCCCGCGACCTTCGAGCTCTGCTGGAAGTGCGGGCGCGCGCTCTGAGGTCGCCCCGGCGTCGTGTGGGTCGGGCTTCCGCCCGACGTGCGAATCAGGACTTCAGCCCGACGCCTTGTCGTCCAGGAGCGCCCGCGCGCGCTCGGCGGCGTCGGCGGGCGGCGCTTCCGCGTCGACGGCCTGGTCGCGCGCGCCGCGACTGCGCCGCCGCACGATCGCGATCCACGCGCCCGCCCCCCCGGCGAGGAGCAGGAACGGCCCGAACCACAGGAGCCAGGTCGTGGACTTGACCGGCGGCTGGTAGAGCACGAAGTCGCCGTAGCGCGCCACCAGGAACGCGCGGATCTCGTCGTCGGACTTCCCCGAGAGCGCGAGCTCGCGCACCTCGCGGCGCAGGTCCTCGGCGAGCGGCGCGTTCGAGTCGGCGAGCGTCTGGTTCTGGCAGACGAGGCAGCGCAGCTCGACCTCGAGGCGCTTCAGGCGCGCGTCGAGCGCCGGGTCTTCCGCGGGCGCCGCGGCGCCCGCGGCGGCCGAGGAGGCGAGCGCGAAGGCCAGCGCGAGGCTCGCGAGCCGGGAGGCCATCAGGATTGCTGGAGCTTGCGCACGAGCGGCAGGATCGTCTGCTGCAGCGCCTCGACCGTCACCGGGCCGATGTGCTTGTAGCGGATCACGCCGTTGCGATCGACGACGAAGGTCTCCGGCACGCCGTAGACGCCCCAGTCGATGCCCACGCGGCCGTCCGCATCGACGACCGACAGCGTGTAGGGGTCGCCGTGCTGCGCGAGCCACGCGAGGCCCTCGTCGGACTTGTCCTTGTAGTTCAGGCCGACGATCGGCACCGCCTTCGTCTTCGCGAGCTCGAGGAGCAGCGGGTGCTCGACGCGGCAGGAGACGCACCACGACGCCCACACGTTCAGGAGCCACACCTGGCCCTTGAAGTCGGCGGTCGCGACCTTCTGCTCGGGGCGATGGAGGTTCGCCAGCGCGAACGCCGGCGCCGGCTTGTCGACGAGCGGCGAGGGCACCTCGCGCGGATCGCGGAACAGGCCGACGAACAGGAACGCGAGGATCGCGGCGAAGATCGCGAGCGGGACGAGCCGGCCCCACGAGCTGCGCTTCGGGGCGGCGGCGGAGGTCGTCACGGCCGAGGCTCCGTCAGGCGCGCGCGGCGGCCAGCGCGGACGCGACGCGCTCGCGCACCGCGATCCGGTAGCGGCGGTCGGCGACCGCGAGGAACCCGCCCAGCGCCATGAGCAGGCAGCCGGCCCAGATCCAGTCGACGAACGGCTTCACGTAGATGCGCACGCCCCATGCGCCCGCGGTGCCGTCGCCGCTCACCGGCTCGCCGAGCGACACGTACAGGTCGCCGCGGATGCGGGTGCGGATCGCGGCCTCGGTCATCGTCTGGCCCGACGCCGCGTAGACGCGCTTCTCCGGCGAGAGCACGTCGACGAGCTCGCCGCCGCGTCGCACCTCGACGCGGCCGACGAGCGACTGGTAGTTGGGCCCCTGCGCGCTCGTCACGCCCTGGAACGCGAACGCATAGCCGCCGATCTCGATCGCCTGGCCGACGTCGAGGCGGACGTCGCGCTCGACCTCGTAGGCCTTCACGAGCGTGACGCCGACGATGAACACCGCGATGCCGAGGTGCGCGGCGAGCATGCCGTACCAGGACGACGAGTTCGCGCGGAGCTTGGCCGCGAGCGTGGGCTGCGGCGAGCCTCGCAGGCGCTGCACGACGGTCACGACGGTGGCCGCGACGACCCACAGCGCGAGGAACAGGCCCGAGGCGACGAGCGGCGACCAGCGCCCCATCGCGAAAGGCAGGACCGCCGCGAGCGCGACCGAGATCGCGAGCGCCCAGCGCAGGCGCGTCCACAGGTCGAGCAGGTTCGCGCGCCGCCAGCTCGCGAGCGGCCCGACGCCCATCAGGAACACGAGCGGCGCCATCAGCGGCGCGAACACCGCGTCGAAGTAGGGCGGGCCCACCGAGATCTTGCCGGCGTTGAGCGCGTCGAGGACGAGCGGGTAGAGCGTGCCGAGGAGCACGCTCGCCATGGCGACGACGAGCAGGATGTTGTTCGCGAGCAGCATCGACTCGCGCGAGATCGGATCGAACGCCGCGCCGCCCCCGACCGCGCCCGCGCGCGCCGCATAGAGCGTGAGGGACCCGCCGATCACGATCGCGAGGAACGCGAGCACGAACACGCCGCGCGCCGGATCGGTCGCGAACGCGTGCACCGAGGTCAGCACGCCCGAGCGCACGAGGAACGTGCCAACCAGGGACAGCGAGAACGCGACGATCGCGAGCAGCACCGTCCAGCTCCGGAACGTGCCGCGCTTCTCGGTGACCGCGAGCGAGTGGATGAGCGCGGTGCCGACGAGCCAGGGCATGAACGACGCGTTCTCGACCGGGTCCCAGAACCACCAGCCGCCCCAGCCCAGCTCGTAGTAGGCCCACGCGCTGCCGAGCATGATGCCGAGCGTGAGGAAGCACCAGGCGACCGTCGTCCACGGGCGCGACCAGCGCGCCCAGGTCGCGTCGAGGCGGCCGCCCAGGAGCGCCGCGATCGCGAACGCGAACGCGACCGAGAAACCGACGTAGCCCATGTAGAGGATCGGCGGGTGCACGACCATGCCCGGGTCCTGCAGCAGCGGGTTGAGGTCGCGACCTTCCGGCGCCGGCGGCACGAGGCGCTCGAACGGGTTCGACGTGAACAGCAGGAACGCGAGGAATCCGACGGCGACCAGGCCCATCACGCCCAGCACGCGCGCGAGCATCGGCGCGGGCAGGTTGCGCGAGCGCAGCGAGACCGCCGCCGACCAGCCCGCGAGCATCAGCGCCCACAGGAGCAGCGAGCCCTCGTGCGAGCCCCAGGTCGCGGCGAACTTGTAGCGCCGCGGCAGCGTCGAGAACGAGTTCTGCGCGACGTTGAGCACCGAGAAATCGGACGCGAGGAAGCTCGCCGCGAGGCACCCGAACGCGAGCGCGACGAGAGCGAATTGCGTCAGCGCGGCGGGCCGCGCGAACGCCATCAGCGTGGCGTCGCGCCGAGCCGCGCCGACGAGCGGCACGACGCCCTGCGCGATCGCGACGAGGAGGGCGAGGATCAGGGCGAGGTGGCCGATCTCGGGGACCATGGGTCAGTTCCGCGCGGACGATTGCATGCGGCCGCCCTTGTGCGCCTGCTCGATGGCGGCCGCGGCCTCGGGAGGCATGTAGTTCTCGTCGTGCTTGGCGAGCACCTCGCTCGCGCGGAACACGCCGTCGGAGCCGAGCGTGCCCTGCGCGACGACGCCCTTGCCCTCCTTGAAGAGGTCGGGGAGGAGGCCGCTGTAGACGACCGTCATCTTCTGCGCGGTGTCGGTGACGACGAAATGCACGGTGAGCGAATCCTTCTCGCGCACGAGGCTGCCCTGCTCGACCATGCCGCCGATGCGGAACGGCCGGCCGACCGGCGCCTCGTTCGCGAGCACCTGCGAGGGCGAGTAGAAGAACACGAGGTTGGAGCGGAACGCGTTCAGCACGAGCGCGGCCGCGACGCCGATCGCGGCGAGCCCGGCGGCGATCCACGCGAATCGGCGGTGGCGGGCCTTCATCGCAGCGCTCCGGCGGCCTCGGAGATCCGCGCGGTCTCCAGCGCTCGCCGGCGCCGGCCGCGCAGCGCGACCGCCTCGGCGACGATCGCGAGCGCGCAGGCGCCGTACGCCATCCCGACGTACCAGCCGTAGCCGCCCATGGCGAGGAACTCGCTCATGGGGCGCCCTCCCCGAGGCTGGCCGCTGACGCGGCGTCGCGCCCCCCCTCCCGAAGGAGGGGGCGATCGCTTGCAGACGCAGCATCGGCACGATCGCGACGCGATCGTGCCGACGCCGCCGCGCCCTTGGGGCGGCCCGGCGGGCGCGGAGGCGGCCCGGCGGCGATCATGCAACCGCCTTCGCCGCGGGAAGCGCGTCGATCCACGCCGCGCCCCGCTCGCGCTCGAGCACGATCGCGCCGACGCGCCACAGCGCGGCCGCGATGCACCACGCCCACGCCGCGAGCGTCATCAGCAGCATGCCGGCGAGCATCGCCTTCGCCATCGACGGCGCCGCGGTCAGGCTCACGCTCGCGCCCTGGTGCAGCGTGTTCCACCAGCGCACCGAGAAGTAGATGATCGGGACGTTGACGGCGCCGACCAGCGTGAGCACGGCGCATGCGCGATCGGCGCGCCGCGGATCGTCGATCGCGCCGCGCAGCGCCATCACGCCGAAATAGAGGAACAGCAGGATCAGCGTCGAGGTCATCCGCGCGTCCCACGCCCAGTAGGTGCCCCAGGTCGGCCGGCCCCAGAACGCGCCGGTCCACAGCGCGAGCGCCGCCATGATCGCGCCGGAAGGCGCGAGCGCCTGCGCCATCATCGCGGACAGCCGCGTGTTGAAGCCGAGCGCGAGCGCGCTCCAGAACGCCATCACCAGGTAGACGAACATCGCCATCCACGCGGCGGGCACGTGCACGTAGATGATCCGGTAGGCCTCGCCCTGCGTCGCGTCGGTCGGCGCGACGACGAAGCCGACGTACAGGCCGGCGATCGCGAGGACCGCGGCCGCGCCCGCGAAGACCGGCGCGAGGCGTCCCGCGAGCGGATAGAACGTCGCGGGCGAGGAGAAGAAGAACCAGCGGATCGCCATGGGGGATCGTCAGTCGAGCGCGATGCGCACCGCCGCCGCGGCCGCGAACGGCGCGCCGAGCGCCGCCGCGATGAGGCCGGCGCCCAGCAGCGACAGGTTCGCATCGAACGCGAGGCCCGCGCGATAGGCGTCGACCGCGCCCGCGCCGAAGATCAGGACCGGCACGTAGAGCGGCAGCACGAGCAGCGCGAGAAGCCCGCCGGCGCCGCGCACTCCCAGCGTCAGCGCGGCGCCGATCGCGCCGAGCAGCGAGAGGATCGGCGTCCCGAGCGCGAGACTCGCGCCGAGCACGCCGATCGCGCCGCCGTCGAGCCCGTAGGGCAGGGCGGCCAGCGGCGCGAGCACGACGACCGGCAACCCCGTCGTCAGCCAATGCGCCGCTATCTTACCGGAGACGATCGCCGGCAGCGGCCAGGGGGACAGCGCCATCTGCTCCAATGTGCCGTCCGCTTGATCGAGCGCAAACATCCGGGGCAGCGACAGCAGGGAGGCGAGCAGAGCCGCGACCCAGAGCACGCCCGGCCCCAGCGTCGACAGGGTCGTCCGGTCGGGCGAGGTCGCGAGCGGGAACAGCGTGGCCACGACGACGTAGAACGCGACGAGCACCGCGAGTTCCGAGCGGGTCCGAAGCGCGACCCGGAGGTCGCGCGCGAGCGCCCACGCGAGGCCCGCGAACGCCCCTCCCCGATCGTCAGGCTCCCGGTCCGGCGCGGGGCTCGTCATCCGTCGAGCACGAGCGACCGCGCGCGAGCGCCCGGCAGCGCGAGCGGCGCGTGCGTGGCGATCACCGCGAGGCCGCCCGCCTCCAGGTGGCGCGCGACGAGCGACTCGAGCGTCGCCACGCCGTCCGCGTCGAGCGCGGTCGCGGGCTCGTCGAGGATCCACACGCGGCGGCGCGACAGCGCGAGCCGCGCGAGGCCGACGCGTCGCTTCTGCCCCTGCGAGAGGGAGCGCGCGGGCAGCGCGCGCCGCGGGCCCAGCGCGACGCGGTCGAGCGCGGCGTCGAGCGACGCGTCGTCGGCCGCGTCGCCCGACAGCGCCGCGAGCGACGACAGGTTCTCGCGGGCGGAGAGCTCGTCCTTGAGCGCGGGCGAGTGGCCGCACCAGGTCACGGCCTCGCGCAGCGCCTGCGAAGCGGGCGTCACGCGGACGCCGTCGAGCCGGATCTCCCCCGACTCGGGCGCGGTCAGGCCGGCGAGCATGCGGAGCAGCGTCGTCTTGCCGCGGCCGTTCGCGCCGGTGACGACGAGCGCCTCGCCCGCGGCGACGCGGAATCCCAGCCCCGAGAACAGGCGCGCGGCGCCGCGCCGGGCGGCGAGGTCGTGCGCTTCGAGCATGGAAGGGGCGTTGCGCGCCGGGGACGGAGGTGGCGGGGCGAGGGGCGTCCCGGAGCGCCGATTATAGCGGCGCCGGGCGGGCCGGCAGACGAACGGGCGGCGGGACGCTATGATGCCCGCATGCCGCCGACGTCGTGGTTCTCGCCGCCGGGGCGCGCCTCGCGCCCGTCCCCGCGCCTCGATGCCGCCGCCGGAGGGCGTCGAGCGGCGCTCGCCCTCGCGGCCTGCGCCGTGCTCGCTGCCGGCGGCCCGGCGGCCGCCCAGGGGGTCCTCACCGCCTCGATGGCCTTCGAGCCGTCGACGATCGCCGCGGGACAGCCTTCGATCCTCAGGATCACGCTCGACAACACCGGGTCGTCGACGAAGACGCGCGGCGTGGGCTACGAGGTGACGTTCCCGTCGGGCGTGCGGCTCGCGGAGCCGCCGTCCGGCAAGCAATGCGGCGGGCGCGTCCGCGCCGACCTCTACGGCTATTCGTTCCGGCTGAAGCGGATGCGGGCCGGACTCGTGTGCGACGTGACCGTCGCCGTGACCGTGGACAGCCCGGTGGCGCGGGTGATCACGCAGGTCGTCGGGCCGATCCGCGCGCGCAATGCGGTGGGCGTGACGCAGCTCACGGCGGTGCTGGCCGTGTCGGGCACGACGCCTCCGCCGCCCGACGGCACGCGCGTCGACACGGCGCTCGCGATGACGCTCGCCCCCAATCCCGTCGTCGAGGGCCAGGTGCTTGCGATGGGCGTGACCGCGGGCTCGGCGCGAGGCGCGCCCGACGGCACCGTGCAGGCGTGGCTCGCCGGCGCGGGAACCCGCTGCCCCGAGCCGTTCGAGAGCGGCGATGCGCCGGTCACGACGCTCACCGGTTCCGCGACGCTCGCCTCCGGCGGCGCGTCGTTCGCGTTTCCCAACCTCGCGATCGGCGCGTATCGCGCCTGCGCGCGCTACGCCGGCAACGCCACCTACGCGCCTTCGGGGCAGGGCCCGGTCGACGTATTCGTGATCAAGGGCGTGATCCTGACGTCCCCCTGACGGCGCTGACGCTTCGTCAGCACGCCCCCGGCGCGGCGCAGCGTCGGTAGCCGCCCGCGCCCTCGATGACGCCGATGCGCGTGTTGAAGAAGTAGTCGAGGCCGAGGCCGGGTGCGCCCGGCCCGGCGAGGAAGCCCGCGAAGTTCGCCGCGACGATCGCCTGGCAGGCCGCGCCCGCGCAGGTGCCGGTCGCGCCGACGCCGCTCGTCGAGAAGAGCGCCCCGACGAGGCTCGCCGTCCCGTTCATCGTGTAGACGGCGTTCGAGAAGCCGACCTGCAGGTTGTTGACGCTGACCTGCGCGTTGTTGAAGTTGACCGCGACGCGCCCGCCGCTCAGCAGCGTTCCGGTGGCGCCGGTGCCCGAATCCGTCGGCGACGTGCCGCCGACGAGCGCGTACTCGACGATCCCCGCCGTCGGGAGGTCGGTCGCGACGACGCCGTAGACGTAGTGCAGGTTGCCGCCGTCGTTGTGCACGACGTCGCCGTTGGGGAGCTGCTGCGCGATCGTCGATCCTGGGCCCGCCCAGCGGCCCCAGTTGAGGTTCGCACCGCCGGTCACGCTGGTGCCGGCATCGAGGAGGCTCGCAGTGCCGAGCGACGCGACGAGCGAGGGGGTGGCGATGCCGACGAGGCGCCCGAGCGAGTCGAGCCGCAGCGCGTCCGCGGTGAGGTCGGCGACGAACGCGAGCGTCGCTTCGTCACTGCCCACGATGCCGACGAGCGGCGGAGCGACCGGCTCGCCGAACGCGAGGTCCTCGGTCGACTGGTACGGATAGCGCACGGTCTCGAAGATCGACGAGTAGCGGTCGAGCGGGAGCTCGGGCGCCTTCGCGAACGCGACGCGCTGGGCGTCCTGGAGCGGCGCTTCGACGATCGCGCGCGAGAGGAACGAGGGCGGCGCGAGCAGCCGCCGGGGCGCGCCGCCGTCGGGTACGACGAAGAATTCGCGCTGGCCGAACGTCGCGCCGCCTGCGGGCGCGGTCGCGACGGCGGCGCCTTCGAAGACGCCTCCGTAGAGTCCCGGCTCGGCAGGGTCGCCGCCGGGCGACTCGCGACAGGCGCCGCCGTCGCAGATCGCCAGCTGGACCTGCTGGCCGAGGACGGCGACCGTCGCCTGCGGCGTCGTCACTCGCATCGCCTCGCGCGGCGTCGGCCCGGTCAGCGGCCATTCGCTTGGCGGCCAGTCGACGGGCGGCGTCGCGGTGCGCAGCGCGCCGCGCACGAGCCTGAGCGAGGGCTCGCTGCCGATCGACTCGATGCGCAGCTCGCTCGCCGGCGCGATCGCGACCACCGAGCCGCCGGCGAAGCGGAGCTGCGCGCGACCGCCGGCGCCCGTGGCGATCGCGTCCCCGGGCGAGAGCGTCGCTCCCGTCGATGCCGCGGCGCGCGACGCGCCGCGCACGATCGCGACGTCTCCCGTCGTGAACGCGACGACCGGCGACTGCGCCGCCGCCGACGACGCGAGGGCGAGCGCGAGCACGAGCAGGGCGCGAATGCCGGGGAAGGTCGGGCGGGCGGCGATCATCCGGTCACCGTTATTGGAAATCGTAGCGGAGCTTCGCCGCGACGACGAGCCGGTCGTACTGGTAGAGCGCGAGGTTCGAGTCGTTGCGCGTGAACTGCGCCTCCAGGCGCCCGGTCAGCGACTTCGAGAAGAAGTAGAGCGCGCCGAGGCTTCCGCCGTAGTAGTCGTCGGCGCGGTCGACGCCGAGCAGCGGCAACGGCCCGCGGTAGTGGCTGCGCTGGAACGTGAAGCTCCCGTTCAGCGCCCACGGCGGCCTCGGCGAGACGGTGAGGTCGGCCGTGGCGCCGTAGACGTCGCGCGACAGGAAGTCGAGGTCGTACCGGTTATCCTCGCGCCCGCCCATCGCGGACAGGTTGAGCACCGGCTGCCAGGCCGTGCGCCACGCGCGCCGCACGGCGACCGAGAGCGCGTAGAAGTCGCTGCCGCGCTGCTGGTTGTCGCCCGCGAACGCGATCCGCGCGTACTGCGGCGTGAGGCTCCCCGTCACGAGCTCGTTGGCGGCGTAGCGCCACTCGACGGCCACGCCGTCCGAATACCGGTAGCGATCGCCGCCCACGTACATCTCGCCGTGCGCGTAGGTGCCGTAGAGCGTGTGCTGGCCTCGCTGCCAGCTCGCGCCCAGCAGCGCGGCGCCCTGCACGATGTCGAAGTCGGATTCGTGCGCGTTGAACTGCCCGTTGCCCGCGAGGCTTCCGTAGATCGCCACGCCGGGCGCGACCGGCCGGTTGATCTCGACGCTGCCGGCGAGCCAGCCGAAGCCGGCGGACTGCTCGACGCCGAAGTCGGCGACCGTCACCGAGCCCAGCACCGGCAGCGCGATGCTCGCTTGCTGAACGCCCGCGTTGACGTTGCTGTCGTAGCCGCCGCCGGCCTCGACCCATCCGCGGACGCTCGGGCGGTACGCGAGCTCGCGCGCCTTCAGCGCGTCGAGGTAGCGGCCGATGCCGATGCGCACCGCGGGCGGCGGATCGGTCGCGAGCACCGTCTCGAACTCGCGTCGCGCGCCGACGTCGTCGCCCGCGTGGAAATAGGCGCGCGCGAGCTCGAGGCGGCCGCGCGCGTCGCCGGGGTTGCGGAGCACGTAGCGCTCGAGCGCGAGCGTGCCTTCCGCGGCGCGGCCGAGGTCGACCGCCGCGATGCCGCACCACAGGTCGGCCTGGGGCGCGGTCGTGCGGTCGATCGCATCGCACATCGGCCACGCGTCGAACGAGCGGCCGGACTCGACGAGCGTGCGGATCGCGTCGACGTCGGGCGCCTGCGATCGCGCGGGCGACGATCCCGCGGCGGCGAGCACGGCTGCCGCGAAGACGGCGATGCTGACGACGCGTCGGTGGGGTGGCGCCATGGGGCGCGACGACTATATCAGGGAACAGTATGCCGATGACAGGGATCGGAGACGCCGCCGTCCCCGATCCCTGCCTTCCGATTCCTGATTCCCGACTACTGGACGACCCGCTCGATCGTGACGACGATCCCGCTCGTTCCCGGCGCGACGGCCGCGCTCTGGCCGACGAGATCGCCGGGCGACGGCGTGGCGGTGCCGGACGCGGAAATGCGCGCCTCGACGACGACGGAGCTCGCGCCCGACAGGCGCGCGGCCGGCGACATCGCCATCGAATCGTCGAGCGCGAAGTCGAACGGGAGATCGCGCGCGCTGCGGCGGACGATAGCGAGCGGCATGCGCGAGCCCTGAGGCGCGCGGGCGAACACGAAAAGCGTGGCGTCGGGCGGGACGCGCGAGGCGAGCGCGGGCGCCACGACGACGCGCCCGGCGACGCGGGACGCGGCCGATGCGGGCGCGGCGGGCTGCGCGGGCGAGGACGCAGGAGCCGGCACCGGCGCCGTCGCAGGCGGCGTTACGGCCGAGCCCCCCTCGAGCTGCGCGATCGTCTCGCGGACGCCTTGCGCGTCTTCGCTGCCCGGCGGCAGCACCGCCAGCAGCCGCCGCCAGTAGGCGACGGCCGCCTTGTCGTCGCCGCGCTCCATCGCCGCGGAGGCCGCGAGCGCGAGCGACTTCGGGTGCTGCGGGTCGATCGCGAGCGCCTGCGCGATGAGCTCGGTGGGCCGCCCCGCGAGCTTGCGCCCCTGCGTCATCCCGAGCGTGTCGGCCCAGTCCGCGAGGACGTCGGCGTTGCCGGGGAGGCGCGCGGCCGCTTCGCCGTAGGCCTTCGCGGCGTCGTCGTAGCGCTGCAGCGCGTTCCAGGAGCGGCCGAGGAGGAGCCAGCCCTGCGCGTCGGACGGGTTTTCCTTCATCCGCTGCGCAAGGCGCTCGACCATCGCGACGATCTCCGCGTCGCTGAAGCGCTTGCGCGCGACGTCGGCGTCGAGCGCGTCGGGTCGTCCGAGCGCGAGGTACGCGAGGAGCGCCGCGGCGGGCACCAGCGCGACGATCACGATCGCGGTGATCCACGGCGCGCGGCTCGCGGGCGCCACCGGCGCGGGGGCCTCGGCGGCGAGCTCCGCGCCGAGACGCGACACCAGCTCGGCGCCGGTCGCGTCTCGCTCGTCGGCCGAGATCGCGCCCGACGCGAGGTCCGCGTCGAGCTCGTGCTTCTGGTCGCGATAGACGGCGGCGGACGCGTCGGCGTCCGCGGGGCGCTCGCGCGGCGGGCGCGCGCGCAGGAGCGGCACGACGAGCGTGGCGAGCGTCGCGAGGACGAGGGCGAGAGCGAGGGCCCAGAAGAGCGTGCCGGTCGTCATGGATCGGGCCGGGGATGCACCGGCCGCCGAATAATGGGCCGATTATAGAGGGGATAGAGGGGAGCCCCGGGGCACAGGTTTTCAAGTGGCGCCGGCCCCGATACACTGGCTTCGCCCCTCCTCGCCCAGCCGCGCCCGCCGCGCGCTCCCCGCCATGCCCGACACGCAACGCTCGCTCCGCGAAGCCTCGCTCGAGTATCACCGCGTCTCGCCGCCGGGCAAGATCGCGATCGCGCCGACCAAGCAGCTCTCCAACCAGCGCGACCTCGCGCTCGCCTATTCGCCGGGCGTCGCCGCGGCCTGCGAGGAGATCGTCCGCGACCCGGCGGAGGCGCGCAACCTCACCTCGCGCGGCAACCTGGTCGGCGTCGTGACGAACGGCACCGCGGTGCTCGGCCTCGGCGCGATCGGCGCGCTCGCCGGCAAGCCGGTGATGGAAGGCAAGGCGGTGCTGTTCAAGAAGTTCGCGGGCATCGACTGCTTCGACATCGAGCTCGACGAGCGCGACCCCGACAAGCTCGTCGACATGATCTGCGCGCTCGAGCCGACGTTCGGCGGCATCAACCTCGAGGACATCAAGGCGCCCGAGTGCTTCTACATCGAGCGCGCGTGCCGGCAGCGCATGAAGATCCCGGTGTTCCACGACGACCAGCACGGCACGGCGATCATCGTCGGCGCGGCGATCGTGAACGGCCTGCGCGTCGTCGGCAAGGCGCTGAAGGACGTCAAGCTGGTCTGCTCGGGCGCGGGCGCCGCGGCGCTCGCCTGCCTCGACCTGCTCGTCTCGCTCGGCATCCGGCGCGAGAACGTCTGGGTGTCCGACATCAAGGGCGTCGTCTACGAGGGCCGCCAGGAGGAGATGGACGAGCACAAGGCGATCTACGCGCAGCCGACGGCCGCCCGGGCGCTGAAGGACATCCTGCCCGGCGCCGACATCTTCCTCGGCCTCTCCGCCGCGAAGGTGCTGAAGAAGGAGTGGCTGCCGCTGCTCGCGCCGCGGCCGCTCATCATGGCGCTCGCGAATCCCGAGCCCGAGATCATGCCCGACCTCGCGAAGGAGGCGCGCCCCGACGCGGTGATCGCCACCGGGCGCTCGGACTTCCCGAACCAGGTCAACAACGTGCTGTGCTTCCCGTTCATCTTCCGCGGCGCGCTCGACGTCGGCGCGACGACGATCAACGAGCCGATGAAGCTCGCGGCCGTGCGCGCGATCGCGGACCTCGCGATGGCCGAGCAGTCCGAGGTCGTCGCGCACGCGTACAACCTGGAGAACATCCGGTTCGGCCCCGAATACCTGATCCCGAAGCCGTTCGACCCGCGGCTCATCGTGCGAATCGCGCCGGCGGTGGCGAAGGCGGCGATGGAGTCCGGCGTCGCAACGCGCCCGATCGACGATTTCGACGCCTACGTCGGCCGGCTCACGCAGTTCGTCTACCACTCGGGCCTGCTGATGAAGCCGATCTTCACGGCGGCGAAGCAGGCGCCCAAGCGCATCGTCTACGCGGAGGGCGAGGACGAGCGCGTGCTTCGAGCGGTCCAGGTGGTCGTCGACGAGGGCCTCGCGAAGCCGATCCTCGTCGGGCGGCCGGCGGTGCTCCAGCAGCGCATCGACCGCTACGGCCTGCGCCTCGCGCCGGGCAAGGACTTCGAGGTCGTGAACCCGGAGCAGGACGACCGCTACCGCGAGTACTGGCAGGAGTACTACCGGCTGACCGAGCGCAAGGGCATCTCGCAGGAGTACGCGAAGATCGAGCTGCGCCGCCGCAACACGCTGATCGGCGCGTTGATGATCCACATGGGCGACGCCGACGGCATGCTGTGCGGCACGTTCGGCACGCACCAGATGCACCGCCGCTACATCGACCAGGTGATCGGCCTGCGCCGCGGCGTGAAGACCTACGCCGCGATGAACGCGCTGATGATGACCAACCGCACGGTCTTCATCGCGGACACCTACGTCAACGCCGATCCCACGGCGGAGCAGGTCGCCGAGATCACGATCCTCGCGGCGGAGGAGATGCGCCGCTTCGGCATCACGCCGAAGGTCGCGCTCGTGTCGCACTCGAGCTTCGGCACGAGCGAGCAGCCGTCGGCCGCGAAGATGCGGCGCGCGCTGTCGATCGTCAACGGCATCGACCCGGACCTCGAGATCGACGGCGAGATGCACGGCGACGCCGCGCTCTCCGAGGAAGTGCGCGCCGCCGTGTTCCCGAACTCGCGCCTGAAGGGCGAGGCGAACCTGCTCGTGATGCCGACGCTCGACGCCGCGAACATCTCGTTCAACCTGCTCAAGGTGAGCTCGGGCGGCGGCGTGACGCTGGGCCCGATGCTGCTCGGCGTCGCGAGGCCGATCCACATCCTGACGCCTTCGGCGACGGTCCGCCGCGTCGTCAACATGACGGCGCTGACCGTCGTCGACGCGAACATCGAGCGCCAGGCCGCGCTGCTCTGACGCGGCCGCGGCCGTCGTCGACGACGCCGGGCCCGGTCCCGCGCCCGGCGCCGGCGGCGGCGCCCGTGGCACGCGATTCGCAAGGGGAAGCGCCGGCGCGCGCGAGCGGGCCATGGCGCGGGCGCCTTGCCTCGGGCTGGTGCAAAATGCGCGGATCCGGCACCGGGGCGGTGCGCGAACGACGGGAGAAGGCATGAATCGGGGGATCTCGAAGGCGCTGCGGGGCGCGTGCGCGATCGCGCTGGCGGCAGCGGCATGGGCGGCGCCCGGCGCGGTATCCGCGCAGGACACGAAGGTCAAGTTCCAGCTCGACTGGCGCTTCGAAGGCAACGCGGCGCCGTTCCTGCTCGCGAAGGCGAAGGGGTACTTCGCGCAGGAGAAGCTCGACGTCGAGATCGACGCGGGCAGCGGCTCGGGCAATGCGGTGAACCGGGTCGCGTCGGGCGCGTACCAGATGGGCTTCGCGGATCTCGCGGCGCTGATCGAGTTCGTCGGCAACAATCCGACCGCGCCGAACAAGCCGGTCGCCGTCATGATGATCTACGACGCGACGCCGGCCGCCGTGTTCTCGCTCAAGAAGACCGGCATCCGCTCGCCGGCCGACCTGCAGGGGAAGAAGATGGGCGCGCCGGTGTTCGACGCGGGCCGCCGCGCGTTCCCGATCTTCGTCAAGGCGAACAAGCTCGACGCGTCGAAGATCGCGTGGACCGCGATGGATCCGCCGCTGCGCGAGACGATGCTCCTGCGCGGCGACGTCGACGCGATCACCGGCTTCTACTTCACGAGCCTGCTCAACCTGAATCGCGGCGGCGCGAAGGACGAGGACATCGACGTGATGCTCTACCCGCAGCACGGCGTCGACCTCTACAGCAACGCGATCATCGTCTCCGAGCCTTTCCTGAAGGAGAAGCCCGAGGCGGTTCGCGGCTTCCTGCGCGCGATGACGAAGGGCCTGCGCGACGTGCTCGCCGATCCCGACGCGTCGATCCGCTACGTGAAGGAGCGCGACCCGCTGATCGACGAGGCGCTCGAGAAGCGCCGGATGCGACTGGCGATCTCGAGCGCGATCGTCACGCCGACGACGAAGGCCGAAGGCGTCGGCGACGTGAATCCGAAGCGCCTCGCCGACATGGTCGTGCAGGTGTCCGAGGCGTTCGAGATCAAGAACCCGGTGAAGCCGGAGCAGGTGTGGAGCGGCGCGTTCCTGCCGCCCCGTGCCGACCGGATGATCGTCCCGAAGTAGCCTGCCTGACGGGGCCGCCGCGCGCGACGCGGCCGCCCCGCGGGAGCCGCCCGCTTGACCGCCGTCGCCGCGACGCCGTTCGTCGACTTCCGCCACGTCTGGCTCGCGTACGAGGGCCAGGACGCGTTCGCGGTCGAGGACCTCACGCTCTCGATCGCGCCGGGCGAGTTCGTCGCGATCGTCGGTCCCTCGGGCTGCGGCAAGAGCACGTTCATGAAGCTCGCGACCGGGCTCAAGGTGCCGACGCGCGGCGAGGTCGACGTCGAGGGCGCCCGGCTGACGCGCACGCTGAAGATCGCCGGGATGGCGTTCCAGGCGCCGACGCTGCTGCCCTGGCGCACGACGCTCGACAACGTGCTCCTTCCGCTCGAGATCGTCGAGCCGTACCGCTCGACGTTTAAGCGCGACCGCGCGGCGTACGTCGAGCGCGCGAAGGCGCTGCTCGCCACCGTCGGCCTCGCCGGCTACGAGGACACCTACCCGTGGCAGCTCTCGGGCGGGATGCAGCAGCGCGCGTCGATCTGCCGCGCCCTCGTGCACCAGCCGAAGATGCTGCTGCTCGACGAGCCCTTCGGCGCGCTCGACGCTTTCACGCGCGAGGAGCTCTGGTGCGTGCTGCGCGACCTGTGGGCCGAGCGGCGGTTCACGGTGATCCTCGTGACCCACGACCTGCGCGAGGCCGTGTACCTGGCCGACACCGTCTACGTGATGAGCAAGCGGCCCGGCCGCATCCTCGCGCGCCGCGCGATCGACCTCCCGCGGCCGCGCGACCTCGAGGTCACCTACACCGAGGCGTTCACCGACCTCGTCCACGAGCTGCGCGAGCGGATCGGCATGGTCCGCAAGGCCGTATGACGCTCCCTCCGAAGCGGCCTTTGGCCGCCTCCCCCCAAGCGCGCGCTTGAACCATGGCCGCCGCGCGCAGCAGGCTCGAGTCGCTGGCCCCGTGGCTGCTGTCGTCCGTGATCCTCGCCGTCTGGCAGTTCGTCTGCTGGGCTTTCGACATCTCCGACTTCATCTTCCCGTCGCCGGTGCAGATCCTGCGCTCGCTCGTCGAGTACGCGGGCCCGATCGCGGGCCACGCGTGGAGGACGTTCTGGACGACGATGGCCGGCTTCGCGATCGGCGTGGCGGTCGGCATTCTGCTCGGCGTGATCGTCGGCTCGTCGCGGTTCGTCTACAACGCGCTCTACCCGCTGCTCGTCGCGTTCAACAGCATCCCGAAGGCGGCGTTCGTGCCGATCCTCGTCGTCTGGTTCGGCATCGGCACGGTGCCCGCGGTGCTGACCGCGTTCCTGATCTGCTTCTTCCCGATCGTCGTCAACGTCGCGACCGGGCTCGCGACGCTGGAGCCCGAGCTCGAGGACGTGCTGCGCGCGCTGGGCGCGACGCGCCTCGACATCCTGACCAAGGTCGGCCTGCCGCGCTCGCTGCCGTTCTTCTTCGCGTCGCTCAAGGTCGCGATCACGCTCGCGTTCGTCGGCACGGTCGTGTCGGAGACGGTGGCGGCGAACGAAGGCATCGGCTACCTGATGATGTCGGCCGGATCGTCGATGCGCATGCCGCTGGTGTTCGCCGGCCTCTTCGTGATCGGCGTGATGGCGATGGCGATGTACGAGCTCTTCGCGGTGCTCGAGCGCCGGATGACCGGCTGGGCGCACCGCGGGCAGGCGGCCGCCGGATGAGCGCGCGCGCGACGACAGCCGCGGTCCGTACGGCGCCGGCCGTCGAGGGCGCGGCCGCGACCGGCGGCTGGGCGGCCCGGCTCGAGCTCCGCTTCGAGCGACGCCCGCACGGCTGCGTGCTCGCCGAGGTCCGCCACGAGGGCCCGCTCACCGTGCAGCGCGCGCTTCGTCCCGAGGGGCCGGACGCCTGCCACGCGGTGATCGTGCATCCGCCGGGCGGCGTGGCTTCCGGCGATTCGCTCGACGTCGACGTCGCGGTGGAGCCGCGCGCGCACGCGGTGCTCACGATGCCCGGCGCCGCGAAGTTCTACCGGTGCGACGCGATCCCGTCGCGCCAGTCGGTGCGCCTGCGGGTCGCGGCCGGCGCGATCGTCGAGTGGCTGCCGCCGGAGACGATCGTCTTCGACGGCGCGCGCGCGACGGCGGAGCTCGACGTCGACGTGTCCGCCGGCAGTTGCGCGATCGGCTGGGACGTCGTGGCTCTCGGCAGGCGGGCGCGCGGCGAGGCGTTCACGGCCGGGCGCTGGCGTCAGCGCCTGTCGATCCGGCGCGAGGGCCGCCTGCTCGCCGAGGACGTGCTCGACCTCGCCGGCGGCGACGCATGGCTCGTCGCGAGGCCGGGACTGGGCGGTGCGTGCGTCGTCGGCACGATGTTCGCGGTCGGGTCCGGGGTCGGACCCGCGGTCGTCGATGCTTGCCGGGACGCCGTCGAGAGCCTCGATGGCGGTGCGCACGCCGCGACGCAGCGCGGGCGCCCGCCCGGACCCGGCGGGATCGTCGGCGCCCGTTCGCGGCGGGTGTCGATCGGGATTACGATGCCCGCACCGGGGCTCGCGATCGCGCGCTGCCTCGCGGACGAGGCGGAAGACGTCCGCCGCGCGTTCGTCGCGGCCTGGACGCGCCTGCGCCCCGCGCTCGCCGGCCTCGACGCGCGGCCGCTGCGACTCTGGACGACCTGACCGACGACCGCCATGGACCTCACGCCGCGCGAGAAGGACAAGCTCCTGATCTTCACCGCCGCGCTCGTCGCCGAGCGACGCAGGGCGCGCGGGCTCAAGCTCAACCATCCCGAGGCCGTCGCGTTCATCTCCGCGGCGATCCTCGAGGGCGCGCGCGACGGGCGCAGCGTCGCCGAGCTGATGCACGCCGGCACGAAGCTCCTCACGCGCGACGACGTCATGGAAGGCGTGCCCGAGATGATCCCCGACATCCAGGTCGAGGCGACGTTTCCCGACGGCACGAAGCTCGTCACCGTTCATCAACCGATCCCGTGAGGCTGCCCATGCGCAAGCTCCGATTCCATCCGGTCCTCGCACTCCTCGTCGCGTTCGCATGCGCGCCGGTCGCGGCGCTGGCGCACGCCGGCCACGGCGACATCGCCGGGCTGGGCGACGGCATCCTGCACGTGACCTCGGGCCTCGACCACATGCTCGCGGCGGTCGCGATCGGCGTCTGGAGCATGGCCTACCCGTGGCGGCGCGCCTGGCTCCTGCCGGCGGCGTTCGTCGCCGCGATGGCGGCCGCGGCGTGGGCGGGCGTGGGGCACGCGAAGTTCGACGCCGCCGAGATCATGATCGTCGCGACGCTGATCCTGCTGGGCGCGCTCATCATGCGCGCGAACGCGCTCTCGGTCGCCGGCGCGGTCGCGATCTGCCTCGCGATCGGCGCGGTCCACGGCTACGCGCACGGCACGGAGGCGGGCTCGAGCGGCGACTTCCGCGCCTACATCGCCGGCATCGTCGTCGCGACGGCGATCCTGCACGTCGCGGGCATGGCGCTCGGACTGATGCTTCGGCTGTCCTCGCGCTACGGCATGCGCGTCGCCGGTGCGCTCGTCGCCGCGGCGGGCGTCTGGTTCGCGTTCGGCCTCGCCGCCTGACGGAGCGCGCGATGATCCCGGGCGAGACCTTCGTCGACGACGGCGAGATCGAGATCAACGCGGGCCGCGAGCGCGTGACGCTCGGGGTCGCCAACGCCGGCGACCGGCCGATCCAGGTCGGCTCGCACTACCACTTCTTCGAGACCAATCCGGCGCTGCGCTTCGAGCGCGCGCGCGCGCGCGGATTCCGGCTCGACATCGCGGCGGGGACCGCGGTGCGCTTCGAGCCCGGCCAGACGCGCACGGTGACGCTCGTCGCGCTCGGCGGCGATCGCATCGTGCACGGCTTCAACGGCCTCGTGGCCGGCCCGCTCGGAGATTGACGATGCCCACGCGGATCCCGCGGCGCGCCTACGCCGAGATGTTCGGCCCGACGACCGGCGACCGCGTCCGGCTCGCCGACACCGAGCTCGTGATCGAGGTCGAGCGCGACTTCACGACCTACGGCGAGGAGGTCAAGTTCGGCGGCGGCAAGGTGATCCGCGACGGCATGGGCCAGTCGCAGCGCACGTCGAAGGATTCCGCGGACACGGTGATCACGAACGCGCTGATCCTCGACCACTGGGGCGTGGTCAAGGCGGACATCGGGATCAAGCACGGCCGCATCTCGGGCATCGGCAAGGCGGGCAATCCCGACATCCAGGGCGGCGTCACGATCGTCATCGGGCCGGGCACCGAGATCGTCGCCGGCGAGGGGATGATCGTCACTGCGGGCGCGATCGACACGCACATCCACTTCATCTGCCCGCAGCAGATCGAGGAGGCGCTCGCCTCCGGCATCACGACGATGATCGGCGGCGGCACCGGGCCGGCGACCGGAACGTCGGCGACGACCTGCACGCCCGGCCCATGGCATCTCGAGCGCATGCTGCAGGCGGCCGACGCGTTCCCGATGAACCTGGGCTTCACCGGCAAGGGCAACGCGAGCCGGCCGGAGGCGCTCGTCGAGCAGGTCGCGGCCGGCGCCATCGGACTGAAGCTCCACGAGGACTGGGGCACGACGCCCGCGGCGATCGACTGCTGCCTGTCGGTGGCCGACCGGACCGACACGCAGGTCGCGATCCACACGGACACGCTGAACGAGTCGGGCTTCGTCGAGGCGTCGATCGCGGCGTTCAAGGGCCGCACGATCCACAGCTACCACACCGAAGGGGCGGGCGGCGGCCACGCGCCCGACATCATCCGCGTGTGCGGCGAGCCCAACGTGCTGCCGTCGTCGACCAATCCGACGCGCCCGTTCACCGTCAACACGCTCGACGAGCACCTCGACATGCTGATGGTGTGCCACCACCTCGACCCGGGCATCGCCGAGGACGTGGCGTTCGCCGAGTCGCGGATCCGCCGCGAGACGATCGCCGCCGAGGACATCCTGCACGACCTGGGCGCGTTCTCGATGATCTCGTCGGACTCGCAGGCGATGGGGCGCGTCGGCGAGTCGATCACCCGGTGCTGGCAGACCGCGCACAAGATGAAGGTGCAGCGCGGCTCGCTCCCCGAGGATCCCGCGCGCCACGACAACTTCCGCGCGAAGCGCTACGTCGCGAAGCTGACGATCAATCCCGCGCTCACTCACGGCATCGCCGGCGAGGTCGGCTCGGTCGAGGTCGGCAAGTGGGCCGACCTCGTGCTGTGGAAGCCGGCGTGGTTCGGCGTGAAGCCCTCGCTCGTGCTCAAGGGCGGCTCGATCGCCTGGGCGCAGATGGGCGACCCCAACGCGTCGATCCCGACGCCGCAGCCGGTGCACGGCCGACCGATGTTCGGCGCGTTCGGCGGCGCGAACGCGCGAAGCTCGCTCACGTTCGTCTCGCGCATGGCCTACGAGGCCGGCGTCGACGAGCGCTACGGCCTCGCGAAGGCCGTCGTGCCGATCGGCGGCGTGCGGGACCTGCGCAAGTCCGACATGATCCACAACGGCTACACGCCGCGGATCAGCGTCGATCCCGAGACCTACGTCGTCGTCGCCGACGGCCAGGTGCTGACCTGCGAGCCTGCGAAGGTGCTGCCGATGGCGCAGCGCTACTTCCTGTTCTGACCGTGCTCGAGCTCGATCGCCGCGCGCCGCGCGACGCCGCCGCCACCGCGACGCTCACGCTGCCGTGGGAGCGCCGGGGCGTGACGCGGCAGCGCGTGCGCCTGGACGACGGCCGCGACGCCGGGCTGTTCCTGCCGCGCGGCGAGATCCTTCGCGGAGGCGACAAGCTGGCGTCGGCGGAGGGCGAGGTCGTCGCGATCGTCGCGGCGCCCGAGGAGGTGATGGTGGCGAGCGCGGCCGATCCGCGCGTCCTGGCCCGAGCCGCGTACCACCTGGGCAACCGGCATGTCGCGGTCGAGGTGGGCGAAGGGACGCTCAAGCTCGCGCGCGACCACGTGCTGCGCGAGATGCTGCTGGGGCTCGGCGTCGACGTCGCGGACGCGATGCTGCCCTTCGAGCCGGAATCGGGCGCGTACGGTCACGGCCACGCGCACGCGCCGGGCGACCTCGGCCCGCTCGCCGCGCGGATCGCCTCGCCCGTGCGGCCGGGTCGCCCGCACGGAGGCACGCATGGCTGACGCGCGCTCGCTCGCCGCGCTGCTCCAGCTCGCGAGTCCGGCGCTGCCGATCGGGGCATTCTCGTACTCGCAGGGGCTCGAGCGCGCGATCCACGACGGCGACGTCGGCGACGAGGCCGCGCTGCACGACTGGATCCTGGGCATCGTCGCCGGCCCGCTCGCGCACTTCGACGCGCCCGCGATCGTCCGGATGCACGCCGCGTGGTCCGCGGGCGACGGCGCGACGGTCGAGCGCTGGAACGAGCGCGTGCTGGCGACGCGCGAGACGGCCGAGCTTCGCGCCGAGACGCTGCAGATGGGCGCTTCGCTCGCGAAGCTGGTCGCGCTGTGGGGGCGCGGCGATCCCGCGCTGCGGCGGCGCGTCGCCGCGCTCGACGAGCCGACGTACCCGGCGGTCTTCGCGGCGGCCGCCGTCGCCCTCGACGTCGGCGCGGAGGATGCGGCCGTCGCGTTCCTGTGGAGCGCCGCCGAGAACCTCGTCGCGGCGGCGCTCAAGGCCGGGCCCTGGGGCCAGGCCGCGGGCCAGCGCGTGCTTCTCGCGGCGCACGATGCGATCGACGCCGCCGCGCGGGTCGCGACGACGATCGGCGACGACGGCCTGTGGTCGTCCGCGCCCGGCCTCGCGATCGCGTCGTCGCGGCACGAGACGCAGTATTCGCGGTTGTTCCGTTCCTAGGCCGGTTTTCCGAGGAGCTTCGATGTCGGTGAATTACCCGTCCCCCGAGAAGCGCCCGCCGCTGCGCGTCGGCGTCGGCGGCCCAGTCGGCTCGGGCAAGACGACGCTGGTCGAGATGCTGTGCAAGGCGATGCGCGATCGCTGGAACCTCGCGGTCGTCACCAACGACATCTACACGAAGGAGGACGAGCGGCTGCTCGTCGTCGCCGAGGCGCTCGTGCCCGAGCGCATCATGGGGGTCGAGACCGGCGGCTGCCCGCACACCGCGATCCGCGAGGATGCGTCGATCAACCTCGAGGCGATCGACCGCATGAGCGCGCGCTTCCCGGGCCTCGACCTGATCTTCGTCGAGAGCGGCGGCGACAACCTCGCCGCGACCTTCTCGCCCGAGCTCGCCGACCTGTGCCTCTACGTGATCGACGTCGCGGGCGGCGAGAAGATCCCGCGCAAGGGCGGGCCAGGCATCACGCGCTCCGACCTCCTCATCATCAACAAGACCGACCTCGCGCCCTACGTCGGCGCGTCGCTCGAGGTCATGGAGCGCGACGCGCGCACGCAGCGCGGCGAGCGGCCGTTCGTGTTCACGAACCTCAAGTCGAAGCAGGGCCTCGACACCGTCGTCCGGTTCATCGAGGAGAAAGGGATGCTGGGCGCGTGAGCCCGGATGCCGCACTGGTCGACGCTGTCCTGCGCGACGCCCTGGACGGCCACGGCGAGACCGCTCTCATGGAGCGGCTCTGCGTGCGGCTGGTCGCGGCCGGCGTGCCGCTCGTGCGCGGTGCGGTGGCTTGCGACTTCCTCGACCCGTCGTTCGACGCCCACGGCGTGCGCTGGCACCGGGGCGAGCCGGCGGTGCTCGAATCCTTTTCACGGGACTCGGACACCCGGAGCAGGCGCGAATGGGAGGCGAGTCCGTTCTATGCGCTCGTCCACAGCGACGAAGCGCGGCTGCGGCGCAGGCTCGACGACGGCTACCGGGCGGGGGAGTTCCCGGTGCTCGACGAGTTCCGCCTCAAAGGCGTGACCGACTACATCGCGATGGTCGAGCGGGTGCGCGGGTCGACCTGGATCGGCGAGACCCGCGGTGTCGTCGGGTCGTGGGCCACCGATGCGCCGGGCGGATTCACCGATGCGGCGATCGATCGGCTCGCGGCCGTCATGCCGGCCCTCGCGACGGCCTTCCTCGGTCGAACGATGCATCGCACGACCGCCGCGCTGCTCGCGACCTACCTCGGGCGGGACGCGGCCGAGCGCGTGCTCGCCGGCAACGTGATCCGCGGGCGCGCCGAGCCTATTCGCGCGGTCGTCTGGTTCGCGGACCTCGTCGGGTTCACGCGGATCTCGGACACGACGGCAGGCGAAGCGGTGCTCGCGATGCTGAACGAGTACGCCGAGGCGGAGGTCGAGGCGATCGAGTCGCACGGCGGCCACGTGCTGAAGTTCATCGGCGACGGCTTGCTCGCGATCTTCCCGGGGGCCGACGACGCATCGGCGTGCCTGGGCGCCCTCGACGCGGCGGCCGACTTCCGGACGCGGATCGCCGCGCTCAACGCGCGCCGGTCGGCCGCGGGGCTGCCGGTGACCGACGCCCACGTGGCGCTCCACGTCGGCGAGGTGCTGTACGGCAACGTGGGAAGCCCGCGGCGCCTCGACTTCACGGTGCTCGGCGCCGCGGTGAACGAGGCGGCGCGCATCGAGGCGATGTGCGGCTCGCTCGATCGCCCGGTCATCGTGTCGTCGGCGTTCGCGCAGGCTTCGGGCGCGGCGCGCTCGCGCCTCGTGAGCCTCGGGCGCTACGCGCTCAAGGGCGTCGCGAAGCCGCAGGAGCTTTTTACGCCCGATTGATGCAAATCCTTCGCCGTGCGGCGGGCGTCCGGGGCTATACTCGCGCGCCGCCCGCGACGATCCGCCGGCGGCCGTGCCATGAACCGCCTCCGCCGCTACCTCCTCGACCACCTGGGCCCGGGCCTCATCACGGGCGCGGCGGACGACGATCCTTCCGGCATCGCGACCTACTCGCAGGCGGGCGCGCAGCTCGGCTTCGGCCTCCTGTGGAGCGTGTTCCTCACGACGCCGCTGATGGTCGGCATCCAGGTCGTGTCGGCGCGCATCGGCCGCGTGACCGGCCACGGCATCGCCGCGAACCTCCGGGACCACTATCCGCGCCCGGTGCTGGCGTCGGTCGTCGGGCTGCTGCTGGTCGCGAACACGTTCAACATCGCGGCGGACCTCGCGGCGATGGGCGAAGCGCTGCAGCTGGTCGTCGGCGGTCCCCAGCACGGCCACGCGCTGCTGTTCGGCGTCCTCGTCTTGCTGCTGCAGCTGTTCCTGCCCTACCAGCGCCTCGCACCGGTGCTGAAGTGGCTGACGCTCGGGCTCTTCGCCTACGTCGCGGTGCTGCTCATGGTGCGCGTCCCCTGGCTCGACGCGATCGCGGGGACGCTCGTGCCGCGCGTGACCTTAGACCGCGACTACCTGATGCTGCTCGTCGCGGTGCTCGGCACGACGATCAGCCCCTACCTGTTCTTCTGGCAGGCGTCGCAGGAGGTCGAGGAGCAGCGCGCGCGCGAGGGCCATCTTCCGCTCCGCGAGGCGCCGGAGCAGGCGCGCGACCACCTGCGCCGGATCAAGGCCGACACCTGGTTCGGGATGGCGTTCTCCAACGGCATCGCGTGGTGCATCATGCTCACCGCCGCGGTGACGCTGCACGCCGCCGGCGTCACCGACATCCAGACCTCGACGCAGGCGGCGCAGGCGCTGAAGCCGCTCGCGGGCGATTTCGCGTTCCTGCTGTTCGCGCTGGGGATCATCGGCACCGGCCTGCTCGCGGTGCCGGTGCTCGCGGGCTCGGCGGCGTACGCGGTCGCCGAGTCGTTCCGCTGGCCGATCGGCCACGCGCTCAAGCCCGCCGAGGCGAAGGGCTTCTACGGGATCATCGCGTTCGCGACCCTCGTCGGCGTCGCGATCGACTTCACGCCGCTCGACCCGATCCGCGCGCTCTTCTACGCGGCGATCGTGAACGGCGTCGTGTCGGTGCCGATCATGGCCGTCATGATGCGCATGGCGGTGCGCCCCGACGTGATGGGCCCGTTCGTCGTGAAGCGCCGGCTGCACCGGCTGGGCTGGATCGCGACCGCGCTGATGGCCGCGGCCGTGGTCGTGATGCTCGGATCGTTCTTCGTGTGACCGGCCGGCCCGGGCCTGCGCAGGATCCTTAGGCGCCTAAGCATTCGGGATGCCGCGCACGCCGGCCATCCCGATGATCGACAGGAACTCGCGGCGCGTCCTCGCGTCCTGGCGGAACGCCCCGACCATGCGGCTCGTCACCATCGAGACCCCGGCCTTGTGGACGCCGCGCGTGGTCATGCACTGGTGCGCCGCCTCGACGACGACCGCGACGCCGCGCGGCTTCAGCACCTCCTGCAGCGCGTCGGCGATCTGCGCGGTCATCTTCTCCTGGATCTGCAGCCGCTTCGCGTAGACCTCGACCAGCCGCGCGAGCTTGCTGATGCCGACGACGCGCCGGTCCGGCAGGTAGCCGATGTGCACCTTGCCGATGATCGGCACCATGTGGTGCTCGCAGTGGCTCTCGAACCGGATGTCGGTCAGCACGATGATCTCGTCGTAGCCGTCGACCTCCTCGAAGGTGCGCGACAGGACGAGCTTCGGGTCGTGCGCGTACCCCGCGAAGAACTCCTCGTAGGCGCGCACGACCCGGCCGGGCGTCTCCAGCAGCCCTTCGCGCTTCGGGTCGTCGCCGGCCCAGCGGATGAGCGTGCGGACCGCCTCCTCGGCCTCGTCGCGGCTGGGGCGGGCAGAGGCCCTCGAGCGGACGGGCGAGGCGGGCTTGCGGCTGGGCTTCTGGGCAGGCTTGGGCATGACGCGGCTCCCGGGGCGGCGGCGGTCCCACGATGGATGCCGCCCGCGCGCCCCGCGTTCCCGCGAGCGTAGCGCAAAGGCGCCGGCGGGGCCGTCAGGTAAAATCCGACCCGACGGAGAGGTGGATGAGCGGTTTAAGTCGCACGCCTGGAAAGCGTGTGTAGGCTAATACCCTACCGCGGGTTCGAATCCCGCCCTCTCCGCCAGTTTCGCGTTTCTAGAGCTTCCCCAAACCCCGCCGAAGTGTCGTCCCGCCGAAGTGGCATAGCGGAGTGATCGGTCTAGTCGTTTCTAGTGGTTTCTAGAGGCCCCTAGACTGTCGGCGGTAACTGGCGGTAACATGGGCGGTAGTTAACTCGTATCGACGCCAGTTACCGCCATGCCGCTTACCGCCGTCGCGATCAAGAACGCGAAGCCCGAGGCGAAGCCGAAACGCCTCTACGACAGCGGTGGCCTTTACCTCGAAATTGCGCCCGCCGGCGGGCGCTGGTGGCGCTTCGCGTATCGGTTCGGCGGCAAGCGCAAGCTGATCTCGCTCGGCGTCTATCCCGACGTGCCGCTCCTGGACGCGCGCGCGCGACGCGACGAGGCACGCAGGCTCGTCGCCTCTGGCACCGACCCGTCGGCGCAGCGCAAGGCCGAAAAGCGCGAGGCGATCCTGCGCGACGCCAACGGCTTCGAGGCCGTGGCGCGCGAATGGTATGGCCGGCAGGCGAACGTCTGGACCGCGCGTCACGCCGCCGACGTGCTGCGTCGCCTCGAATCCAACCTGTTCCCCGATCTCGGCGCTCGGCCAATCGCCGAAATCAAGGCACCCGAACTTCTGGCAGCCGTGCGCAAGGTGGAGAGCCGGGGCGCCCACGACCTCGCGCATCGGATGCTCGGCGTCGCCGGTCAGGTGTTCCGGTACGGCGTCGCGACCGGCCGGTGCGAGCGCGACCCATCGGGCGACCTCCGTGGCGCCCTGACGCCCCACGAGTCGCACCATCAGGCCGCCATCCGCCCCGAGGAGCTTCCCGCGCTCCTCAAGGCGGTCGACCGCTACCCCGAGATCGGCGACAGGCAGACGGCGCTCGGACTCCGGCTTCTGTGCCTGACGTTCGTGCGCACGGTCGAACTGATCGGCGCCGAGTGGACCGAATTCTCCGACCTCGACAGCGACGAGCCGACTTGGATCGTGCCTGCCGAGCGTATGAAAATGGGCGATCAGCACGTAGTCCCGCTCGCACGTCAGACGGTCGCCATTCTGAGTGAGCTCCGCGGGCGCAACGGCGATAGCCGCTACGTCTTGCCCGGGCGCAATCGCGACAAGCCCGTCAGCAACAACACGTTGCTGTTCGCGCTCTACCGCTTGGGCTACAAGGGCAAGATGACAGGCCACGGCTTCCGCGCAGTCGCGTCGACCGCGCTCAATGAGGCCGGATGGCGCTCCGATGTGATCGAGCGCCAGTTGGCGCACGACGAGCGCAATAAGGTGCGCGCCGCGTACAACCGGGCCAAGTACTTGCCCGAGCGGCGCCAGATGATGCAGCAATGGGCCGACATGGTAGACGCATTCGCGCGTGGCGCCGATGTGGTGCCGATCAAGAAGGCGCGCTCCCGGTAGGCTCAGGCACCGGCCCGGTCGGCAGCTCGCCGGATTTACCATCCGTCGAGGATTGGCAGGCGGTCAAGCGAGTCGCGGGCGTAGCGCCCACCCGCAGATCATCCGCGTCCCTTCGCGACCGGACTTCCCCGACCAGCCGCCAGCGGCCACCACCCGCGTCGTGAACGCCTTGCGGCCGAGCTTGCGCGCGACCCCAGCGCCATCCGCCCATGCGCGGTAGTCGGAGTAGAGGTCAGCCGACGCGATAGACGCGGTTCTGTCCGGCGTGCATCGCTCGTCGAGGAACTGCGCCACCTGGTCCACGTCGCGGCGCCACTCGCGCGCCGCCTCGATCGACGACGCCGGGATCGTGAATCCCTTGCGCGCGATGACGCCACGGAAGCGGTCGAGCGCCATCGCGAGGATGCCGGGCGTCTCGTCGATGAGCTTTTCCGAGAGGTTGGGATCGCAGCGCGCGCCGTCGAACGTGTTGTTGAACTTGAGCACGATCGCGCGCCGGAAGGTCGCGTTGGAGAAGTCGCGCGTATGCGGCAGGTGGTTGGTCCCGAACCAGCACGTCGCGTAGGGGTGGAACTCGAACGGGTCGCGGTTCTTGTGCTCGGCGGTCATCGCCTCGCCGGAGACGATCGCCTTCAACTCGGCGTCCGGGATTTCCGCCCCTTCAGCAATCTCGGACACGAGGTTCACGAGCTTGCTGTACAGGTGGGCACGCTGGAACTTGTTGTCCAATTGCGACGGCTGCACCGCAGCGACGCACCGCGGGCCGATGATGTGCTCAAGTACCCTCAACAGCACCGACTTCCCATTGGCGCCGCCGCCGATCAGGATGACAAACTTCTCGTAGCGCGCCGTGGGGAGGACCGAGTAGCCGATAAATTCGAGCACGCATTCCGTCTTCTGCGCGGCGTCAGGGTCGCCGTCGAACACTTCGGCTAGGAATTGCTCAAACCGGGGCGCGCGGGCACCCGCGTCGTAAGGGATCGGCAGTTGCGTGATGAGGTAGTCCTCGCGCCGGTGCTCGCGCAGCGCCCACGCGCCCGCCGCCTCGTCCCAATCGAGCGTGCCGTTCGAGGTGTTGACCAGCAGGCGCCCGCGCATGTTGTCGGGCTCGAACAGGCAATCCTTGGTAAAGCACGAGTTCTTGATGTTGTCGAGGACGCCATCGACGAGCCCTTTGCTCACCATGACGTGCTCATCGTCGTCGAGAACGTCCTGTGCCACTTGCTTGATCTCACGGTCATCGGCGCGCCGCCAGACGCCCGCGTTGTCCCACATGAAGAACGAGTCGAGCGTGAAGTGGACGTTTTTCGGGCCGATCCGATCGAGAACCGTGCACGCGTGCGTGCTCTGATCCGGCTCCTTGGGCGCGGGCCCACCGCCGCGCATTTCGCGCGCGCGCTCGGCTTTGGCGGCCTTGAGATCCTCCTTCAGCGAAGTGATTGTCGCGCCGTGGCGCTTCTTGATCGCGCGGAGCAACAAATCGCCCTGACTCGCATTCCTGGGGTTGACCTCGGCGATGCGTTTCAAGAGGTCCGGAATGTCGAGCTCGGTCGACTTGATATTGATCTCGTTGAGCAAGGCATGCACGTCCGCGTTGATCTCGGCCTCCGTGCGCGGAGCAAACCCCTTTGTGCGCGCGCCGGCGATCATGCGGTCCAACTCC
>JBGAHH010000018.1:0-55751 GCA_044226265.1 Casimicrobiaceae bacterium | reverse complement strand
GCCTCCATCGACTGCGCCATCGCCTTGCGGATCGTCGCGAGGCGCTCGCGCCCGTCGCGCCGGGCGACGAGCGCGCCGGCGCGCGCGACCGCGTCCTCCGCCTGCCGCAGGAGCGTCGCCGCATCGCCGCGGCGCGCCTCGCGCCCGGCGCGCGCCGCTTCCTCGCCGGCGACGCGGCCGAACACGCACAGCTCCGCGAGCGAGTTCGATCCGAGCCGGTTCGCGCCGTGGATGCCGACGCTGGAGCATTCGCCCGCCGCGTAGAGCCCCGGCAGCGGCGACGCGGTGCGGCCGTCGACGAGGATGCCCCCCATCGTGTAGTGGACCGCCGGGCGCACCGGGATCGGCGCCTTCGCCGGGTCGATGCCGAGGAACTCCTCGGCGAGCTCGCAGATGAGCGGCAGCCGCTCGCGCAGCTTCGCCTCGCCCAGGTGGCGCAGGTCGAGGTGCACGGCGCTGCCGTGCGGCGTCTGCACGGTGCGCCCCTTGCGGTCCTCGTGCCAGAACGCCTGCGAGAGCCGGTCGCGCGGCCCGAGCTCCATCGCCTTCTTGCGCGGCCAGGGATCCGGCGGGCCGAGGCCGTAGTCCTGCAGGTAGCGGTAGCCGTCGCGGTTCACGAGGATGCCGCCCTCGCCGCGGCACCCCTCGGTGAACAGGAGGCCGGTGCCGGGCATGCAGGTCGGGTGGTACTGCACGAACTCCATGTCGCGCAGCGGGACGCCGTGCCGGTAGGCGAGCGCCATCCCGTCGCCGGTCACGATGCCGCCGTTCGTGTTCTCGCGGAACACGCGTCCCGCGCCGCCGGTCGCGATCACGACCGCGCCGGCGTCGATCAGCACGAACCGCCCCGACGCGACGTCGAGCGCCACGACGCCGCGGCATCGGCCCTCGTCGACGACGAGGTCGACGGCGAAGTGCTCGTCGAAGCGCCGGATCGCCGGGTACTTGAGCGAGGTCTGGAACAGCGTGTGCAGGATGTGGAAGCCCGTCTTGTCCGCGGCGAACCAGGTGCGCTCGACCTTCATCCCGCCGAACGCGCGCACGGCGACGTGCCCGTCCTCGCGGCGGCTCCACGGGCAGCCCCAGTGCTCGAGCTGCACCATCTCGGGCGTGCACTGCGCGACGAAGTAGTCGACGACGTCCTGCTCGCAGAGCCAGTCGCCGCCGGTGACGGTGTCGTCGAAGTGCTGCTGCAGGCTGTCGTGCGCCTGCACGACGCCCGCGGACCCGCCCTCGGCCGCCACCGTGTGGCTGCGCATCGGGTAGACCTTCGACACCAGCGCGACGCGGATTCCCGGCGACGCCTCCGCCGCCGCGATCGCCGCGCGCAGGCCCGCCCCGCCCGCTCCGACGATGGCGACATCGGCCTGGTAGGTCTCGATCATGGCCGTCACGCGCTAGCGCGTGATCACGACTTTCTGGTAGAGGTCGCCGAAGTAGGTCGCGCGCTCGATCCGCGCGGTCGCGGCGCCCTCCGGCAGGAACGCGTCGATCGGATGGCGCCAGAGGTCGATCGCGTAGGGCTCGAGCCGCCGGAACACGAGGCGCATGAGGCCGCGCATCGGGTGGGCCGGCCGGGGCCGGTGGTAGTCGACGATCACGATCCGGCCGCCGGGGCGCACGACCCGCAGCGCCTCGGCGAGCGTCGCGCGCCGCACGGCCTCGGGCTGCTCGTGCAGCAGGAAGAACAGGAGCGCGCGGTCGACGCTCGCGTCCGCGTGCGGCAACGACGAGGCGTCCGCGTGCCGCAGCGCCACGCGCGCGTCGGGCGGAAGCTTGCCGCGCAGGTTCGCGAGCTGGATCGGCAGGATGTCGACCACCTCGAGGCGCGCGTCGGCCGGAAGGCGCCCGAGCAGCCGCGACGTCAGGTTGCCGTAGACGCAGGCCACCTGGAGGGTCGTGCCGCCGAGGCCGCCGCCGAGCGCGTCGAGCGCGGCGTCGCGCAGGCGCGCGTAGTTGCCGAACAGGATCGCGTTGACCAGCCACTCGCGCTCGAACGTGTCGACGGCGCGCGGCGTCACGTAAGCCCAGCGGTAGACCTGCTCGAGGTAGCCGGGGATCGCCGGCGCGTCCCGCACGGCGCTCGTGACCGTGGGCGGGCTCACGCCCCCTCCCCGACGGCGGATCTCGATGCCCCGCAACGAACGGCCACGCCACCTCCCGCGGACCCCGACCGCCGCCATTTCGACACACTCGCCCGGCCGCCCACTTGATCCCGGTCAAGGCGCGGGGCGTCGATGCTAAAATCCGTCGTCCCCGCGCCCCTCGCGCGCCCCGACGATCGACCCCATGAGCGGATTCAGCCGGCCCGACATCGTGCGCCGCCGCACGCGCACCGTCCACGTCGGCGGCGTGGCCGTCGGCGGCGACGCCCCGATCGTCGTCCAGTCGATGACGAACACCGACACGGCGGACGTCGCCGCGACCGTCGCCCAGGTGAAGGCGCTCGCCGATGCCGGCTCCGAGCTCGTCCGCGTCACCGTGAACACGGCCGAGGCGGCGGACGCGGTGCCGGCGATCCGCGACCGACTCGACGCGATGGGCTGCCGGGTGCCGCTCGTCGGCGACTTCCACTTCAACGGCCACAAGCTGCTCGCGAACCGCGCCTGCGCCGAGGCGCTCGCGAAGTACCGGATCAACCCCGGGAACGTCGGCAAGGGCAGCCGCCACGACGCGCAGTTCGCGACGATGATCGAGCGCGCGATCGAGCACGACAAGCCGGTGCGCATCGGCGTCAACTGGGGCAGCCTCGACGCCGACCTGCTCTCGACGCTGATGGACGAGAATGCCGCGTCGGCGGCGCCGCTCGACGCGATGCACGTCACGCGCGAGGCGCTCGTGCAGTCGGCGCTGCGCAGCGCCGCGCTCGCCGAGTCGATCGGGCTGCCCGGCGACCGCATCGTCCTGTCGTGCAAGGTGAGCGCGGTGCAGGACCTGATCGCGGTCACGACCGAGCTCGCGCGCCGCTGCGACTACCCGATCCACCTGGGCCTGACCGAGGCCGGCATGGGCAGCAAGGGCATCGTCGCGTCGACCGCGGCGCTGGCCGTGCTCCTGCAGCAGGGCATCGGCGACACGATCCGCATCTCGCTCACGCCCGAGCCGAACGGCGATCGCACCCGCGAGGTCGTCGTCGCGCAGGAGATCCTGCAGACGATGGGGCTGCGGTCGTTCGCGCCGCTCGTCTCGGCGTGCCCCGGCTGCGGCCGCACGACGAGCGTCGTGTTCCAGGAGCTCGCCGAGAGCATCCAGACCTGGCTGCGCGGCCAGATGCCCGCCTGGCGCACGCGCTACCCCGGCGTCGAGACGATGACCGTCGCCGTGATGGGCTGCGTCGTGAACGGCCCCGGCGAATCGAAGCTCGCCAACGTCGGCATCAGCCTGCCGGGGACCGGCGAGACGCCGGTCGCGCCGGTCTACGTCGACGGACAGAAGACGGTGACGCTCAAGGGCGACCGCATCGCCGAGGAATTCGGCACCATCGTCGCCGACTACGTGCGCGCCACCTACGGCGGCGAGGAGCCCGCTCCGCACTTACGCCCCGAGCGCAGGACGATCGGCGTCAAGGCAGTCTGACGCCGCGACCGACGAACGTCCCGGCCGTGCGCGGCCGGCGTCGTCGAGCAGCGCCCGGGTGGTGGAACGGTAGACACGGCGGACTTAAAATCCGCGGCTGCGAAAGCGGCGTGCCGGTTCGAATCCGGCCCCGGGCACCACGATCGCCACACGCGAAGCTCGCGCGAATCCCGCACCGCCGTCGCGGTTGAATCGGCGCGCGATCGACCCCACAATGCAGTCGTGAACGTCCGCCTCCACCGCCCGAACCTCCGCGCCTTCGCCGCGAGCGCCGCTCGCCGTGCGACCCGTGCGCTCGCGCCGGTGTCGACGCTCGCGCTTCGCCGCCACGACCGCGGCACGCTCGCCTGCCTCGGGAGCGCCCGGTAACCGCGAGCCGCTCCCGGACCTGACCGGTCCGTGAACGCCGCGCTTGCCGGGTCGCTTCGCTGACTTTCCCCGCCGCCTGCCGCCCGCGCCTCGAACGCGCGGCGCCAGCGCGCCTTTGCCTTTTCCGATTGCTGGAGGATGCCGTGCCCGACCTGCACGACGTATTGCTTTCCCGCCGCGACGCCGCGGCGCTCGCCGCCCTCGTCGCCGACTGGCCCGCCCGCGACGCGTCCGAGGCCGCCGCCGCCGACGGCCTCGCCGACACGATCGCCTCCGCGAGCGTCGTGGCGGACGCCGCGCTCTCCGACGGCGTCGCCGCGCTCGGCGCGACCGTCACCTACGACGAGCTGCCGGCCGGCGCGCGGCGCACGGTGACGCTCGTGCATCCGTCCGGCGCCGACGCGTCGCGCGCGCGCATCTCGGTGTTCGCGCCGGCGGCGCGCGCGCTGATCGGCCGGCGCGCGGGCGCGCGCGTCGCGGCGAACCTGCCGGACCGCGCGATCCGCGAGCTCGCGATCGTCTCGGTCGCGCGGGCGCCGGCGAACGACGATCCGGGGCCCGACGCGGCATGACGACGCCGGTCCCGCGCCCGGCGCCTCTGGCGTCGGGCGCGGCCGTCGCGCGCAGCGCGAGGTAGTGCAGGGACTCCTAGGCTTCGCGCGAGCGCGCCTCGCCCGGGACGTCGGCCGCGCGCGCGGGCTCCGGCCGGGCGGCGGGCGCGCCGGCGTCGGCGTGCTTCGCGAGCAGGTCCCTCGCCTCGTCCTGCAGCGACCGCCACGAACGCTCCCACTGGCCGTCGCGCGGCTTCGTCGACGCGAGCTTCTGGACGAAGGCGCGCAGCGCGACGACCTCGCCGCGCAGCGCCTCCGAGCGCCCTTCCGCCTCGGCGAGCTCGGACGCGTACACGAGCTCCACCTTGCGGTCGCGGCACACGCCGATGCAGTTCTGCGGCGCCTCGAGGCGCCCGCAGCCGATGCACTGCCAGGCCTTCAGCGTCTCGATGGCCCCGTCTCCCGGACGTCGTCCATGGGCGTCATTCTAGGCCCGGTGCCGCGGACGGGCCGCGACCGGCTTGATGCCCGTCAAGCGTCGCCGCCTACACCGTTCGTCATAGGCCCCCCGCGCCTTCCGGACGAGCGTCGACGCGTCCTCCGTGGAATTCACGCACGGCGCCGCGCGCAGGACGATGGCCCCGTCGCGATCTTCCGCGACGACGAAACGGAGAGAGGCCATGGACAGGATGTCGATCGATCGTCAAGGCGGCACGCGCGCCGCCGCGGCTCGCACGCTGGTCGCGACCGCCTTCGTCATGGGATTCGCCGCGCTCGTCTGGGCGCACATGGACTTCGACACCGGCACGGTGCCGATCCTCGAGCATGCGCGCGCGCAGGCGGCCGCGGCGCCCGCGTGCGGCAACGATTGCTTCCACGCGCCGGCGGGCGACCCGTCGGTGCCGGGGGCGAGCAGCGTGTTTCCGCAAGGCGCGTCGTCGTCGTTCGACGTCCCGCCGGTCCCGACGTTCTGACGGGAGCGGACATGCGATCTCGCCGCCTGCACCGGGGCGCGCTCGTCGGCGCGTTTTTCTTCGCCGCGCCGGTGGCGCTGGCCGCCATCCAGGTCGTGGACGACTCGGCATGCGATCGCTACGCGGTCGACATCGCGTCGTTCGCGACCTGCGAGGACGGCAAGGTGGTCAAGGCCGTCGACGATCCGCCCGGCCATGCCGCGAGGGGGGCCGGGGCCGCGGCCCCGGCGAAGGAGCCGGAGCCTCGCGCCGACGCCGCGTCGACGACGACCGGCGTGGCCGCCCGGCGCGCCGAGGTGGCGCGCGCTCAGCCGCGGTAGCGCTGCGCGGCGAGCACCGCCGCGGTCCGGTTGCGCACGTTGAGTGCGCGGAACACGGCGATCAGGTGGACCTTGATCGTGCCCTCGCTCACGCCGAGCGCGTTCGCGATCGACTTGTTCGGCAGCCCCTGCGCGAGCAGCTTGAGGACCTCGGCCTGGCGCGGCGTCAGCTCGGGACCGGGCGGCTCGGCGGGCCAGCCCATGAGCCGCGGCGGTACGTAGGTCCCGCCCGCGAGCACGAGCCGCACCGCCGAGACGATCACCGCCGGCGGCTCGCTCTTCGGGACGTAGCCCGACACGCCGAGCGCGAGCAGCGCGGCGACGTGCGCCGGGTCCTCGTCCGCCGACACCACGACCAGCGGGACCTGCGGGGCGCGCTCGCGCAGCGTCCGGATCGCGTCAGGCGGACGAGCCAGGGCATCCTGGAGTCGACCAGCCGCCGGTCAGCTCGGATGCGCTTGTTCGAGGCCAGCGTGCCCGGCGCGTCGCGCCTCGACGAAGCGCACGTCCCCAACTCAGGGCCGAGACGCGCGGCTCGCCTTGATCGGATGGTCGTCGGCGAGGCCGATCGATGTACTTCCCTGCCGCAGGCGAATCCTTCCGTCGTCGTCCAGGCCGGCGGCGCATAACGCCTTCCCCGAGCCCATTATAGGATCGCGGGCGACCCACCCGATGCCCTGGAAGCGCGAATTTTCGAGTTTCGCCGCCGGCCTAATCGCGTCGGTCGCGCTCGCGTGCGCGGCGCCCGCCGACGCGAGGCCCGGGCCGCCGCTCGCGACGCTCGTCGACGGACGGCTCGTGCTCGACGCTTCGCCGCTCCCGCCCGCGGACCCGGCGGCCGGCGTCCCGATCCGACTTCCCGATCCGTGGACGGTCAACCGGCCCGACGCGCGCGGCTTCGCCTGGTACCTGTTCGACTGGACGCTCGACGACACGCCCGACGGCATCTACGCGATCTACCTGCCCGGCATCAACACGCAGGCGCAGGTGTTCGTGAACGACACCCTCGTCGGCGCCACCGGCGACCTGACCGGCCGCATGCCGCAGAGCTGGGAGCGCTCGCAGGCCTTCGCGATCCCGTTCGCGCTGCCGCGGCAGGGCGTGAACCGCGTCGCGATCCGCGTCTACGTGCCCGTGGCGTGGCTCGCGGGGCTCGACCCGATCGTCGTGGGCCCGTCCGCGGACATCCGGCGCCGCGCTTTCACCGACCTCGTCGTCATGACGATCGGGCCCGCGCTGGTGTCGGTCACGATCGTCGTCCTGGGCCTGTTCATCCTGTTCCTCTGGGTGCGCCGCCGCGACGCGACCTATGCGCTCTTCGGCGCGAGCGCGATCCTCTGGGGCGCGCACACGCTGCTGTCGCAGCTGCCGATCTCGCCGATCCCGGAGCCGCACTGGAGCGTCTGGTGGCACGGCATGTACATGGGCTTCGCGTGCCTGCTCAGCCTGTTCTGCATCCGGTTCACCGGCGTCGACTGGCGGGCCTATCGGCGCCTGGTGGTCGCGTTCGCGCTCGCCGTGGTGCCGGTCCTCTACGTCGCGTACGCGCTGGGCGCCTTCGTCGCCGCCGCGGTGTCGATCCGCGCCGGCGGCATCGGGCTCGTCGCGATCGCGCTCTACGCGGTGGCGCGCTACGCGGTGCGCATGCGCAACACCGAGAGCGCGCTCCTGTTCGCCGCGGGCGCGGTGTCGACCGCGTTCGCCGTGCACGACTGGAACGCCGCGAACGACCCCTACCGGATACGCGAAGTATGACTCGTGCCGTACGCCGCGCTCGCGTTCCTGGTGCTCGTCGGCTGGATCCTCATCGACCGCTTCGTGCGCGCGCTGAACGAGGCCGAGCGGTCGAACGTCGAGCTCGAGCGGCTCGTCGACGAGAAGAGCGCCGCGCTGACGGCGCAGCTCGAGCGCACGCGGGAGGCGCGCGACGCGGCCGAGGCCGCCGACCGCGCGAAGTCGCGCTTCCTCGCGGCTGCGAGCCACGACCTGCGGCAGCCGCTGCACGCGCTGGGGCTCTTCGCCGCGAAGCTGCCGGAGCACGTGCAGGACGCCGAGGGCGCGCGCCTCGCGGACCGCATGCGCCACTCGGTCGAGTCGCTGGAGAGCCTGCTGTCGTCGCTGCTCGACATCTCGCGCCTGGACGCGGGCGCGATCGAGCCCCGCCCGCAGGCGATCGCGCTCGACGCGCTGCTCGACCGCCTCGCCGGCGACTTCGCGCCGGTCGCGCTCGAGCGCGGCCTCAAGCTCGCCGTCGTGCGGACGCGGCTCGTCGTGCGTTCGGATCCGGTGCTGCTCGAGCGCATCGCGCGGAACCTCGTCGACAACGCGCTCAAGCACACGAGGCGGGGCGGCGTGGTCGTCGGCGCGCGGAGGCGCGGGAGCCGGGTCGCGATCGAGGTGCACGACAGCGGCCCGGGGATCCCCGCCGAGGAGCGCGAGCGCGTCTTCGAGGAGTTCTACCAGATCGGCAATCCCGAGCGCGACCGCTCGCGCGGGCTGGGGCTCGGACTCGCGATCGTCCGCCGGCTCGCGGGCCTGCTCGGGCATCGCATCGAGGTCGACTCGGAGCCGGGGCGCGGCTCGGTGTTCCGCGTGATCGTCGAGCGCGAGGACCCGTCGGCGATCGTCGCGGAAGGCGCCGCCGCGGCGCCGCCGGCTCGATCGCCGGTCGGCGCGTGCTCGTGATCGACGACGAGGAGGACGTCCGCGCGGCCACGGTGTCGGCGCTCGCGTCCTGGGGCGTCGAGAGCGACGCGGCTGCGAGCGTCGACGAGGCGCTCGAGGCCGCCGGCGGGCGGGCGCCCGACGCGATGATCGTCGACTGGCGCCTCGCGCAGGGCGCGACCGGCCGCGAGGCGATCGAGCGCGTGCGCGCCGCGTTCGGTGCCGCGATCCCGGCGGTGATCGTGTCGGGCGCGAGCTCGCCCGAGGACCTCGCGACGATCAAGGCCTCGGGGAATCCGCACCTCGCCAAGCCGGTGACGCCGGCGAGGCTCCGGAGCGTGCTCGCGTTCCTGATCGGCGGACGATGAGCGCCGGCGCGGTGCCGCGCCGGCGCCGCCGGATCAGCGCCGGGTTCCCGGCATCGTGTGCTGCGCCATCCGCGAGAAGTCGCCGATCACCTTCTGCATGTGCTCGAGCGCGTTGCCGCCCGAGCCCACGACGCCCCGCATCGCCTCGACCACGTTGCGCATCGGACCCATGTCCGGGAGCATCGCCATCGCGGCCTTCGCCTGCTTCACGCCCGGCATGCCTTCGGCCTGCTCCTCGATCAGCACGAACACGCGCTTCTGCATCTCGCTGATCAGGTCGAACATCTCGCCCCAGTAGCGCATCGACTTCTCGAGCGCCTCGGTCGCCGCGTCCTGGCCCGCGGCCATCAGCGACTGCGCGTCGCGCGCCTCCGCCGCGGACTTCGCGGCGCGCTTGTGGAACGCGCGCGCCTCCTCTTCGCCGGCGAACTGGAGCTTGCGCAGCTTCGCCGTGCTGTCGATCGCGGCGTTGATCACGTCGAGCGCCATGCGCGCGTTGGCCTTGTAGAGCTCGATCGCCTGCTCGGGCGTGAGCAGGTTCGCCATCTTCGACATGTCGCCGGGGACGGCGCCCGGCGGCATCGCGAATCCGCCGCCCAGCGCCTTCTTGGCGGACGGGCGACGCTTCGGCTTGCGGCGCGGCGCGGTTTTCGGGGAGGCCGCGGGAGCGGCTGCGGGGGCCTTGCGTGCCATGATCGGCTCCTTCGTGGCGGGGACCGGGGACCCAGTTGACGCTAATCGGCGGGCATCGTCAAGACGGCGGCGCCCGCGACGCGCCCCGCGCGGAGGTCGGCCAGCGCGTCGTTCGCGCGCTCGAGCGGATACGGCGACACGCGCACGTCGAGCTTCAGCCCCGCGACGCGCTCGAGGAAGCGCGCGCCGTCCTCTCGCGTGAGGTTCGCGACCGAGCGCAGAACGCGCTCGCGCCACAGGAGCCGGTACGGGAACGACGGGATGTCGCTCATGTGGATGCCCGCGCACACGACGGTGCCGGCGGGCGCCGTCGCCGCGAGCGCGAGGGGCACGAGCTCGCCGACCGGCGCGAACAGGATCGCCGCGTCGAGGGCCGCGGGCGGCGTCTCGTCGCTGCCGCCGGCCCACGCGGCGCCGAGCGAGCGCGCGAGCGCCTGCGCGTCGCGGTCGCCGGGGCGGGTGAACGCGAACACGCGCCTCCCGTCCGCGACGGCGACCTGCGCGACGAGGTGCGCCGCGGCCCCGAAGCCGTAGAGCCCGAGCGTTCGCGCCGGCCCGGCCATCGCGTAGGCGCGGTGGCCGATGAGCCCCGCGCACAGGAGCGGCGCCGCGTGCAGGTCGTCGTACGCGTCGGGCAGCCGCAGCGCGTATCGCGCGTCGGCCAGCGCGTGCGTCGCGTAGCCGCCGTCGCGCGTGCAGCCGGTGTAGGCGGCGTCCTCGCAGAGGTTCTCGCGTCCGCTCGCGCACCATGCGCACCGGCCGCAGGCCGATGCGAGCCAGGGGACCCCGGCGCGCTCGCCCTCGCGCCAGCCGTCCACGCCGGGACCGATCGCCGCGATGCGGCCGACGATCTCGTGGCCCGGAACGATCGGCGAACGCGCGCCGGGCAGCTCGCCGTCGACGACGTGCAGGTCGGTCCGGCAGACGCCGCAGGCGGATACGCGCAGCGACCTCGCCGGGTCCCGGGACGGGCATCGGGCGCTCGCGCGCGACGAGCGGGGCGCCGGGCGCCTCGAGCACCATCGCACGCATCGACGTCACCGGGCCTCCGCGCATCGCCGTCGCGAAGGATGCTAGCAGGCGCGGGACGCCGCGCGTTGACGCGCATCAACGCGCGGGGCGCGGGCCTACATGCCGGAGCCGGCGTAGGTGGGCGCCAGCACCTCGGGCGCGGCCGCGCCCGCCGACGGCTCGAGCAGCGTCACCCGCCAGAGCGTGCGCGCGTCGTCGGGGTCGATCAGCGTGGCCGAATGGAGCAACGAGGCGTTGTCCCAGACGACCACGTCGCCGACGCCGTACTTGAACCGCATCTGGTATTTCGCCTGCGTCGAATGCGCGGCGAGCTCGTCCAGCAGGTCCCGCGCCTCGTCCTCGGGCATGCCGACGATGCCGAACGAGCTGCCGGACACCGCGTAGAGCGACTTGCGCCCGGTCACCGGATGCGTCCGCGCGATCCTGTGCGTGATCAGCGGCATCCTGGCCTTCTGGTCGTCGGTCAGGGGCGACGCGGCCGTGCGGCTCGCCTCGTCGGTGTCGTGCCGGTTGCCGTAGTGATGGATCGCGTAGAGCGGCTCGATCCGGCGCTTCATCGCCTCGGGGAGGTCGTCGTACGCCGCCTGCTGGTTGGCGAACTTCGTGTCGCCGCCGGCCTTCGGCACGACGAGCGAATAGAGCGTGGTCGCGCGGGCCGGCACCTGCAGGTACGAATAGTCGGTGTGGAAGTACGAGCCGGCGTCCTGGAGGCCGGTGGGCTTGCCGTCCTTCTTCACGTTCGACAGGATCAGGATGTTCGGGTCGTCCGGATGGTGGAACTGGTCGATCACGTGGGGCTGCGGCGGCCCGAAGCGCCGCGCGAACGCGACGAACTGGCGCGCCGTCAGGTCCTGCCCGCGGACGCCCAGCACGAGGCCCTCGTAGAACGCGCGCTCGAGCTCGGCGAACGCCGAGTCGTCGAGCCTCGCGAGGTCGACGCCGTGGGCCTCGACCCCGAATCCGCCGGCCATCGGCGTGAACGACGGCATGACGCCCTCCTCGCTCCGTTCAGCTCAGGAAGTCCGGCCGGACGATCGACGGCAGCCAGAGCGGGATCTGAGGCCAGATGATCATCGCCGCGAGCACCGCCAGCATCGGCGCCAGCATGATCATCGTGTCCTTGAGCGCGTATCGCAAGCGGACCTTCGCGATCGCGCAGGAGATCATCAGGCACAGCCCGTAGGGCGGTGTGACGAGGCCGAACGCCAGCGCGACGATGCTGATGATGGCGAAGCTCACCGGATGCATGTTGACCGAGGCGGCGAGCGGCTGCAGCACGGTGCCGACGATGATGATCGCGGGGATCGCGTCGAGGAAGCAGCCGACGACGAGGAAGACGCCGACGATGAAGAACCCGACGCCGATCGGCCCCAGCCCCCACTCGGTGACGTGAGCGAGCAGCGCCTTCGGGATCTGGTAGTAGGCGAGCAGCCAGCCGAACACCGACGCGGTGCCGACGCAGAAGAGCGCGATCGCCGAGAGCTTGCCGGTTTCGAGCAGCGCGTTCCACAGCTTCGGGCCGTCCATCTCGCGGTAGAAGAAGAACGACAGCGCCGCCGCATAGAGGACCGCGACCGCCGCCGACTCGGTCGCGGTGAACCAGCCGAGCAGGATGCCCCCGACGATGATGAAGGGAGTGAACAGCGCGGGGACCGAGATCGCCGCCGCCCTCAGGAACTCGCGCAGCGTCGACCGCGGATACGTCGGGTACTTGCGGCGCACGGCGTAGACGTGGACGGTCGCCATTTGCGCGAGGCCGATGAGCAGGCCGGGGATGACCCCCGCGAGGTACAGCGCGCCGATCGACACCTGCAGCACGCCGCCCCACACCACCATCAGGATCGACGGCGGGATGATGACCGCGAGCACGGCCGACACCGCGGTGATCGCGATCGAGAACGACAGGTCGTAGCCCTCCTTCACCTGCGCCTCGATGAAGATCTTGCCCTGGCTCGCCGCGTCCGCGGTCGACGACCCCGAGATGCCTGCGAAGAACACCGACAGCAGCACGTTGATCTGCGCCAGCGCGCCCGGGAAGCGTCCGACCATCGTGCGGGAGAGCAGGACGAGGCGGTCGGTGATCCCGCCGACGTTCATCAAGTTGGCCGTGAGCAGGAAGAAGGGGACCGCCAGCAGGATGAACGAGTTGTACGCCTTGAACGTCGTGTTGAAGACGACCATCGGCGACAGGCGCGGCTCGATGAACAGCACCGGCAGGCACGCCAGCCCGAGCGCGAAGGCGACCGGCACGCGGAGCACCATCAGCAGGAAGAAGCTGCCGAACAGCCACATCGCCGCGACGCCGGGCGTGAGCATCGCCCCGGTCATACGACGCTCCCGGTGCCGATGTCGCGGTGCGCGTCGACGTCGCTCCCCGGCGGGGGGCCGTCGACGACGATCTTGAGGTCCCTGCGCAGGCGCTCGAAGCCGAAGACGAGCCACGTTAGCCCGGTCAGCGGCCACGAGGCGAAGATCCAGCCCATCGGCAGGTCGGCGAGCTCCGAGGTCTGGTTCCAGCCGAACTGCAGGAACCGGGTGCCGTACCAGACGAACACGAGCGCGAAGACCAGCACGAACACCATCGACACGATGCGCAGCAGCGCGTTGTTCCGCGGCTTCAGCTCCGGCCAGACGTCGACGTCGAAGTGCGTGCCCTCTCGCACGCCGACCATCGCGCCGAGCATCACCATCCAGATGAAGAAGAAGCGCGCCATCTCCTCGGTCCAGATCCAGTTCGGGATCAGGCCGGTCTGGCGCGCCAGCATCTGGAGCGTGACGGGCACGACCAGGATGCCGACGCTCGCGCCGAGCAGCCAGTTGAGCGCGCGGGCGTAGCCCGCGATGAACGTCCGCATTCGTCCCCCTGCCTCGACTCGCACGGCAAAAAAATCCGGCGGGGGCCGCGTCGGCGCCCGCCGGACCTTCGCCTCGCCGGCTACATCGCGTTGATCTTGGCGTAGATCGCGTCGGCGCCGATCTCCTTCGCGTACTCGGCCATCACCGGATCGGCCAGCTTCTTCATCTGCGCGCGGTCCGCGAACGGGATCCGCTTGAGCTTGCCCTGCTTCTCGAACAGCTCGAGCTTCGCGGCGTCCTGCGAGGACTCGAGCTGCCGGCCGAACGCGCCGGCTTCCTTGCCCGCCCGGACGATCGCGGCCTGGAGGTCCGGCGGCAGCTTGCGGAACGTCTTGCCCGAGAAGCAGATCGGGCGGATCGTGATCGCGTGCTGCGTCATGTTGAGGTTCGGGCCGACCTCGTAGAACTTCATCGCCTCGACGCCCGCGGCTTCGTTCTCGCCGGCCTGGATCACGCCGTTCTGGATCGCGTTGTAGATCTCGTCGTAGGCGATCACCGTCGGCGACATCCCGATCGCCGAGAAGGTCTTGCTCCAGATCGGCGCGCCCTGCACGCGGATCTTGAGGCCCTTCATCTCCTGCAGGTTGCGGACCGGCTTGTTCGCGAAGATGTTCCGCGTGCCGCCGCCCGCGTAGCCGATCAGCATCACGTCGCCCTTCGCGGCGACCTCGTCGGCGATCGGCTTCAGCACGTCGGCGTCGAGCACCTTGTTCCAGTGGTCGAGGTCGCGGAACAGGAACGGCGCGTCGATGAACGGCGCGGCCTTCGCGAACGTCGACATGTGCGCCGGCGACACGATGCCGTAGTCGACCGAGATGCCCTGGTTCATGAACGCGAAGTAGTCCTTCTCGAGGCCCAGCTCGCTGTTCTTGTGCAGGACGAAGTTGACCGGCTTGCCGTAGTACTGGACCACCAGCTCCTGGAACTTGACGAGCGCGCGCGTGAACACGTGGTCGTCCGCGAACTGCACGGCGCCGTGCAGCGTGATCGGCTGGGCCGACGCGGTGATCGAGTAGCCGAGCGCGAGCGCGGCGAAGGCGCGCAAGCCGGCGCGAAGCGTGCGATGCATCGTGGTTTCCTCCTGGGTCCCGTCCGCCCCCCCGGTCGCGCGGGACGCGCCGGTGCGTGGTCAGATGGTCAGGCCATTCCACCGGGAACCGGGCAGCCTGTCAATCCGGACCACGTTGTGCTTTGCAACATCCCGACCCGGGCCAGGCGAGGCCGCGAGCCCGGCGGTGATCCGGCCAGTTGACCGGGCCTCGCGGGGCAAGGCAGCATCGCCGGGCACGCCCCCGTTCCGGAGAATCCCGATGCTTCGCCCCTGCCTCCGCGCGCTCGCCGCCGCGGCCGCGATGATCCTGGCCTGCGCCGCGCCGGCGCAGGCGCCCGCCCCCGCCTCGCCGTACTCGACGACGAAGGTCGCCGACAACGTCTACGTGTTCCGCGCCGGCGGCTACCAGTCGATGTTCGTCGTCTCGCCCGAGGGCGTGATCGTCGCCGACCCGAACGGCTACTTCGACCCGAAGGCGCCCGCGGCCTACCTCGAGGAGATCCGGAAGATCACGACGGCGCCGGTCAAATACGTCATCTACAGCCACCACCACTACGACCATTCCGCGGGCGCGAAGGTCTTCAAGGACCAGGGCGCGATCGTCGTCGCCCATCGCAACGCGCACAAGCGCCTGGCCGGGCTGCAGAACCCCGACGTCGTGCTGCCCGACATGATCGTCGAGGACAGCGGAAGCACGATCCTGCTGGGCGGGATGCGCGTGGACCTGCTGTGGCTCGGGAACAACCACTCGGACAACATGCTGGTGATGCTGCTGCCGAGGGAGCGCATCCTCTACGCGGTCGACTGGCTGCCCGTGCAGGGCGTGCTCTACCGCGACATGCCGGACGCGTACATCCCCGACTGGTTCGCCGGCATCGACCGCGTGCTCGCGATGGACTGGGACCGCCTGATCCCCGGGCACCCGGCCCCCGGCGGGCGGCTCGGCACGAAGGACGACGTGCGCGCCTTCCGCGACTACATGATCGACGTCTCGAACGCCGCGAAGCAGCTCGCCGCCGACAAGAAGTGCCTGAACGACGACGCGATGCGCGCGGTGAAGCTGCCGAAGTACGAGGGCTGGGCCGGCTACGGCGCGTACTTCACCGGCAACCTCGAGCGGTTCTGCGAGTACTGGGGCCGCGGGATGTAGCGGCGCGCTCGCGCGATCGCTTATCATCGCCGGCTCGCGCGCGGCCGACGCGCCGCGCGCGCCACCGGAGGGGACGATGGCGGGAGTGCGTGAGCGTTTCGGGCGGCCACTGAGGCTCGCCATCCTGGGCGGCGGCCCCGCGTCGTGGATCGGCCACATGCACCGCAGCGCCGCCGAGCTCGACGGCTGGTGGCGCGTCGTCGGCGGCGTCTTCTCGAGCGACCCCGCGCGCTCGCGCGACGGCGGCGCCTCGCTGGGCTTCGACCGCGAGCGCTGCTACGGCACGCTCGACGAGCTGATCGAGAAGGAGCGCGCGCGCCCGGACCCGGTCGAGGCGGTCGCGGTCATGACGCCCAACGACACGCACTATCCGCTCTCGGCCGCGGCGCTCGACGCGGGCCTCGACGTCGTCTGCGACAAGCCGGTCACGCACGACGCGGCGCAGGCCCGCGACCTCGTCTCGCGCACGAAGCGGCACGGGCGCCTCTTCGCGATCGCGCACGGCTACGCGGCCTATCCGATGACGCGCTACGCGCGCCACCTCGTCGACGCGGGCGCGATCGGCGCGCTGCGCTACGTGCAGGTCGAGTACATCCAGGCGGGCCTCGCGACGCGGGTCGAGGACGCTCCGAGGAACAGCCGGCTGGACTGGGTCCTCGACCCGGAGCGCAGCGGCCTCGCGCTCGTGATGAGCGCGATCGGCTGCCACGCGCAGCAGCTCGCGTCGTTCGCGGTGAACCGCCGCGTCGCGAGCGTGTGCGCCGACGTGCTGTCGGTCGTGCCGGACCGGCGCGTGGTCGACACGGTGTCGGCGCTGCTCCGCTTCGAGGGCGGCCTCGCGGGAACGTTCACCGCGTTCCAGGCGGCCGCCGGCAGCGAGAACGACATCCGGCTCCGGATCTACGGCGAGAAGGGCATGCTCGAATGGACGCACCGCGAGTGCTCGTACCTGCGCGTCGCGATGCTGAACGAGGGTCCGCGCGTCGTCGGGCGCGGCGACGCGAACCTGCCGCCCGGGATCGCCGCGCTCGGGCGCATCCCGCGCGGGCATCCCGAGGGCCTGCGCGAGGCGTTCGCGAACATCTACGCGGAGGTCGCGCAGGAGCGCATGCTGCGCGCGCTCGGCGAGCCCGTGCCGGACTTCCGCTACCCGCGCATCGAGGACGGCGCGCACACGATGGCGTTCATAGAGGCCTGCGTCGCGTCGAAGGGGTCGTGGGTGGAGGTGAGCCCCCCGTAGCGCGCTGCTCGCGCCTCCCCCCAAGGCGGCGCGCGCCCTCGGGGCGGCCCGTCGGGCGCGAGTCGAGCCCCCCGGTAGCGCGCTGCGCGCGCCTCCCCCAAGGGGGCGCGCCCTCGGGGCGGCCCGTCGGGCGCCAGTCGAGCCGCCCGTGAACGCGTCGGGCCGAAGCCCGACCCACGAACGACGCGACGGCGTCGGGCTCAAGCCCGACCCACGAGCGATGGGACGGCGCACTACCTCTTGATCGCGCCTTTCGCCTTCTCGGCGACGCGCGCGTCGAACTTCTCGCGCAGGATCACGGCGCGCTCGTGCGTGCCGCGCGCGATCAGGTCGACGCCGTCGTCGGCCTCGACCTCGTAGAAGAGCCGGCGGCCCTCGACGCGCACGAGCTTCGCGCGCGCCGTCAGCACGAGCCCGGCCGGCGTCGCCGCCTCGTGGCTCACGTCCACGCGCGTGCCGACCGTCTGCTCGCGCGGCCAGTCGAGGTGCGGCTTCGCGAGCAGGAGCGCGCACCACTCGAGGAAGCCGACGAGGTAGCCGGTCGCGAGCACCGCGGGCATCTCGCGGAACTCCGCCGATTCGGGATAGAGCGCGGGGACCATCTTGGCCTCGGTCGCGACGAAGCGCAGCTCGTGCTCGAGGCCGGGTCGGAGCGTGTCCTTCATCGCGGTGCGGAGAATGGAGAATGGACAATGGGCGATGGCGGGAGCCGCGCGCGCAGCGGGCGCAGCCGTCATTGTGGCGGCATCCGGGCCCGGCGTCGCCGCGCGTTCCGCGTCTCCCGTCGTCGTCCCGGCCGGCTCATGGCTTCGCGCCGGGCAGCTCGATCGTGATGCGCGAGGACGCGGGCGGCGCCGGCGCATGCGCGGACGGCGGCCGCCACGCGTCGCGGAACCGCAGGACGAGGCGCACGAACTCGCGCGTCTCCGGATACGGGGGCACGCCGCCGTAGCGGTCGACGATCCCCTCGCCCGCGTTGTAGGCGGCGAGCGCGAGCTCGAGGTCGCCCGCATAGCGCGCGACGAGCTCCTTCAGGTAGCGCGTGCCGACGCGGAGGTTGATCGCGGGCTCCTTGAGCTTGTCGGCGACCGAGCGCTTCGCGTCGCCGGCCATGCCGTAGCGCTCGCCGGTGTCCGGCAGCACCTGCATCAGGCCGACGGCGCCCTTCGCGGAGACGACCGCGGGATCGTAGCCGGACTCGACCGCGATCACCGCCTTCACGAGCTCGGGCTCGAGCCCGTTCTCGCGCGCGCTCCGCGCCACGAGCGGGGCGAAGCGCGCGACGTTCGGATGGCCGTCGACGCGCTTCCACAGCGGATCGTCGGCGAGGAGGTCGGCCGCGGAGGGCGCCGGCGGCGGCGCGGGGACCGGATCGAGGCTCGAGCGGCCCTTGAAGAAGAGGCGGTAGCGCGAGTCGAGCGGCTCGCTCGCGAAGTGGGGCCTGCCGCCCTCGTCGACGTAGCCCCACAGGTCGGCGCGGGCGGGCGCGGCGAGCGCCAGCGCGAGCCACGCGAGGCGCGCGGCGCGATGGCGTCGGGAGGAACGCGTCGAGGCGGGCATGGGAGCGCGGTGCGCCGGACGACGGTAGCACGTCCGCCGCGCCGTCCGCCGGCCCGGCCGCGCGACGCCCCTTGACGCGGGCCGGTTACCGTCTATACTGACGGTAACCGCATATCCATACGGTTCTCCATGCCCTTCCCCCGCGCTCCCGCCCGCCGCCCGTTCGCGCACCTCGCCGCGGCGGCCGACGCCCCGGCCGAGCCGCCGGCGCTCACCGCGCGCCAGCGGCAGATCCTCGACTGGATCCGCGCGCACATCGAGACCGCCGGCATGCCGCCGACGCGCGCGGAGATCGCCGCGGGCCTGGGCTTCTCGACCGCGAGCTCGGCGGAGGACCACCTGCAGGCGCTCGCGAAGAAGGGCGCGATCGAGCTCAAGCCCGGCGCGTCGCGCGGCCTCCGGCTGCGCGATTTCCCGGGGATGCCGGTGCAGGGCACGCTGCCGCTCGTGGGCCGCGTCGCCGCCGGCCACCCGATCCTCGCGGCCGAGCACATCGAGGGCCGCTACCGCGTCGATCCCGCGCTGTTCTCGCCCGCGGCCGACTTCCTGCTGCGCGTGCGCGGCGCGAGCATGCAGGACGCGGGCATCCTCGACGGCGACCTCCTCGCGGTGCACAAGACGGCGGAGGCGCGCTCCGGCCAGGTCGTCGTCGCGCGCCTGGGCGACGAGGTCACCGTCAAGCGGCTGAAGCGCCGCGGGCGCGAGGTCGTGCTCGTGCCCGAGAACGCGGCGTTCGCGCCGATCGTGGTCGACCTCGCGACGACGCCGTTCTCGATCGAGGGGATCGGCGTCGGGCTCGTGCGCGCCGGGCGCGGGCTCTGACCAGTCGTTTTCCAGGGAAATATTTAACCCGTTTCGTTTCTCCAGAAACCACCGAGGCGAAACCCCATGCCCGCGAAACGCCCTGCCTCCCGCGCGCTGCCGCCGCGCCTCGAAGACCTGCCGAACGTCGGCCGCGCCGTCGCGGCGGACTTCCGCCGCCTCGGCATCGGGACCCCCGACGAGATCCGCGGCCGCGACCCGTACATGCTCTACCACGACCTGTGCCGCGCGACGCGCGCGCTCGTCGACCCGTGCATGCTCGACACGTTCATCGCCGTCGTGCGCTACGTCGACGGCGGCCCCGCGAAGCCGTGGTGGCACTACACCGCCGAGCGCAAGCGCACGTTCCCCGGCTCGGCGAAGGCGCTCGCGAAGCAGCGCGGCGTCGAGGACGGCTCGAAGCGCGTCGGGCCGAAGCCCGGCCTTCGCACGTCGGGCCGAAGCCCGCCCTTCGAACGTCGCGCCTGCGGCCGCGAGCTTCGGCCCGACGCCTTTCGCCGCCCGCATCCCGATCCTGCTGAGGCTTGACGGGCGCGCCCGCGCGGTCCACCGCGCGGGCGCGCCCGCCCTCTTTTCGCGAGGCGCCGATGGACAACGTGCTCTACGACAGCAAGGGCTCCGGCTCCGCCGCGATCGAGGCGGCGCTCGAGCTGGCGCGCGTGCCGTACCGCCTCGTCGAGACCGCGACCTGGGATCGCAACGCGGCCTACGACGACCTCCTGAAGCTCAATCCGCTGGGCCAGGTCCCGACGCTCGCGCTCGCCGACGGCGCCGTGCTCTCGGAGAGCGCCGCGATCCTGATCCACCTCGGGCTCGCGCATCCGGGAAGCGGCCTCGTGCCGCGCGACGGGCCCGGCCTCGCGCGGGCGCTGCGCGGGCTCGTCTACGTCGCCGCGAACTGCTACGCGGCGATCGGCGTGATCGACTATCCCGAGCGCTGGACGCTGCCCGCCGACGACCCGGCGACGAACGAGCGCGTGCGCGCCGGCGCGCGGGCGCGGCTGCACGCGCTCTGGTCGGCGTTCGCCGACGTCTTCGGCGAGGGGTTCGCTTCGCGCGACGCGCCGGGCGCGCTCGAGCTCCTCGCCGCAGTCGTCTCGAAATGGTCCGGCGCGCGCAAGCACCTCGCGGAGCACCGGGGCGCGTTCCACGCGGCGCTCCTGCGCGTCGAGGCGCATCCCGTCGTCGCGAAGGTGTTCGCGCGGCATTGGCCGTAATCAGGGATCAGGGATCAGAGGAAAGGTGTCCCCGCCCGGGGTCCGACCCCGGTTTCGCCCATGAACGCCACGTCCCCCGCCGCGCAGCTCGCCTCGCGCCTCGCCCACCCGGCGATCTGGCGCGGCGGCGACTGCGCGCCGGAGCCCGCCTCCGTGCCGACCGGCTTCCCCGCGCTCGACGCGGCGCTGCCGGGCGGCGGCTGGCCCGGCGCGGGGCTGACCGAGATGCTGCTCGCGCGCGACGGCATCGGCGAGATCGCGCTGACGCTGCCCGCGCTCGCGTCGCTGCAGCGCCTGCGGCGCGACCTCGTGTGGATCGCGCCGCCGTACCGCCCCTACGCGCCCGCGCTCGCCGCCGCCGGCATCGACCTCGCGCGCTTCCACGTCGTGCGCTGCGCGCGGCCCGAGGAGGCGCTGTGGGCCTGCGAGCAGGCGCTGCGCGCGCCCGAGTGCGGCGCGGCGTTCGCGTGGCTCCCGACGCGCGACGAGCGCGTGCTGCGCCGGCTGCAGGTCGCCGCGCGCGACGGCCGCACGTTCGGCGTGCTGTGGCGCCGCCCCGGCGACCGCGGCGGCGCGGTCGCCGCTCCGCTCCGCCTGGGCCTCGCGCCGGACGAGCGCAGCGGCCGCCTCGCCGTGCACGTGCTGAAGCGCCGCGGCGGCGCGATCGCCCGCCCGGTGCTCGTCGACCTCTCCGGGAATCAGGGAACGGGTATCCGGGATCAGCATCCGAGGAGGCGGCTTCCGGTGACCGCGCCTCGGCGAGGGTCGCTCGTCCCTCCCGCCGCGATGCCGGGCAACCGCCTCGTCCGGCAATCGGGCGCGTCGCGCTGATGCGTTTCGTTCGACGTCCCTCGCGCTCGATGCGCCCGACGCGCTCCGGCGACGCCGATGCCCCGATCCCCGATCCCTGATGCCCGATCCCTGACATGCTCGCCCGCCACTTCTTCCAGATGGCCTGCAACAACGCCTGGGCCAACCACCGGCTGCTCACCGCGTGCATGCGCCTCTCGCCCGAGGCGTTCGCGGCGACGCGCACGGGCTTCTTCCCGTCGATCGTCGCGACGCTCAACCACGTCCTCACCGTCGACTGGTATTACGTCGACGCGCTCGAGCGCTGGCTCCACCGCCGCGAGGCGAACCGGATGCCGTCGACGTTCTTCGAGCCCGAGGTGCCGCACGCGGACGCGCGCGCGCTCCACGCCGCGCAGCGGGCGGTCGACGACCGGCTGATCGCGGTGTGCGCGGCGCTCGACGACGCGCGCCTCGCCGAAGGCGTGCCGGTGATGCGCCGCGCGGGCCTCGAGCCCGAGCGCGCGGATCGCCTGCTCGGCCACCTGTTCCAGCACCAGACCCATCATCGCGGCCAGGCGCACGCGATGCTCGCCGGCACCGACGTCGCGCCGCCGCAGCTCGACGAGTTCTGGTGCGCGAACGAGGCGCACCTCCGCGCGCGCGAGCTCGCGGAGATCGGGTTGTCGGAGGAAGCGATCTGGCGGGAAACGGAAAGGCGGCGATAGGAGAAAGGAGAAACGCGACGGACCGGGCGCCGCGGGTCGCGCCGGCGTCGCGGCCGGAGCGCCCGTCCTTTCTCCTTTCTCCTTTCTCCTTTCTCCGCTTTCGCTTTCGCTTTCGCTCCCGCCCCCTTGCTCTGGTGCTGCCTCCTCCTCCCCGACCTGCCGCTCGAGGTCTACGCGCGCGGCTGGAACGGCGACGACGCGGCGCGGCCGTTCGCGGTGGGAAGCGGCGGCTCGCGCCCGCAGGTCGTCGCGGCCAACGCCGCGGCGCGCGCAGGGGGCGTGAAGCGCGGGCAGCCGGTGGCGGCCGCGCTCGCGCTCGTGCCGGGCCTCGCGCTGCGCGACCGCGACCCGGAGGCCGAAGCGCGCGCGCTCGAGGCGGTCGCGACCTTCGCGCTCGCGTTCACGCCGGCGGCGAGCCTCGCGCCGCCGCGCGCGGTGCTCGCCGAGATCGGCGGGAGCCTGAAGCTCTTCGGCGGGCTCGGCCGCGTGCTCGACGCGCTGGCGCGCGGGCTCGACGCGCGCGGCCACGCGTCGCTCGTCGCGGTCGCACCGACGCCGCTCGCCGCGCTCGCGCTCGCGCGCGCGCGCCGGACCGGCCCGGTCCTCTCGCCGGACGCGCTCGCCGGCGCGCTGGCCGACGTGCCGCTCGCCGCGCTCGACCTCGATCCGCGCGCGCTCGAGACGCTCGCGGCCGCCGGCGTCCGCACGATCGGCGCGGCGGCGGCGCTGCCGCGCGACGGGCTCGCGCGGCGCTTCGGCGGCGCGCTCGTCGACGCGCTCGACCGCGCGCACGCGCGCGCCCCCGACCCGCGCCCGCCGTACGCCGCCGCCGGCGTACGCGGGAACGCTCGCGCTGCCCGCGCCCGCGCCGACGCGGCGGCGCTCGGCTTCGCGGCGCACCGCCTCGCGCAAGAGCTCGCCGCCTGGCTCCTCGCGCGCGGGCTCGGCGTGCTCGAGGCCGAGCTCGCGCTCGCGCATCGAGCCCTGGCAGCGCGCGCGTCGGCCGCCCCCGCGACGACGCTCGCGCTGCGCGCGTCGCCCGCGCGCGCGATCGGCCATCTGTCGACGGTGATGCTCGAGCGGCTTGCGCGCGTCGCGCTGCCCGCGCCCGTCGAGGGGCTGGCGCTCGCGACGCGCGCGACCGCGCCGCTCGCGGGCCGTCCGCTGGGGCTCCTGCCCGGCGACGAAGCGGACGCGCCGCTCGTGCCGCTCGTCGATCGCCTCCGCGCGAGGCTCGGCGACGACGCGGTCGTGAGCTACGCGACGCGCGCCGAGCACCGTCCCGAGCGCGCGCAGTCCGAGGCGCCCGCGGCCGCCGCGGTGCCCGGCGCGCCGGCGTCGCTTCCCGACGCGCCGCGTCCGCTCTGGCTCCTCGCGGACGCGATTCCGATCGGCGACGCGCTCGCGACCGCGCCCTGGGCGCTCCACGACGGCCCCGAGCGCATCGAGTCGGGCTGGTGGGACGGGAACGACGTGCGCCGCGACTACTACGTCGCGGGGACGCCGAAGGGCGCGCGCGCGTGGATCTTCCGCGACCACCGCCGCGGCGCCGACGACGGCGACTGGTGGTTGCACGGATGGTTCGCGTGAATGGCATGGACCGTGCTTGCCTCGCCGCCATTTGTGCCCGCCGAAACCGATGATGACCCGCGCCCACCGAACCCTTCCTTCGAGCCACCTCCTCCGCGCCGCCGCTCTCCTCGCCACGCTTTCCGCCGCCGGCGCCGCCGTCGCGACGCCGCTGCCTGCCTACCCGACGACCGATCCGGGCCCGAGCTCGGTCGCGTGGTTCACCGACCGCTACGCGCCCTCGTCGTTCGCCAACGCGGGCACGCTGTTCGGCCGCAACGACGTCCTCGCGCTCGCGATCTCGAGCGCCGACAGCGCGGCCAACCGCCCGCCCGCGTTCTCGTCGGCCTTCTACAACACCCAGGGCCGCAAGATCGACGTCGGGCTCGCGCCGCCGGTCAGCTGGATCGCGAGCCTCTACGTGCCGTCGAGCTGGGCGACGGGCAATCCGGGCGACGCCGCGCTCTCGCGCCGCTCGGACCTGTGGGCGACGCTCAAGGACGGCGGAGGCAACCCGACCTTCTACCCGATCGTCGGCTTCACGAACGCCGACGCGACGACCGGCTTCGGCGGCACGCCGCGGTTCCGCGTCTTCGACGGCACGGGCGCCTGGAACGACCTCGCGCAGCCGATCGTCTACGACGGCTGGAACGACGTCTGCGTGACCTACACCGGGACGACGCTCGAATACCGGATCGGCGACACGCTCGTGTTCACCGACACGCACCCCGACATCGCGCTCGGAACCGAGATCGGCGACGCGATGCTGCAGGCCTACAACTGGGGCAGCGACTACACGGCGAACTGGAGCTGGGTCGCGGCGGGCCAGGCGACCTGCTCGGAGCTTCGCGCAGCGTTCGTGCCGCGGGTCCGCGTCGCGCCCGCGCCGGTCCCGGCCGGCCCGTTCGGCGCGATCGGCGCGGCGCTGGCCGTCGCGCTCGCGGCGATGCGCCGGCGCAGGCGCTGAGCCTCGGGCGCGGCCCGCGCGCCGGCGTCGCGTAAGATCGCGCGATGTCCGGCGAGCCGCGCGCCCACCCGTACTCGTCGCTCACGCCCGACCTCGTCCTCGACGCGCTCGACGCGGTCGGCGTGCACGGCGACGGCCGCCTGATCGCGCTCGGCAGCTACGAGAACCGCGTCTACCAGGCAATGCTCGACGACGGCCCGCCGGTCGTCGCGAAGTTCTACCGGCCGGCACGCTGGAGCGACGCGCAGATCGCCGAGGAGCACGCCTTCGTGCGCGCGCTCGCGGACGCCGAGGTGCCGTCGGTGCCGCCGCGCGTGATCGGCGGGCGCACGCTACACGTCCACCAGGGGTTTCGCTTCGCCGTCTACGACAAGTGCGGCGGACGCGCGCCGGAGCTCGACCGCGACGACGTGCTCGAATGGATCGGGCGCTTCCTCGGAAGGCTGCACGCGGTCGGCGCGGCCGCGCGCTTCGCCGCGCGTCCCGCGCTCGACGTCGGGAGCTTCGGCGAGGCGCCGCGCCGCTTCCTGCTCGAAGGCGGGTTCGTGCCCGACGACCTGCGAGAGGCGTGGACCGCGGCCTCCGCGCTCGCGCTCGAGGGCGTCGAGCGCGCGTTCGAGCGCGCGGGAGCGTTCGCGACGCTCCGGCTGCACGGGGACGTGCACCCGGGCAACGTGCTGTGGATCGACGAGGGCGCCATGCGGGGCCCGCATTTCGTCGACTTCGACGACGCGCGCACCGGCCCGGCGATGCAGGATCTCTGGATGCTCCTGTCCGGCGACCGCGCGTCGATGGAGCGGCAGCTCGCGAAGGTGCTCGAAGGCTACGAGCGCTTCCGCGCGCTCGACCGCCGCGAGCTCCACCTGGTCGAGGCGCTGCGCACGCTGCGCCTCATCCATTACTCGGCGTGGATCGCGGAGCGCTGGGACGATCCCGCGTTCCCCGCGGCGTTCCCGTGGTTCGGCACGACGCGCTACTGGCAGGACCGCATCCTCGAGCTGCGCGAGCAGATCGGCGCGATGGCGGAGCCGCCGCTCGCCCTACCGTGACGCGCGCGGCGCGATCGCGCGGCTCGACGCCGCCAGCGCCGCGAGCGTGACCAGCGCGATCGCCGCGCCGAGCGCGAACGTCGCGCGGGCGCCGGCGGCGTCCCAGAGCGCGCCGGCGACGCCCGAGGCCGCCAGCAGCGCGACGCCGCCCACGAGGTTGTACACGCCGAACGCGCTGCCGCGCAGGTCCGCCGGCGCGTGCTCCGCGACCAGCGCCGCGAACACGCCCTGCGTCAGCCCCATGTGGAGCCCCCAGAGCGCGGCGCCCGCGAAGGCGCCCGCGGGTCCCGTCGCGTACGCGAGCGTGGCGTGCGCGGCGACGAGCGCCGCGAGCCCCCACGCGAGCATCGCGGCGCCGCGTCCGCGGTCGAGCGCCTTGCCGGCGGGATACGCGACCACCGCGTAGACCAGCGACATCGCGGCCATCACCCAGGGCGCTCCCGCAACCCCGAGGCCGACGTCGGCGGCGCGCAGCACGAGGAAGGCTTCCGAGCAGCGGGCGAGCGCCATCGCCGCGGCGAGGCCGGTCACGATCCAGTACGCGCGCGGCAGCCGCTTCGCATCGACCAGCCCGAGCCGCCTCGCCGGCCCGCGCTCGCCGCGGTGCTCCGGCTCGTCGACGCCGAACACGATCAGCGCGATGCAGAGCGCGGCCGGGATCACCGCGATCCAGAACGCGCTTCGGAAGTCGCCCGCGAACAGCGCGAGCGCGCCCACCGCGGCGACCGGGCCGAGGATCGCGCCGACGGTGTCCATGGCCTGCCGCAACCCGAAGCTCGCGCCGCGCAGCTCGGGAGGCGCGAGGTCGGCGATCAGCGCGTCTCGCGGCGCGCCGCGGATGCCCTTGCCGACCCGGTCGGCGAAGCGCGCCGCCACGACCCAGCCGAGGACCGGGGCCAGCGCGAACACCGGCTTGGTCAGCGCCGACAGGCCGTATCCGGCGAGCACGAGCGGCTTGCGACGGCGCACCGCGTCCGATGCGACGCCCGAGAACACCTTGACGACGAGCGCGATCGCCTCGGCCGCGCCCTCGATCAGCCCGATTGCGAGCATCGAGGCGCCGAGGCCGGTCGCGAGGTAGAGGGGCAGGAGCGCATGGACGAGCTCCGACGACAGGTCCATGCAGAGGCTGACGAGCCCCAGCACGACGACGCCGCGCGGGATGCTGCGCGGCGTCGTCATCGGGCGGGCGGCGGCGCCGCCGCTACAGGTCGAACGCCGCCGTGAGGTCGCCCGCGTTCGCGCGCACGCCCGGCAGCGGCTCGAGGCCGAATCGCCTCGTGATGAACTTGACGATCGACGTCGTGTCGTAAGGCGTCTTGTCGACGTAGCCGCGCTTCGCGAACGGCGACACGACGATCGCGGGAATGCGCGTGCCGGGGCCCCAGCGGTCGCCCCAGCCGGGGCCGGACGGCGGCGCGACGTGGTCCCAGTAGCCGCCGTTCTCGTCGTAGGTGACGATCACCGCCATGCGCGGCCACTGCGGGCTCGCGCGGAGGCGCTCGAGCAGCATCGCGATGTGCGCGTCGCCCGTCGCGATGTCGGTGTAGCTCGGGTGCTGCGTGTCGCGGCCCACCGGCTTGTAGAACGCGACCTGCGGCAGCGTGCCCGCGGCGATCGCGGCGAGGAGGTCGTCGCCGTCCTTGAGGTGCTGCGCCCTCTCCGCGGTGCCGGGCGCGAAGCGCGCGAAGTAGTTGAACGGCTGGTGGTGCGGCTGGAAGTTCGGGCTTCCCGGCTCGCGGTTGTAGATGATCGCGCGCTTCGCCTTCGCGTCCTGGCGGCCGTCGGCGAGCGCCGCGTTCCAGCCCCCCGCGTACCACGCCCACGAGACGCCCTTCGCCGTGAGCGTGTCGCCCACGGTCTTCGCGGTCTGCGGCGGGACCGGGTTGCCCTTCGGGTCCGCGTAGTCGCGCGATCCGCCGTCGGCAGGCGCCACGCCCGAAGGCTGGAACGCCGGCTGCGACGTGTTGACCGCATAGCCGTCGGGCGTCACCTGCCCGTCGAACACCTGCATCGGCCCGTCGAGCACCGAGGCCGGCGACGCCGGGCGGCGCTTGAGCCGTCCGTCGGCGTCGAGCTGCACGCGGATCGACGCGGGCGCGTCGCGGAACTCCGGCGTGCACGCGCACACGAGCCAGAAGTGGTTGAGGAACGAGCCGCCGAACGCGCCCATGAAGAAGTGGTCGGCGAGCGTGTAGTCCTTCGCCCACTGCCACAGCTTCATCGAGGAGCCGTCGAAGGTGCCCATCACCCAGCCGCCGACGTTCGAGGACGCGACGAAGCGGTTGTTCGCGCCGCCCGCGATCTGCTCCTGGTTCTGGTAGAAGGCGTGGATCGGGCTCGGCACGATCTTGTCGTAGGTCATGCCGATCGGCGGCGCGTCGATGCGGAACGGGCCGTTGGGCAGCCGCTCCGGAAAGCGCGGATCGGCCTTGCCGTTCGCGGCCCAGACCGGCGGCAGGTGCGGCAGCGGTTTGGCGTCGTGATCGAGCTGCGTCTTCTGCAGCGCGGTCGCCTGCGCGAGGCCCTCGGCGCCGGGGAAGAGGCCGTACAGGTGGTCGAAGCTGCGGTTCTCCGCGTAGATCACGACGATGGTCTCGATGCGGTCGAGGCCGGCGCGCTGCGGCACGGACCCGGGTCCGGCGCATCCGACGACGATCGCGACGGCCGCGGCGAGCGCGGCAAGGAACGCTGGACGGCGATTCATGGCTCTTCTCCCCGGATGCGGCCGGCGCCGCTCATCCCAGAACGAGGCTCGCGCGCACGGTCCCCGCGCGCTCGTGGCGGGCCGTGAGGTCGACCTTCGCGCCCGGCTTCGCGCGGACGACCCATTCGAGCTTCATGCGGTCGTCGGTCACGTGGTAGTCCGGCCAGAACGACACGCCCGTGTGCTTGTACGCGCGCCCCTCGAGCTGCCCGTGCTCCTCGCGCGCCTTGCCCGACACCAGCGTCGCGCCGGCGGACAGCGCGATCTCGGCGACGAGGCCGCGCACCGTCTTGCGCGCGAGCGCGCGCTTCGACACGTAGGCCGGCAGCCAGCCGGTGTTCTGCACGACGAGCTCGACCTTCCAGGTGTCGTCGCCCTCGCGCGTCGCGGCGGCCCGCACGAGCTCCAGCTTCGGCGAGCACAGCGCCTGCCACAGGATCCAGTCGGGAAAGCGCGCGACCTCGCGCTCGAGGAACGCGGGCGGCGGGTTCGAGAACGCGTGGAAGCGGTCCCAGCCGCCGATCTCGACGCGGCCGAGCTGCGGGTGGTCGTACGGACGCCAGCCCGCGTGCGCAGCGCCGCCGAGCTTCTCGTCGCTCCAGCGCAGGAGCTTGAGGTCGTCGTCGGGCGAGTGATCGCGGAACCAGTCGATGTACTTGTAGTTCGTGATCCCCGCCTCGCGCATCGGCGACCAGATCTCGACGACCCAGACGAACGCGCCCAGGTGCTCGTAGAGCCAGTCGAAGGTCCCGCTGATGACGCTCTTCGGGTGGTAGCGGAACTCGTGGTAGACCGAGATCGCCGGGTAGCCGGTGCGCTTCTCGCCCTCCTTGCCGGCGGCCTGGTAGACCCACAGGTCCTCGGCGTGCATCTCCTCGTCGGGCTGGTGCTCGAACGGGCGCAGGAGCACGCCGCTCCACGTGTGGAACGTCGTGCCGCCACCGATGTTGCGGTGGTTCACGACGAAGTCGACGACCGCGCGCACCTCGGGCTCGGACACCGGATACGGCCCCGAGCCCTGCTGGTCGAACTCCTGCCGCCACGACGCGGGGAAGTTGCGGTTGAGGTCGAGGCCCTCCTTGCGCTTCTTCACCCGCAGCGTGACGCCGTCGTAGCCTTCGTAGCGGCCCTCCGGCAGGATGCGGTAATAGGTGCCCCCGGTCTCGATCGGATCGCGGCGGATCATCAGGCGCGCATCGTCGGGATGCGCCTTCCACAGCCCGTTCGCGTCGGGGATGCGCATCTGCAGGATGCGCCCGTCGCCGTCGACGTCCTCGACGACGAGCCCCTCGATGTCCTCCTCGTCGTGCGGATAGGGCCGCGTGCTCGAGCGGATCCAGCGCGGCCTGTCGGCGAGCGCCCATTCGGCGCCGTCCGGGTTCATGCGCGGCAGCACGTAGAACGCGCGCGTGTCGAGCGCGCGCGTGACGTCGGCGTCCTTGCCGTAGCGCGAGAGCATCGCGTTCACGAAGTAGAGCGCGGCGACCGACGCGGCGACCTCGGTCGCGTGGATGTTGCCGTCGACCCAATAGGCGGGCTTCTCGGCCGCGGGGCCGGTCTTCGCGTTCGTGAGCGTCACGAGCCACAGGTCGCGGCCTTCGTGGCTGCGGCCGATCGAGGCGACGCTGCAGAGATCGGGGTGCTCGCGTCCGAAGGCCTGGATCGCGTCGGTGAGTTCGGCGTAGCGGAGGAAGCGGTCGAAGCGCGGCGCGGGCATGGAGGGGACGGCGGACGGACGGTGCGTGAGTGTCGGGGCGGGCGCGCGGCGGCGTCAAGCGAGGTAACCCCGGTCGGGGGGACGCCCGGCCGGCGTCCGGCGAGGCGATTCGCCCGGGGGATTCCGCGGATCGCCAGGATACCGTATATTCGTACGGTATGCGTCCCGACCTGCTGCCGGCCTACGCCGAGCTCCACTGCGTCTCGAACTTCAGCTTCCTGCGCGGGGCGTCGCACCCGGAGGAGCTCGTCGAGCGCGCGGCGCAGCTGGGCTACGCGGCGCTCGCGATCACCGACGAATGCTCGCTCGCGGGCATCGTGCGCGCGCACCTCGCCGCGAAGGACGCGGGGCTCCCGCTCGTCGTCGGCAGCGAATTCGTGCTCGACGACGGCACGCGGCTCGCGCTGTATGCGACCGACCGGAGCACCTACGGCGATCTCTCCCAGCTCGTCACCCGCGGGCGGAGAAACGCGACCAAGGGCAGCTACCGTCTCTCGCGCGGCGACGTCGAGGCGCTCGCGTCGCGATGCCTCGCGCTGCTCTTCTGGGGGTCAGAGACGAAACTCGCGATTCCGCGAGTTTCGTCTCTGACCCCCTCCGCGGAAGCGCGAGTTTCGTCTCCGACCCCCTCCGCGCGCTGGATCGCGGAAACCTTCCCCGGCCGCGCGTGGCTCGCGGTCGAGCGCTTCGCGCGCGCGGGCGACGACGCGCGGCTGGCTGCGCTCGAGGCGATCGGCCGCGAACACGGCCTGCCGCTCGTCGCCTCGGGCGACGTCCACATGCACGCGCGCGCGAGGCGCGCGCTGCAGGACACGCTCACCGCGATCCGGTTGCGCACGCCGATCGCGCAGTGCGGCTACGCGCTCTTTCCGAACGCCGAGCGTCACCTGCGCTCGCGCGGGCGGCTCGCGACGCTCTACCCGCCGGCGCTGCTCGCCGAGACGCTCGCGGTCGCCGACCGCTGCCGCTTCTCGCTCGACGAGCTGCGCTACGAATACCCGGAGGAGGTCGTGCCGCCGGGCGAGACGCCGGCTTCGCACCTGCGCAAGCTCGTCGAGGAAGGACTGGCGCGCCGGTACGGCAGGGGGTCAGAGACGACATTCCTCAAATCGCTGCCGAAGGCCGATGGCGGGCCGAATGTCGTCTCTGACCCCCGCACGACGTTCCGCTGCCTCTCCGCCCCCGCCGACGTGCGCGAGCTGATCGAGCACGAGCTCGCGCTGATCGCGGAGCTCCGCTACGAGCCCTACTTCCTGACCGTGCACGACATCGTCGCGTTCGCGCGTTCGAGGGGCATCCTGTGCCAGGGCCGCGGCTCGGCGGCGAACTCGGCCGTCTGCTACGCGCTCGGCATCACCGAGGTCGATCCCGCGCGCATGTCGATGCTGTTCGAGCGCTTCATCAGCAAGGAGCGCAACGAGCCGCCCGACATCGACGTCGACTTCGAGCACCAGCGCCGCGAGGAGGTGATGCAGTACGTCTACGGCAGGTACGGCCGCGACCGCGCGGCGCTCGCCGCGACGCTCATCACCTACCGGCCGAAGAGCGCGGTGCGCGACGTCGGCAAGGCGCTCGGGCTCGGCCTCGCCGAGGTCGACCGGCTCGCCGGCGTGTTCGCGTGGTGGGACGGCCGCGCGATCCACGCCGATCGCCTCCGCGAGGCGGGCTTCGATCCCGGGAGCCCGCAGATCCGCCGCCTGGCCGCGCTCGCGGGCGCGCTGATGGGCTTTCCGCGCCACCTGTCGCAGCACGTCGGCGGCTTCGTGATCGCGCGGGGGCTCCTCGAGCGCATGGTGCCGGTCGAGAACGCTGCGATGGCGGACCGCACCGTCATCCAGTGGGACAAGGACGACCTCGACGCGATGGGGCTCCTCAAGGTCGACTGCCTCGCGCTCGGCATGCTCTCGGCGATCCGGCGCTGCCTCGCTATGGTGTCGGACACCGGCCGGTGTCTGACACCGGGGGCAACGCCGTGCGCGGAACCGCTGCGCATGCAGGACATCCCCGCCGAGGATCCCGAGGTCTACGCGATGATCCAGCGCGCCGACACGGTCGGCGTGTTCCAGATCGAGTCGCGCGCGCAGATGTCGATGCTGCCGCGCTTGAAGCCCGCGAACTTCTACGACCTCGTGATCGAGGTCGCGATCGTGCGGCCGGGGCCGATCCAGGGCGGCATGGTGCATCCGTACCTGAAGCGCCGGCAGGGCAAGGAGCCGGTCACCTACCCGAGCCCCGCGGTCGAGGCGGTGCTGAAGCGCACGCTCGGCGTCCCGATCTTCCAGGAGCAGGTGATGCAGCTCGCGATCGTCGCGGCCGGATTCTCGCCGGGCGAGGCCGACCAGCTGCGCCGCTCGATGGCGGCGTGGCGGCGCAAGGGCGGCCTCGAGAAGTTCGAGGAGCGCCTGATCGACGGGATGGGCAAGCGCGGCTACGGCGAGGCGTTCGCGCGCCAGATCTACCAGCAGATCCTGGGCTTCGGCGAGTACGGCTTCCCCGAGTCGCACTCGGCGTCGTTCTCGCTGCTCGTCTACGTGTCGGCGTGGCTCAAGCGCTACCACCCGGCCGCGTTCACCGCGTCGCTCCTCAATTCGCTGCCGATGGGCTTCTACGCGCCCGCGCAGCTCGTCGCCGACGCGCGACGCCACGGCGTCGAAGTGCGCGGGCCCGACGTCGCGGCGAGCGGCTGGGACTGCGCGCTGGAAAGCAGGGTCAGTCCCGACTTTTCCGAAGCCGGCACGACCGATGCGATCGATGAGCGAAAAGTCGGGTCTGACCCCACTATCCCTCCCTGGGGCGCGCACGGCCCCGCGCTGCGCCTCGGCCTGCGCATGGTGAGCGGCCTCGGCGAAGCCGGCGTCGAGCGCCTCGTGGCCGCGCGGCGCGAGCGCGCCTTCGCCGACGTCGCCGATCTCGCGCGCCGCGCGCGCCTCGGCCGACGCGACCTCGAGGCGCTCGCCGACGCCGGCGCGCTGGCCTCGCTCGCCGGCCATCGCCACGCCGCGGTGTGGGACGTCGCCGGCGTCGAGAAGCTGCCCGCGATCCTCGACGGCGGCGGATTCGACGAGGCCGCGCCCGCGCTGCCCGCCCCCACCGAGGGCGAGGACGTCGTCGCCGACTACCGCCGGATCGGCCTCACGCTCGAGCGCCACCCGGTCGCGCTCCTGCGTCGCGAGCTCGCGAAGCGGCGGCTCTCGACGTCGGCCGACATCCTGCGCGCGCCGCACGGCCGGCTCGCGCGCACCGCCGGCATCGTGATCGGCCGCCAGCGGCCCGACACGAAGAGCGGCGTCGTGTTCGTCACGCTCGAGGACGAGACCGGCGCGACCAACGTGATCGTGTGGCGCGACCTCTCGGACCGCCAGCGGCGCGAGCTCCTCGGATCACGCCTGCTCGCGGTCTACGGCAAGGTCGAGCGCGAAGGCGACGTCGTGCACCTGATCGCCGGGCGGTTGGTCGACCTCACGCCGCTATTGGGCTCGTTGCCGACGCGATCCCGCGACTTCCACTGACGGTGACGGTCGCCTCACAACGGCCTCCGCCGGCGCCACGACGAGAGCAGCATGCCCCGGTGCAGCGGATCGACGAGCGTGTCGGCGAGCGCGGAATGGCGCAGCGACGGACTCGGCCGCTCGGGATCGGCGTCGAGGTAGCCGAACGCCAGGAGCTCGAGCTTCGCGATCGCGATGACATCGCGCAACTTCCGCGCGGGCTCGCGCCGATGCCTGCCGATCGACGCGATGCCGACGCGCGGCGCGATGCGCGCGATCGCGCGTTCGACGTCGGGCGCGCCGGCGAAGCGCAGCACGCGCGCGGCCGTCGCCGCGAAATCGCCGCACAGGTCCTCGTAGCGCACTTCGAGGTAGCGTTGGCCCAGCATCGAGCCGTACGCGCGCGCGGCGCGGACCGCGTTGCTCCAGTGCGCGGCGTTGTAGAGGTGCGGGCGCCGGCGGTACGCGGGGCCGGTCAGCCGCAGGCCGCGCCAGGTCTCGATGCGGTCGGTGTCGAAGTAGACCTTGCGCCAGAACGCGTCGTCGGGCCCGCGATGGTCGCAGAACGCCACGTCGCGGCCGTCGCGCACCAGGTGGATCACGCGCATGCGCGGAAACAGCCGGGCGAGCACGGGCAGCGCGTAGCCGCTCTCGCAGAGCTTCCAGCCCCAGGGCCGGGACGACGCGCGGTCGAAGCCTTCGAGATGCGCGTCGAAGCAAGCGAGCGCGCGCAGCGCGACCTCGCGCACGGCGGCGCCATCCGTCCACAGCGTCCCGTAATCCGGGTAGTGCCGACGGACGAGGAGCTCGACCAGGCCGAGGACGTCGAGCGAATCCTCGGAGTCGTTGCGATGCGCGCCCATGAACACGCCGCCTTCCGCGAGCAGCGCGGCGAGCAGGCGGCTGCCGGAGTGCGACTTGTTGCAGACGACGACCGGTCCCTCGAGCGCGGCGAACGCGTCGCGGACCTCGTCGAGCGGTTCGGCAGGGGCGGTGGTCATGCTTCGTGCGGGCGCGGGCGTCGAGGGCGCCGGCGCCCGGGTTAGAATGGATCATGCCGGAATCGGCGCGCCCTGCGGAATCCTCTGCTCCGGCCCGCGCGCCCGGCCCGCGCCGTTCCGCGGTTCGGCGCCTGCTCGAGCGCTTCGGCGTGCCTCCGCGCAACGCGGGCCGGTCCATCTGGTTCCACGGCGCCCGTCCCGGCGCCGACGACGCGATCTTCCGCGAGCTCCTGCGCGGCCGCGCGGACGTCGCCCTGGTGCTGACCTCCGGCGACCGCGCCTCGGTCGACGCGCTCCGCGAGCGCTATCCCGACGACGTCGTCGTCGCGCTTCCCGCGCGTTCGAGCCTCGCGCGCTTCATCGCACGGCTCAATCCCTGTGCGCTGGTGCTGCGGGACGGCGCGCCCCCGCTCGACGCGAAGCGCCTCGCGCGCGTGCGCGCGGCGAACGTGCCGGTCGTCGATCTCCGCGGTGCGCGCATCGACGACGCATCGCTCGCCGCATTGCTCGCCCTCCTCCCCGTGCCGGAGGAGCGACGATCGCCCTCGCCGCCCACCTGGCAGCTTCCGACGCTGCGAGACCGGATCGGCCAGGGCGCGGCCTGGAAGGCGGCCGCGCCGCTGTTCATGCGCGGGCGCATCGACGACTGGGATGCGCTGCGCGAGCGTCTCGACCGCCCGCGCTCGATCCTGTGCCTCGGCAACGGCCCTTCGTCCGAGGACCCGCGGCTCGCGACCGTCGAGCACGACTGCCTGATCCGGATGAACTGGCGCTGGCGCGACCGCGGATTCCTCGACCGGCCCGACGTCGTGTTCGTCGGCACGCCCGAGACGCTGCACAAGCTGCCGCCCTGCGTGTTCGCGTTCTGGTGCATCCGGCTCGAGTACGCGATGCTCCTGCGACGGCTCGTGTCGCGCGGCCCGGCGCCGCTCAGCTACTTCACGGTCGAGCGCCTGACGCCGCTGGCCGCGGAGTCGCGCTGGCCGTCGAGGCCCACGAACGGGGCGCTCGCGATCCTGTCGGCGGCCGCGCTCGCGCCCGAGCGCATCGTCATCGGCGGCTACGACCTCTTCGCGCATCCGGCCGGCCGCTATCCGGGCGACGCGAGCTCGCGCAACGCCTACGCGTCGCCGCACCGGTCCGACGTCGAGCTCGACATCATCGAGCTCGCGCTCCGCGACTATGCGGGCGAGGTCGTCGTGATGAGCGACATCCTGCGCGATGCGCTCGAGCGCCGCCGCGAGCGGGTGCGCGATGCCGCCTGAGCGACTCTTCGGCGCGGCGCCGCCGCGTCGGATCCTGGTCGTCAAGCTCTCGTCGTTCGGCGACATCGTGCTCGCGACGACCGGGCTCCGTGCGCTGCGGCGCGCGTTTCCCGGCGCGGACCTGCGCGTCGCGGTCGAGCGGCGCTGGGCGCCGGTCCTCGCCGCGAGCGACGACGTCGACGGCGTCGTCGAGGCGCCCGACTCGCCGGCGCTCGGCATTCGCGGGACGCTGGCGATCGCGCGACGCCTCGCCGCCGAGCGACGGGCGCGCGGCGCCTTCGATCTCGCGCTCGACCTGCAGGGCACGCGGCGCAGCGGCGCCTGGGTGTACCTGTCGCGCGCGCGGATCATGGCCGGCCGCGGCCACCCCCGCCCCGGCTGGCGCGTTGCTTTGCCGATCGACCGCACGAAGCACGCGGTGCAAAACGTCGTCGAAGCGTGCGAGCGCATCGGCGTCGCCGCCGCGGACCTCGCCCCCTCGCTGCGCACGATGGACGCCGACGAGGCGAGCCTCGACGCGATCCTCGCGCGCGAGCGCCTGCCCGGGCGCGGCTTCGTGCTGCTGAACCCGTTCACGCGATGGGCGTCGAAGGACTTTCCGGCCGAGAAGGCCGCCGAGCTCGCCGTTCGCGTCGCCGCGCACACAGGGGAAGCCGTCATCGTCCCGGGGAGCGAAGCGGAGGCCGCCGGCGCAGCCGAGGTCGTGCGACGCGCGCCCGCCTGCGCCGTCTCGCTCGCGGGCAAGCTGTCGCTCGGCGAGGCTCTCGCGCTGTTCCGCCGCGCGCGGCTGATGGTCACCTGCGACACCGGGCCGATGCATGCGGCCGCCGCCCTCGGCACGCCGGTCGTCGCGCTGTTCGGGCCCACGCTCCCCGAGCACACCGGCCCCTGGGGCAAGGGCCACCGCGTCGTCCAGGCGCTGCGCCCGGGCGACCACCACGCGTATCGCCGCGCGGACGGCGCAAGCTACATGGATGCGCTCACGGTCGACGCGGTTGCGGACGCCGTCGTCGAGGCGCTCGGCGCGTTGCCCCTGCGACCGGCGAACGTGCAATGAGCCGCCGCGTCGCGGTGTTCCTGCCGAACTGGATCGGCGATGCCGTCATGGCCACGCCGACGCTGCGCGCCCTGCGGCGGCATGCCGGTCCGGACGCGGAGATCGTCGGCATCGCGCAGCGCCCGATCGTCGAGCTCCTCGCGGGAACCGCCTGGCTCGACGCCTGCTGGACGCGCGAGGATTCGAACGCCGCGCCCCAGCTCGACTGGCGCGCGTTCGCGAAGCGCCTCCGCGACCCGGCGTTCGACCTCTCGATCCACCTGACGAACGATTTCGGCTCGGCCCTCGCCGCGCGGCTGGGCGGCGTGCGGGAGCGCGTCGGCTACGTGCGCAACGGGCGCGGCCCGCTGTTGACCCGCCGCCTGCATCCGCCTTCCCGCGGCGGCAGGCGCGTGCCGGTGTCGACGCTCGACTACTACCTCGTGCTCGCCGCGGCGGCGGGATGCCCGGCCGAATCGCCCGCGATGGAGCTCGCGACGACGCGCGACGAGGAAGCGTTGGCCGATCGGGCCTGGACCGCGATGGGACTCCCGCCGGGAGCCTCGCCGGTCGTGCTCCACGCGAGCGGCCGCTTCGGGCCCGCGAAGCACTGGCCGGACCGGCACGCCGCGGCGCTGGCGTCGAGGATCGCGCGCGAGCTCCGGGCGCCCGTCCTCGTGCTGTGCGGCCCCGGCGAGCGGGCGCGCGCCGCGGGCATCGCGGCGCTGGCCGCGCATCCGGGCGTCGTGAGCCCGGCCGACCTTCCGCTGTCGATCGGCCTCTCCAAGGCCTGCGTGCGGCGCGCGCGCTGCGTCGTCAGCACCGACAGCGGGCCTCGTCACATCGGCGCCGCGTTCGGCACGCCGGTGATCGCGCTGTTCGGTCCGACCGACTGGGCCTGGACGGACACGCACTACGCGCGCGAGGTCCGGCTCGCGCACCCGGTCGAGTGCCGACCCTGCGCGCGCCGCACCTGCCCGCTCGGGCATCACGCCTGCATGGAGGAGCTCGGCGTCGACCTGGTGTTCGACGCGGTCGCGCGGGCCCTCGGGCGCGAAGCGCCTGCGAGCCCGTCGCCGGCGCTCCGGGTCGCCGCGCCCTCGCTCACGGGCGAGCGCCGATGAAGGTCGCCATCGTCTGCGACCAGTGGAATCCGGCGGGCGGCGGGCTCGAGCGCTGGGTCGCGCAGCTCGTGCCGGCGCTGGAAACGCGCGGACACGAAGCGCACGTCGTCGCGTTTCGCGCAGCGCCGGGACATCTCGTCGATCGCCTGCGCCTCGTCGATGCGCCGCCCGGCCGCCTCGAGCGGGCGCGCGCGGCGGCACGCGCGCTCGACGCGCTCGGTCCGGACATCGTGCACGACACCGGGGTCGGCTGGACCTACGACGTGCTCCATCCGCTGGCCGGCGCCCGGATGGCGAACCACCGGCGCGACCTCGCGAGCCGGCCCGCGCTGGCGCGCTGGCGCGACCTCGCGAGCCCGGCGCGCTGGCGCTGGCGCCGCGAGGTGCGCGAACTCGAGCACCGCCAGTATGCGACGAACGACGGCCTCGTGATCGCGTGCTCGCCGATGGTGGCGCGCGATCTCGCTCGGTTGCACGGCGTCGCCGCCGACAGGTTGCGCTGCGTGGCCAACGGCGTCGACGTCGGGCGCTTCGACCCGGCCCGGTGCGCCGAGCTGCGCGAGTCCGCGCGCGCGTCGCTCGCCGTCGATCCCGGCACCGCCGTCGTGCTGTTCGCCGCGCACAATCCCAGGCTCAAGGGGCTCGCGCCGCTGCTGCGCGCCGTCGCGCGGCTGCACGCCGACGGCGCGCGGGTGAAGCTCGCCGCGATCGGCGGCGCCCCCGACGCCGCGATGCGTCGCGACGTCGCCGCGCTCGGGCTCGCGCATGCCTTTGCGCACCTGGGCGACGTCGCCGACCCGCTGCCCTGGTACGCCGCCGCCGACGCCTTCGCCCTTCCGACGTACTACGACGCGTGCAGCCTGTCGGTGCTCGAGGCCTGCGCTTGCGGCCTGCCCGCCGTCACCACGCGCCACAACGGCGTCGCGGACCTGATCGCGCACGGGCGCGACGGCTTCGTCGTCGACGAGCCGGACGACGTCCGGGCGCTGGCCACCGCGCTCCGGCAGGCGATCGCCGCGGACGCTCGCGAACGCATCGGTCGGCCGGCGCGCGCGCTCGCGGTCGCGCACGCGTTCGATCGCAACGTCGACGGCGTCGAGGCCGCGTATCGCGACGCGCTGGCCCGTCGCGCGCGCCGCGGCTCGCCTCGATGAGCGCGCCCGTGCGTCGCGTCCTCGTCGCGGGCGGCACCGGCTTCATCGGGTCCGCGATCGTGCGCCGCCTGCGCGCCGACGGCCTCGACGTGGCGGTCGCGAGCCGCGCCGCCGGCGTCGATCTCACGGACGAGCGATCGGCCGCGATCCTGCCGCCGTGCGACGTGATCGTCCACGCGGCGTGCCGCGCGTCGGTGCCGGAATCGTGGATCGCGCCCGGGCGCTTCTACCGCGACCATTTCCTCGCGACGCTCCGCCTGCTCGAGCACGCCCGCCGGACCGGCGCCCGCTTCGTGCTCGCGAGCACCTACGTCTACGGCGTCGCGCCGCCGGTCCCCGTCGACGAGGACGCCCCGGCGCAGGCGCACTCGCCCTACACCGCGAGCCGCTTGCATTCCGAGGCGCTGTGCCGGGGCTTCCAGCGCGATCACGGCGTGCCGGTGACCGTGCTCCGGGTCTTCAATGCCTACGGGCGCGGCCAGCGCCGCGAATTCGTGGTGCCGGCGGTCGTGGCGGGCGCGCTCGCCGGGCGGATCGAGCTCGCCGCACCGGATCCCCGGCGCGACTTCGTCCACGTCGACGACGTCGCGCGCGCGTTCGCGCAGGCGGCGAACCGGATGCCGGCGACGTTCGACGTGATCAACATCGGCACGGGCAGGAGCCGGTCGCTGGGCGAGCTCGCCGCGACGGCCGCCCGCCTCGCCGGCGGCCGCGTGGAGATCGCCTGCACCGGCGCGCGCCGCGAGCCCGAGGTCCGCGACGCCTGCGCCGACGTGCGCAAGGCGGCGCGCGTGCTGGACTGGCGCGCAGGCATCGACCTCGACGAGGGGCTCGCGATGCTGCTGCGCGAAGCGGCGACCGCACCGTGAGCGCGCACCGCCTGGTCGCCTACACGCACGGCATCGACGACCCGGCCGCGCGCCTGCGCATCGGCCAGTACGCGTCGCGCTTCGAGGGCGCCGGCTGGCGCGTGTCGCTCCGCCCGCAGCGGCCCGAACGGCCTTGGGACAGCCCGATCGACTGGCCGCCGGCGCGCTGGATGCACCAGCAGGCGCGCGCCGCGCTGCGCCGCCGGCGCCGGCGCGCGGATCTCGCCGACGCCTCGCGCTTCGACGTCGCGTTCGTGACGCGCGACCTGCTCGAGGGCAACGTGGCCCACGAGCGCAGGCTCCGCGAGCGCAATCCCCGCATCGTGCTCGACGTCGACGACGCGATCCACCTCGGCACGAAGCGCGCGCACTTCGCGTACGCCTGCGGGAATGCCGCCTGGGTCGCCGCCGGCAACGAGCGGCTCGCCGAAGCCGTGCGGCCGTTCACCGACCGCGTGAGCGTCGTGCCGACCGTCGTCGACGCCCGCAGATACCCGCCGCCGCCCGCCGCCGACGCCGGTCGGCCGCTTCGTCTCGGGTGGCTCGGCTCGGATCGCTCGATCCGCGAGACGCTGCACGCGCACGCGTCGATGCTCGCCGACCTGCAGGCGGACCTCGGATTCGAGCTCGTGGTCGTCTCGCGGCCGCGCCGCGAGATGCCGGACGCCCGACTGACGTGGCGCCACGTCGAGTGGAGCCCCGCCGTCGAGACCCGCATCGCGGAGCATTTCGACATCGGCATCATGCCGCTCGTCGACGACGAGCTTCAGCGCTGCAAGTGCGGCGCGAAGCTCCTGCAGGGGATGGCCGCCGGCCTCCCGTCGATCGCCTCGCCGGTCGGCGTCAACGCGAAGCTCGTCGACGCGAGTCGCGGCTTCCTCGCGAGCCATCGCGACGACTGGGGCGAGGCGATCGTGCGGCTGCGCGACCCCGATCTTCGCCGCGCGATGGGCGCCGAGGCGCGTCGGTTCGTCGAGCGCGAGTACTCGGTCGACGCCTGGTTCCCGCGGCTCCTCGAGATCGTCGACGCCGTGCGGCGGGGCGTTCGACCGCGCGACGCGCGGCCTGCCCCGGAGCCCTGACCTTGCACGAGCGGATCTTCGCGGCCTTCGATCGCGTCTGCCGCGAGCGCGGCGCCGGCGGCGACGTGCTCGAGATCGGCGCGATGCCGTCGCGCTCGACGCTGCTGTGCCTGCCCGCGCTCGCGCGGGCGCGAAGCCGCATCGGCGTGAACCTCGAGGGCGACGCGGCCTTCGACGGATTCCGGATCCTGCGCGCGAACGCGAACGACCTCTCGGCGTTCGCGGACGCGTCGTTCGACACGGTGCTCGCGAACGCGATGCTGGAGCACGACCCGCGCTTCTGGCTCACGCTGGCCGAGATCCGGCGCGTGGCACGCCCCGGCGCGCTCGTCGCGCTCGGCGTTCCCGCCTTCGCCTCACGCGCGTCGGCGCCGCTGCTCCGCCGGCTCGCACGCGTGCCGCTCGCCGGGGCGGTCGTGCGGCGCGCGGCGCCGGGGCGTCTCGCCTCGACGCCGACGCTCGTCGTCCACAATTTCCCCGGCGACTACTACCGGTTCAGCGCGCAGGCGATGCGCGAGGTGCTGCTCGACGGGCTCGAAGGGCGCGAGGTGATCGAGCTGATGGCGCCGCCGAGGCTCGTCGGGTCGGGGCGCGCGCCCGCGCGCTGATTCCGCCGCGCCGAGGTCAGCCGCGCTCGGCGACCTCGCAGGCCGCCGTCGCCGCCTGGCTGGCCTTGGCGATCGCGACGTTGATGCGCACGTCCTCGGGCACGCCGTTCTTCACCGCGGTGATCTCGGCGAGGATCGAGATCGCGATCTCCGGCGGGGTGCGGCTGCCGATGTAGAGGCCGATGGGGCCGTGCAGCCTGGCGATCTCGGCCTCGGTCAGGTCGATCTCGAGGAGACGCACGCGGCGCTTCTCGTTGTTGGCGCGCGATCCCAGCGCGCCGACGTAGAACGCCTTCGACTTCAGCGCTTCCATCAGCGCGAGGTCGTCGAGCTTCGGGTCGTGCGTGAGCGCGACGACCGCGCAGCGCTCGTCCAGCTTCATCGCGCGCACGGTGTCGTCGGGCATCGTGCGCACGAGCGTCACGCCCGGAGTGTCCCAAGTCTCCGTGTACTCCTCGCGCGGGTCGCAGACGGTCACCTGGTAGTCGAGGCCCACCGCGATCGCCGCGAGGTATTTCGACAGCTGCGAGGCGCCGATCACCAGCATCCGGTAGCGCGGCCCGTGGATCGTGACCAGCGTCTTCCCGTCGAACGCGAGCCCGTCGGTCGCCCGCGCCGGGTGCAGCGTGGCGAAGCCGCTCGCGAGGTCGAGCCTGCGCGCGACGAGGTGCCCCGCCTCGATCTCGCGCAGCAGCGCGAGGATGCCCGACTCGCGCGTGAGCGGCTCGAGCACCAGCTGGATCGTGCCGCCGCAGGGCAGCCCGAAGCGGCGCGCCTCGTCCGCGGACACGCCGTAGGTCACGGCCTCGCACTTCTGGGCGGTCATTCCTTCGCGCCGAACGCGGTCGATGATGTCGTCCTCGATGCAGCCGCCGGAGACCGAGCCGACGACGTGGCCGTCGTCGCGCACCGCCAGCATCGCGCCTTCGGGCCGCGGCGAGCTGCCCCAGGTCTTCACGACGGTCACGAGCAGCACGCGGCGCCCCGCCTCCACCCACTCGGCGCTGCGCTTCAGGCATTCCAGGTCGACGCTGTCCATCGTTCATTCCTTCCTTCAGAAACGGAAGCTGCCCTTGGTCGCGAGCCATATGAGCAGCGCGACGATCGCGGCCAGCGCCGCGTAACGTATCCACCGCGCCGCGCCGCCGGGCGCCGGAAGCATCGGCGCGGGCGCCGCGATCTCGGCCGGCGGCGCGAGCCGCTCGGCCAGGCGCGCGAAGAAATCGTCCGCGAGCTTGGCCGCGGCGCCGTCGACCAGGCGCGAGCCCACCTGTGCGAGCTTACCGCCGATCTGCGCGGACGCCGTGTACGAAAGCGTGGTTCCGCCCTCCGCCGGCGCGAGCGCGACCTTCGCCTCGCCGTTGGCGAACCCGGCGGCCCCGCCCTGCCCCTGGAATTTGAGCGTGTACCCGGTCGGCGGGTTCACGTCGGCGAGCTCGATCCGGCCGCCGAACCGGGCCGACACCGGACCCACCCGCGCGGCGACGGTCGCCGCCCAGGACCCGTCGGCCTCGCGGACGAAGGATTCGCAGCCCGGGATGCAGGCCTTCAGGGTCTCGGGGTCGTTCAACGCCTCCCAGACGCGGGAGGGCGGGGCCGGGACGAACCGGCTACTCGTAAGGTCCACGGTGGCGTCGGGGTCCGCGCCCGGGGGTGGGCACGCAATGTGCTAACTTTATCCCATGACCCTCGACACCGACACCCAGCCGCCCCGGGACGCCCACGCGAGCCGCGACAGCCGCGACGTCCGCCTCGCCCAGTCGCTGCTGCGCCTGGGCGCCGGCGTCGTCGTCCACGCCTCGCTGCCCCTCTCCGACCTGATCGCCCTGGCCCAGCAGGCTGCCGAGCGGGGTGCCGCGCTGACGCTGCGCGGCGCCCACGAGCGCTCGACCGCCGACCTGGAGCGCGTGGCAATGGCCGGCCGCGGGCAGGTCACGTTCGACCTGGCCGGCTGACGGCGGCTTCCGCCGTTTCCGGGCGCCTTCCGGTCGCCCGCTTCCCGCGCTGCCTCCCCGGCGCCGGCACGCCCGGCCGCCCCGACCGCCCCGTCTCGCCCTTCGCGAGCGTGACCGCCAGCGCCTCGAGCGAGGCGAGGTTGTGCACCGGGAGAAAATCGTCGACCCAGGGCAGCATCGCCCGGATCCCCGCCGGGCGCGCCTCGAAGTCGGCGTAGCGCAACAGGGGATTGAGCCAGACCAGCCGCCGGCAGGACTTGGCGAGCCGCTCCATCTCGCCGTCGAGGCCGGCCCCCGCCTCGGCGTCCAGGCCGTCGCTGATGAGCAGCACGACCGCGTTCTGGCCGAGCAGGCGCCGCGACCAGCGCCGGTTGAACTCGGCGAGCGACGCGCCGATGCGCGTCCCGCCGGCCCAGTCCTCGACCGACGCCGCGACGCGCGCGAGCGCCACGTCGACGTCGCGGTGCTTCAGGTGGCGCGTCACGTTGGTGAGGCGCGTGCCGAACAGGAGCACGCTCACGCGATGGCGGTCGTTGGTGATCGCGTGCAGGAAGTGCAGCATCATCCGCGTGTAGCGGTCCATCGAGCCCGAGATGTCGCACAGCACGACCAGCGGCGGCGTGGCCCGCGTGCGCGCGCGGAACGCGAGCGGCGACGCGGCGCCCGCCGCGCCCGACATCCGCCGCAGCGTCGCGCGGAGGTCGACGCGCCGGCCGCGGTCGTCGCGGCGCATCCGCCGCATCGGGACCTCGGGCAGCGGCAGCCGCAGCCTCGCGATCATGCGCTTGACCTGCGCGAGCTCGTCGGCGGTCATCGTCGCGAAGTCGTGCGTCTGCAGCACCTCGCGCGGCGAGAACGTGAACGCCGCGTCCAGCGTGACCTCGTCGTCGGCGTCCTTCGACGGCGCATCCTTCGGCGGCGGCGCCATCGCTTCGGCGAGCCGCGACGGGACCTCCGGCGGCGCGTGCTCCTCGCCGGTCTTGCCCTGCACCTGCGGCAGCATCGCCGCCGCCATCTTCTCGAGCAGCCGCGGATTGCGCCAGAACAGGTCGAACGCCTGCTCGTAGAGGTCGAGGTGCTCGCGCCGCGAGCAGAGCACGGCCGCGAGCGCCTCGCGGAAGTCGGTGCGATTCTCGAGGCCCACCGCCTCGACCGCGGCGAGCGCGTCGATCGCCTTCGCGGGGCCGACCGGCAGGCCCGCCGCGCGCAGCACGCGCACGAAATGCAGCACGTTCTCCGCGAGATGGCCCCTGGGCATCAGGGGCGCGAAGGCCGCGCGCGCGACCGGGCCGCCGGGCGTCGTCGGCATGCTGGTCAGATCGAGAGCTTCTTCAGTGCGTCCGGATCGCGGAGCACCGACCTCTGCCGGCTCTCCGGCGCCCCGTAGAGGCCCGCGGGCGGCCGGCTCTCGAGGCGTCCGAGCACCGCGGGGTCGCTGCAGGCCGAAGCCGAAACGCACGCGCACCTCGCTGCCGGTCGTCGCGCCCGCGACGAGGCAGGGCTTTCCAGCTTCGCGTTGATCGGCGCGAGGACGCCCGCGACGGAGATCGGCCGCGGGACCGTCGCCCGCGAGCCCAGATCAAGCTGCCCGGCGCAGCGCGCCGGCGCGCGGCCGCGCCGCGATCACCGTCGGCAGGCCGACGAGCTCGCGCCCGAGCTGCTGCGGCCACCGTCGCCGACGGCAGGCCCTCGATCGCGAGCGTGGCGCGCTTCGCGGTCGCGTTCGCGTGCTGCAGGAAGAACTCGCGCGAGAAGCTGTCGGCCACGCCGCCGCCGATCGCCTTCAGCGCCTCCTCCTCGCTCGCCCAGCTTCCGGGTCCTTTCGGTAGCGCGGTCGCGTGGTAGATCTCCTCGCCGGTCGTGCGGTCGACGGCCCTGAGCGTCCACGACGACAGCGCGTACTTGGTGACGACGAGGCCCGACGCCTCCAATCGCGTCGACAGGCGCTTCACCGCCGCCTCGCCGGCGATCGCGACGTCGCCCCCGCCGTCGGCCACGACGCGGAACCCGAACGAGCGGATGCGCTCCGCGAGCAGGTTCTCGGCGACCGGGGACCGCTGCGGCGGCAGGTCGGGCCGGTCGGCGTCGCGCACCGCGATCGCGATCGACACGCGGGGATCGCCGTTCGCCCGGATGACGTCGATCCCTCTTCGCGCATCATCGCGTTCAGCGACTTCTGCACCGCCTTGACGTTCACGACGGCCTCGGTGGTCATCGTCGCCACGCCGCTCGCGCCGACCGAAGGCTCGCTCTCGGCACGACGGTGCGGACGAACTCGCCGCTCCTCGCCACGAGCTTCGCGCGTTGAGCGCGTCGTAGTTGGCGGCGAGCGACTTGCGGTCGACCAGGAGCGCAAGCGCCTTCTCGACGAGCTGGCCGCGCGCGTCGGCGCGCAGGTCGACCGCGAGCTTCGCCGGGTCGCCCTTGTAGCGCGGATCGCTCGCGTCGACGAAAGCCCGCCGCCGCGATCAGCAGCGTTCCCGGCTCCGCCTGCGGCGCGGGCAGCGGCGCGGGCGTGGCAGGCGCGGGGACGCCCGTCGGCGCGGTCGTCGAGGCCACCTGGGCGACGTCGGACGACACGCGACGCCCGGCCTGGCCGGCGACGCTCTGCATCCACCACCACAGTCCCCGCCGCGATCGCCAGCGCAGCGACGCCGACGACGACCAGGATGGTCGGCACCGCGACTTCGGACGCATCGCGGTCGTCGTGGCGCCGGACGCCGGGGCCGGGGCCGGCGGTGCGACCGGACGCGGCCTGCGGGCCGACCGCCGCGGTGGCGGCTCCCGCGCCGGACGCGCAGGCGCGCGCAGGACGGTCGACGCGACGACCGTCGCCTCGCCGTCGCCGCCGGCGCGGCCGCGACCGGCGGCCGCGCCGGCGCCGGCATCGCGAGCGCGCGCAACGCCGTCGCGAACGACGCCGCGGTGGCGTAGCGCTCCTCGGGCTTCTTCGCGAGCGCCTTGCGGACGATCTCGTCCATCCGGTCCGGCAACTGGACGTTGAGAGTCGTCGGCGGCAGCGGATCCTCCTTCAGCACCTTCTGCATCGTCGTCGTCGACTGCGCGCCGCCGAACGGGCGCTCGCCGGTCACGAACTGGTAGAGGATCACGCCGGTCGAGAAGACGTCGGTGCGCGCATCCACCGGCAGCCCGAGCACCTGCTCGGGCGACATCGAGCTCGGCGTGCCCATCACCGAGCCCGCCTGCGTGAGCGACGACGACTCGAGGTGCGCGATGCCGAAGTCCGCGACCTTGACCGATCCGTCGTCCTTCACGAACACGTTCGCGGGCTTGATGTCGCGATGGATCACGCCGTGCTCGTGCGAGTACTGGAGCGCGTCGAGGATCTGCGCGGTCAGCCGGATCGCGTCGGCGGTCGCGAAGCGCTCGCCCGCGTCGAAGCGCGACTTCAGGTCGCGGCCGTCGACGAACTCCATCGCGATGTACGAGGTGCCCTCGTCCTCGCCGAAGTCGAAGATCGACACGATGTTCGGATGATGCAGCCGGCCGGCGGCCTCCGCCTCGCGCCGGAAGCGCGCGACGATCGTCGCCGCCTCCCCCGGCTCGAGCCGGTCCGCGCGGATCGTCTTCAGCGCGACCGTGCGCTTGATCATCGGGTCGTAGGCCTCGTAGACGACGCCCATCGCGCCGCGCCCGAGCTCGCGCCGGATCTCGTACCTTCCCAGCCTCTCGATGTCCGCCATCCTGCTTCCCGGCCCCTCAAACACCGACGCCGGCCCGCACGGCCGGCGTCGCCCACTCTCGCCACCTCAACCTCGAAGCGCTCGCGCGCCCGCCGGGCCGCCCCAAGGGCGCGCGGCCCCCTCGGGGGGCGACGAACGAAGCGATGCGAAGTTCGCTTCGGGGGGATCTCGCGCGCCCGCCGGGCCGCCCCAAGGGCGCGCGGCCCCCTCGGGGGGCGACGAACGAAGCGATGCGAAGTTCGTTTCGGGGGGATCTCACTTGTACTTGCTGTCGATTTCCCAGACCGACTTCTGCACGAGCCGCTGCACCATCGTGTCGAGCCCGACGCCGCCTTTCTGGCCCTGCGACACCCCGAGCACCGACGACCCGGTAGCCCCGATCTCCATCTTCTCCTCGGTGTAGCCGGTCGCGACCTGCTCGGTGGTCTCGGCGTTGATGATCTTGTAGCGCATGCCGACGATCCAGACGCTGGTCGCCTCGTTCGTCTGCACCGACCCGATCGCCTGGCCGCCGACCGCGCCCGCGCGCGCGCCGCCCCAGGAGCCGCTGAACGCGCCGAGCGTCGCGGCGATGTTGCCTATCGCGCGCCCGTCGAAACCCTGCTGCGCCTGCGCGATCTGCTCGGTCTTCAGGATGTCGAACTTCACGACGTACTTGGTCGTCTTGAGCTTGCCCATCCGCAGGAACTTGCGCGCCTGGTCGGGATCGCCCAGGTTGTAGGCGAGCTCGAACTCCTGCAGCACGGGCCCGAGGTTGGTGCGCTCGAGCACCTGGAAGTTGGCCGCCGACATCTCGACCTCGCCGAAGTCCGCGATGTTGTTCGCCGTGACCTTCTGCGTGAAGCTCGCGTTGTTGCTCTTGATCTCGCCGGGGATCACGATGACCGCCGGCCCCTTCTTGTTCCGGTTCACGTAGTCGACCGACTGGTAGAGCGCCTGGTCGGCCGACTGGTTCGCCTGCTGCGACGTCGTGCTGCCCGCGGTCGGCGATGGATTGCCGAACTTCGGCTGCGCGGTCGCGAAAGGCGCGGCCAGCGCGAGCGACGCGCCGGCGGCGAGGGCGGGGACGAGCGTGCGGAGGTTCATCGTCGGATCTCCTGCGGTTTTGCGGGGCTATCTCGGCGCGCCCTTCGACGGAGCGGCCTTCGACGGCGCGCCCAGGCCCGCCTTGCGGCAATAATCGGCGTAGAGCTGCGCGACGACCTCGTCGGCCTGCTCGTTGACGAGCGTCAGCGCCATGCGCGAGACGTCCGCGCCGGCGTAGGACGCCGAGTGCGCCTCGGCGTGCGAGACCGGCCGGCCGTCGCTGCCGTTCAGCGTGAAGTCCAGGTTCACGGCGACCTGGTTCACCGCCATCACCGGATTGCGCGACGCCTGCGACGTCACGTGACCGCGAAGCACGAAGCTCGCGCCCAGCCGCTTCGACGCCGACAGCGCCGCATCCGGGTCGTTGCGCATCACCGCCTCGACCTCCGCCTGCGCGATCTGCCGGCGGATCTCCTCGGGCGTGTACGTGCGAAGGCCCAGCGCGCGCAACCGGCGGTCGATCGCCTCGTAGACCGGGCCGTAGTTCTGCTGGTGCCAGTAGACCCAGCCGTTGCTCCGCTCCTCGCCGATGACGACCATGATCTTCTTGTTCTTGAGGTCGGCGCGGCACGGCGTCGAGAGCTGCACCGCGATGCGGTCCTCGCGCGCCTCGCGGGCCGCCTTGTCCTCGTCGTCGGCCTGGTCGAACTTGAATCCCTGCGCGAGCGCGGCGCCCGCCGCGAGGCACGCAGCGAGGGCGAATGGAATCGTCGTGGAACGGAGCGCCATCGTCGTTCGTCCCGCGGTCGCGCGGGCAATCGCGAAGCGTAGCGCAACGACGCACGGGATGCCAGACCGCACGCCGAAAGGCGATTATTCGCGGCCCGCCGCGACGGCCGCCTACAGCCGGATGCCGCCTTCCTGCGCCTCCGCGACGAGCTTCGCCGCGACCGCCGGCGTGATCGCGCCGACGTCGTCCTGGTACTTGAGCAGCACGCCGATCGTGTCGGCGACGACCGCGGGGTCGAGCGCGATGCGGTCCAGCGCCACGAGCGCCTCGGCCCAGTCCAGCGTCTCGGCGACGCCCGGCGCCTTGAACAGGTCCATCGTGCGCAGCTTCTGCGTGAACGCGACGATCTCGCGCGCGAGCGACTCGGGCGCGCCCGGGCACTTGCGACGCAGGATCGCGAGCTCGCGCAACGCGTCGGGGTAGTCCACCCAGTGGTAGAGGCAGCGGCGCTTGATCGCGTCGTGGATCTCGCGCGTGCGGTTCGACGTGATCACGACGACGGGCGGCTGCGCCGCGCGAATCGGGCCGAGCTCGGGGATCGTCACCTGGTACTCGGCGAGCACCTCGAGCAGGTAGGCCTCGAACGGCTCGTCCGCGCGGTCGAGCTCGTCGATCAGGAGCACCGGCGCCACGCCGTCGTGCGGCGAGAGCGCTTCGAGGATCGGCCGCCGCAGCAGGAACCGCGTGGTGAAGATGTCGTGCGCGAGCTCGTCGCGCACGACGTGGCCGCCGGCCTCGGCGAGCCGGATCTCGATCATCTGTCGCGGATAGTTCCACTCGTAGACCGCCGACGCCGTGTCGAGTCCCTCGTAGCACTGCAGGCGCACGAGCTTGCGACCGAGGCCCGACGCCAGGACCTTCGCGATCTCGGTCTTCCCGACGCCAGCCTCGCCTTCGAGGAACAGCGGCCGCCCGAGCTTGAGCGACAGGAACACGGCGGTCGCGAGGCGTCGGTCCGCGACGTACTGCTGCGCGGACAGGAGGTCGAGCGTCGCGTCGACGGACGCAGGCGGCTGGACGGGCGTGGGGGCGTTCATGGAGGCGGCACCGAGCGGCAACGCGCCGCAATCGCGAAGCATACCAATGTTGCAAAACCCCCGCCGGAGACCCGGCTCGCGCGCTCGGCCGGAAAGGCCGAATCCCCGTCGCGTCTCACTCTTCGCGGAACGTCGATCGCCGCGAGCGCGACGAAGAACGAACGATGTCCTCCCGCGCCTGTGCGCGCTCGACGACGGGAATACGCGGACGCGGCGGCGTGTTCTACGTCCGACGGCATCGATGCGCGCGGCTCGCGAAGGCATCGTGCTGCAGCGTCCGTCAGGCAGCGGGCATCGCGCCTCGCGAATGACCGCATTCGACCGTTTCACGCATTCCGTTCAGCGGAAGGGACTCCTCATGCTCACGATCTCGACCCGCGCGCGCCAGGCGGCGCGCGCCGCCGTGCTCTCCGCCGCCGTCGCGCTGGCGGCGCCCGCGCACGCCGACTCGATCGATTACGCGGTCACGAAGCTCGTCTCCGACATACCCGGCAACGCCACGAATCCGTCGCCCGACCCCGACCTCCTCAATCCCTGGGGCGTGGCCTTCAATCCCAACGGGTTCGTGTGGGTCAACGACAACCACAGCGGCAAGTCGACGCTGTACGACGGGCACGGCATCAAGCAGGCGCTCGTCGTGACGATCCCGCCCGCGAGCGGAGCGGGCCTCGGCTCGCCGACGGGCATCACGTTCAACGGCACCACGGACTTCAGGATCGTCGTGCCGCCGGCGACGACGTCCGTCGCCGCGGCGTTCGTCTTCGCGAGCGAGGACGGCGTGATCTCGGCGTGGGCCCCCGGGCTCACGACGGCGCAGGTCGTCGCCACCAGCGCCTCCGCGAACTACAAGGGCGTGGCGATCGCGGCCGACGGCGTCGCCAACCGCCTGTACGCGGCGGACTTCACCGGCGGCAAGATCGACGTCTACACGAACGCGTTCGCGCCGACGAGCGTGCCGGGCGGCTTCGCCGACCCGTCGATTCCCGCCGGCTACGGCCCGTTCAACGTCATGGCGTTCCAGGGCAACCTGTACGTCGCGTACGCGAAGATCGGCGCCGACGGCGACGAGGTCGCGGGCCAGGGCCTGGGCTTCGTGCGCGTGTTCGACGCGAACGGCTTCCTGCTGAAGCAGCTCGCGTCGCACGGACCGCTCAATGCGCCCTGGGGCATGGCGCTCGCGCCGGCCGGCTTCGGGCGATTCAGCAATCGCCTGCTCGTCGGCAACTTCGGCGACGGCATGATCAACGCGTTCGACCCGAAGACCGGGAATTTCGTCGGCCGGATGCGCACGGGCAAGGGCAAGCCGCAGGGCATCGACGGCCTGTGGGGCATCGCGTTCGGCAGCGGCGTGAAGGACCAGCCGACCGACACGCTGTTCTTCGCCGCGGGCGCCAACGGCGAGGCGGACGGCGTCTACGGCCGCATCGAGCCCGTGGGGAACGACGAGTAGCGAAGCGCGAGCACCGCTGGCGGCGACCCCGGTCGCTCCGCGACGTTCGTGTCGCATGGAGCGGCCCCGCGCCGCCGGCGGGCCACGCTCGCTTCCCTCAGCTTGCGAGGCGGGCCGCCGCGTCGGCGGCGGCCCGGATCCATGTCCGTCCGAGCGCCGCCTACCGCGCGGCCTCGACCGCCCTCGCCGCCATGACCGACACCAGGTGGGCGCGGTAGGCCGCTGACCCGTGCAGGTCCGCGTTCATGTGCGCGGGGTCCGCCTTGACCGCCTTCGCGGTCGCGGCGCTCCAGTCCTTCGCGAGCGCGTCCTCGTGCGGCTTGCAGCGGAACACCGCCGGCGCCGCACCGGTGACCGCGACGCGCACACCGGAGCCGGTCTGCGCGACGAACACGCCGACGAGCGCGAAGCGCGACGCCGGGTTCGGGAACTTCGCGTACGCCGCCTTCTTCGGGACCGGGAAGCTCACCGAGACGATGATCTCGTCGTCGGCGAGCGCCGTCTGGAACATGCCCTTGAAGAAGTCGTCCGCGGCGATCCTGCGCTTGTTCGTCGCGACCGTCGCGCCCAGGCCGAGCACCGCCGCCGGCCAGTCGGCCGCCGGATCGTTGTTCGCGAGCGAGCCGCCGATCGTGCCCATGTTGCGGACCTGGCGGTCGCCGATGCCCTCGGCGAGCGCCGCCAGCACGGGGATCGCGCCCTTGACCGCGGCCGACGACGCGATCTCGGCGTGGCGCGTCATCGCGCCGATCACCAGGTGATCGCCTTCCTTTCGGATGCCCTTGAGCTCGGGTACGCCGGACAGGTCGACGACGTGCCCCGGCTGCGCGAGGCGCAGCTTCATCGCCGCGACGAGGCTCTGCCCGCCCGCGAGCGCCTTGCCGCCGGTCTTCGCGAGCATCGCCGACGCGTCGGCGACCGACTTGGCGTGGTGCAGTTCGAATGCGTACATGGTCGGTCTCCGTCAGGCGCGCTTCGCGGACTGGATCGCCTGCCACACGCGATGCGGCGTGGCGGGCATGTCGAAATGCTTGACGCCGACCCCGTGCAGCGCATCCATCACCGCGTTCATGAGCGCCGCCGGCGCGCCGATCGCGCCCGCCTCGCCGCAACCTTTCGCGCCCAGCGGGTTGTGCGTGCAGGGCGTGACCTTCGTGCCGACCTTGAACGACGGCACGTCGTCGGCGCGCGGCATCGCGTAGTCCATGTAGGTGCCGGTCAGGAGCTGACCCGATTTCGGGTCGTAGACGCAGTTCTCGAGCAGCGCCTGCCCGATGCCCTGCGCGAGGCCGCCGTGGACCTGGCCCTCGACGATCATCGGGTTGATGATGTTGCCGAAGTCGTCGCAGGCGCAGAACTGCACGATCTTCACGACGCCGGTGTCCGGGTCGATCTCGACCTCGCAGATGTGCGTGCCCGCCGGGAACGTGAAGTTCGTCGGGTCGTAGAACGCCGTCTCGTTCAATCCCGGCTCGAGCTTGTCGAGCGGATAGTTGTGCGGCACGTACGCGCAGAGCGCGACCTCGCCGAACGACTTCGACCGGTCGGTGCCCGCGACGGTGAACTTGCCGTCCTTGAACTCGATGTCGGTCTCCGCGGCCTCGAGCAGGTGGGCGGCGATCTTCTTGCCCTTGTCGACGATCTTGTCGACCGCCTTCATGATCGCCGTGCCGCCGACCGCGAGCGAGCGCGATCCGTAGGTCCCCATGCCGAACAGCACGCGGCCGGTGTCGCCGTGCACCACGTCGACGTTCTCGACCGGGATCCCGAGGCGCGATGCGACGACTTGCGCGAACGTCGTCTCGTGGCCCTGCCCGTGGCTGTGCGAGCCGGTGAACACCGTCACGCTGCCGGTCGGGTGCACCCGGACCTCGCCCGCCTCGAACAGCCCCGCGCGCGCGCCGAGCGCGCCCGCGATGTTCGACGGCGCGATGCCGCAGGCCTCGATGTACGACGCATAGCCCAGCCCGCGGAGCTTGCCGTGCTTCGCCGATTCCGCCTTGCGGGCGGGGAAGCCCTTCACGTCCGCCATCCGGTTCGCCTCGTCGAGCGTGGCGTCGTACCCGCCGGTGTCGTACAGGAGCGCGACCGGCGTCTGGTAGGGGAACGTGCGGATGAAGTTCCGCCGGCGGAGCTCGTCCTGCGCGATGCCCATCTCGACCGCCGCCTGGTGGACGATGCGCTCGACGACGTAAGTCGCCTCGGGGCGTCCCGCGCCGCGGTAGGCGTCGACCGGCGCGGTGTTCGTGAACGCTGCGGTCACCTCCGCGTAGATCGCCGGCGTCGTGTACTGGCCGGCCAGCAGCGTCGCATAGAGGATCGTCGGGATGCAGGACGCGAACGTCGACAGGTAGGCGCCCATCGCCGCGACCGTGTGCACGCGCATCGCCAGGAACTTGCCGTCCTTGTCGAGCGCGAGCTCGGCGTGCGTGACGTGGTCTCGGCCGTGCGCGTCGGAGAGGAACGACTCGCTGCGCTCGCACACCCACTTGATCGGGCGGTTGACGCGCTTGCTCGCCCAGACCATCGCCGTTTCCTCGGCGTACAGGTAGATCTTCGAGCCGAAGCCGCCGCCGACGTCGGGCGCGATCACGCGCACCTTGTGCTCGGGGAGCCCCAGCACGAACGCCGTCATCAGCAGACGCTCGACGTGCGGATTCTGGCTCGTCGTGTAGAGCGTGTACGCGTCCTCGGCGCGGCTGTACGACGCGACCGCGGCGCGCGGCTCGATCGCGTTGGGGATCAGCCGGTTGTTGACGATGTCGATCTTCGTGACGTGCGCGGCCTTCGCGAACGCGGCATCGACCGCCGCCTTGTCGCCCAGGCCCCAGGTGTAGCACTTGTTGCCCGGCGCCTCGTCGTGGATCTGGGGCGCGCCCGGCTTCAACGCGTCGACCGGGTTGACGACCGCCGGCAGCACCTCGTAGTCGACCTCGATCAGCTCGGCGGCGTCCTTCGCCTGCGCGACCGTCTCGGCGATCACCAGCGCGACGTGGTCGCCCACGTAGCGCACCTTGCCCTTCGCGAGCACCCAGTGCGGCGGCTCCTTCATCGGCGTGCCGTCGAGGCTGTGGATGAGCCAGCCGCAGGGGAGCCCGTTCACCCCCTCGAGGTCCGCGCCGGTGTACACCGCGAGGACGCCGGGCGACGCCTTCGCCTTCGACGTGTCGATCTTGCGGATCCTCGCGTGCGCGTGCGGCGATCGCAGGAAGACCGCGTGGGACTGGTTCGGCTGGTTGACGTCGTCGGTGTACTGGCCGGCGCCCGTCAGGAAGCGCGCGTCCTCCTTGCGCCTCACCGCCTTGCCGATCACGCCATGCTCGTTCGCGCCCATGGCCGCCTCACTTTCCCATCGCGGCGGCGCCGTGCTGCACCGCCTTGACGATGTTGTGGTAACCGGTGCAGCGGCACAGGTTGCCCTCGAGCTCCTCGCGGATCGTCGTCTCGGACGCCTTCGGGTGCCGGTTCACGAGGTCGATCGCGCTCATCACCATGCCGGTCGTGCAGAACCCGCACTGCAAGCCGTGGCACTCCTTGAACGCCGCCTGCATCGGGTGCATCGTTCCGTCCGCGGCCGCGATGCCCTCGATCGTGACGACCTTGGCGCCGACGGCCTGCGCCGCGAGCAGGTTGCAGGCCTTCACCGCGCGGTCGTCGAGCAGCACGGTGCACGCGCCGCACTGCGCGGTGTCGCAGCCGACGTGCGTGCCGGTGAGGCCGAGGTGGTTGCGAATCAGCTCGACGAGCAGCGTCCTCGGGTCGACCGTCGCGTTGACGGCCTTGCCGTTGACGGTCAGCGAAATCGTGACGGCCACGTGCTCCTCCTTCGATGGCATGGCGGGATTGCCGAGCCCCGGTCTGGACGCCGGTCGGTCGGCGGATGCGACGACTATACTGCGCCGTGCCGAGCGCGGCAACGCGACGCCAGCGAGCGTCCGCGTCCCGCGTCGTGCGAGGCTCCCGGGCGGCGCCGCGCCCGAAGGCAAGCGCAATGCCGGCTCGACGGGCGGAGGATTCCGGACGACCCGCCGGGCCGGCGCGTTACACTCGCGTGTGCCCAAGGCTCGGCTACGCCCCCTTCTCGTCGCGGCGCTGCTCGCGCTCCCGTGCGCGGCGCGCGCCGACGCGCCCGAGGCGATCGAGCTCGTGCCCGAGCGGGTCAGTCCGCACGCATGGGTTTTCCAGGGCCAGGC
>JBGAHH010000138.1:0-6161 GCA_044226265.1 Casimicrobiaceae bacterium | reverse complement strand
TACCTGCAGACGCCGCGGCAGCTCGAGCGCTTCCGCCAGTACGCCGGGTGCATCAACTGCATGCTGTGCTACGCGGCCTGCCCGCAGTACGGCCTCGACCGGTCGTTCATCGGCCCCGGCCTGATGGCGCTCGTGCATCGCTACAACGAGGACTCGCGCGACGGCGCGAGGGACCGGCGCATGGAGCTCGTCAACGCCGAGCAGGGCGTGTGGACCTGCACGGCGGTCGGCTACTGCTCGGACGTGTGCCCGAAGCACGTCGACCCGGCCCACGCGGTGAACCAGAACAAGCCCGCCGGCGCGCTCGCGTGGCTGGGCGGCCTCGTCGGGCGCAAGGGAGGCGCGAAGCCGTGACGCGCGAATCCGGACCGCTTCCGGGTGGCGGCTATCTCCCGCCCATGAAAGGCTGGTGGCGGCGCAATCCCGTGTACGTCGCGTACATGGTGCGCGAGGCGACGGCGTTCGGCGTCGCGATCTACGCGCTCGTGCTGCTGGCCGGCGTCGTCGCGCTCGCGCGCGGCGAGGGGGCGTGGAACGCCTGGCTCGCGGCGATGCGGAGCCCGGCGTCGATCGCGCTGCACGTCGTGCTGCTGGCCGCGTTCGCGTGCCACGCGTGGAGCTGGTTCGCGATCATGCCCAAGACGCTGCCGATGCTCTTCGTCGGCGGCAAGCGCGTCGCCGCGGCGACGATCACGCGCCTGGGCTGGGGCGCGGCGGCGCTCGCGGCCGCCGCGCTGTACGCGCTCGCGTGGGGACTGCGCCCATGAGGACGCTCGACCTCAAGCCCTCGCGCGCGCCGCCGCTGTGGCTGCTGTTCGGCGCGGGGGGCATGCTGGCCGCGCTCGCGGGGCCGATGCTCGTCTTCATCACCGGGATCGCGGTGCCCCTCGGCTGGACGCTGCCGTCCGACCTCCTCGCCTATCCGCGCGCGCTGGCCTTCGCGCGCAGCTGGCTCGGTGGCGCCTTCCTGCTCGCCGCGATCGCGCTGTTCGCGTGGCACGCCGCGCACCGCATCTTCCACGTGCTGCACGACCTCGGGCTCCCGACCGGACGCCTCGCCGTGCTCGCCTGCTACGGCGGGGCCGCCGCCGTCACGATCGTCGCCCTCGCCGCGCTCGCGGGCCTGTAGCGCCTGACGGCGGCCGACCGGCCGTCGTACACTCGGGGCATGTCCCTGACGCTGTTGCTCGCGCTCCCGTTCGCGGCGAGCGCGGTCGCCACGCTCTTGCCCGCGCATGCGCGAACGACGGCCGCGACCTTCGCCGGCCTGGTCGCGCTCGCCTGCGCGGTCCAGGTCGGGCTCCTGTTCCCCGAGGTGCGCGACGGCGGCGTGATCCGCGAGTCCTGGGCGTGGATGCCCGCGGCCGGCGTCGCGTTCACGGTCCGGCTCGACGGGTTCGCCTGGATGTTCGCGATGCTCGTGACCGGCATCGGCGCCCTCGTGGCGCTCTACGCGCGCTACTACATGTCGCCGGCGGACCCGGTGCCGCGCTTTTTCGCGCTGTTCCTCGCGTTCATGGGCGCGATGCTGGGCGTCGTGCTCGCCGGCGACCTCGTGATGCTCGCGTTCTTCTGGGAGCTCACGAGCCTCGTGTCGTTCCTGCTGATCGGCTACTGGCACCACCGCGCCGACGCGCGCCGCGGCGCGAGGATGTCGCTCGTCGTCACCGGCAGCGGCGGCCTGTGCCTGCTCGCCGGCCTGCTCGTGCTGGGCCGCATCGCCGGGAGCTACGACCTCGACCACGTGCTCGCGGCGGGCGAGCGGATCCGGGCCCACGAGCTCTATCCGGTCGCGCTCGTGCTCGTGCTCGCCGGCGCGCTCACGAAGAGCGCGCAGTTCCCGTTCCATTTCTGGCTGCCGCGCGCGATGGCCGCGCCGACGCCGGTGTCGGCGTACCTGCACTCGGCGACGATGGTGAAGGCCGGCGTGTTCCTGATGGCGCGGCTGTGGCCGGTGCTGGCCGGCACCGAGGCCTGGTTCTGGATCGTGACGGGCGCGGGCGCCTGCACGCTCCTGCTCTGCGCGTACTTCGCCATGTTCCAGCAGGACCTGAAGGGGCTGCTCGCGTACTCGACGCTCTCGCACCTCGGCCTCATCACGCTGCTGCTCGGCCTCAACAGCCCGCTCGCCGCGGTCGCGGCCGTGTTCCACGTCATGAACCACGCGACCTTCAAGGCGTCGCTGTTCATGGCCGCGGGCATCGTCGACCACGAGACCGGCACGCGCGACATCCGCCGGTTGTCCGGCCTCTACCGCGTCATGCCGATCACCGGGACGCTCGCGCTCGTCGCGAGCGCGGCGATGGCGGGCGTGCCGCTGCTGAACGGATTCCTGTCGAAGGAGATGTTCTTCGCCGAGACAGTGTTCGTCGTCGCGCGTCCCGGCGTGCAGGCGGCGCTGCCGGTCGTCGCGACGCTCGCCGGCGCGTTCGCGGTCGTCTACGCGCTGCGCTTCTCGGTGGACGTCTTCTTCGGGCCGCCGGCCGCGGACCTTCCGCGCGAGCCGCACGAGCCGGTGCGCTGGATGCGGCTGCCGATCGAGCTCCTCGTGCTCGCCTGCCTCGTCGTCGGCATCGCGCCCGCGTGGTCGGTCGGTCCCGCGCTCGCGGCGGCGGCGGCGCCGGTGGTGGGCGGCAGGCTCCCCGACTACAGCCTCGCGATCTGGCACGGCTTCAACGCGCCGCTCGCGATGAGCCTCATCGCGATGGGCATCGGCTTCCTCGCGTGGCGGCGCCTGGGGCCGCGGCTCGAGCGCAACGAGATCGCGCGCGCGCCGCTATTGGGCCGGCTCTCCGGGCAGCGCGCGTTCAACGCGACGCTGATCGCGGTCACCGGCGCCGCGAGGTCCGCCCTCGGATGGGCGGGCACCGCGAGGCTGCAGGCGCAGCTCGCATGGATCGTGGTCGTCGCCATCGTCGTCGTGCTGGTCGCGTTCGCCGGGCAGGCTTTCGACTGGGGCGACAGGCCGCGCGTGCCCGCCGAGCCGGCGTTCGCGCTCATGTGGATGATCGGCATCGCTTGCGCGCTCGGCGCCGCCGCGCAGGCGAAGTTCCACCGGCTCGCGGCGCTGATGATGCTCGCGGGCGCCGGCCTCGTCACCTGCATCACCTACGCGTGGTTCTCGGCGCCCGACCTCGCGCTCACGCAGCTCGCGGTCGAGTCGGTGACCACCGTGCTGTTCCTGCTGGGGCTGCGCTGGCTCCCGAAGCGGCTGCCTGAGCGCACCGCAAGGCGCACGCTGCGCGCCCGCGCGCGCCACGCCCGCGACTTCACGATCGCGCTCACCGCGGGCGCCGGCCTCGCGGCGCTCTCGTACGCGATGCTGACGCGGCCTTCGCCGCAGAGCATCTCGCCCTATTTCCTCGAGAACGCGCTCCCCGGCGGCGGCGGCGCGAACGTCGTCAACGTGATGCTCGTCGACTTCCGCGCGTTCGATACGATGGGCGAGGTCACGGTGCTCGCCGCGGTGGCGCTGACCGTCTACGCGCTCCTGCGCCGGTTCCGGCCGCCGCGCGAGAGCGAGGAGCCGCCCCGGCAGCAGGCGCTGCCGCCGGACCTCGTGACCGACCTCGAGTCGACCCGCGACGCGCGCGACACCGCGGTCGGCTACCTGGTCGTGCCCGGGGTGCTGGTGCGCCTCGTGCTGCCGATCGCGGCGCTCGTCGCGGTGCACCTGTTCATGCGCGGGCACAACGAGCCCGGCGGCGGCTTCGTCGCCGGCCTCGTCGTCGCGATCGCGCTGATCGCCCAGTACATGGTCGCGGGCACGCGCTGGGTCGAGGCGCGGATGAACCCGCATCCGGCCCGCTGGATCGCGGCGGGCCTCGCGATCGTGCTCGTCACCGGGCTGGGCTCGCTCACGTTCGGCTACCCGTTCCTGACCACGCACACCGCGCACGTCGCGGTGCCGTGGCTGGGCGAGGTGCACGTGCCGTCGGCGTTCTTCTTCGACGTCGGCGTGTTCTGCGCGGTGATCGGCGCGGTGCTTCTGGTGCTGATCGCGCTCGCCCACCAGTCGATCCGCGCGCCGGCGCCCGCGTCCGGCGCCGACGGGGCCGGCTGATGGAGATCGTCGTCTCGCTCGCGATCGGCGCCCTCGGCGGCTCGGGCGTCTGGCTGATCCTGCGGCCGCGCACCTTCCAGGTCCTGCTCGGGCTGTCGCTGCTGTCCTACGCGGTCAACCTGTTCATCTTCAGCATGGGCAGCCTGTCGATCGACGCCGAGCCGATCGTGGTCGCCGGCAAGCCCGCGGACCTCTGGCACTACACCGACCCGATGCCGCAGGCGCTCGTGCTCACCGCGATCGTGATCGGCTTCGCGATGACCGCGCTGTTCCTGGTCGTGCTGCTCGCGCTCCGGGGCTTCGCGGACTCCGACCACGTCGACGGCACGCCCGACGAAGTCGTCGCGGCGGAGGACGAGGGCCGATGAGCGGGCCGGCCCACCTCGTCGTCGCGCCGATCCTGATCCCGCTCGCGGCCGCGGCGCTGATGGTGGCGCTGCGCGAGCGAAGGCGCATCGACCGCGCGCTGGTGAGCGTCGTGTCGTCGGCGGCCTGCGTCGCCGTGGCGATCTCGCTCGTCGCCGCGGTCGACCGCGACGGCGCGGTGGCGGTCTACCTGCCGTCCAACTGGCCGGTGCCGTTCGGCATCGCGCTCGCGGTCGACCGTCTCTCGGCGATGATGCTGGCGCTGACCTCGGTCCTCGGGCTCGCGTCGTCGGTGTACGCGACCGCCCGCTGGCAGCGCGCCGGCGTGCACTTCCAGCCGCTTTTCCAGATCCTGCTCATGGGGATCCACGGCGCGTTCCTGACCGCCGACCTGTTCAACCTGTTCGTGTTCTTCGAGGTCATGCTCGCCGCCTCCTACGGGCTCCTGCTGCACGGCTCGGGGCCCGGGCGCGTGCGCGCGGGGCTGCACTACCTCGCGATCAACCTCGTCGGCTCCTCGCTGTTCCTCGTCGGCGTCGCGATGCTCTACGGGGTGACCGGCACGCTCAATTTCGCCGACATGGCGGTGAAGCTCGCGGCGATCCCGTCCTCGGACCGTGGCCTGCTCCACGCCGGCGCCGCGGTGCTGGCGGTCGCGTTCCTCGTGAAGGCCGCGATGTGGCCGCTCGGCTTCTGGCTCGCGCCCGCCTACGCCGCGGCGAGCCCGCCGGCGGCGGCTGCGTTCGCGATCATGACCAAGGTCGGCATCTACGCGCTCCTGCGGGTCGGCTCGCTGTTCTTCGTCGGGCCGGACGCGCAGCCCGACCGGTTCCTCGCCGAGACGCTCATCGCCGGGGGCTTCGCGACGCTCGCGTTCGCGACGCTCGGCCTGCTGGGGTCGCAACGGCTGGGGAAGCTCGCGTCGTTCGCGATCCTCGCGTCGTCGGGCACGCTGATCGCGGCGACCGGGTTCGGCATCCCGTCGCTGACCGCGGGCGCGCTCTACTACCTCGCGGTCTCGACGGTCGCCGCCGGCTCGCTGTTCCTGCTGGTCGAGCCGGTGGAGCGCACGGGCGAGCCCGCCGCCGACGCCGACGAGGCCGACGAGGCGGCAAAGCTGCCCTTCGCGCTCGAGCGCCTCGAGCTCCCGGCCGGCGTCAATCTCGACGACGACGAGGAGGCGCTCGTCGGCAAGGTGTTCCCGGCGACCGCCGCGTTCGTCGGCCTCGCGTTCGTCGCGAGCGCGCTGCTCGTCGCCGGCCTGCCGCCGCTGTCAGGCTTTCTCGCCAAGGTGGCGATGCTGGGCGCGGTCCTCGCACCCGCGCCCGGCGGGACTTCGGTCGCCCCGGGCGCGACCTGGACCTTCGTCGCGCTGGTCATTGTGTCGGGCCTCGCGGCGATGCTCTCGCTCGCGCGCGCCGGCATCCGCCACCTGTGGGCGCCCGGCGACCGGCCGGCGCCGCGGCTGCGCGTGGTCGAGGGCCTGCCGATCGCGCTCCTGGTCGCCGCGGGGATCGCGGCCGCCGCCGGCGCGGCGCCGGCGATGCGCTACGCGACCGACACGGCCGTCTCGCTCCACGACGCGACCGGCTACGTCGGCGCCGTGCTGTCCGCGCGCGTCGTCACGAAGGCAGCGCCATGACGCGGCTCCTGCCCGCGCCGCTGCTCTCGGCGTCGCTGTTCGCGCTGTGGCTCGTCCTCAATCCGCCGCCGTCGCCCGCCGCGATCGCGA
>JBGAHH010000017.1:0-55004 GCA_044226265.1 Casimicrobiaceae bacterium | reverse complement strand
GGCGCGCGAAGCGCCGTTCCGCGGAGCCGCCCGGCAGCGTCCGGATCGCGGTGACGCGCCGCCTGCTCGACCCGGCCGCCGCGTCGGCAGCATCGACGCCTGCGCTCCCCGGGTCGGTCGCGGCGATCGCCCGCGTGCCGGTGCGCAGCCCCGAGCAGTACGTCGCGAAGGTCGCGATCGGCTACCTGTCGCGCTGGCTCGCGACGCCGCCGGTCGAAGAGGGCGCGAATCCCTACCGCGAGGCCTACGCCGAGATCCTCGCGGGCAAAGCGCCCGCGCGCGACCAGCTCGCGACGGTCGCGCTGAACTTCGGCGTGCCGGCCGCCCACCGAGTCGCTTCCGGCGCCGGGAGCTGGACCGACGATGCCGTCGTCGGCGACGTCGCGCTGCGACACACGCCGGTGGGACCGACGGTTCCGCTGGCCCGCGTCCTCGCATTCGGCGAGCGAGTGGCCTCCGAGGTCGCGCGCACCACCGGCGGGCTATGATCGCGGACGAGGCGGCCCCGCCGCCTTCGCTCTGGTCGGTCTCGATGGTGCGCAACGAGATCGACGTCGTCGAGGCGTTCGTGCGCCACAACGCGGGCATCGTCGACGGCATGGCGATCCTCGACCACGGGTCGATCGACGGAACGCTCGAGGTGCTGCAGGCGCTCGCGCGCGAGGGCTTGCCGATCCGGGTCGTCCAGAGCGGCGTGCCGGGCTACCTGCAGGAGGAAATCACGACCGCGTTCGCGCGCGACGTGTTTCGCACGACCGGCGCGGACTTCGTGCTGCCGCTCGACGCGGACGAGTTCCTGAAGGTGCCCTCGCGCGTCGAGTTCCGCCGTGCGCTGCGCGCGTTCCCGAAGAACATGCACGGCCTGATGCACTGGCTCACCTACGTGCCGGACTTCGCGCAGGCTTCGCGCGGCACGCTGGCGCTGCTGCGGAGCGCGCGCCGCGTCGCCGAGGAGCGACACGTGTTCCACAAGGCGCTGATGTCGCGCTCGCTGCTGTCGCGCCCCGACGCGATGCTCGCGAACGGCAACCATTTCGTGGCGAGCCGGCCGCACGGCCCGTCGGAGGAGGCCGAGCCGCACGCGCGCATCCGCGACCGTTTCGCGGCGATCGCGCACGTGCCGATCCGCAGCCCCGCCCAGTTCGTCACCAAGGTCGCGATCAAGAAGCTCGGCCGGGTCGCCGCCAACAACGACTGGCGACCCGAAGCCGCGTCGCAGGCGGCGTACGAGGCGATCGTCGCCGGCCGCCCGCTCGACGAGCGCGCGCTCCTCGAGCAGGCCGTCAACTGGTCGGTGCAGCGGGAGCGCTGGATCTCCCCCGGCGACGCCGCGCTCGTCGACGACCCGTTCCTCGCGCCGTTCGAGCTCCGCTACACGCCGCCGCGGGCGGCCGACCCGATGCCGCTCGTGCTCGCCGCCACCGAGCGGATGACGCGCCGGCTCGCGGACGCGCGCGCCGCGGGCCCCGGCGCGAGGGCGGCCGCGCGATGAAGATCGTCGGCGTCTCGATGGTGCGCAACGAGTCCGACATCATCGAGACCTTCGTCCGGCACAACCTGTCGCTGCTCGACGGGATGGTGATCGTCGACCACGGCTCGGCCGACGCGACGCTCGACATCCTGAAGGCGCTTGCGAAGGAGCGCCTGCCGCTCCTGCTGCTCGCCAACGAGGATTCGCGCTTCGTGCAAGCCGAGGCGCTCACCGACGTGGCCCGCCGGCTGTTCGCGCAGAACAGCGCCGACGTCGTCCTGCCGCTCGACGCGGACGAGTTCGTCAAGTCGCCGTCGCGCGCGGAGCTCGAGCGCGTCCTCGGGGCGATCCCGGCGGGCGCCCAGGGCCAGCTTCACTGGCAGAACTACGTGCCGGACTTCGCGCGCCCCGGCGCCGACCTGCGCGAGGTCATCGCGTCGTCGCGTCGCGCGACCTCGGAGATCCACGGGCTGTACAAGGTCGCGGTGACGCGCGCGTTCGCGGCGATGCCCGACGCCGTTCTCGCGCAGGGCCTCCATTTCGTCGCGCCGCGTCCCGGGGCGACGCTCGACGAAATCGGGCCGCACGCGCGGCTGCGGCCGCAGTCGATCGCGATCGCGCACCTGCCGCTGCGCTCGGCCGAGCAGTTCGTCGTCAAGGTCGCCGTGAAGAAGCTCGGGCGCCTGAGCGTCGCGAACGACTGGACCGCGGACGCGGCGATGCAGTCCTGCTACGAGCGGATGCGCGAGGGCGCGCCGATCGACCCGTCGACGCTGAGGCTCGCCGCGGCCAACTGGAGCGTCCCGGTGGGCTCGTGGATCGACCCCGACGTCCGCCACTGGGTCGACGACCCGTTCCTGGCGCGGTTCCCGCTGCGCTATACGCCCGGGCGGGCGAGCGCGTCGATGCCGATCGTGCTCGCGGCGATCGAGCGCCTCGGGCGGCGCCTGCGGGCGGACGGCCGGGCGGCGCACCCGGCGGCCTGAGGCGGGCGCATGAAGCTCTGGGGCGTCTCGATGGTCCGCAACGAGGAGGACATCGTCGAGGCGTTCGTCCGCCACAACCTGACCGTCCTCGACGGGTTGCTCGTGGTCGACCACCAGTCGTCGGATCGGACGCTCGACGTGCTGCGCGCCCTGTGCGCGGAGCGGCTGCCGCTGGTCGTCACGCGCAACGAATCGCCCGGCCACCTGCAGGCGGAGATCCTGACGACCGCGGCGCGAGAGGTCTTCCATCGCGTCGGAGCCGACGCCGTCTTCCCGCTGGACGCGGACGAATTCCTGGGCGTTCCGTCCCGCGCTGCGCTCGAGCGCTCGATCGCGGCGATCCCGCCCGGCCACACCGGCCGCCTCGCATGGCTGACGTTCGCTCCGTCGTTCGATCCGGACGAGCACGACATCCTCTCGATTCTTCGCGGCGCCCGGCGGCTGTCGGTCGAGGCCCCGGTGCCCGACTGGGTCGCCGGCAAGTCGGTGCTGACGCCGGAATTCGCCCGGCAGCCCGACGCCTACCTGATCACCGGGAGCCATCACGTCGTCATCGGGCGCCACGCCGCGTCGGCAACGCCCGTGCCCTGGATCGACTTGCCCCGGGAAGTGGCTCGCCTCGGCCACCTGCCGGTGCGCAACCGCGCGCAATACGTCGCGAAGACGAGCGTGGCGCACCTGGCGCTGATGGCCTCGAATCGCTGGTTCGGCGAGAACGCCACCCGGCGGCGGGACTACCAGATGCTGCGCGACGGCGCGCTGCCCGGGCCAGGCACGATGCTGAGGCGCTACATCGTGGGGCCGGCCGACGTCGGGCCGGTCGAGCCCGACGTTCCGGAGACGGTCGAGGACAGGCTGATCGCGCCGATCGTCCTGCGGCACAGCCCGCGAATGCCGGACGATCCCCTGCCCCCGGTGCTCGCCGCGGTCGAGCACATGGCGCGCCGCCTCGCCGGTGCGCGCGCGCCGGACGCGAGCGGCGCCGGGCCGCGACAATGAAGCTTTGCGGCGTCGCGATGGTGCGCAACGAGGAGGACATCGTCGAGACGTTCGTCCGCCACAACCTGACGGTCCTGGACGGGCTGCTCGTGGTCGACCACGGGTCGTCGGACCGGACGCTCGACGTGCTGCGCGCCCTGTGCGAGGAGCGGCTGCCGCTGATCGTGACGCGCAACGAATCGCCGGGCTATCTTCAGGCCGAGATCATGACCACGGCCGCGCGGGACGTCTTCGCGCGTGTCCGCGCCGACATCGTGTTCCCGCTCGACGCGGACGAGTTCCTGCACGTCCCGTCGCGCGAGCGTCTCGAGCGCGCGCTCGCGGACCTCCCGCCCGGACACACCGGGCGGCTCGCGTGGCCCACGTTCGTGCCCTCGTTCGACCGGCCGGGACGCGACATGCCGTCGATCCTCCGCGGAACGCGGCGACTCGCGCGCGAAGCGCCCGCGCCGGAAGCCGTTGCCGCCAAGACCGTGCTGCCACGATGGTTCGCCGATCTGCCCGACGCGTACCTGGTCATGGGCAGCCACCACGTCGTGCTGGGCCGCGATCTCGCGACGGCGACGCACGTTCCCCAGGTCGATCTCGATCCGGCGATCGTGCGCCTGTGCCACGTTCCCGTCCGGAGCCGCACGCAGTACGTCGTCAAGACCGCGGTGTCGCACCTCGCGTTGATGGCGGCGGGGCGCTGGTTCGGCCCCGGCGCGACGCGCCGCCGCGAATACGAAGAGCTGCGCGGCGGCGGGCGTCTCGACGCGGGAGCGATGCTGCGCCGCTACATCGTGGGAGCCGCCGACGTGGTCCCGGGAACGCCCGCGATGCCGGAAACCGTGGCCGACGCGTTCCTCGCGCCCATCGCCCTGCGGTACAGCCCCTCGCTTCCCGACGATGCGCTGCCGCAGGTCCTCTCGGCCATCGAGCACATGACGCGCCGGCTCGCGCGCCTCCCGCGAGAAGGCGCGACCGCGCGTGCGGGAGCCCGGCGCCCCGGGGATCGCGCGTGAAGCTCTGGGGCGTCTCGATGGTCCGCAACGAGGAGGACATCGTCGAGGCGTTCGTCCGCCACAACCTGACCGTCCTCGACGGCATGCTCGTGGTCGACCACGGCTCGGCCGACCTCACGCTCGACATCCTCCAGCGGCTCTGCGCCGAGCGCCTGCCGCTGGTCGTGCTGCGCAACGACGCGGTCGGCTACCTGCAGGCCGAGATCACGACGACGGCCGCGCGCGACGCGTTCGCGCGGCTCGGCGCGGACGCGGTGTTCGCCCTCGACGCCGACGAGTTCCTTCGCGTGCGCTCGCGCGCCGCGCTCGAGCGGGCGCTCGCGGACGTTCCGCCGCGCCACCATGCCTGGATTCCCTGGCCGGCCTTCGCGCCGCCCGAGGGCGGGGCCTTCCGCGATGCAGTCGCGATGCTGCGCTCGGTGCGTCGCCTGCCGACGCCCCGGGGGTGGCGTGCCGTCGTGGCGCACAAGGTGGCACTGACGCGCGCCTTCGCCGACGATCCGCGCGCGACGCTCACGATGGGGAACCACGACGTGATGCTCGGCCGCCACCAGCGGGACTCCCCGCGCATGCCGCACGTCGAGCTCGCGCCCGAGGTCGTCGAGGCCTGCCACGTGCCGGTGCGCGGCGCCGCCCAGTTCGTCGTCAAGACGACGGTGAAGCGGCTCGCGCGCATCGCGGCCGGCCGCGACTATCCCGCGGAGTCGGGGCTGGTCGCCACGTTCGAGTCGCTGAAGCGCGGGGAGCCCCGCGCGTCGATCGCGGAGCTGGCGCGTCGCTTCCATCGAGACACCGACGACGATGAGCCGGGAGCTTCGGACGCCGGGCCGGCCGCGGTCGACGAAGCGCCTTTCGTCGCCGACGTCGTGCTCCGCTACACGCCCGCCGCGCCGGTCGACCCGCTGCCTCTCGTCGCGTCGGCGGTCGAGCGCCTCGCGCGCCGGCTCGCCGCCGCGCGCGCCGCTGCGTCACGCAAGGCCCCCCCCGGGACCGCCGGCACCAACGCGAGCTAGAGGCCGAGGTCGCGCAGCATCGCGTCGACTCGCGCGGCGACCGCGCCGTCCATTTCGATCGGGCGCCCCCAGGCGCGCGTCGTTTCGCCGGGCCACTTCGACGTCGCGTCGATGCCCATCTTGCTGCCGAGCCCGGACACCGGTGAGGCGAAGTCGAGGTAGTCGATCGGCGTCGACTCGACGATCAGCGTGTCGCGCGCGGGATCCACGCGCGTCGTGAGCGCCCAGACGACCTCCTTCCAGTCGCGCACGTCGACGTCGTCGTCGGTCACGACGATCATCTTCGTGTACATGAACTGGCGCAGGAAGCTCCAGATGCCGAACATCACGCGCTTCGCGTGGCCCGGGTACTGCTTCCTCAGCGACACGACCGCGATCCGGTAGCTGCAGCCTTCGGGCGGCAGGTGGAAGTCGGCGATCTCCGGGAACTGCTTCTGCAGCAGCGGCACGAACACCTCGTTCAGCGCGACGCCGAGCATCGCGGGCTCGTCGGGCGGCTTCCCGGTGTAGGTCGAGTGGTAGATCGGGTCGCGGCGCATCGTCATGCGGTCGATCGTCAGCACCGGGAAGCGCTCGACCTCGTTGTAGTAGCCGGTGTGGTCGCCGAACGGGCCCTCGTCGGCGTGCTCGTAGCCGGTCGGGTCCGACGGGTCGGGGCGAAGGTGCCCTTCGAGCACGATCTCCGCCGACGCGGGCACCTGCAGCGCGTGCGTGAGGCAGCGGACGATCTCGGTTCGCCCGCCGCGCAGCAAGCCGGCGAACTGGTACTCGGACAGCGAGTCCGGCACCGGCGTCACCGCGCCGAGGATCGTCGCGGGGTCGGCGCCCAGCGCGACCGCGACCGGGACCGGCGTTCCCGGATGCGCGCGCGCGTGATCGCGGAAGTCGAGCGCGCCGCCGCGGTGCGCGAGCCAGCGCATGATCACCTTGTTCGGCGCGATCACCTGCTGCCGGTAGATCCCGAGGTTCTGCCGCGCCTTGCGCGGCCCGCGAGTGACCGTGAGCCCCCAGGTGATCAACGGCCCCGCGTCGCCCGGCCAGCAGGTCTGCACCGGCAATCGCGCGAGGTCGACGTCCGCGCCTTCCCACACGACCTCCTGGCAAGGCGCGCTCGAGCGCTCCTTCGGCGCCATGTCGAGCACCTTCATGAACAGCGGCCGCGTGTTCTGCCAGGCGTCCTTCAGGCCCTTCGGCGGCTCGGGCTCCTTCAGGAACGCGAGCAGCCTGCCGACCTCGCGCAGGCTCTCGCGCCAGTTCGCCGGGTCCGCGCCCATCCCGCGCGCCACCCGACCGGGCGTTCCGAACAGGTTGCCGAGCACCGGGATCGTCGCGCCCGACGGCCCGCGGAAATCGCCGGCGGGCGACTCGAACAGGATCGCCGGCCCGCCGCCCCGCAGCACGCGGTCGCAGAACGCGGTCATCTCGAGTCGCGGGTCGACGCGCGCGCGGACGCGCTTCAGCTCGCCGTCACGCTCGAGCTGGTCGAGGAAGTCACGCAGGTCGCGGTAGGCCATCGCAGGATCCCGGGCAGGCACGCATTCTAGAGCCTGCCCGGCGGCGGCCCCGGCACCGGCCGTGGCGCCGACCGCGCTCGCGGACCGGCAATTTGCGGCGGATTCCGATAGACGAGACCGACTAATCGCCTGCCCGACGGGCTGCCGGCGCGCATAGTGGCTTCGCTGGCAACGCGTCGGACCCGGGTCCGGAAGGCTTCCGGTCACAGGGCATGCCGATCGCGATCCCGAACGGAGGTCGACATGTCCGGAACGCACGCTCGTCGCTGGATGTCCGCCTGCATGCTCGGCATCGCCGCGCTCGTCGCGGCGGCGGCTCCCCCTGCCCTCGCGGTATCGTCCTACCGCATCGAGCAGCTCTACTCGAATCTCGACGGCAGCATCCAGTACATCCGGCTGCGCGAAACGGCCGGCCGCGACGGCGAGCAGGCGATCGGCGGGCTCACGATCACCGTCACCGGAGGTGGCGTCACGAAGACGTACACGATCCCCAACGATCTCTGGTGGCCGACGACCGCGGGGACGCCGGTCCAGATCTCGACGCAGCTGACGCCCTACGTCTGCTGCAGCGCAAGCCCCTTCGGCGGCGACTACCTCACCCTCGACGAGGGCACCGGGACGGGATACGCGCTGCGCTCGTACGCCGACTATCCGTCGCTCCCCGACCGGTTCCTTCCCGTCGGCGGCGGCACGATCCGCATCGAAGGCGTCGACGTCGTCGACTTTCCCGCGCTGCCGACGAACGGCTTCCAGGCGCTGGACCGGGAGGGGCAGACCGTCCGCGCGGAGGTGCATTCGTTCGTCCGTGCGATCAATCCGTTCAACGTGGTGTTCCCCGAGCCGCAGCTCCGCGAGGTGATCCCGACCCCGGTCCGGACGCGCGAATACCACCATGCCGGGCTCGATCACTACTTCGTCACCGCGAACGCCGCCGAGATCGATGCGATCGAACGCGGCGCGCTGTCCGGCTGGACGCTCGAATCGTACGGGTTCTCCGTCAACGCGTTCGTCGGCACGGTGGAAATCACGTCGCTGGTCGCGCAGAAGCTGAACTACTCGGGCGTGCCGGTGTGCCGCTACTTCCTGCCGCAGCCCGGGGGCAGCACCCACTTCTACTCGGCCTCCGCCGCCGAATGCGCCGCGGCCGGCAGCATCCCCGGCGCGATCCTCGAATCGGCCGCGGCCTTCTTCGTCCATGCGGCGGATCCCGCGACGGGCATATGCCCGGACACGCAGCCGGGCGGCGAGAACTGGAGCGCGGTCTATCGTCTCTGGAACGGGCGCGCCGACGCGAATCACCGCTACCTGCAATCGACCCGACTGCGCGACACGATGATCGCCGAAGGCTGGATTCCCGAAGGCTACGGCCCGCTCGGCGTGGCGTTCTGCGCCACGCCGTTCTACGTCTGGGACGACTGGTGGTGAGGCCGCCTGCGCTCGTCGCGCCCGAGCCACGTCGCGCCGCGCGCGAGCTCAGACCACCGCGCTCGCCGCGCCGTCCATCGGCACGATCGCGCCGGAGACGTAGCTCGCGGCGTCGGACGCGAGGAACACCGCGACCTTCGCGATCTCCTCGGGCGCCGCGAGGCGCCCGAGCGGGATGCGCTTCTGCATCGTCGCGAGGATCGCGTCGGGCGACTGGCCGGTCATTCGCGCTTCCGCGGCGAGCCCCTCCTGCACGCGTCCGGTGAGCGTGCCGCCGGGGTTGATCGCGTTGACGCGCACGCCCCTCGGGCCGTAGGCGTTGGCGAGCCCGACGGTCGCGAGCATGAGCGCGGCGTTCGCGGCGCCGCCGGGCATGTGCACCGGGCTCGCGACCCTGCCGCCCTGGCCGATGACGTTCACGATCGCGCCGCGCCCGCGCGCGGCCATCGCGCGCACGACGAGGTCGACGACGTGGATGTAGCTGAAGAACTTCGCGTCCATCGCGTCGTGCCAAGCCTGCGCCGACAGCTCGTCGGGCGGGTAGCGCCTCGCCGCGCCCGCGCTGCTCACCAGCACGTCGATCGCGCCCAGCGCGCGCGTGGCCTCGTCGACCGCGCGCCCGGCATCGTCGATGCGCACGAGGTCGGCGACGATCGCGACCGGCCGGTGCGCGAAGCGAGGCATCGCCGCGAGCGCGGCGTCGAGGTTCGCCCGCGACCGCGAGACCATCGCGACGCGCGCGCCTTCGGCCGCAAACGCGTGCACGCATGCGAGGCCGATGCCCTTGCTGGCGCCGGTGACGAGCACGGCGCATCCGTCGAGTCCGAGCTTCATGGCGATTCCTTTCCCGGAGGGATGGCGGCGCTTCCGGCGGCGCGCATGCGCGCGTAGAGCTCGATCTGCGCCTTGTAGCGATAGGCGATCTGGAGGTCCTCGACGACGAATCCGTGCTCGTCGAGCAGCCGCGCGAGCCGCGAGGCGCTGAAGTTGTGATGGTGCTCGATCTCCATCCAGTACGGGTTGCCGCCCCGCGCGTCCATGATCCGCCAGCTCGAGGTCTCGCGATCCGGGAGCGAGAGCACCAGCAGCCCGCCGGGGCGCAGCAGCGAGGCCGCGCGCTCGAGCCCTTCGTGCGGGAACGGCAGGTGCTCGAGCACGTCCATCATCGAAACGACGGCCGCGCCGGCGGGGAGCCGCGCGGTCTGGAAATCGCCGAGGCGCGCGTCGTAGCCGAGCGCGACGATCGCGTCGACGGTCTCGCGCCGCGCGTCCACGCCCAGCGCACGGAAGCCGTACTCGCGCGCGGTCATGACGAGCGCACCGTCGCCGCAGCCCGCGTCGATCCATGCCGGCGCCTCGGCCGCGACGGCGCGATAGCCGCCGAGCAGCTCGACCGCGCGCCGCACGACCGGTTGCCAGAGGAGTCGCTTCGCGTCGGGATCGCCGCCGACGACCTGGTGGGGAAGCGCGCGCGACAGCAGCACGGCGAGCCCTTCGCGCGTCCAGTAGCCGCGCGTGTGGACGTGGCCGCAGGCGTTGCATTCGCGCCACGCGAGCCGGGGCGGCAGCGCGTCGGTCCACGACGGATGCCCGGCGCAGTCCGCCTCCAGCAGGGGACGGCTCGCCGCGCCGCAGAGCGGGCAGCCGGCGTAGTCCGCGACGAGGCTCATCTTGCGTCCCTTCCGGTCGGGAGGATCCAGCGCTGCAGCGCGCGCCAAGCCTCCAGCTTCTCCGCGAACGGCCGCGTGTACGCCGGGCTCGTCGACGGCAGCGCGAGCGTCGCGTAGCCGGCATCGCGCCAGCGCGCCATGGCGCGTGCCGCCGTATTTCCGTTGAACGCCACGACCGCGATGTCCGGCGACGTGCGCCGCACGCGCGCGACCTCCGCGCGCGTCGCGTTGCGGATCGCCTGGTCGCTCGAGCCTTTCCTCTCGCAGGCGACGATCGTATCCCAGAGCGCGATGCCGCGCCGCGAGAGCCGCTCGATCCGCTCGGCGTAGGGCAGCGACGGCAGCGGCTCGTCGAGGAGCGCCGCGAGCACCGGCCAGAAGTGGTTGCGGGGGTGCGCGTAGTACTGCCGGGCGGCGAGCGACGCGACGCCCGGGAAGCTCCCGAGCACGAGGACGCGCGCGTCGCGAGGCAGCACCGGGGGGAGCCCGCGTGCGACCGCCGCCGCGGCCCCGCGGACGCCGCGCGCGGCGCCCCTCGCGCTCAGAGCGACCGCGGCCATGCGCCCGCGCGGATGGCGTAGTCGGCCGCGGTGCCCGCGAACACCGCGAATCCCAGCCAGTGGTTGTGCAGGAACGCCCGGAAGCACCGGTCGCGATCGCGACCGCGGATCAGCCACAGGTGGTACGCGGCGGCGGCCAGCGCGGCAAGCAGTCCCAGGAAGTACGCCGGCCCGAGGTTCATCAGGCGCCCGACCCACACCATGCCCGCGACGTAGCCGGCGTACGCGAGGCCGACGGCGGCGACGTCGAAGCGCCCGAAGGTGATCGCCGACGTTCGCATGCCGATCCGGAGGTCGTCGTCGCGGTCGACCATCGCGTACTCCGTGTCGTAGGCGATCACCCAAAGCAGGTTGATCGCGAGCATCTCCCAGGCGGGGGGCTCGGCGCCGCCGCGCACCGCCGAGAACGCCATCGGGATGCCGAACGAGAACGCGACGCCCAGGAACGCCTGCGGCAGCGCGAAGAAGCGCTTGAAGAACGGGTAGGCGAGCGCGATCGCCAGCGCGACGACCGAGAGCAGGATCGTCGCGCGGTTGGTGAACAGCACGAGCACGAACGCCGCGAGCGCGAGCGCCGCGCCGACGAGGAGCGCCTCGCGGCGCGACACCTCGCCGGTCACCAGCGGCCGGCCCGAGGTCCGCTTGACGTGCGCGTCGTAGCGCAGGTCGGCCCAGTCGTTGAACGCGCAGCCGGCCGAGCGCATGAGCACGGTGCCCAGCGTGAAGATCAGCACCAGCGTGACCGGCGGCGTGCCGCGCGCGGCGATCCACAGCGCGGTCAGCGTCGGCCAGAGCAGGAGCAGGATGCCGATCGGCTTGTCGAGCCTGACGAGCCGCTCCCAGGCATCGAGCCTCCGCGTGAGCGTCCGCGGCGCGGCGGGGACCGTCTCGTCGCCCATCGCGCGACGCGTCAGAACGCGAGCGGCATCTGCCGCCGCGGCTCGCGCGGCGCCGAGGCGTCGAGCATCGCCTGCGGCGTCGCGTACTCGAGCCTCACGCGCAGCTCGCGCTTCATGCGGTCGTTCGACAGCCGCCGCGACTCCGCCATGAACGACAGCAGCGCCGGCGCGATGCGCGCCTCCGCCTCGTCCCAGTCGACGCGCGGGGGCCGCGGCAGCCGATGCGCGTCCGCGAGCGCGTCGAACCATTGCCCCATCCGGAGCTCGGCGTCGTCGGTGGCGTGGTACGCGCGATTGGGCCGGCCGCGGAAGAGCGCGGCGACCGCGGCGCGCGCGAGGTCGTCGGCGTGGATGTGGTTCGTGTAGACGTCGTGCTCGGGCGCGAGCACCGGCGTGCCCTGGCGGATGCGCTCGAGCGGCAGCCGCGTCTGCGCGTAGATGCCCGGCGCCCGCAATATCGCGAGCGACACGCCGTTGCGGCCCGCCCACGCGCGCAGCCGGTCCTCGGCGTCGACACGCCGGCGCGCCCGCGGCGACTGGGGGCGCCGCGGGCGCGTCTCGGCGATGCGCGCGCCCGCGCAGTCGCCGTACACGCCCGTCGTCGAAACGTAGACGAACCGCCGTGGTATCCTGCGCGCCGCCGAGAGTGCGGCCAGCAGGCGGCCGGTGCGCGGGTCGCCGCGCCCCTCCGAGGGCGGAGGGGCGAAGTGCAGCACGGCGTCCGGCGCGGTGCGGAGCCGCGCGAGCGCGCGCAGGTCGTCCAAGTCCCCGACGATCGGGACGATGTGATGGGCGCGGAGCTTCGCGACGTCGTCGGCGCGGCGCGTGAGGCCGGCCATGCGCGCGCGGCCGTCGAGGAGCTTCGCCGCGCGCATCGCGACGTCGCCGCAACCCACGACGAGCACGCGGATCATGGGAAAGTAGGGTCAGACCCTGCCATTCGCGCTGCACGCACGACTTTACCGAGTCTTCGCCGAAAGCTAGGGTCTGACCCTACTTTTCCATCGACGATCGACATGACTTTCGAGGTTACCATAAAGCCCGGCGACCACGCGTTCGCGTGCGCGCCCGACGAGACGATCCTCGAGGCCGCGATGCGCGCGGACCTGTTGCTGCCCTACGGGTGCCGCAACGGCGCGTGCGGCACCTGCAAGGGCAAGGTGCTGTCGGGCACCGTCGATTACGGCCCGCACCAGCCCTCGACCCTCACCGACGACGAGAAGCGCCGCGGCTACGCGCTCTTCTGCTGCGCGAAGCCGCTGTCGAACCTCGCGATCGAGGCGCGCGAGGTCCGCCGCGCCGGCGACATCCCGATCAAGCGCCTGCCGTGCCGCATCGAATCGATCGAGAAGCCGGCGGACGACGTCGCGGTCGTGAAGCTCAAGCTGCCCGCGGCCGAGCGCATGCAGTTCCTCGCCGGCCAGTACGTCGATTTCCTGCTGAAGGACGGCAAGCGCCGCAGCTTCTCGATAGCGAACGCGCCGCACGACGACGCGCTGATCGAGCTGCACGTTCGCCACGTCCCCGGCGGGTTCTTCACCGACCAGCTCTTCACGCAGTTCAAAGGCCGCGAGATCCTCAGGCTCGAGGGCCCGCTCGGCTCGTTCTACCTGCGCGAGGAGACCGACAAGCCGATGATCTTCGTCGCGGGCGGCACGGGGTTCGCGCCGATCAAGGCGATGATCGAGCACGCGCTCCACCACCAGATCGACCGGCCGATGGTCCTCTACTGGGGCGCGCGCGCGAAGAAGGACCTCTACCTGCCCGATTTGCCGGGGCGGTGGCAGCAGGCGCACCCGCTGTTCACGTTCATCCCGGTGCTGTCCGACCCGCGCCCCGACGACGACTGGCCGGGCCGGACCGGATTCGTGCACCGCGCGGTGATGGAGGATTTTCCCGACCTCTCGGGCTACCAGGTCTACGCTTGCGGCGCGCCCGCGATGATCGACGCGGCGCGGCGCGACTTCACCTCGCAGTGCAAGCTGCCCGAGAACGAGTTCTTCGCCGACAGCTTCACGTATGCAGCCGAGGCGGAAAGCAGGAAGTAGAAGCAGATAAGTCAGAAGGGGTGCGAGGCCTTCCGGCCGCACCCCTTGGAAAAATCACTCCGCTGATAGCCCGACGTAGAAGCTGAGATGGCGAAAACCGCGGGCGCAGCCCGTCGGTTTTCTTCGGCACGAAGAACCGAGCGGCATGCAAATGTCCTGCCTGCGGAACGGGTTCAGAAGAACCACGACGCTGACCGCCAGGGAAGGTGATGAGGCGGAAAGGATGCGAGGCCTTTCCGCCCTACCGCTCGCAGAGCCACGGCAACCGCACGGCGCGCGGGTTCGTCGTGCCCGAGAAAACCGACGGGCTCCGCCCGCGGTTTTCTCCACTTCAGCCTCTACGTCAGGCTGTAAGCGTCGTGATTCTTCCAAGGGGTGCGGCCGGAAGGCTTCGCACCCCTTCTGACCTGTTTACTTCAGCTGCGCGAGCAGCCCCTCCGGCGATCGCCAGTCAGCGCCGCAGACGAATCGCGGCATCAGGAAGCGCGAGTCGCCGGGCGCCACGAGCCGCGGCTCGGTCGTGAACGCCGCCGCGCAGACACCGTCGCCGATCGAGGGCAGGTAGTCGTTCGCGAGGAACGCGTTGTGCTGCCCGTACGGGTAGGCGAAGTACGGCGACGCGCGGCCGCGCGTCGCGCTCCACAGGTACGCGGCAGCGTCGCGGATCTGCGCGTCGGCGTCGGCGACCGTGTCGACCGCGCCGAAGTCGCCGCGCGCGCCCCGCGAGTGCCGGGCGGCCGCCAGCGCCGGGTGCAAGTGGTCCCAGCTGTGGTTCGCGATCGCGACGAGCCCCTCGTCGATCGCGGGCGACCACCAGTCCTCGGTGAGCGCGCCCGGCGCGAGCCACGTGTACGCAGGATCCGCGCTCGACTCCATCGCGAGGCGAGCTTCCGGCGACGCGATCACGAAGCTCGTCGCGTGAAGGCCGGGCTGCGCGCCGGGACGCCGCGCCGCGAACTCGCGCATCGCGCCCGCGAAGCCCCGCTGCGCGCCGTAGCGCGGGTGCACGACGTCGTCGACGTCGTAGATCGGACCGTCGTCGAACGTCAGCGCGACGAGCTTCGCGCCCGCGCCTTCGGCGTGCGCCCGCACGAGGTCGCGCAGCGGCACGATGCGCCATCCGGCGTCGGTCACGAGGTCGAGGTCGCGCGCGAACGCGACGTGATCGTTCGCCTCGTAGCCGGCGCCGACGACGTGGTGCGAGTGGTAGGTCAGGATCGCGAGCGGCATCAGGCCCGGCGCTCCCCGAGCTCGGCGAGCGCGAGCTTCAGCGCGGCTGCGAGGTGCGCGTTGGCCTCGTCGGCACGTCCGAGGCGCGCGAGCATCTCGCCCAGCCGCACCCGCGTTCGCCAGTGGTCGTCGAGCGCGAGGCTCGCTTCGTAATAGGTCTGCGCCTTGCCCCACAGCTGCGAGCGCTCGCAGAGGCGGCCCAGCGCGCCGAGGAGCGTCGCGTCGTCGGGGTGCTGCCCGAGCCACCGCTCGGCGATCTCGAGCTGCCGCGACCCGTCGGCCGGCCTCGCCTCCGCGAACAGGTCGACCAGCACGGGGTCCCACTGCCGGTCGAGGCTGCGCGAGAGGAGCTCGACGGCGTCGCGATCGCCGCCGAGCCGGAGGAAGCCCGCGGCCGCCGCACGCGCGACGCGCGGATGCAGCCGGTCGGCCTCCGGCAGCCGGTTCCAGTAGTCGCGCAGCCCCGAGGCGTCGTGCACGAGGCCGGCGAGCGCCTCCGCGTGCGCGCTCGCGCGCACCATCGCGCCCTGCTCGGCGTCGTAGACCCTGCGACGCACGAGTTGGTCGACGATCGTCGGCATCTCGGCAGGCCGGCCGGCGGCGGAAAGCGCGCGCAGCGACAGCCGAAGCGCGGCCGTGTGCGCCCCGGCCTCGCGCTTCAGCGCGTCGAGTCGCGACAGCGCCTCGCCGGCCTGGCCCTGCTCGAGCGCCAGCTCCGCCTCGAGCATCAGGCGCGGGACCGCGAGGCTCGCCACGCGGGCGTCCGGCCGCGCGAGCAGCCCCGCCGCGGCGCCGAAGTCGCGCATGTCCAGCGCGGCTCGCGCGCCGATCAGCGCGGGCAGCCCGCCCGAGCGCGGCATCGCGAGCGCTTCGTCGGCGAGCTCGCGCGCCCGACCGTACCGCCCTTCGAGCAGCGCGACCAGCGCGGCGTCCTGCTTCGAGCGAGCGCGCTCGAGCTGCTGGCGCGCGCGGTGCGCCTTCACTTCGCCCGGCATCGACGCGATCCGCGCCGCCACGCGGAGCAACGCATGGACCGCGAGGAACGCGAGGAACGCGCCCAGCACGAACACGAAGAACGAGACCTCGACGCGCACCGGCGGCAGCACGAACTGGACGTAGCCCGCGTCGGACCTCGCGAGCAGCGCGAAGCCGACCGCGAGCGCGGCGATCAGCAGCGAGGCGGCGAGGAAGCGCATCGTGTCCCCAGGCTGGCCGCGCGAAGGCCAGGCGCCGTCACGGGCGGCCGCGCGGCGCCTCGGCGCGCGCATCCTGCGCGACGCGCAGCGCGCGCGCCGCGTCGAGGCTGCGCGAGAGCTCGGGCAACTCCGCCGCCATCGTCACCGACGACATCGTCGCGAGCGAGGCGAGCGTCGCGGCGACCGGCTTCGCGCGCACGTCGAAGTACTGGCGGATCCACGCTTCCGCCGCCTTCACGTCGGCGCGGAACGCGGATTCGTTGCGCGCGATCAGCGAGAGGCGCGCCGACAGCAGCCGCAGGCGAAGGTTCTCGCGCAAGTAGTACTGCTGCGTCGGCGAGACCAGCGGCGCGGCCGGGCGGTCGCTCACCTCGACGCGAACGAGCGACTTGAAGTCCGACCAGATCTCGCGGACGAAGCGCGACCATGCCGGCGCGTCGGCGAGCGGCGGCGCCGCGACCGGCGGCGGCAGGCGCTCGTCCCGCGCGAGCGGCATCGCGTCGATCGCGAGGATCGCCGCGTCGAGCCGGCCCGCGAGGCCGGCCGTGTCGACGTAGGGCACCGCCTTGAGCTTCTCGAGGTCGGAGGCGATCGCGCGCCGCAGCGGCGCGAACTTCGGCCGGTCGAGGCGCGCGAGCTTGCCGTCGGCGAGCTGCAGCGCGGCCACCGCCGCCGGCACGTTGCCGGCGATCGCGAGCTGCTGGCTCGCGAGCGCCAGGATCTGCTCGACCTCGACGACCGCGAGCTCGTCGCGGGAGGGCGCGAGGTCGCGGTAGAGTGTCTCGAGCGCGGCCTGCTGCGACTGCGACTCGGCGAGCCGCGTCTCGAGCAGCGCGAGCTTCGCCTGCGCCTCGCGCAGCTCGCCGGCCATCGCGGCGTCGCGCGACTTCGCCTGCGCCTCGGCGGCGTCGGACGACGCGAGCCGCGCCGCGACGTCGGCCCGAAGCGTCGACAGCTCGCGCTTGGCGTCGATCCAGCCGACCACGCCCGCGACGACGACGACGGCGATCGCCGCGACGCCGATCATCCGCATGCGCTCCGCGGGACCGGCGACCGGCGCGGCCCCGGGAGCCGGCGGATCGGCGTCGGGTCGATCGGCGCGTTCGGCGGGCGTGCTCACCTCGCCGATTCTAGCAGCGGGGCCCGTCGCGCCCGGCGGCGCGGGACGCTTTTAGGATTACAATGCCCACCCGCGCGGCCCCTCGCGCGCCGCATCGCTCCCGGTGAACGGCCTCACGTTGCTCGCGCTGATCGCGCTCGCGGTCGGCATCGTGTTCGCGTACCGCGCGGGGCGCATCGCCGGCCGTCGCGAGGCGAGCGCGCCGCCGCCGCCGTTCTCGTCCGCCGCGCTGCAGGAAGCGCGGCCGCCGTCGCCCGAAGAAGCGGCCTCGACCGCGCCCGTCGAGCCGGGGTCGCCGCCGCCTCCGGCCGGCGGCGCGCTCGCGCCGCCCGCTCCGGCCGAGCCCGCCTCCCGTCTCGACGCGATCGACGCCGAGAAGTCCCGGCTCATCGTCGCCTACGAGGCGGAGCGCGCGTCGCTCGCGTCGGCGCTGGGCGACGATGCCGCGGCGCGATGCGAGCTCGAGGCGTTCGCCGAGGATCGGCGCGCGCTGATGTCGGCGCTGGCCGACGCGCGCGCCGAGACGGCCCGCTACCGCCAGCTCGTCGTCGACTTCGAGACCAACGCGCCGCCGGCGCTCCTCGACGGCCCGGGATCGCCGGACGACCTCAAGCTGATCGTGGGCGTCGGCCCGATGCTCGAGCGCATGCTGCAGCAGCTCGGGATCACGACGTTCAGGCAGATCGCGCGATGGTCGGAGCGCGACATCGACGATTTCGACGCGAAGCTCGCCGAGTTCCCGGGCCGCATCCGCCGCGACGGCTGGGTCGTCCAGGCGCGCGCGCTGCACCAGAGCAAGTACGGCGAGCGTGCCTGACGCTCCCCACCACCACGGCTCTTTCCCCGCGATGCGGGGAGAGGGTGCCGGCGTCGCGTGACGAAGCCGGTCGACACGCAGCACGCGGTCGGGCACGCGCTGTCGCACGCGTTCGTGCCGATGGCGATCCTCGCGCTCATCTGGGGCTGCAACTGGCCGGTGCTGAAGCTCGGCGTCACCGAGCTGCCGCCGCTCACGTTCCGCGCGCTGACGCTCCCGTTCGCCGCGATCGGCATGCTCGCGGTCGCGCGCCTGTCGGGCGAATCGGTCGCGATCCCGCGCGAATGGTGGGGCCGCGTCGCCGTGCTCGCGTTCTTCAACATCGCCGGCTGGAACGGCCTCGTCCTCTTCGGCGTGCAGCAGCTGCCCGCCGGGCGCAGCGCGATCCTCGCCTACACGATGCCGGTGTGGGCGACGCTCACCGCGATGCTCGTGCTGCACGAGCCGCTCGGCCGCCGCAAGACGATCGGCCTCGTGCTCGGGATGGTCGGGATGGCGCTCCTGCTCGGCGAGGACTTCGCATTGCTCCGTCGCAGCCCGACCGGGGCCGCGATGATCCTCGGCGCCGCGATCCTCTGGTCGATCGGCACCGTGCTCCTGCGCAAATGGAAGCCGCCGATCCCGCAGAACACGCTTTCGGGCTGGATGATGCTCACGGGCTGGCTGCCGCTCGCGATCGCCGCGCCGTTCTTCGACGACACCGGCCTCGCCGCGAGGCTCGCGGGCGCGTCCGGACGCGCGTGGTTCGCGATCGCCTACAACATCTTCCTCGCCGGAACGCTCGCGCACTGGGCCTGGTTCACGCTCGCGCGCACGCTGCCTGTCGCGGTGTCGGGCCTCGCGTCGCTGCCCGTGCCGGTCGTCGGGGTGTTCGCCGGCATGATCGTGCTGGGCGAGCGACCCGGGACCGCCGAGTGGCTCGCGCTCGCGTTCGTGCTGGGATCGCTCGTCGCCGTCCTGTGGCCGGCGAAGGCGGCGCCGAGGGCGGCGCAGGTGCCGCCGGCCGACTAGGCCGCCGCGAATGGATCAGGACCCCGCGCCGTCGATCGCGTCGTAGTCGCGCGCCAGGTCGACCGGCGCGCCGGTCTCCGACGACGTCTTGAGCGCCAGCGTCGCGGCGAGCGTGCGCGTCCCGTCGACGCCGGACACCAGCGGCGCCTCGCGTCCCTCGATCGCCGCGCGCAGGTGCCGCACCTGCTCGACGTAGGGATCGCGGTCGAAGCTCTTCACCGGCGTCGAGGCGATGGGCTCGTTCCAGCTGCCGGTCGCCGCGTCGCGGTACCGCCAGACGCGCAGCACCGGGAACTCGAGCGCGCCCGCCGTGCCGACGATCCGGTAGCTGTTCTCGCCCGAGTAGGGAAAGCTCGGGCTCTCGCCCAGTCCCTGCTCGATCGTCCAGGGGCTCGCCGCGGCGTCGGTCACGAGGATCGTGCCGAGCGCGCCGCCGGCGAACGTCAGCACCGCCGCCGCCGTGTCCTCGACGTCGAAGCCGCGGATCGCGCGGCTGAACCGTCCCTGAACGCTCGAAAGCTCGCCGACGACGAAGCGAAGCATGTCGACGTCGTGGATCAAATTGATCAGCACCGGCCCGCCGCCCGCGGTGCGGCGCCAGGTCGCGTCGAAATAGGCGTCGGGCTTGCGCGTCGACCACAGCATCGTCGCGCCGGCGACGCGCCCGAGCTCGCCGCCCGCGACGATCCGGCGCGCTTCCTGCGACTGCGCGTGGTGGCGCCGGTGGTGTCCGACCAGCAGCGTCACGCCCGCGCGCTTCGCCTCGCGCAGCAGGACGCAGGCGTCCGCGACGGTGTCGGCGATCGGCTTCTCGACGATCATGTGCACGCCGGCGCGCGCGCAGTCGACGCCCTGCGATACGTGCAGGCGGTTCGGCGTCGCGATCACGACGGCGTCGGGCCGCGCGCCGTCGAGGAGCGCCCGGTGCGACGCGAAGTACGGCACCGGCAGCGACGCCACCGCCGGATCGTCGCGAGGAAGCGTGTCGGCGACGCCGCAGAGCTCCGCGTCGGGAGACGCGAGCAGCGTGGCGATGTGCCGGCGGCCGATCATGCCGGCGCCGATGACGCCTACCCGGAGCTTGGTCATGAACGCCTTTGTGGGTCGGGCTTCAGCCCGACGCCTCTCCCTGGACTCCGAAAGACATCGGCCTGAAGGCCGACCCACAGGCCTGAAGGCCGACCCACAGGCCTGAAGGCCGACCCGCAGACCCGAAAGCCCATCCACAGGCCCGAAGGCCGACCTGCAGGCTTTCACGCGAGCTCGGGGATGAGCGTGAGCAGCGGCTTGCGCGCGAACCACGCATCGAGGTTCGCCTTGCAGAGGTCGCCCATCGCCTTTCGCGTCTCGTTCGTCGCGCTGCCGACGTGCGGCAGCAGCACGACGTTCTCCATCGACAGCAGCGGCTTCGGCACGTGCGGCTCGTCGGCGAACACGTCGAGCCCCGCGGCCTTGATCGTCCCGTGCTGGAGCGCCGCGACGAGCGCGGGCTCGTCGACGATCGACCCGCGGGCGATGTTGACGATCGTGCCCTTCTTCCCGAGCGCCGCGAGCACGTCGGCGTTCACGAGGTTCTTCGTCGCGGGTCCGCCGGGGCAAGCGACGATCAGGAAGTCCGACTCCGCGGCGAGCGACTTCAGGTCAGGCACGAAGCGGTAGTGCACGCCCGCCTGCGGCTTGCGCCCGGTGTACGCGATCTTCATGCCCATCGCCTCGAGGCGCTGCGCGATCGCCTTGCCGATGCGCCCGAGGCCGAGGATCCCCGCCGTCCTGCCGCCGATCTTGGTCGTGAGCTCGGGCCCCTTCTTCTCCCACTCGCCCGCGCGCACGAAGCGCTCGGCCTTCGCGAAGCCGCGGCCGGTCATCAGCACGAGGCCGACCGCCACGTCGGCGACGTCGTCGGTCAGGACGTCGGGCGTGTTCGTCACCTTGATGCCGCGCTTGCGGCAGTAGTCGACGGGCACGCCGTCGTAGCCCACGCCGAACACCGAGATGATCTCGAGCTTCGGCAGCGCGTCGAGCAGGCTCGCCGGCGTCACCGTGCCGCCGCCCTGCACGAGGCCGCGGATGCGCGCCGACTCCTCGCGCAGCAGCGCCGCCTTGTCGGTCGCCTGCACGTAGTCGTGGCAGCGGTAGTCGGCCTTCAGCGGATCGTAGAGGAAGGGCGGCAGCGGGGCGGTGACGATCACATCCGGCGCACTCATGGCGTTCGCGTCCTGTCGTTCGTCGTTCGGGCGGAGGCCCATTCTAGCAATCCGGCGATGAGCCCCGCGTCGCCCGGCGGCGTGAGCCTCGCGTCGAGCCCCGCCGCGCGCGCGTGCTCGACGATGCGCGGGTGCGGCGCGAACGCGGGGAGGCGCGCGAGCCGTTCGCGGCCGGCCGCGCCGGCGGCCCGCACCAGGTTGTCCACGCCTTCGGCCGACGTGAGCGTCAGCGCTTGCGCGCGGCCGTCGTCGATCGCGTCGACGACCGCGCCGGCGTCGCCCGATGGCGCGGCGCGCCGGTAGCATGCGACCGACTCGACGATCGCGCCTCGGCGCGCGAGCGTGTCGACGAGGAGCTCGCGCCCGCCGTTCCCGCGAAAGACGATCGCGCGCTTGCCGCGCACGTCGGCGAGCTCGGGCAGCGCGAGCAGCCCTTCGCTGTCGTAGCGGTCCGGCGGGACCCGGACGTTCGTCACCCCGACGCCCGCGAGCGCCTCCGCGGTCCCCGGACCCGGCGCGAACGCCGCGAGGCGCGCGGGCCAGCTCCCCACGGCCGGCGCGCCGAACTCGGCCGCGTTCGCCGAGACGAAGAACGCGAGGTCGTAGTCGCCGAGCGACGCATGCGCGCGCGCGAGCGGCGCGGGATCGTCCGGCGGCAGGATCACGATCGCCGGCCAGACGATCGAGGTCGCGCCCAGCGCCGCGAGCTTCTCGACGAAGCCGGCCGCTTGCCGCGCCGGCCGCGTCACGACGACGCCGACGCCGGCGAGCGGTCCGCGCGGCGGCCCGGGCGGCGCCGCGATCATCCCGCGACGAGGCGCGCGGCGCCGCGCGACAGGAAGTCGTCCGCGAGCACCGCGCCGAGCGATTCGGCGGCCCCGGCATCCTCGACCGACGCGTCGATCTCCCCGCGCATCACCTCGCGGCCGTCCGCGCTCGCGACGAGGCCGCGCATCCACAGCCGCTCGCCGACCCACTCGCCGTAGCCCGCGAGCGGCGTGTGGCAGTTGCCGGCGAGCGCGCGCGAGAAGGCGCGCTCCGCGGTCACCGCGAGCGTCGTCGCCACGTCGGCGAGCGGCGCGAGCGCGTCGACGAGGTCGGGCCGGTCCGCGCGGCATTCGATCGCGAGCGCGCCCTGCCCGACCGCGGGCAGGCTGTCGTCCGGCGAGATCAGGTCGGCGATGCGGTCGCCGAAGCCCAGCCGCTTCAGCCCCGCGGCGGCGAGGATGATCGCGTCGTAGCGGCCCTCGTCCAGCTTGCGCAGGCGCGTGTTCACGTTGCCGCGCAGCGCCTCGACGGCGAGCGAGGGGAAGCGCGCTCGCAGCTGCGCCTCGCGCCGCAGGCTCGAGGTGCCGACGACCGCGCCCGCGGGAAGCTCGGCGAGGCTGGCGTAGCGCCGGCTCACGAACGCGTCGCGCGGATCCTCGCGCGCGGTGACCGCCGCGAGCACGAAGCCGTCGGGCATCTCCATCGGGAGATCCTTCAGCGAGTGCACGGCGAGGTCCGCGCGCCCCTCGGCCATCGCCACTTCGAGCTCCTTGATGAACAGCCCCTTGCCCCCGATCGACGCGAGCGGCCGGTCGATCACGCGATCGCCCTGCGTCGTGACGCCGAGCAGGTCGACGTGCGTGTGCGGATACAATCCGGCGAGCCGGGCGCGCACGTGCTCGGCCTGCCAGAGCGCCAGCGCGGACTCGCGCGTCGCGATCACGAGGCGGCGCGGCACCGGAGGGGAGGTCATCGAAGCGTGGGGGCGGAGCGGGCGGCGAGTGCCGCGCAGTCGAGGCGGCGCCTGCTGCGGGCGATTCTAGCACTCGCTGCGGCGGGCTCCGCGCGCGCCGCGCGGGCGCAGCAGGGCACCCGCGCGGACGCACCGGCGCGGACGCGATCGCGCCCGCGGGAGAAGTCGCTGCCCGCCGCGGCGAACCTCGGGGCCGACGGCGCGGAAAGCCGCGCGCGCCGCATCCCGATCCTGATCCTCTTCGACCGCGGCGACTGCCCCTACTGCGATCGCGCGCTGCGCGAGCACCTCGTGCCGATGAGCGCCGAGGCGCCCTGGCGCGACGACGCGCTGTTCCGGCAGGTCGAGGTCGATCGCGACGACGCGCTCGTCGGCTTCGACGGCCGGCCGACGACGCACCGCGCGTTCGCCGCCCGCTACGGCGCGAAGCTCACGCCGACGGTGATCGTCGTCGACGGCGCCGGCGAAGCGCTCGCCGAGCCGATCGTGGGCCTCCTCACCGCGGATTTCTACGGCGCCTACCTCGAGCAGGCGCTGCAGCGCGGGCTGGCACGGTTGCGGCGCTGACGGCGAAGATCGTCGAGCTTCAGCCCGACGCTTGCCGCCGCCGGAACCACCCGGCGACCGCGAGACGCTCCCGCCTCGCCGGCAGCACCTCGTGCTCGATCGACTCCGAGAGGAACGCGACGAGCGTCCCGCCCTCGGGCAGGACGTCGCGCGCGCCGCCCGGAAGGTGCACGCGAAGCGCACCGCCGTCCGCCTCGCGCCAATCCTCGTTCAGGTAGGCGACGACCGACAGCACGCGCGCGTCGTCGCCGCGGAACCGGTCGCGGTGGCGCACGTAGCCCGCGCCCGGCGGATAGATCGCGTAGTGGGCCTCCAGCTCGAACGCGCCGAGCGCGAGCTCGCGGTTCACCGCGATCCGCACGCGGTCGAGCGAGGCGAGCAGCGACGATTCCGCGGCGTCCGCCGATGCGACGTCGATCCACGCGATCCGGTCGCCGCGCACGTCGGCGCGGTGCCCGAGCGAGGCGCCGCGGCCCGTGCCGGCGACGGCGAGCTCGCCGCGCGCGTCGCGCCCGCGGGCGCGCGCCCGCAGCGCCGCCACGAGCGGCGCGTCGAGGAACGCCGGGACGACCGCGAGCCCGCGGTTCGCGATCGCTTCCGCGATCGCCGCGCCGTTCGCATGTGCCGCTGCCGGTCCGATCGCCTTCGCCCTCCGCGCCGCACGGTCGCGCACACGTCCGGCGCAACGAGCGCCCGAAGCGACGTCGACCCTTCGCGCGGCCTTGTGGCTATCATAGCGCCGCCCACCCACATCCCCGCTTCCCGACACCATGCACCTGCTGATCACCGGCGGCGCCGGCTTCCTCGGCCGCAAGCTCGCCTCCGCGCTCCTCGCCCGTGGAGCGGTCGCGGGCCCGGACGGCGCCGCGCGCCCGATCGAGCGCGTGACGCTCGTCGACCTCGCGCCGGCGTCGGGCTTCGACGATCCGCGCGTCACGGCGCTCGCGGGCGATCTCGCCGACGCGGCGCTGCTCGACCGGGCGTTCGCGCGCGGCGTCGACGGCGTGTTCCACCTGGCCGCGGTCGTCTCGGGCGAGGCGGAGGCGAACTTCGACCTGGGCTGGCGCGTCAACGTCGACGCGACGCGCGCGCTGCTCGAGCGCTGCCGCGCGCTAGCCTCGCCGCCGCGCGTCGTGTTCGCGAGCTCGGTCGCCGTGTTCGGCGGCGCGCTGCCCGACCGCGTGCCCGACGACCAGGCGCTGACGCCGCAATCGTCGTACGGCGCCCAGAAGGCGGTCGGCGAGCTGCTCGTCCACGACTACGCGCGCAAGGGCTTCCTCGACGGGCGCAGCCTGCGGCTGCCGACCGTCACCGTGCGGCCCGGCAAGCCCAACAAGGCCGCCTCGTCGTTCGCGAGCGGCATCGTCCGCGAGCCGCTCGCGGGCGTCGAGGCGAACTGCCCGGTCGACCGCACCACCCGCATGTGGCTGCTGTCGCCGCGGGCGGTGATCGCGAGCCTGGTCGCCGGGTACGAGGCGCCGGCGTCCGCGCTGCCGGTCTCGCACAGCGTGAACGTGCCCGGCATCTCGGTCACCGGCGCCGAGAGGGTCGACGCGCTGCGGCGCGTCGCCGGCGACGCAGTAGCGGACCGCGTGACGTTCCGCCACGACCCGGTCATCGACCGCATCGTGCGCACCTGGCCGCGCGACTTCGACGCGAAGATCGGGCGATCGCTCGGCATGCGCGCGGACCCCGACTTCGCGTCGATCGTCCGCCAGTACGTCGAGCACGACATGCCGAAGTAGCCGCGACCGTGGACGTCGTCGACTCGTCGCGCCGCTTCGACCCGCTGGCGATCGGGCAGGTCGTCGCGCGCAACATCGTGCCGGTCGTCGGCATCCTCGCCTTCGGCTGGCCGGCGGCGAGCATCCTGCTGCTCTACTTCGTCGACACGATGCTCGCGATGGGCGTGATGTTCGCGGGACTGGCCTCGTACTTCGGCCGGCAGGCCGCCGACGGGGCGGCGTCGCGCATCAACGGCGAGGTCGGCGCGATCCTCGTCGCCGCGTTCGTCTGCGCGTTCGTCGCGGTTCCGCTCGGGATGCCGCTCGTGTTCGTCGGCGCGATGTCCGGCTGGGAAGGCTTCGAGGGCTTCTGGCGCGACCCCGCGTTCGCCTCGGGCGTCGCGTGGCAGGCCGTCGCCGCGATCTGGTCGTACGCGGGCCTCTGGCGCGAGCTCAAGGTCCGCACGCCCGAAGAGCTGCGCCTCAAGCGGCGGTTCGCGCTCGTGTTCCTGCGCTGGTTCGTCGTGATCGGCGTCGTCTACTCGATCGGCCAGCTCTTCGGCCGATTCCTGCCCGCGCTCCTGGTCGTCGTCTACGTCGCCGCGTCGATCTTCGTCGAGATCGCGCCCGACCGGTTCCTGCGCATGATGCCGGGGGGCGCCGCGGACGCCGACCCCGAGCCTTCTTCGCCGGGCGCGCCGCGCGCGCCGACGGACGTCGCGAGCGGCGACGCGGCCGCGCGGCGCCGCCGGCAGCGGGACCGGAAGTAGCGTCAGGCCAGCGCGGGCTCGACCGCGTCGAGCGCCTCGCGCAGCAGCCCGGGCCCCGCGCCACGGAGTCGCGACGCGTCCGACAGGATCTGCCGGTAGCGCCGGCCGCCGCTGCAGCCGTGGTAGAGGCCCAGCATGTGGCGCGCGATCGAGCGCAGCGGCGTGCCGCGCGCGAGCTGCGCTTCGGCGTACGGGAGCATCGCGGCCATCGCGTCGACGCGCGTGCGCGGCGGCGCGTCGTCGCCGAAGAGCCGCGCGTCGACGTGCGCGAGGAAATACGGGTCGTGGTAGGCGGTGCGGCCGAGCATCACGCCGTCGACGTGCTCGAGCTCGGCCTCGATCGTGCGCCAGTCGCCGAGCCCCCCGTTCAGGACGATCGTCGCGCCGGGGAAATCCCGCTTGAGCCGGTGCACGAACTCGTAGCGCAGCGGCGGCACTTCGCGGTTCTCCTTCGGCGAGAGGCCCTTCAGCACCGCGTTTCGCGCGTGCACGACGAAGGTGCCGCAACCGGCGTCGCGCACCGTGCCGACGAAGTCGCGCACGAAGCCGTAGTCCTGGTTCGCATCGAGCCCGATCCGGTGCTTGACCGTGACCGGCACCGACACCGCGTCGCGCATCGCGCGCACGCAGTCCGCGACGAGGGCGGGCTCCGCCATCAGGCAGGCGCCGAAGCTCCCGGTCCGCACGCGCTCCGACGGGCAGCCGCAATTGAGGTTGATCTCGTCGTAGCCCCAGCGCTCGCCCAGCCGCGCCGCGTGCGCCAGGTCGTTCGGGTCGCTGCCGCCGAGCTGCAGCGCCACCGGCGATTCGGCCGGGTCGAAGTCGAGGTGCCGCGGCACGTCGCCGTGCTTCAGCGCCGGCGCCGTGATCATCTCGGTGTAGAGCCGCGCGCGCCTCGTGAGCTGCCGGTGGAAGTAGCGGCAGTGGCGGTCGGTCCAGTCCATCATCGGCGCGACGCAGAAGCGCCACGGCGACGGCGTCGGGGCCGCGGAATCGTGCATCGGCCGATGGTAGCGGTGGCGGCGAGGCCGCCTGCCTTCAGGTCGTGGCGGCCGGCGTGCGCCGCGACTCCGGCACGGCATCGCTCGCTGCCGGCGCGCGCGCGGCACCGCGGCCGCCGACGACCTCGCCGACCCAGTAGCCCTTGCCGCCCGTCGACGCGCGCAGCACGAGCTCGGCGATGAGGCCGATCAGGAAGATCAGCAGGCCCATCAGGAACAGGAACACCGCGATGATCAGCAGCGGCCGGATCGTCATCGGGAAGCCGACCGTGCCCAGCGTCACGTAGAGCAGGTGATTGACGAGCAGCCACGCGCCGATCGCTCCGCCCAGCGCGAGCACCGGCAGCCCGATCATCGCGAAAAGGTAGAGCGGCTTCTGCGAGAACTTCGTGAGCAGCACGAGCGTCGCGAGGTCGATCGCGCCGTGCAGGTAGCGCGACATCCCGTACTTGCTCTTGCCCGTCGTCCGCGGGTGGTGGCGGACCGGAATCTCGGCGATCCTCGCGCCGCACCACGACAGGATCGCGGGAATGTAGCGGTGCTGGTTGCCGCGGATCTGCAGCGCGTCGACGCACCAGCGGCGATACGCCTTGAAGCCGCAGTTGCTGTCGTGCAGCGCGACGCCCGACGCGCGCCGCACCACGGCGTTGAAGATGCGCGACGCGACGCGCTTCTCGAGCGGATCCTGCCGGTCGCGCTTCCAGCCGGACACGAGGTCGTACCCCTCGTCGATCGCGGAGAGGAACGCGGGGATCTCGGCCGGGTCGTCCTGCAGGTCCGCGTCCATCGTGATGACGACCTCGCCGCGCGACGCCTCGAAGCCGGCCATCAGCGCGGCCGACTTGCCGAAGTTCGTGCGCAGCAGGATCGCCTTCACGCCCGGGATCTCCGCCGCGAGGCGGCGCGCGAGCGCGGTCGTGCCGTCGGTCGAGCCGTCGTCGACGAGGATCAGCTCCCAGGTCGGGCCGTCGAGCGCCGCAATTGCCGCGAGCGTGCGCTCGACCAGCGCGGGCAGGCTCTCGACCTCGTTGAAGGCCGGGACGACGATCGACAGGGCGGGCGCGTCGCTCATGGCAGGGCCAGATTTCTAGCGTACAGCCACTTCTGCAGCATGAACAGCACCCAGATCGGCTTGTAGTGGTTGTGGCGCCCAGCGAAATGCTCGTCGAGCAGGCGCGCGACGGATGCCTCCTCGAACAGTCCCTGCTGCCGGAGATGCCCGGGCCCCAGGAAGGTCAGGATCTCGTCCTTGAGCTCGCCCGCGACGAGCGATGCGACCGGCGCGGTGAATCCCTTCTTCGGCCGGCGCAGGATGTCGTCCGGCAGGCGCCCGCGCGCGACCCGGCGCAGCAGCGCCTTCGTCTCGCCGGCCGGCATCTTCACCGCGTCGGGCAGCGCGTTCACGTAGCGCACGAGGTCGGCCGCGAGGAACGGCGTGCGGAGCTCGACCGAATTCATCATCGACGCGCGATCGGAGTTGGCGAGCACGTAGTCGGGAAGGTAATGCTGCTGGTAGAGGTACGCGAGCCGGCCCGCGCGGCCGCGCGCGCGGCTCCAGCGCTCGGCGAGCCGGCCGAGCTCGACCTCGACGTCCGACGCGTCGAGCCGCGCCGGGCGGACGAGCGCCCGAAGCTCGCGCAACGGGAACGGGCTCGTCCAGTGGAAGTTGCGGAGCGGGTCCGGCACGCCGAGCCCCTTCGCGAACTGCTTCGCCTTGAGGTCGAGGCCGAGGTACCCGTGGCTGCCGCGCAGCTGGCGCGCCAGGGGCTCGGTCACGCGGCGGTGCAGCGCGGCCGGCAGCCGGTTCGCCCAGCGCGCGACGCGCTCCGCCCGGAACACCGCGTAGCCGTAGAAGAGCTCGTCGCCGCCGTCGCCGGTCAGCGCGACCTTGCGCGTGCGCGCGATCTCGCGGCACACGAGGTATTTCGGCAGGAGCCCCGGGTCGGCCTGCGGCTCGTCGAGGCGCGACGGCAGCTCGCGCGCGATCGAGGCGAGCTCCGCGGGCTCGGCGACGACCTCGGTGTGCGTCGTCGCGAAATGTCGCGCCAGCGCCGCGGCCGGGACGCTCTCGTCGAACGACGGGTCGACGTTGCGCACCGTGAACGTCGCCAGCGGCACCGACGGATGGATCTCGCGCAGCAGCGCCAGCACCAGCGAGGAGTCGAGGCCGCCGGAGAGTAGCAGTCCGACCGGGACGTCGGCGCGGAACGTGCGCTTCACCGAGGCCGAGAGGCGCGCGGCCACCTCGCCTTCGACCGCGTCGCGCGGCGTCGCGAGCGGCCCGTCGGTCGGATGCGAATCGAAGTAGCGTCCGGTCGCCACGCCCGCCCGCCCCCAGGTCAGCCAGTGCCCGGGCGGCAGCTTGCGGACGCCGCGGTAGATCGACCGGTCGAACGGCAGCGACTCGAACGCGAGGAAGTCGGCGAGCGACGCGAGGTCGAGCTCGGCGCGGAACCCGGGGAGCTCGGCGAACGTGCGGCACTCGGACGTGAACGCGAACCTCGCGCCGTCGACGCGGTAGAAGAACGGCTTCTGGCCGTAGGGATCGCGCGCGCAGAAGAGCTCGCCGCCGCGCCGGTCGTACAGCGCGAACGCGAACATCCCGTCGATGCGATCGAGCACGCCGCGTCCCCACTCGCGGTAGCCCGTGACGAGCACCTCGGTGTCCGACGTCGTGCGGAACGCGTGGCCCAGCGCGCGGAGCTCGTCGCGCAGCTCGACGTAGTTGTAGATCTCGCCGTTGAACGTCACCACGAGCTGGCCGTCGGCGGACGCGAACGGCTGCTGCCCGTGCTCGGGATCGACGATCGCGAGCCGCGCGTGCCCGAATGCGAACGCCGGGTCGACGACGAGGCCCGTGTCGTCGGGACCGCGGTGGTGGAGGAGCGCGATCTGGCGGCGCAGCTGCGCCTCGGCGCGATCCGCCGAGTCGATGCCGCCGACCTGGCCGACGATGCCGCACATGTCAGGCTGCCCGGCGCGATCCCGGCGGGACGCTGCCCGGCCGGGCGCGATCGATCACGGCTTCACCGCCGCCGGCGCGTCGCGCTCGCGGAGCAGCTGGTAGCGGCCGGACCGGGCGATCGCGACCAGTCGCTCGCGCGCCTCCGCCGGCAGCGAGCGCAGCTGCTCGTCCTTGAGCGCGAAGAGGTCGGGCTTCCCGTCGGCGAGATAGCGCTCGAGGTCCGCGGGCGTCGCGACCGTCACGACCTTGCCGCGCGCGTAGAACTCCGCGGACGACGGCGCCTCGGACAGATAGACGAGCGCCTGGTCCGGCGACGTCCGCTGCGCCTGCGCGAGCGCGACGAAGCCGCGGTGCGTGTAGTCGGGCGAGACGCGCGGAAGCACGAACGCGACGCCCGCCAGCATCGCGAGCGGCATGACGAGCGCGTTCAGCTTGATCGACGTGCCGAGGCGCCCGCCGTCGCCGCACGTCGCCCAGAGCCCGCCCACCAGCAGCGCGAACGCCGGCGCGCCCGGCAGCACGTAGGTCGGCAGGATGTTGCCGGCCGGCGTGAAGAACACGAGCGGCGCGAGCCACCAGCACCAGAGGTACGCGCGCCAGCCGTCGTCGGGTGCCGCCGCCTGCGCCGGCGTCGCGCGGCGCGCCTTGAGCCAGAGCGCGAGCCACGCGGCCGACCACGGCAGCGTCGACACCGCGGCGAAGAGCCAGATCGTCCCGCGCGGGCGCGAGTGCGCGGTGCCGAAGCGGTCGCCGTCCCATCCGCTCACCGTGTAGCGCTTCCAGTGCTCGCCGACGATGAAATACTCGAGGAAGCCGGGCGTGCGCGATTCCGCGAGCAGGTACCAGGGCAGCGTGATCGCGACGCAGAGGAGCGTGCCGGTGATCCACGGGAGGCGGCGCCACGCATCCGCGACACGGCCCTTCCACAGCGCCCACGCGCCGATCGGCAGCATCGTCAGCACGACGCCGACCGGCCCCTTGGCGAGAAGCCCGATCGCGAGCCCGACGAAGAACAGGTAGCCCCAGGCGCGCGCCGCCGCGCCGGTGCGCGTCATCGCATGCCAGAAGCCCGCCATCGACAGCGTCGTCCCGAGGACCAGCGCCGGATCGGTCATCACCGCGCCGGACGAGAGGAAGAACAGCGGCGTCGTGACGAGGACGAGCGTCGAGCGGAGCGCGAGGTCGCGACCGCCTCGCCGCGCGGCGAGGTCCCAGGCGATCCAGGCGGCGGCGAGCGACGGCACGAGCGACGCGAGCCGCGCCGCGAACTCACCCACGCCGAGCACGAGGTACGCGGCCGCCGTGAGCCACGTCGACAGCGGGGGCTTGCTCCAGAACGGCACGCCGTAGCGGAACTGCGGCGTCACCCAGTCGCCGGTCTCCACCATCTTGCGCGCGATCTCGGCGTAGCGCGCCTCGGTGTTGTCCATCAACGGGTAGGCGCCGAGCGTCGCGATCCGCACCGCGATCGCGAGGATCAGCAGGCCGGCGAGCCACCGCCGGATCGCCCGCGCGTCCGCGTCGTCCACGCCGTTCACGCGCGCGCCGCTCCGGCGGCGATGTCCGGTTCCGACGGGCCGCGCACGCCCTCGGAACAAGAATCATTCCTGCAATGCATCGCCGGGGCAGGAAGCCGCCCGACCCGGCGGTCGAGCGGCACGATCGCATGCACCCGGAGCCCTTCGCCCTGCATCGTCAGCCTTCGCGGGCGCGATCTTACGCGCAATGCGCCCGGCACGCGCGGCGATCCGCGACGCGCCGGCCGGCGCGACGACGGAGCCGCGGCCGTCCGCGTCAACGCCGGAACAGCGCGGCCGACGCCGCGCGCGCGATGTCGGCCTCGACCTCCGCGCGGCTGCGCTCGTAGACGATCTCGCGCCCCAGCGCCTTGCCCGAGTACGCGTGGCCGCTGCGCGTGGGCGTGAGCTCGCACCGGACGCTGTGCACGCCGCTGCCGATCACGACCTCGATCCGTTCCGCCCGCTTGCTGTACACGAGCACCTCCAGCACCTGCCCGGTGGCCGTGGCGCGTACGCTGATCTTCTCGTCGTTCATCGGAGCTCCGGATCGCCGTTCAGTCGCCCCCGCCAACCGGGGCGCACCCGCGCCCACTCTACTCGCTCCGCCGGGGCGCCGCCGGCTCCACGCTCAATGGCCGAGCAGGAGCTTCGGCAGGAACGTCGTGAGCGGCGGCCAGAACGTGCAGAGCGCGAGCACGCCGAAGAGCGGCACGAGGTAGGGCGCGGTCGCCCGCGCGATGCGGTCGAACGGCACCTGCGCGACCTTCGCGGTCACGTAGAGCACGACGCCCACCGGCGGGGTGACGGTGCCGATCATCAGGTTCAGCACGAAGATCAGCCCGAAGTGGACGGGGTCGATGCCCATCGCGAGCGCCGGCGGGACGAGGATCGGGATAAGCACCAGCATCGCGGCGAGCGCCTCCATGAAGCAGCCGACGGCGAGCAGCAGCACGTTGACGATGAGGAGGTAGACGAGCGGATTCGTCGTGAGGCGCGAAAGCGCGGCGCCGAACTCCTGCGGCAGCCGGGACACCGAGATGCAGTAGCCCAGCAGCGCGGCCGTCATCACGAGCGCCATCACGACGCCGGAGGTCTCGACGGTCTCGACGACGATCCTCGGCAGGTCGGCGAGGCGGAACTCCCGGTAGACGAAGAGCCCGAGCATGAGCGCGTAGACGACCGCGACCGCCGCCGCCTCGGTCGGCGTGAAGACGCCCGAGAAGAGCCCGCCGAACAGCACGACCGGCGCCATCAGCGCCCAGAACGCTCCCTTGAACGCGATCCACAGCGCGCGCGCGCCCTCGAACGGATGGCGCGGCAGGTTCTTGCGGATCGACAGGTAGCGCACCATCAGCATCAGCGCCGCGGCCATCAGGAAACCGGGGATCACGCCGGCGAGGAACAGCGCGCCGATCGACGTCTCGGCGGCCACGCCGTACACGATCATCGGCAGCGACGGCGGGATGATCGGGCCGATCGTCGCGGAGGCCGCGGTGATCGCGCCGGCCGTCTCCGCGTCGTAGCCTTCGCGCTTCATCATCTCGATCTCGACGGTGCCGAGCCCCGCCGCGTCGGCGACCGCCGAGCCGCTCATGCCCGCGAAGATCACGCTGCCCAGGATGTTCGCCTGGCACAGGCCGCCGCGCATCCAGCCGACGACCGCCTTCGCGAAGTCGAAGATGCGCACGCTGATGCCCGACGAGTTCATCAGGTTGCCCATCAGGATGAACAGCGGCGCGGCCAGCAGCGGGAACGAGTTCGCGGCCATCGCGATCTTCTGCGGGATCACGATGCCCGGGATCCCGGCGATCGCGAGGAACGCGAAGCCGGCGAGCCCCATCGCCGCGTAGATCGCCGGCCCCGCGAACAGGCTCACGAACCACGCCCCGAGGATCCAAAGCATCAGCTCGATCACGGCCGCGCCTCCCCGGCCGCGCCGAACGCGTGCATCGCGGCCCGCAGGTCGGCCAGCGCGTAGATCCCGACCGCGATGGCCGCGAGCGGCACGATCGCGTAGACCGCGCCCATCGAGAAGAACAGCGTCGTCGTCTCGACGTCGAGGTTGCGCCGCGTGATCTGCCAGCCGTACCACGCGAGGATCGCGGCGAACGCCAGGGCCGCGAGCGCGCCGAACGCGCGGAAGACCGCCTTGCCGCGCGGCCCGAGCCGCGCGGCCGCCATGTCGATCGACAGGTGCGTGCGCCGCCGCGCCGCGATGATCCAGCCGAGGAACGACGCCCACACGAACAGGTAGCGGCCGAGCTCGTCGCTCCAGACCAGCGGATCGTCGAGGAAGTAGCGGAAGACCACCTGCGAGATCACGCAGAGGAACATGCCGGCGAACGCGGCGACGGCGAGCGCGTCGATCGCGCGGTCGACTCCCCTGGACGACATCGAAGCGCTCCTTCGAAGGCGCGGCGGATCGGCCGCCGACGGGTCCGTGGGTCGGCCTTCAGGCCGACGTGGTTCGCAGCGCTCCGCCGGTCCGAAGCCCGACCCGCGCCCCCGGTCGGCTATCGCACGGCCTGGATGCGCTCGTACATGCCGGCGCCCCACTTCGACTCGAACATCTTCGGCACCTTGGCGACGACCGGATCGCGGAACGCCTTCGGGTCCGGCGTGATCACCGTCATGCCCGACGCCTTGAACGTATCGACGAGCGACGCCTCCTGCTTGATGAGCTCGGCGTTCTGCCACGCGATGCCGTTCTTCACCGCGTCGCCGATGATCTTGCGGTCGCCGGCCGACAGGCCCTGCCAGAACGCCTCGTTGATCACCACGAGGCGCGGCGTGATGATGTGGGCCGAGAGCACGAGGTACTTCTGCACCTCGTCGAACTTGCCGGCCTTGATCGTCGGCAGGGGATTCTCCTGCCCGTCGACGACGTTCTGCTTGAGCGCGAGGTAGAGCTCGCCGAAGTTCATGGGCGTCGGCTTCGCGCCCCAGGCCTCGGCCATCGCCTTGAACACGTCGTTCTCGGGGACGCGCAGCTTGAAGCCGACCATGTCGGCGGGCGAGCGCACCTCCTTCGAAGTCGTCGTGATGTGCCGCGTTCCGTAGTAGGTCGTGCCGAGGATGCGCATGCCGCGCGCCTTGACCAGCGTCTCGTTGAACGACTCGCCGATCGGCCCGTTCATCGCCTTGTCCAGGTGCGCCGCGTCGCGCCAGATGTAGGGCGCCTCGACCACCGAGATCGACGGCACCCAGGCGCCGAAGTTCGCCGCGCCTTCGGTCACCATCTGCTGCGCGCCGTTCGCGACCGCGTCGATCATGTCGCGCGAGCCGCCGAGCTGGCCGCCCGGGAACGACTGGATCGCGATCCGCCCGCCCGACTTCTCCTTCACCTCGGCGGCGATGCGGTCGATCATCTGCACCGACGGGTGCGTGCCGCCCACCACGTCGCCCCAGCGGATCGTCACCTGCTGCGCGCCCGCCGCGGTCGCGGCGCCCGCGGCCGCGAGGGCCAGCGCGATCGTCCATCGTTTCATCGTCGTCCTCCTCGGATGGCGCGCGGTGCGGCCGCGCGCGGGTCGTGATGCCGGGACGCGCGCGTCCCGGCGGCATTCGTGGCGGCGGGCGCGACGCCCAGCCCGAGCGCGCGGTCGCGCGACGCGGCGATGTGCGACTCGATCGCCTCCGCGGCGCGCTTCGGGTCGCGCGTCGCGATCGCGTCGATGACGCCGAGGTGCACGCGCATCACCGGCGCGACGAGGTCGGCGTCGAGGCGCGTCTCGCTCTGGCGGATCAGCCGGATCTTGAGCTGGTTGACGCGCCAGGCGTTCGACACGATCTCGTTGCCCAGCGCGTCGACGATCGTCGCGTGCATGCCGTCGTCCACGCCTTGCGCGCGGGCGACGAGCGCGGGCGTGACGCCCTTCGCCGCGGCGGCCAGCACCGCCTCGTGGTCGTCGCGCAGCCTGCGGAACGCCTCGTCGGGCGCGCGCATCGCGAACTGCGCCGCGGCCTCGCGCTCGATCATCATCCGGAAGCCGAACGCGTCGCGGATCAGCCGCACGTCGACCTGGGCGACCTGCATGCCGCGCTGCGGCACCGTGCGGATCAGGCCGTCGGCCTCGAGGCGCGGGATGAGCTCGCGGATCGCGCCGAGCGGCATCCCGGTCATCCGGACCAGCTCGCGCTGCGAGACGAACTGGCCCGCGCGGATCTCGCGCGCGAGCAGCCCGTGCGTGAAGCGCTGGTAGGCCTGGTCGCGCAGCTTCATCGCCGGCGTCAGCGCGCGCCCGGGAGCAGGCGGTCGAAGGCCGCGGCGAGCTCGGCGCGCACCGATGCGTCGACCGGCAGGAGCGGCGGCGCCGTCGTGAGGAAGCCTTCGTCGGCGTAGCGGTGCGCGACGAGCGCCTTCACGCCCGGCGTCACCGGATGGCGCAGCAGGATCTCGACCAGCGCCGACACGCCCGGCTCTTCCTCGCCCCGCTCGACCATCGGCAGCACGGTGCGCGCGCAGAAGTTCGCGAAGCCGTTGATCGCGCCGGAGCCGCCGTGGCGCACCGCGCGCGCGAGCAGCCGCTCGTCGCCGACGAGGATGTGGAGGTCCGGGTGGTCGGCCAGCAGCCGCTCGGTCGACGCCCAGTCGCCGCTCGAATCCTTGACCGCGACGACGACGCCGGGGAACGCGCGCTTCAGCCGTCCGACGAGCGGAGAGGGAAGCGGGACGCCGGTGACCTGCGGGATATGGTAGAGCACGACGCCGCGCGCGCCGCGGCAGCGCTCGATCACCGACGCGAGCCAGCGGAACACGCCTTCGTCGCCGACGCCCTTGAAGTAGAACGGCGGCGCGAGCAGGATGCCGCGGCCGCCCGCGTCGTAGAGCTGGTTCGCCTGCGCGACCGCGTCCTCGACCGACGAGGCCGCCACGCCCGCGAGCACCTGCCCGGGAAGGTCGAAGCCGGCCTCGTCGAGCGCCTCGAGCATCGCCGCCCGCTGGCCCATGCCGAGCGAGGCGCCCTCGCCGGTCGTGCCGAACAGCGTGACCGACGAGCAGCCTTCGTCGAGCACGCGCCGGGCGTGCGCGACGAGGCGGGCGAGGTCGACGCTCCCGTCGCGCGCGAACGGCGTGACCAGCGCGACGCCCAGCCCGAAGCGCTGCGACGGCGGCCGGAGGTGCGGGGCGGGCGAGGCGAGCGTGGACGATGGCATACTGAAATGTTAGTGTGTACCGCATGAACGCGCAACCCCCGCCGCTGCCGCGCCGCCCGCTCGGCCGCCGCGGGCCGGGGGTCACGCTGCTCGGCTTCGGCGGCGCGCCGCTGGGCGACCTCTACGCGCCGATCGGCGACCCGACCGCGATCGCGACCGTCGACGCGGCGCTCGACGCCGGCATCGCGCTCGTCGACACCTCGCCGCTCTACGGCCGGGGGCTCTCCGAGCACCGGATCGGCACCGCGCTGCGTCGCCGCGCCCGCGACGCGGTCGTGCTGTCGACGAAGGTGGGCCGCGTCTTCGCGCCGGCGCCCGCGGGGGTCGCGCGCGCCGAGGGCTACGCGGGCGGCCTGCCGCACGAGGGCCGCTTCGACTACTCGTACGACGGCGCGATGCGCTCGCTCGAGCAGTCGATGCTGCGCCTGGGCGTCGCGTCGGTCGACGTCGCGCTCGTCCACGACGTCGATCCCTGGACGCACGGCGACGCCGCGGGCGAGCGCCAGCGCGAGGCGCTGGCCGGCGCCTGGCGCGCGCTCGCGGATCTGCGCGCGCAGCGCGTCGTGCGTGCGATCGGCATCGGCGTCAACGACGCGGACGCCTGCACGTTCTTCGCGCGCGAGGCCGACCTCGACTGCGTGCTGCTCGCCGGCCGCTACTCGCTGCTGGAGCAGCCCGCGCTCGACGAGTTCCTCCCGCTCGCGCAGGCGCGCGGCATCGGCGTGATGCTGGGCGGCGTCTACAACTCGGGCATCCTCGCCACCGGCGCGGTCGAAGGCGCGCGCTACAACTACGGCGTCGCGCCGCCGGGCGTCCTCGCGCGCGTCGCGGCCATCGAGCGTGTGTGCGCGGCGCACGGCGTCGTCCTCGCGCACGCGGCGCTCGCGTTCGTCCTCGGCCACCCCGCGGTGTCGAGCGTCGTGCTCGGAGCGGTGTCGCCCGACGAGGTTCGACGCAACGTCGCGGCCTTCGCGCGCCCCGTGCCCGCCGCCCTGTGGCGCGACTTGAAGGCGGCGCGGCTCCTGCGGGAGGACGCACCCTCACCGGGATGATCGACGCGCACCAGCACTTCTGGCGGCTCGATCGGGGCGACTACGGCTGGCTCACGCCCGCGCTCGGCCCGATCTTCCGCGACTTCGGCCCCGCCGACCTCGCGCCGATCCTCGCGCGCCACGGCATCGAGCGCACGATCCTCGTGCAGGCCGCCCCGACCGAGGCCGAGACGCGCTGGCTGCTCGACGTCGCGGCGGACACGCCGTTCGTGGCCGCCGTCGTGGGATGGAGCGACTTCGACGCACCCGACGCGCCCGACGCAATCGCGCGGCTCGCGCGCGAGCCGAAGCTCGCGGGCCTGCGCCCGATGGTGCAGGACATCGCGGACGACGACTGGCTCGCGAAGCCCGCGCTCGCGCCCGCGTTCGACGCGATGGCCGCGCACGGGCTCGTGCTCGACGCGCTCGTGCTGCCCCGGCATCTCTCCCGTCTCGCGCGCGTGATCGAGCGCCATCCGGACCTCGCGGTCGTCGTCGACCACGGCGCGAAGCCGCGCATCCGCGAGCGCGAGCTCGACGCCTGGCGCGCCGGCCTCTCCGCGATCGCGGCGCACCCGAACGTCGCGTGCAAGCTCTCGGGCCTCGTCACCGAGGGGCGGCCCGGCGACGGCACCGCCGAGCTCGCGCCCTGGATCGACGCGATCCTCGGCCTGTTCGGCGCAACGCGCGTGCTCTGGGGCAGCGACTGGCCGGTCGTGAACCTCGCCGGCGGCTACGACCGCTGGCGCGCGATCGCGCTCGACGCCTTGCGCTCCCTCGCGCCCGCCGAACGCGACGCGGTGCTGGGCGCCAACGCCGCGCGCGTCTACCTGAGGCGCGAATCGCGTCGCGTCGAGGCGTGACCCGCGGGGCCCTTCGCGGATCGCGCCGGCACGACGCCGCCCGCGGCGTCCGGCCCGGGGCCCATCGCAGCGCTAGATCGCGCGCCCCTTCCCCTGCCAGAAGGGCGCGCGCAGCTCGCGCTTCAGCGTCTTGCCCGCGGCATTGCGCGGGAAGTCGTCGAGCACGAGCACGCGGTCGACCCGCTGGTACTTCGCGGCGACGCGCGCGTTGATCCACTCGCGCAGCGTCGCGGCGTCGGCCGTCGCGCCGGGCTTGAGGACGACCGCGGCGACCGGCGTCTCGCCCCACTTGTCGTGCGGGATGCCGAACACCGCGACCTCGCGCACGTCGGGATGGCGGGCGACGACCTCCTCGACGTCCTTCGGGTAGACCTTGACGCCGCCCGAGTCGATCATGTCCTTCATCCGGTCGACCAGGTACAGGAACCCGTCGTCGTCGACGTAGCCGAGGTCGCCCGTGCGGAGCCAGCCGCCACGCAGCGCTTCCTCCGTCCTCGCCTCGTCGCGGAAGTAGCCCGGCATCGTGATCGGCCCGCGGCCCACGATCTCGCCGGTCTCGCCGGGCCCGAGGTCGGCGCCGTCCGGCCCCACGATGCGCAGCTCGTAGAAGGGCGGCGGCACGCCGACGCTCCCCTTCTTGCGCAGTGCGTCGTCGCGGTCGAGGATCGTGACGAAGCCCTCGGTGAGCCCGTAGAGCTCGTAGAAGCGGCCGGGCAGGAGCTCGTTCAGCCGATCCTTGGTCTCGACGTGCAGCGGCGCGCCGAGCGACAGGATGCACTCGAGCGACGAGAGCCGCGCCGGCTCGAAGCCCTTCGCGCCGAGGATCGCGATCACCTGCGCGGGCACGAGCATCGTGTGGGTCACGCGCTCGCGCTCGACCGTCTCGATGAACGCTTCCGCGTCGAACGCGCGGTGGACGACGTAGGTCGCGCCCAGCATGAAGGCGGGAAGCATCGTCACCATCGCGCCGTTGAAGACGATCGCGCCGGCGTGCAGCACGACCGACGACGGCGTCATCCGCCATGCGCTCGCCATCAGCGCCGCGTACATCGCGCGCACGAAGTGCGTGTGGCAGATGCCCTTCGGCAGGCCGGTCGTGCCGCTCGTGTACATGATCGTCGCGAGGTCGCCCGACGAGACCTCGACGCCCGGTGGCGCGTCGGACGCGTCCATCCACAGGCTCGCGTACGGCAGGTAACCGGCCGGCGCGTCGCCCGCGTTCGCGTCGACGAGGATCCAGGCCGCGTCGGTCGCCGCGCCGTCCGAACGCGCCGCGTCGAGGACGCCGCGGAGGTCGCCGGTCGCGACGATGGCGCGCGGCGATGCGGACGCGAGCAGCGAGCCGAGCCCGCTCGCGTTGAGGAGCGTCGACATCGGCACCGCGGCGGCGCCGAGCTTGAAGCAGGCCCAGTACGCGGCGAGGAGCTCGAGCGAGTTCGGCAGGATCGTCGCGACGCGGTCGCCCCGGCGCACGCCCCGCGCCGCGAGCGCGTTCGCGACCCGGTTCACGTAGCGGTCGAAGTCGCGCCAGTCGAGGCGCACCTCGCGCTTGCCTGCCGGCGCGACGACCGCGGTGTGCCTCGGGCGGTAGCGCGCGTGGCGCTCGGCGAGGCGCCCGAGCGCGAGGCAATCGTGGGCGATCGGCGATTCCATGGTCCCTCGGCTCAGAGTCGGTGGCTCGCGTCCCCTCGCGCGAACGCCGGCCAGCGTACCGCGTCGCCGCGCTCGAGCGCGATGACCTTGGTCAATTCGCCCATCTCCGAGGGCGACAGGAGCGCATGCACCGCCCCGACGGCGCGGATGTACGCCGGCGACGCCGGATCGCCGACCGCCGCGAGCCGGTCGAGGATGCCGCAGCCGACGAGGAACGCCGCCTGCGACGCGTAGCCGGCGACCCCGAGGCCGGCGCGCGCGCCGGCCTCCGCGACGCCGGTGAAGTCGACGTGCGACGTGATGTCGGCGAGGCCGGGCCACACGAGCGGATCGGCGACGGCCCGGTGGCGGTAGTGCGCCATCATCGTGCCTTCGGCACGCTCGGGATGGTAGAACTCGCGGCGCGGGAAGCCGTAGTCGATCGCGAGGATCGCGCCGCCCGACAGGCACCGGCCGAGCTCCTCGACGAGCGCCTCGGCGGCGCGCGGGATCTCGCTCACGTAGTCGATCGCCGGCGGGAAGCGCTCCTGCGCGATCTCGCGGAGCGCCGCGTCCTCGAGCGCGCGCTCCGCGAGCGCGAGATCCCCGCCGCGGTCGAGCGTCACGCCGCGCTCGTGCCAGCGGCCGCCCCTGCGCGCGACGACGTCGGGCGGGATCGCGTCGAGCACCTCGTTCATCAGGATCGCGCCGTCGACGTTCGCGGGCGGTGCGTCGAGCCACGCGACGCGCGACGTCCATGCGGGCAGCTCCCGCGCGAGCGCCTCGCGCTGGCGCGCGCGCAGGTCCGGGCTCGTCTCGACGATCGCGTAGCGCGACGGCGCGGCGCCCGCGCGGTCGAGCTCGCGCAGCACGTCGATCGCGAGCCGCCCGCTGCCCGCGCCGAGCTCGACGATCTCGCGCGAGCGCGTGGCCTCGAGGATCGCGGCGACCTGCGAGGCGAGCGTCGCGCCGAACAGCGGCGTCATCTCCGGCGCGGTCGTGAAGTCGCCCGCCGCGCCGAGCTTGCGCGCGCCGGCCGCGTAGTAGCCGAGCCCCGGCGCGTACAGGGCGAGCGCCACGTAGTCGCGCATCGGCAGGAACCCGCCCCGGGCGTCGATCGCGGCGACGATCGCGGCGCGAACGCGGGCGGCGTGGGCGCGGGCGTCCGCGTCCGGCTCGGGCAGCGCGGGGTCGGGTTCGCGGCGCGTGCGCATCGGAGGTCCGCGCCGAGCGCGGCTGTGCTAGTGTACCGAGGTCGGCCATACGCCCGCCCGGCGCGGGACCGCGGGAGCGCGCGTGCAGGACAAGGTCGTGCTGATCACCGGCGGCGCGAAGCGCGTGGGCGCCGCGATCTGCCGCCGCCTCCACGCGGCGGGGGCGCGGCTGATGCTCCACTACCGGTCTTCCGCCGGCGAGGCGCGCCTCCTCCAGGCGGAGCTGAACGGCGCGCGCGCCGACTCCGTCGCGCTGATCCAGGCCGACCTCCTCGACATCGCGAAGCTTCCGTCGCTCGTCGAGCAGACCGTGATGCGCTTCGGGCGCCTCGACGCGCTCGTGAACAACGCGTCGAGCTTCTTCGCCACCTCGATGGGCGAGATCGAGCCCTCGCAGTGGGAAGACCTGATGGGCACGAACGTGCGCGCGCCGCTCTTCCTCGCCCAGGCGGCGGCCGGCCCGCTCCGCCGCACGCAGGGCGCGATCGTCAACATCACCGACATCCACGCGGACCGCCCGCTGCGGCACTACGTCGTCTACTCGACCGCGAAGGCCGCGCTGTCGGGCCTGACGCGGGCGCTCGCGCGCGAGCTCGCGCCCGAGGTGCGCGTCAACGCGGTCGCGCCGGGCCCGATCCTGTGGCCCGAGGGCGACGCGACCTTCGACGAGGTCTCGCGGCAGCGGATCATCTCGCACACGCCGCTCCGGCGCGAAGGCACGCCCGACGACGTCGCGCGCGCCGTCCACTTCCTGCTGGCGGACGCGCCCTACGTGACCGGCGAGACGATCAGCGTCGACGGCGGGAGAGGCATCGCGATGTAGCCGACCGAGCGGCGCGGCGAGGGGCCCCGTCGCCTGCGACGGGGATCGACGCGCCACGCTTGCGAGTGTCGGCAGCGGCCGACACCCGAGGCATCGAATGCCACCGTCGTTTCAAGGAGGCCGCGGTCGCGGGAGGCGGCCGCGCGGCGCCCCGGCGGCTTCGCTCCGTCAGGATTCTTCCTGGAACGCTTCCTCGCGCCCGCGCCGGATCTTCGGCAGCGCGATCAGCATCAGCAGCAGCACGGCCAGCACGAGCATCGCGAGCGAGATCGGCCGCGTGAAGAACACCGTCGGGTCCCCGCGCGAGAGCAGCAGCGCGCGGCGAAGGTTCTCCTCCATCATCGGGCCGAGCACGAAGCCCAGCAGCAGCGGCGCGGGCTCGAACTCGAGCTTGACGAACAGCACGCCGATCAGGCCGAAGGCGGCCGTCTGCATCACGTCGAAGTTCGTGTTGTTGATCGTGTAGACGCCGATCGAGCAGAACAGCAGGATCGCCGGATAGAGGACCCGGTAGGGAACGGTGAGCAGCTTGATCCACATGCCGATCATCGGCAGGTTCAGCACCACGAGCATCAGGTTGCCGACCCACATCGAGCAGATCAGGCCCCAGAACAGCTGCGGGTTGCTCGACATCACCTGCGGGCCCGGCTGGATGCTGTGGATCGTCATCGCGCCGACCATCATCGCCATCACCGCGTTCTCGGGGATGCCGAGCGTGAGCAGCGGGATGAACGACGACTGCGCGCCCGCGTTGTTCGCGGACTCCGGGCCGGCGACACCCTCGATCGCGCCCTTGCCGAAGCGGCTCGGGTCCTTCGCGACCTTCTTCTCGACCGCGTAGGAGGCGAACGACGCGAGCATCGCGCCGCCGCCCGGCAGCAGGCCCAGCACCGAGCCCAGCCCCGTGCCGCGCAGCACGGCCGGCCACGCCTGCCGGAACTGGTCGCGCGTGATCCACAGGCTCCTGACCTTCGTCTTCAGCACCTCGCGACGCTCGGGCGACTCGAGGTTCGTGATGATCTCCGCGAAGCCGAAGAGGCCCATCGCGACGCTCGCGACGCCCAGGCCGTCGGAAAGCTCGGGGACGCCGAACGCGTAGCGCTGCATGCCCGAGTTGACGTCGGTGCCGACGATGCCGAGCAGCAGGCCCAGCACGATCATGCCGATCGCCTTCAGCAGCGAGCCGCGCGCGAGCACCGACGACCCGATGAGGCCCAGCACCATCAGCGCGAAGTATTCGGCGGGGCCGAACTTGAGCGCGAATTCGGAGAGCGGGATCGCCACCGTGGCGACCATCACGGTGCCGACGGTGCCCGCGAAGAACGAGCCCAGCGCCGCGATCGCGAGCGCGGCGCCGGCCTGGCCCTTGCGAGCCATCTGGTAGCCGTCGAGGCAGGTTACCGCCGACGAGGTCTCGCCGGGCATGTTGAGCAGAATCGACGTCGTCGAGCCGCCGTACTGCGCGCCGTAATAGATGCCGGCGAGCATGATCAGCGCCGACACCGGCGGCAGCACGTAGGTCGACGGCAGCAGCATCGCGATCGTCGCGACCGGGCCGATGCCGGGCAGCACGCCGATCAGCGTCCCGAGCAGGGCGCCGACGAGCGCGTAGAGCACGTTGACCGGCGTCAGCGCTACGCCGAAGCCGGTCGCGAGGTGGCCGAAGAGCTCCAACGCCGGCCTACTGGAACACCGCCGGCCAGAGCGGCAGCTGCACCTTGAGGCCCTCGATGAAGACGAGCGAGGCAAGCACCGACAGGACCACGCCCGCGAAGAGCGCCTCGCGCCAGCGGAACTCGCGGTTCGCGGTGCTCGCGAGGAACACGAGCAGCACGGTCGACAGCGCGAGGCCGGCCTGCTCGACGATCGCGCCGAAGAGCACGACCGAGCCCAGAACGATCACCGTCGGGCGCCAGGGCCAGCGCGGAAGCGGCGGCCCGTCGGTCTTAAGCGAGGTCACCACCAGCACGCCGCCGATGACGATCAGCAGCGCGCCGAGCATGTCGGGGAAATAGCCGGGCCCCATGCGCGCGGCGGTGCCCGCGGGGTAGCCGCGCGCGATGACGATCGCGAAGACGCCGAGCGCGATCAGGAGGACGCCGCCGCAGAAGTCGCGCGGATTTCGGATCCGACCCATGGAGGTTGCTTCGCCGGGGGCTGCCGGCGAGACCCCCTCGCCGGTACCGCGGCCGATTCTAGGGGCGAGCTCCGGCTCCGGCTGTCAGCATTTCGTCAGCTTGGCCGGCCGTCAAGCGGCGACGTTGCGGATCGCCGCCACGAGGCCCGCGACGTTTGGTACGCTTGCCGCATGAAGGTCCTGATCGCGGAAGACGACCCGCTGCTCGCCGACGGCCTCGCGCGCGCGCTCGACGCGGCCGGCCACACGTCGGAGGTCGCCGCGGCCGGCGAGGACGCCGACCGCCTTGCTCGCGCGAGCCCGCACGACCTCGTCGTGCTCGACGTGGGCCTCCCGGGCATCGACGGCTTCGAGGTGCTGCGGCGCCTGCGCGCGCGCGGCGAGGCGACGCGCGTGATGATGCTCACCGCGCGCGACGCGGTCGAGGATCGCGTGCACGGCCTCGACCTCGGCGCCGACGACTACCTGACGAAGCCGTTCTCGCTCGACGAGTTCGAGGCGCGGGTGCGCGCGCTGCTCCGGCGGCCCGACGTCCCGCCCTCGCACGTCATCGAGATCGGGCCGATGCACGTCGACCTCGCGGCGCGGCGACTGCGCATCCGCGGGATCCCGGTGGACCTGACGACGCGCGAATGGGCGCTGCTGCGCATGTTCCTGCAGCACCCGGGCCGCGTCCTGTCCAAGGACGAGATCATCGAGGAGCTCTGCAGCCAGAACGAGCAGGTCGCGCCCAACACGATCGAGGTCTACGTGTCGCGGCTCCGCGCGAAGATCGAGCCCGCCGGCGTCCGCGTGCGCACGGTGCGCGGATTCGGCTACCTCTGGAACAATCGCCCCGACGGGGCCTGATGCACGCGCCGACGTCGATCCGCCATCGGGTGCTCCTCTCGATGGCCGGCGTCCTGCTCGCCGTCGTCGCGGCGGCCGCGGTCATCGCCTGGAACGTCGGCGTCCGCACCGCGACCGACGCGTACGACCGCTCGCTGCTCGACCCCGCGATCGCGATCGCCGGCAGCGTGCGCGGCGAAGGCGACGCGCGCCGGCTCGAGCTCTCCGAGGACGTGCGGCGCGCGCTGATGTTCGACGAGTCCGACACGCTCGTCTTCCAGGTCCGCGACCCCTCGGGACACGTGTTCGCCGGGGACCCCGAGCTGCCGCTCGTGCCGACGGCGTTCGACGCCGCCGACGCGCGCTTCTACGACGCCGCGTGGCGCGGAACCCCGGTGCGCGTCGCCGCGTACCGCGCGCAGAACGGCCTCACCGTGCTGGTCGGCGAGACGCTCAACAAGCGCAAGCGCCTCGTGCGCGAGGTGCTCGTCGCCGCGCTGGTGCCTTCGATCGTCGTCGCGATCGCCGCGCTCGCGCTCGTCCGCGGCGCGGTCGGCCGCGCGCTCGCGCCGCTCGACCGGGTCCGCGACGATCTGCTCGCGCGCTCGCCCACGGACCTGAAGCCGCTCGACGCGACCGGCGCGCCGGACGAGGTGCGGCCGGCGGTGCTCGCGCTCAACCGGCTGATCGAGCGGCTGCGCGTCGCCGCCGACAGCCAGCAGCGATTCGTGGCCGACGCGGCGCACCAGCTGCGCACGCCGCTCGCCGGCCTGCAGATGCAGCTCGAGCTCCTGAAGCGCCGGCCGCACGCCCCTGACGTGAAGGCGGAGCTCGAGAAGATGCACGCCGCGACGACGCGCACGACGCGCCTCGCGCACCAGCTGCTCGCGCTCGCTCGCGCGGACCGGGACGCCGAGGCCGCGGGCCAGATGAAGCCCTTCGACCTCTACCGGCTCGGCGACGCAGCCGCCCGCGACTGGACCGCGCGCGCGATCGAGCGCGACGTCGACCTCGGGTTCGAGCTCGAGCACGTCGAGGTCCGCGGCGACGAGGTGATGCTGCGCGAGCTCCTCGGCAACCTGATCGACAACGCGATCCGCTACGCGCCTCCGGGCAGCGTCGTCACCGTCCGCTGCGGCACGAAGGCGGGCGAGCCCTTCCTCGCCGTCGAGGACGACGGTCCCGGCATCCCCGAGGAGGCCCGCGCGAAGGTCTTCGAGCGCTTCTATCGCGTCGAGGGGACGGCGGGCGAAGGCTCGGGGCTCGGCCTCGCGATCGTGCGCGAGGTCGCCGGCCGCCACGGCGCGATCGTCGAGCTCGGGCAGCCCGCGACCGGCCGCGGCACCGCGGTCGTCGTTCGCTTCCGCGGCCCGGCGCCGGCGGCGCGAGAGACGGTCACTTCCTGACGCCTTTCGCGCGATCGGCGGGGGGCGGCGGCTTCCATCGCTGTCGCGCGATCACCGCGGCGGCGAGCGTCTCGAGGTACGCGTCGACGATGCCGTGGGTTGCGAGCGCCTCGCGCGTCTTCATCAGGTAGTCGCACGACGTGCCGAACGCGCCCCGCGCGGTCGCGATCGCGTCGGCCTGCGCGCCGAGCGACAGCGCCGCGTACTGCGGATGATCGCGCCGCACCGCGAACGCGAGCGCGACGACCGCGCGGTCGCCGGCGCGCGCGCGCACCCACACCGGCCGGTAGGAGCCCACGACCATCTCGCGGCGCCACAGGAGGTGCAGCTCGTCGATCGCGAGCGGCGAAGGGAGCCGGAACGCGATGCCGCGGCACGCGCCGCCTCGCTCGAGCGCGAGCACGAGGCCCGGCCGCTCGCGCGTGCCGCGCGACGCGAGCGAGCGCAGGCAGAACCGCCGATGCAGGCCGTGCACCGTCGCCGGCCTCGCCTCCGCGACCGGGAACAGCGGGTTCCACAGGAGCGACCCGTAGCCGAACACCCACCATCCGACGCCCTTCGGCTTCGCCTTCAGCGTCGCGGCGAGCGAGGCCGCGAGCGCCTCGTCGTCGAGCGCGTGCGCGCCGCCTGGCGCGGAAAGGTAGAGGTCCCGCATGCGCCCGAGCTCGAGGTCGCGGCGCGACAGCGTCACGGTCAGCCTCCGGGCTCGGGATCGCGCCGTGGCGTCGAGGGCGCCGTCCGGCCGGCGCGGCGTTTCACGTCCTCGGACTTGCCCCGTGCGTCGCCGATGGGGCCGCGCGGCCCGGGCACCGCGTGCCGCTTCGCGCGCTTCACACGAGCCCCCGCCAGCGAGGCAGCTTCGACTCGCACCACGCCGCGGTCGAGAGCAGGTTCGCGTCCTCGCCCGCGCGGCCGACGAGCTGCATGCCGACGGGCAGCCCGTTCGCGCCGTAGCCGATCGGGATCGTCACCGCCGGGAACCCCAGGAGCGAGGCGAACGTGCAGAACGCGGGGTCGCCGGTGGTGGCGAGGCCCTCCGGCGCCGACGAGGGCGCCGGCGGCGCGATCAACGCGTCGTAGCCGGCGAGCCACGACGTCGCCGCGGCGATCATCGCGCGGCGCGACGCCAGCGCCGCCGCGTACGCGTCCGCCGGAATCGCGCGCCCCTCGTCGAGGCCGGCGTTCAGCGTCGCGGAAAGCCGTCGACGCTCCCGGTCCTGGAGCGGCGCGAGCGTGCGCGCCGCCTCGGCGAGCATGATCGTGCGCAGCACGTCGCGGCCGGCGTCGAGCGGGTCGGGCACCGACGCCGCGACGATGCCCGCGCCGGCGCGGCGCAGGTGGCTAGCGGCGTGGTCGAGCGCGCCGCCGTCCTCGACCGGCGCGGTCCACGCGAAGCGGTGGATGAACGCGAGGCGCGGCGGCCTCGCCGCCGCGGGGAGCTCGCGCGGGATCGACGGCGCGAGCGCGTGCGCGACGTACGCGGCGTCGGCGACCGACCGCGTGAACGTGCCGATCGTGTCGAGCGTCGCGCTGAAGACGTGCGCGCCGCGGAACGACACGAGGCCGGCCGTCGGCTTGAAGCCGACGATGCCGCAGTAGGCCGCCGGCCGGATGACCGAGCCGTTGGTCTGCGTGCCGAGCGCGGCGGGCACCTGACCCAGCGCGACCGCCGCGGCGGAGCCCGACGACGACCCGCCGGGCGTGTGGCGCGGGTTCCACGGATTCGACGTCGGCCCCGGGTGCATGTACGCGAGCTCCGTGGTCACCGTCTTGCCGAGCACGAGGCCGCCCATGCTGCGCCAGCGCGCGACGCACTCGGCGTCCTCGGCGGGACGCCGGCCCGCGCCGATCGCCGATCCCAGCTCGGTCGGCCACTCCTCGGTGTCGATGATGTCCTTGACGCCGAGCGGGAGGCCGAACGCGGCGCCGCGCATCTCGCGCGGCGTGTCGTCGAGGCGGGCCGCCGCATCCAGCGCCGCCCGCGGGTCGAGGTGCGCCCATGCGCGCACGGCGGCGTCCGTCTGCTCGATGCGCGCGACGAGCGACTTCGCCAGCTCGTGCGCGCGCAGCGTGCCCGCGGCGAGCGCCGGCGCGAGCTCGACGACGTGCCTCGCGTGCAGCGCGTTCACGCCCGCTCCTTCGCTTTCGACCGCTCGCGCAGGAACGTCGCGACGAGCTCGTTCAGGAAGCGCCGCCCGAGCGGCGTCGCGCGCAGGACCGCGGGGTCCGGATCGAGGAGCCCGCGCGACGTCGCCGCCGCGATCTCGCGCGCGAGCGACGCGAGCGGCACGCCGGTGCGCTCGGCGAAGAGCGAGGCCGGCACACCCTCGGTGAGCCTGAGCGCGTTCAGCATGAACTCGAAGCCGAGCTCGCCCGCCTCGACCTCGCGCCGCTCCATCACCGGGTCGCCCGCGAGCGCGCGGTCCAGGTACTGCTTCGGCTGCTTCCACCGCACCTCGCGCACGATCGCGCCGGGCATCGAGACCTTCGCGTGCGCGCCGGCCCCGATGCCGAGGTAGTCGCCGAAGCGCCAGTAGTTGAGGTTGTGCGCGCAGCGGTGGCCGGGACGCGCGTACGCCGAGACCTCGTAGTGGTCGAAGCCCGCGGCGGCGAGCCGCTCCGCGATCGCCTCGTGCATGTCGGCGACGTCCTCCTCGTCGGGCAGCGCCGGCGGATGGCGGTGGAACAGCGTGTTCGGCTCGAGCGTGAGCTGGTAGCACGACAGGTGCGTCGTGCGGAACCCGAGCGCGGTCTCGACATCCGCCAGCGCCTCGTCGAGCCGCTGCCCGGGCAGGCCGTACATGAGGTCGAGGTTCACTTCGTCGAACAGCTCGACCGCCGCCGCCGCGGCCGCTCGCGCCTCCGCGGCGTCGTGGACGCGGCCCAGCGCGGCGAGATGGCGCGGAGTGAAGCTCTGCACGCCGATCGACAGCCGGTTGACGCCCGCCTCGCGGAAGCCCTCGAACCGCGCGCGCTCGAACGTGCCGGGGTTCGCTTCCATCGTGACCTCGGCGCCCGGCAGCATCGGGATGCGCGCCCGCACCGCGCCGAGCAGCCGGTCGATCGCCTCGGGCGCGAACAGGCTCGGTGTGCCGCCGCCCAGGAAGATCGACGTCAGCTTGCGGCCCCACACCGACGGCAGCGCGCGCTCGAGGTCGGCGACGAGCGCGTCGACGTACGCGTCCTCGGGCGGCCCGCCCGCGCCGCGCCACTCGTGCGAGTTGAAGTCGCAGTACGGGCACTTCTTCAGGCACCACGGCAGGTGCACGTAGAGCGCGAGCGGCGGCAGCGACCGGAACGACGGCGACGATCGCGGCGTCGGCGGGGGCACGCGGGCCGTCATCGCGTCAATCCCGGTCGGGCGCGTCCGCGAGCATCGCGCGCGCGCGCTCGAGCACGTCGCGCGGGAACGCGCGCGACCGCCGCTCCGCCGCGTCGAGGCACACGACGGTGAACGTGCTCGTCGCGGCGACCTCGCCCGTTTCGCCGTTCACCATCTCGTGCGCGAACCGGATCACCTTGTCGCGCACCTCGAGCATCGTCGTGTGCACGATCACGACGTCGCCGCCCAGGAGCTCCCTGCGGTAGGACGTGTCCTGCTGGACCGCCGCCATGTGGATCTCGCCCGCGCGGAGGCGCGACGGGCGGATGCCGAGCATCGCGTAGTACTGCCAGCACGCCTCCTCGAAGCGCTCGCCGTAGGCGCGCACGTTGACGTGGCCCATGTGGTCGCACTGCCACCGGTGCACGGTCCCGCGCGCCGTCTCCACGCGCCGTGTCATGCGTCGGCACCCGCGGGGATCAGCTCGCGCTCGACGAGCTTCGCGATCAGCTCGCGCATCGCCTTGCCGCGGTGCGAGAGCGCGTTCTTGCGCTCGAGCGGGAGCTCGGCGCCGGTGAGCCCCGAGGCCAGGTCCTCGAAATGCGGGTCGTAGCCGAAGCCGCCGCTCCCCCGCGGCGCGTCGATCACGCGCCCGTTCCAGCGCCCCTCGGCGATCACCGGCTCGGGGTCGTCCGCGCGGCCGACGAGCACCAGCACGCACGCGTAGTGCGCGCGGCGGTCGGCGACGCCGGCGAGCGCCGCGACGAGCTTCGCGTTGTTGCGCGCGTCGGACTTCGGGTCGCCGGCGTAGCGCGCGCTCTGGACGCCGGGCGCGCCGCCGAGCGCGACGACGCAGATGCCGGAATCGTCGGCGAGCGCGGGCAGCCGCGCGTGCAGGCTCGCGTGGCGGGCCTTCGCCAGCGCGTTCTCCACGAAGGTCTCGTGCGGCTCGTCGGCCTCCGGGATGCCGAGCTCGGATTGCGCGACCACCTCGATCCGGTGCGGCGCGAGGAGCCGGCGGAACTCGCGCAGCTTGCCCTCGTTGTTCGACGCGAGCACGAGGCGCCCGATCATGGCGACGCGCGCCCGCGGGCCAGCGCGTCCCGTTGCCCGGCGACGAGGCGCTCGACGCCGCGCCGCGCGAGCGAGAGCAGCGCGTCGAACTGCGCCTGCGAGAACGGCGCGCCCTCGGCCGTGCCCTGCACCTCGACGAATCCGCCGGCGCCGGTCATCACGACGTTCATGTCGGTGTCGCAGCCCGAATCCTCGGCGTAGTCGAGGTCGAGCAGCGCCTCGCCGCCGACGATGCCGACCGACACCGCCGCGACGTGGTCGCGCAGCACGGTCCCGGCGACGAGCCCGCGCGCCGCGAGCCACGCGACCGCGTCCGCCACCGCGACCCACGCACCGGTGATCGACGCGCAGCGCGTGCCGCCGTCGGCCTGCAGAACGTCGCAGTCGATGCGGATCGTGCGCTCGCCGAGCGCCGCGAGCTCCGCGACGGCGCGGATCGAGCGCCCGACGAGCCGCTGGATCTCGTGCGTGCGCCCCGACTGCGCGCCCTCGGCCGCCTCGCGCCGCGCGCGCGTGTTCGTCGCGCGCGGCAGCATCCCGTACTCGGCGGTGATCCAGCCTTGCCCCTTGCCCTTGAGGAACGGCGGCACGCCCTCCTCGACGCTCGCGGTCACCAGCACGCGGGTGTCGCCGGCCGATACGAGCACCGAGCCCTCGGCGTGCTTCGTCCAGCCGCGCTCGAGCTTCAGCGGGCGAAGCTCGTCGGGACGGCGGCCGGAGGAGCGCATGCGCTGGGGAACGGACTGGGAAGGGGGAGGTCGGGGAACGCGGGGCCGGCCGAACCGCGAGTCTAGCGCCTGCGGGCGGCCGCGATGCGGGCGAGCTCCTCGTCCAGCGCATGGGCGGGGCGCCAGCCGGTCGCCGCGCGGAACGACGCGTCGTCGACCTCCAGCGTCCCGGTCACGCGGTCGACCGACGCGCGCCGGCCGGCGAGCCGGCCCGCGAGCGCGAGCAGCGGCACCGGCACGTAGGCGAGCGGGACCGGGACGCCCAGCGCCCGGGCGATCGCGCGCACGAGCCCCGGCGTCGACACCGCGCCGTCGTCCGCGACGAAGTGCACGCCCGCCGGCGGGGGCTCCGCGTCGAGCGCCGCGACGAACGCGTCGCACAGGTTGGAGAGCCCGACGACGCTGCGCCGGTTGCGGATCGCGCCGAAGGGCAGCGTCCGCCGCGCGGCGATCGCCTCGACGAGGCGCGCGACGTTGCCGCGCGCCCCCGGTCCGACCACGAGCGGTAGACGCAGGACGATGACGGCCATCGACGAGCGCTCCGCGGCGCCGGCCAGCGCCACCTCGGCGTCGCGCTTGGCGCGCGCGTACGCGTCGGCGGGGGCCGGTGGGTCGTCGGGGCGGAACGGCCGGCCGGCCGGGCTCGCTTCGCCGTTCACCTTCACGCTGCTCGCGAGGACGAAGCGGCGCACGCCGGCGTCGACCGCCGCGCGCGCGATGCGCGAGGCCGACTCGACCGTCGTCGCGCGGTACAGGCGCTCGAGATCGCGCGGCCGCTCGTCCATCCGGTGGGCGCGCGCGGCGAGGTGCACGACCGCGTCGGCGCCCGCGAAGGCGCCGGCGAGCGCGGCGGGCGGCGCCTCCTCGAGCGCGCCGAGCGCGATCGCGCCCTCGGGCGCGCCGCGGCTCTCGCGCACGATCGCGCGCACCTCGCGGCGGTCCGCGCGCAGCCGCTCGACGAGCGAGCGACCGACGAAGCCCGCCGCGCCGGTCACGACGACGGTGCGCGAGCGAACGGGCGCGGCTAGAACCATTTCCAGCCGTGCTTGCGGTAGTAGCGCCAGCCGCCGCGCACGAAGTGGCCGACGTGCTTCAGCCCCTTGCGGGCGGCGCCGCCGCCGTGGTGCACGACCTCGAACGACGGCACGTAGGCGGTGCGCGCGACCTTGTTCAGGCGCACCGTCCAGTCGAAGTCCTCGAAGTAGAGGAAGTAGCCCGGGTCGAACCCGCCGGTCTGGTCGATCGCCTTGCGACGCACCAGCATGCACGCACCCGACATCGCCGGGATGTCGACGACCTCGCGCGTCGGATCGGGATCGACGACGTCGCGCATCTCGTAGCGGTCGAGCCGGCGGCGGAAGAGCGCGCGCCCGATCCCCGGCAGGAAGCCGCGCAGCGCGAGGTCGACCACGGCCGGCTTGCGCTTGACGAGGTACTCGCGCGTGCCGTCGCGTCGCTTCACGAGCGGCGCGATCGCGCCGACCTCCGGATGCGCGTTCATCCACCGCACGGCGTTCGCGATCGCGTCGACCGCGAGCTCGACGTCGGGGTTGAGGACGAGGTGGTAGTCCGCGCCGCTCCCGTGCAGCACGAGGTTGTGCGCGGCGCCGTAGCCGATGTTCGCGTGACCGTGCAGGTAGCTCATCTGCACGCCCGAGTCCGCGAAGCGCGCCCGCCCGAGCTCGATCACCTTCGCGGCGGTCGCGCGGTCCTCGCTGTTGTCGATCAGGGCGACGTTGACGGTGCGCACGAGCCCGGCCTCGCGCGCCGCGCCCACCGAGAGCGCGAGCTTGCGGAGGCAGCGCTCGAGCAGGTGCAGGTCGGGCCGGTAGGTGACGATCGACACCTGCAGCGAGGAGGGGACGACCGTCTCGAAGACCAGCGGGACGCCGCCGTCGTCGGCGGTGGAGGAAGGCACGGGCGGGACGGTCGCGGCGGCGGCGCGCCGCCGGGGGCGGGAAGGGAGTGCGCTAGAATCGTTGCAATCCCTCGCGGCGTCAACTTCGCGCCGGCGCCGGGGCGCCGAACGCGCGAATGTCCCACGCAGCACGCCGATACCACGCTCCCGCGCTCGCGCAGTTCGCGCAGGCGCTGTTCGCGCGCGCGGGCATGCGGCCGGACATCGCGGACGCGGTCGCGGCGGTGCTGGTCGACGGCGACCTCCTCGGCCACACGACGCACGGGCTGGCGCTCGCCGCGCCGTACCTCGCCGAGCTCGCGAACGGGACGATGACGAAGTCGGGCGAGCCCGCCGTCGTGCGCGCGATGCCCGCGGCGGAAACCTGGGACGGCCGGCGCCTGCCCGGCCCCTGGCTCACGCTTCGCGCCGTCGACAGGGCGATGGCGATGGCGTCGCGCGAAGGCACCGGCACCGTCGCGATCCGCCGCTCGCACCACATCGCCTGCCTCGCCGCGTACCTGAAGCACGCGACCGACCGCGGGATGATGGCGCTCGTCTACAGCAGCGACCCGGTCGCCGCGAGCGTCGCGCCGTTCGGCGCGGTGAGCCCGGTGTTCACGCCGAACCCGCTCGCCGCCGGCATCCCGACTTCCGGCGACCCGATCCTGCTCGACGTCTCGGCGAGCTACACGACCAACGGCCTGACCGCGCGGCTGCACAAGGCGGGCGAGAAGCTTCCGCACCCGTGGGTGCAGGACGCGCGAGGCAACGCGACCGACGATCCGCGCGTGCTGTTCGAGGAGCCGAAGGGCACGCTGCTGCCGCTGGGCGGCCTCGACGCCGGGCACAAGGGCTACGGGCTGGCGCTGCTCGTCGAGGCGATGACGGCGGCGCTCACCGGCTTCGGCCGGGCCGATCCGAAGGAAGGCTGGGGCGCGACCGTGTTCGTGCAGGCGCTCGACCCGGCGGCGTTCGGCGGCCTCGACGCGTTCCGTCGCCAGACGGACTGGCTGGTCGCCGCGTGCCATGGCGCGACGCCGCGGCCCGGCGTCGAGCGGGTGCGCCTGCCCGGCGAACGCGGGCTCGCGCTCATGCGCGAGCAGCTCGCGCAGGGCGTGGTCCTGCACCCGACGATCCTGCCCGCGCTCGAGCCCTGGGCGGCGAAGCTCGGCGTCGCGATGCCCAAGGGGTCGGAGCCGTAATCGGGACGCTGCGATCGCACAGCATCCCCATTGCGGCTCTGACCCTTCAGGCGAGCACCGACAGCGCGGGCACGACGAGCATCACGGCGACCGCGAGCCACGCCCAGACGGCGGGATCGGCGAAGTCGACGCGCTTCGGATGCGCGCCGCGCGGGCGGCGGGAAAGCGAGGTGGCGAGGCGGGTTTCCATGCCGCCATTCTGCCGGCCCGCGCTGACGGATCGGGCACCGAT
>JBGAHH010000137.1:0-6340 GCA_044226265.1 Casimicrobiaceae bacterium | reverse complement strand
GGGCGGCCGTGGGCGGGGGGGCGGGCGCGGTCGCCGCGACCGGCGCGGGCCGAGGCGCGCCGACGCGGCCGTACTTCTGGATCGCGTAGAACTCGACGGCGGCCAGCGCCAGGATCGCGCCAAGGATGCCGAGCAGCCACGTCGGCGCACGGCCGCGCTGGTTCCGCGGGGACGTAGGCTCGGCGGTCGTGGGCATCGGGAAGGGTCGGGTTGCGTTTCGAAGCTCGAACGGCGTTCGACCTGGCGGAGCGCGATCGGTTCGGCGCGATCCGTCCGGGCGCGGCATTGTATCGGCCCGCCGGAGCCGGCCTTCAGGCCCGGTTAAGCATCGCGGGGGAACGCATCGGGCTGAAGCTCGACCCACGAGCTCAGGCGATCTTCTTGGCCATGACCGCGCAATCGAGGCTCGCTCCGTGGCCGAGGTCGTGGCGGGCTCGGGCCTCGACGCGCCAGCCGAGCGACTCGTAGAACGCGATCGCGTTCACCGATGCGTCGAGCAGCAGCGCCGAACGGCCGTGCGCGCGCGCCTCGTCCTCGAGCGCGAGCATCAACGAGCGTCCGACGCCCTGCCGGTCGTAGTCGGGATCGACGTAGCATGCGCGCACGATCCCGGCCTTCGGATCGAGCTCGCCGAAACCCGCGAGCCTGCCGTCGTCGTCCTCGGCGACCAGCACCGCCATCGTCTCGATCGGCTCCGCGTACGACGCGGGCGTCACGCGGCCCGACCAGGCGGCGACGGTCTCCGGCGGGTAGTGCGACGACGCGGTCTCGCGGATCGCGCGCGTGTGGATCGCCCAGATCGACGCGGCGTCGGCCGGAACGGCGCGGCGGATGCGCCAGCGGCGCATCGGAAGCTCAGTTCCCGCGAGCGCTGCCGGCGCCGGCGCTCACGCGCCCTGGCGCGGCGGGCTGAAGTAGACGTACGCCGACTGCGGCACGCGGCCCTGGTCCATCCGGCTGCGCTCCGCCAGCTCGCGCGGCGACTTGTCCCACCAGAGGGCGCGGCCCTTGCGCTGCTCGTCGGCGAGCTGCGGCTTCCTCTCCAGCACTTCCTGGATGAACTTCGTGTGGTCGGAGACGTAGTTGCGGGCGGGGAGCATTCCCATGGCGCGCTCGCGGAACGGAAGGTGGCGTGCCGCCATTCTACCGCGGCCGCGCGTCGTCGAGCCGGCCCGCGACGATCCGGTACGCGTAGAGCCGGCACTCGATCGCGCCGTTCCAGAGCGGGATGCGGCGCTCGGCCTTGAGCCCGATCTTCTTCGGCAGCGCGGGGTCGCCAGAGAACAGCCAGGCGCTCCAGCCGGCGTAGCGCGCCTTGAGCGCATCGCCGAGCCGCGGATACATCGCGGCGACGCGCGCCTTGTCCTCCAGCCGGATGCCGTAGGGCGGATTGGCGACGATCACGCCGGCGGGCGCCGGCGCCGGCCGCTCGAGCGCATCCGCCTGCCCGATCGCGAGATGCCCGGCCACCTGTGCGAGCGCGGCGTTCGCCCGCGTCTTCGCGACCGCCGCCGCGAGGCGGTCGCTGGCGAACACGGCCGGCGACGCCGGCGCGGGCTTCACGCGGTCGTGCGCGCGCTGGCGCGTCCGCTGCCACGTCGGCCCGTCGAACCACGCAAGCTTCTGGAAGCCGAACGTGCGCGCGAGGCCGGGGGCGCGATCCGCGGCGATCGACGCGGCCTCGATCGCGATCGTGCCGCTGCCGCACATCGGGTCGAGGAACGCGGTGCCGGGCCGCCAGCCGGACAACGCGATCAGCCCGGCCGCGAGGTTCTCGCGCAACGGCGCCTCCTCGGCGTCGCGCCGCCAGCCGCGCTTGAACAGCGGCTCGCCGGACGTGTCGAGGTAGAACGTCGCCTCGCGCTCGGTCAGGTACGCGTGCACGCGCACGTCGGCGGCGCGCTTGTCGACCGACGGCCGCTTCCCCTGCTCGTCGCGGAAGCGGTCGCAGACCGCGTCCTTCACCGTCAGCGTCGCGAACTCGAGGCTCCTGAGCGGCGAGCGCGTCGCGGCGACGTCGACGCGGATCGTCCGGTCGACGCGGAAGTGCCCCGGCCAGTCGATCGCGCGCGCCAGCGCATTGAGCTCGCGCTCGTCGCGGTAGGCGCCGCCGCCGACCTTCCACAGCACGCGGCTGGCGAGGCGCGACTCGAGGTTCGCGACGTAGGCGAGCTCCAGCGCGCCGGAGAACCCGACGCCGCCCTCGACCGCCGCGACGTCTCCCGCGCCGAGCCGGCCGAGCTCCTCGCCGAGCGCCGCTTCGAGCCCGCGCGGGCAGGGCGCGAAGAATCGCTCGGTCACGGCCGTCGCGCGAAGCGGGGGGGCACCATCAGAACGGCTTCAGCACGACGAGGAACACGACCGCGACGAGGATCGGCAGCGCCGGAATCTCGTTCAGCCAGCGGTAGAACACGTGCCCGTGGCGGTTGCGATCCTGCGCGAAGTCGCGGACGAGCTTGCCGAGGTAGAGGTGGAAGACGACGAGGATCGCGACGAGCGCGAGCTTCGCGTGCATCCATCCCCCGGTGATCCCGTACCCCAGCCACAGCCACGTGCCCAACCCGATCGCGATCACCGCGGACGGTGTCATGATGCCGCGGTAGAGCTTGCGCTCCATGACCTTGAACCGCTCGATGCCGACGCGATCGTCCGGCGGGCACTGCGCGTGGTAGACGAACAGCCGCGGCAGGTAGAAGAGCCCCGCGTACCACGCGACCACGAAGACGATGTGCAACGACTTGACTGTCAGCATGGGGATCGGGAAACCGGGGTCAGACTGGAATCCGACCCCGGTTTTTCCTCACTTCAGGAGGCGCCGGCGCGTGAGCACCAGCGCGACGTAGTAGGCGACGACCGCGTACGCGACCAGCACCGCGACGTGCAGCGCGACCGACCCGGGGACGCGCGCGAGCATCAGCGGCCGCGCGAGGTCGATCGCGTGCTTGAGCGGCAGCACCCCCGCGACGGCCGCGAGCCAGCCGGGCAGCTGGTCGACCGGGAAGTAGACGCCGGACAGGAGCAGCATCGGCGTGATCACCAGCGTGAAGAAGTAGGTGAAGAAGTCGTAGCCCGGCGCGAGCGCGGTCATCACGAGGCCGAACGCGCCGAACACGAGGCCCACGAGGAAGCCGAGCGGCAGGATCCAGAGCGCGAGCCAGGTGTGGCCGAAGCCCAGCGCGAGGATCACCGCGAGGATCGCGGCGGTCGACATCGCCGCCTTCGTGCCGGTCCACATCCACTCGGCGAGCACGACGTCGTCGAGCGCGATCGGCGCGTTGATGATCCCTTCCCAGGTGCGCTGCACGTGCATGCGCGAGAACGCCGAGTACATGCCCTCGAACGACGCGGTGAACATCGCGCTCTGGCACACCATGCCGGTGCCGATGAACGCGATGTAGGGCATGCCGCCGACCTCGCCGATGAGCGCGCCGAGGCCGTAGCCCAGCGCGAGCATGTAGAGCAGCGGGTCGGCGATGTTGCCGAGCACGCTCGCGAACGCGAGCTTGCGCCAGACGAGCAGGTTGCGCCGCCAGACCGGGACGAAGCGCGCGGAGAGCGCCGGGAACGCGACGAGGCGGGCGGGAAGCGCGAACGAGCCGGCCATGGCTTCAGTCGCGCAGCTCGCGGCCGGTGAGCTTGATGAACAGGTCCTCGAGGTTCGCGGGCCGGTGCAGGTAGCGGACGCCGGCGCGCGTGGCGAGGTCGGCGAGGATCGGCTGCGCGTCCATCGCGTAGCAGAACGCGGTCTCGCCCGCGATCTCGAGGCGCTTCGCGAGCTTGCGGCCGTGCGCGTCCGCCCAGGCCTTCGCCGCGTCGCCGTACACTTCGACGACCTCGGGCTCGACGTGCTCCGCGATCAGCGCGCGCGGCGCGTCGCTCGCGATGAGCCTTCCGTGGTCGATCACCGCGAGGCGCGTCGCGAGGCGCGACGCCTCGTCCATGAAGTGCGTGGTGAGCAGGATCGTCTTGCCCTGCGCGAGCAGCTGGCGCAGGCCGTCCCAGATCAGGTGGCGCGCCTGCGGGTCGAGGCCGGTCGTCGGCTCGTCGAGGATCAGGAGCTCCGGGTCGTTGACGAGCGCGCGGGCGAGCGTCAGCCGTCGCTTCATGCCGCCGGAGAGCGTGCGGATGGGCGCGGTCGCCTTCGCGGCCAGGCCGGCGAACTCGAGCAGCTTCGGGATGCGCGCGCCGAGCGTCGCGCGGTCGAGGCCGAAGTAGCTGCCGTAGACGACGAGGTTCTCGGTCACCGTGAAGTCCGGATCGAGGTTGTCCATCTGCGGGACGACGCCGACGCGGATGCGCGCCTCGCGCGCGGCCTTCGGCACCGGCTCGCCGCAGAGCTCGATCGTGCCGGCGTCGGGATCGACGAGCCCGAGGCAGCAGCGCAGCGTCGTCGTCTTGCCGGCGCCGTTGGGCCCGAGCAGGCCGAAGCATTCGCCGCGCAGGATCTCGAAGGTCAGACCGCGCACGACGTCGACGCCGCCGTAGCGCTTGACGAGCCCCTGCACCGAGAGCACGCGGTCGCGCCCGGCCGCGGCATGGCCCGGCAGCACGCGCTCGACGATCGAGTCCATCAGGCCACCTCGGGAACGCGGTGGCGGTGCCACATGCCGACGATGGTGTCGCGCAGCTGCGGGAGACGGCCGTGGAAGAAGTGCGAGCAGCCCGGGAACACGACGATGGGCAGCGCCTGCGGCCGCGCCCAATCGAGCACGTCGGCGAGCGGCACGATCTCGTCGGCCTCGCCGTGCACGACGATCGTGTCGGCCGGCACGGTCTCGACGGCGAAGCGCTTCACCGCCGGCCCGACGAGCACGAGCCGCTCGGCCTCGACGCGCTTCGCGACGCGCGTCTGCACGTACGAGCCGAACGAGAAGCCGGCGAGCGCGACCGGCCACTGCGCGCCGTAGCGCCCGCGCGCCCAGTCGAGCGCGGCGAGCGCGTCGTCGGTCTCGCCTGCGCCGCCGTCGAAGCGGCCCTCCGACGCACCGACGCCGCGGAAGTTGAACCGGACCGCGATGTAGCCCAGCGCGTGGAACGCCTTCGCGAGCGTTTGCGCGACCTTGTTGTCGAGCGTGCCGCCCTGCTCGGGATGCGGATGCGCGACGAGCGCGATGCCGCGGCGCGCGTCCTGCGGCGCGTTCGCGACGATCTCGAGCGCCCCGGCGGGACCGCGGGCGAGCGCGCGCTCGGTCGAGGCGGCGAACCCGGACGTCAAATGCGAAGCCTCTCGACGATCTCACCGTTGACGACGTGCCGGTCGATGATCTCGTCGACGTCGGCGCGGTCGACGTAGGTGTACCAGACCGCGTCGGGATACACGACGAGGCAGGGCCCCTCCTCGCAGCGGTCGAGGCAGCCGGACTTGTTGACGCGCACCTTGCCCGGGCCCGAGAGGCCGAGCGCCTTCACGCGGTCCTTCGCGTGCTTCTGCATCGCGGCCGCGCCGGCGCTCGCGCAGCACTTCTCCGGCGCGTCGCGCTCGTTCAGGCAGAAGAAGACGTGTCGCTGGTAGTAGCTCATCGGCGCGCGGTCTCGCGGGAAACGCCCATTGTATCGGTTCGGCCCCGGCGCTCCGGGGCGCGCCGCGTCAGCGGGCGTCGGGCGCCGGCGCGCCCCAGGCGGGGCGGCCGGAGAGCGCGAACAGCCAGCCCGCCGCCGCGACCGGCCACAGGAGCAGCACCGTGTGCGTGAGGCCGTTGAAGTTGAGCAGGTGGCCGTAGCGCCACGAGAACAGCGTCAGCGGCGCGCGGGCGGCGAGGAGGTCCGACGCGAGCAGCGGCACGAGGAGCGAGGTCAGGAGCGCCACGCCGCACAGGGCGATCATCGCGGGCCTCGGCAACGCGATCGCCGAGAGGAGCGCGAGCGCGCCGAGCGCGGCGCCGGTCGACACGCCCGGGCGCAGCCAGCCTTCCCATGCCGCGGGCTTGAGGAGCAGCAGCGCCGCGACGACCTTGAGGATCAGCGCGATGCCGATCAGGAGGAGCACCGCGACGCCCGCGTGCCGCCGGTGCCGCAGCAGAAGCGCGAGGAACAGGCCGACGCCCAGGAGCTGGAACGCGCTCTCCGCCGCTTCGATGACGACCGACGCCGAATCCGATCCCGGCACCGCCGCGACGAGCCGCTCGGGCACCGGGTCGAACGTGATCGCGAACAGCGGGATCGCAGGATTGAGCTGCGCGACGAGCCACAGCGCGAGCAGCGCGAGGCCGACGTCGCCCAGCACGCCGGGCAGGAACAGCCCGCGGCGCCAGGACGAGAGCCTCGCGCGGGCGTCGGGACGCCTCGCGATCGCGGCGGCGACGGCGGCGCCCGCGAGCGCGCCCGCCGTGTTCGACACGAG
>JBGAHH010000016.1:0-56876 GCA_044226265.1 Casimicrobiaceae bacterium | reverse complement strand
GCGACCTTGAGGATCGTCTCGAAGCGCTGCTGCACGTTGCGGATCAGCCACTTCGCCTCCTGCAGCTGGGCGGCGAGCTGCTGGTTCGAGGCGTCGCGGCTGCGCGACAGGATGTCGGCGTAAATGCGGTTGACGCGCAGCTTCGGCATCGCCGCCTCGTTCAGCGACGCGACCCAGTGCCCGCGCACCTTGCGGACGATCACGTCCGGCACGACGTAGTTCGCCTCGGCGTTGGCGAACGCCGCGCCCGGCTTGGGCTTGAGCGTCCGGATCAGGTCGCGGACCGAGCGGACGGTCGCCTCGTCGCACTGGAGCACGCGCCTCAGGCGCGTCACGTCGCGGTTGGCGAGGAGCTCCAGGTGGCCCTCGGCGACCTTGAGCGCCGCGTCGCGGCAGGGCGTCGTCTCGGGCAGCGCCTTCAGCTGCAGCGAGAGCGACTCGCCGATGTCGCGCGCGCCGACGCCCGCGGGCTCGAAGCTCTGCAGGTAGCGCAGCGCGATCGCGAGCTCCTCGGGCTCGATCCCGAGCTCCTCGGGGAAGATCTCGGCGAGCTCCTCGAGCGAGCTGGACAGGAAGCCGTCCTCGTCCAGCGCGTCGATCAGCGCCGCGACGAGCTGGCGGTCGCGCTGGGGCAGCGAGAGCATGCCGAGCTGCCCCATCAGGTGGTCGCGCAGCGTCGACGAGGCGACCTGCTGCGGGTAGAACTCATCGTCGTCGTCGCCCGCCGGCGCGCTCCCCCAGTCGCCGTCGCCCGCGCCGCCGCCGTCGTCGACGAAGTCGACCTCCGACGACGGGACGGCGCTCTCGGCGACGTCGGCCGCGTCGACGGGTTCGTCGGCGCGCTCGTCGTCGCCCTCGCCGGCGCGCGGCGCCTCGGCGCTTTCCGCCGCGCCCGGTCCCGGCGTCGCGACGACCGCCTCCGGCGGCGCGCCTTCCTCGTCCTCGTTCTCCTTCTCGAGCAGCGGGTTCTCCTGCAGCATGCGCTCGACCTCGGCGTTGAGCTCGAGCGTCGAGAGCTGCAGCAGCCGGATCGACTGCTGCAGCTGCGGCGTCAGCGTGAGGTGCTGCGAGAGCTTGAGCTGAAGCGTGGGCTTCATCGGGCGTCGGCGGCCCCCGCGCCGCTCGCGTCCGGGCGCGCCGCGGATGCGCGCCGTCCCGGCGGGACGGCACGGCGCGGCGGATGCCGGAGGAATGTCATCTACAGGCGGAAATGCTCTCCGAGGTAGACCTTTCGGACCGCCTCATTATAGACAATCTCGTCCGGCGCGCCCGAAGCCAGCACCCGGCCTTCGTTGATGATGTACGCGCGGTCGCAGATGCCGAGCGTCTCGCGGACGTTGTGGTCGGTGATCAGCACGCCGATGCCGCGCTGTTTCAGGAACCCGATGATGCGCTGGATGTCGAGCACCGCGATCGGGTCGACGCCCGCGAACGGCTCGTCGAGCAGGATGAAGCGCGGCCGCGTCGCGAGCGCGCGCGCGATCTCGCAGCGGCGGCGCTCGCCGCCGGAGAGCGACACCGCCGGCGCGTCGGCGAGGTGCGAGATCGACAGGTCCTCGAGCAGCGCGTCGAGGCGGTTCGCGATCGCGTCCGGGTCGCTCTCCTGCAGCTCGAGGATCGCGCGGACGTTCTCGGCGACGGTGAGCTTGCGGAAGATCGACGCCTCCTGCGGCAGGTACGAGAGCCCGAGCCGCGCGCGCTGGTGGATCGCGAGGCGCGACAGGTCCTCGTCGTCGAGCGCGATCCGGCCGCCGTCGCCGGGCACGAGCCCGACGATCATGTAGAAGCAGGTGGTCTTGCCCGCGCCGTTGGGGCCGAGCAGGCCGACGACCTCGCCGCTCGCGACCTCCAGCGACACGTCGTGCACGACGGTGCGCGACTTGTAGCGCTTGCGCAGGTGCGCCGCCGCGAGCTGGCTCACTTGGAGGCGGGCTCGCCCGCGGGCCGGAGCTGCACCGTGTCGGGCGCCTTCGCGCCGGCCTTGGCGGCGGGCGCCTTCGGCGCGGACTTCGCGTCGCCCTTGGTGTCGCCCTTCGCCGGGAGGCCCTGGCCCTCGCGCGGCTGGAACGTCCCGCGCACGCGCGCCCCGGGCCCGTTGTCGGCGGCCGCGGCCGCGGGCGTGTCGGGCCGGCCCTCGGCCTTGAAGACCTCGGTCTTGGTGTTGTAGGACACGTAGTTGCTGCGGATCTCGTCGGTCCCGCGCTTCAGGAGCGCGCGGTCGAACAGCTCGAGCAGGTCCTTCGCGCCGTCGTACTCGACGCGCTGGGCGAAGCCCTCGTAGTACTCGTCGCTGCCGTCGCGCTTCTGCCGGAACGACACCGGGTTCCCGTACGCGGTCACCTGCATCGAGTTGTCCGGGTTCTGGCGGAAGGTCACGCGGTCGGCGCGCACCGTGATCGTGCCCTGCGTCAGCACGACGTTGCCGTCGAGCTTGCCGATCTTGGTCTCGTAGTTGAGGTCGCCGCGGTCGGCCGAGTAGTTGATCGGCTTCTCGCGGTCGCCGGTCTCGGCGGGCGCCGCGGCGGCGAAAGCGGCGGCGAACAGGGCCGCGAGGAGGCGCGAGGCGAGGGTCACGGAGTCTTCGTAGGCGCCGCCTGCGGCTGCATCGTGCCGCTGATCCGGCTGCGCAGGCGCGCGGTCTTGGCGAGGTTGTCGAAGTCGAGCCCGACGCCGCGGATGATGCCACGCGAATCCTCGATCGTCACCGGCTGGTCGGTGTCGAGCCGCTCGTCGCGCGTCGCCACGTGCAGCGACTCGGTGGTGAGCGTCATGCGCCCGCCGGGCATGCCGTCCTCGGTCCCGGCGGGCGGCGCGTCGCGCACCGCGCGCACGTCGCCGGTGAACCACGCGTCGCCGTGGTCGGCCGAGAGCTTGCCGTGCTTCGCCGTCAGCTCGAACCCCGGCTTGCCCGGCTCGGTCATCAGCAGGCGCGGCTCGACGAACTCGGTGGTCTGGTCGTCGGGAAAGTGCACCGCGCGCTTCGCGGTCAGCGACTGGCGCGGCTTGCCGTCGGCGCCGAGGCTCACCGCCCGGAAGTTCTCGATGTACATGTCGGGCTCGTGGCGCGGCGCGCCCGCGGCCGCGTTCGTCGGCGCCTGCACCTGCGAGTCGAGCCACCAGGTCAGCGCGGCGAGCCCGCCCAGCAGCAGCGCCGGCGACCAGGCGGTGAGCCGGTCGAGGAGGCGTCGGGTGCGGTCCATTTCGGCAGTCAGGGATCAGAGGTCGGGGATCGGCCTTGGCGGCGGCTCCGGTGGCGGCGCGTCGAGCGCCGGCAGCTCCCTCGCTCCGCCAAGCATAGCGTTTTCCTGGCGGCGCGGGACCGTGCACACGCCGGAGTCCGGGGTGCGGTCAGCCGCCGCCCCGCGCCGCGAGGATCAGCTCGGCGAGCTCGCGCACCGCGCCGTGCCCGCCGTCGAGGCGCGTCACGTAGTGGGCGTGCCGCTTCACGTCGCCGGGCGCGTGCGGGACCGTCGCCGCGAGCCCGCAGGCCCGCATCACCGGGATGTCCGGCAGGTCGTCGCCGATGTGCGCGCAAGCCGACGCCTCGATCCCCAGCGCCGCACGCAGCTTCTCCCAGGGCGCGAGCTTGTCGTCGGCCCCGCGGCACAGGTGCGTCACGCCGAGCACGCGCGCGCGGTGCTCGACCGACGCGGATGCGCTTCCCGTGATCCACGCGACCTCGACGCCCGCCGCCATCAGGCGCTTCAGCCCGATGCCGTCGAGCGCGTGGAACGCCTTGGATTCGCGGCCGTCGTCGTCGACGAAGATGCGCCCGTCGGTCAGCACGCCGTCGACGTCGCAGGACAGCAGCCTGACGACGCGCGCTCGCGCCGCGACGTCGGCGGGCGCGGGGCCGGCGACGGGATGCCGGGCGTCGTTCACGTTCAGACGACCCGCGCGCGGAAGAGGTCGTGCAGGTGGAGCGCGCCGACGAGCGCGCCGCCGCCGTCCACGACGAGCAGCTGCGACACCTTCGGCGCCGACTCCATCAACTCGACGCAGTCGATCGCGAGCCGGTCGGCGCCGATCGTGCGCGGCGACCGCGTCATCGCGTCGTCCACGCGCGCGGCGGCGACGTCGGGGAGCCGCGCGACGGCGCGCCGGAGGTCGCCGTCCGTGAAGATGCCGAGCACCCGGCGCGCGCCGTCGACGACCGCGGTCATGCCGAGGCCCTTCGCGCTCATCTCGGCGATCGCCTCGGCGAGCGTCGCGCCGCTCGCCACGCTCGGCACCGCGGCGCCGGTGCGCATCACGTCGGCCACGCGAAGGAGCCGCTTGCCGAGCGCGCCGCCGGGATGCGAGCGCGCGAAGTCGTCGGCCGAGAACCCGCGCGCGTCGAGCAGCGCGAGCGCCAGCGCGTCGCCGAGCGCGAGCGCCGCGGTCGTGCTCGCGGTCGGCGCGAGGCCGAGCGGGCACGCCTCGGCGTCGACCGCCGCGTCGAGGTGCACGTCGGCCGCCGTCGCGAGCGAGCTGCCGCGGTTGCCGGTGATCGCGACGATGGCCGCGCCCTGCCGCCTCACGTGCGGCAGCAGCGAGACGAGCTCGTCGGTCTCGCCCGAGTTCGACAGCATCACGACGACGTCCTCGGACGTGATCATGCCGAGGTCGCCGTGCTGCGCCTCGGCGGGATGCACGAAGAACGCGGGCGTGCCGGTCGACGCGAACGTCGCGGCGAGCTTGCGCGCGACGTGGCCGGACTTGCCGAGCCCCGAGACGACGACGCGGCCGCGGCACGCGTGGATCCTCCGCACCGCCTCGACGAACGACGCGCCGAGCCGCATCGACAGCGCGTCGATCGCGCGCGCCTCGGTGGCGAGGACGCGGCGGGCGAGGTCGAGCGCGCGGTCGGCGACGACGCCGGGCGGGGGCGGGGACGAAGGCGCGGACATGGCCGTCAAGTATAAGTCGCGCCGAGCGGCGCCCCGCCGCCGCGGGCGACGGCGCGGGGCGCGTCGTCGCGCGGAGGGCGGCGTCGCCGGGCCGCCGCGGTCGCGGCGCGCGCCGCTCTGCGCGGTCGTCGCCATGCTACCGTCCGGACCGGGAACCCCGCATGCTCCAGGCCCTGCCCCTCGTGCTCGTGCTGCTCGCGACGGCCGTCGCCGTCGTCGTCGCGTGCCGGCTCGTGCGCCTGCCGCCGGTGCTGGGCTACCTGATCGTCGGCGCGGCGATCGGCCCGCACGCGCTGGGCTGGGTCGCCGACGACAAGGCGACGCACTACGTCGCCGAGTTCGGCATCGTGTTCCTGCTGTTCTCGGTCGGCCTCGAGTTCAGCCTGCCCAAGCTCCGCGCGATGCGGCGCGCCGTGTTCGGCCTCGGCCTCGCGCAGGTCGCGATCATCACGCTGGCGGGCGCGGCGGTGTCGCAGTTCGCCGGAGGCGGCTGGCAGCTGGGCCTCGTGCTGGGCGGCGCCCTCGCGATGAGCTCGACCGCGATCGTCTCCAAGATGCTGGCGGAGCGCGGCGAGCTCGCGACGCCGCACGCGCGCGACGCGATCGGCATCCTGCTGTTCCAGGACCTCGCGGTGGTCGCGTTCCTGATCGTGATCCCGTCGCTGCACGCGGGCACCTCGACGCTCGCGCTGGCGCTCGGGCTCGCGGCGCTGAAGGCGGCGGCCGCGCTCGTCGTCGTGCTCTACGCGGGGCAGCGGCCGATGCGCTGGTGGTTCTCGGTGGTCGCGCGGCAGCGCTCGCACGAGCTCTTCACGCTCAACCTGCTGCTCGTGACGCTCGGGCTCGCGGCGCTGACCGAGGCCGCCGGGCTGTCGCTGGAGCTCGGCGCGTTCCTCGCGGGCATGCTGATCGCCGAGACCGAGTTCCGCTACCAGGTCGAGGAGGACATCGCGCCGTTCCGCGACGTGCTGCTCGGGCTGTTCTTCGTCACGATCGGCATGGCGCTCGACCTCGCGGTCGTCGCCGCCAACATCGGCTGGGTGCTCGCGCTGCTCGTCGTGCCGGTCGTCGTGAAGCTGGCGCTGATCGTGGGACTCGCGCGCGCGTTCGGGTCGCCGCTCGCGACCGCGATGCGCACCGGGCTCTACCTCGCGCAGGCCGGCGAGCTCGCGCTCGTCATGCTCGCGCTCGCCGCGCAGAACCAGATCGTCGACGGCGCGGTCATGCAGATCGTGCTCGCCGCGATGGTGCTGTCGATGCTGGTCGCGCCGGTGCAGATCCAGTTCATCGAGCCGATCGTCCGCCGGCTCACCGCGAACGACTGGCTCGCGCGCGCCGCGCAGGTGACCGCGATCGCGACGCGCGCGATGGCGCGGCAGGAGCACGTGATCGTCTGCGGCTACGGCCGGAGCGGGCAGAACCTCGCGCGGCTGCTCGACGCGGAGGACATCGCCTACGTCGCGCTGGACAACGACCCGCAGCGCGTCCGCGAGGCCTCGGGCGCGGGCGGCAGCGTCGTCTACGGCGACGCCGGGCGTCGCGACACGCTGCTCGCGGCCGGCCTCGCGAAGGCGCGGGCGGTCGTCGTCACCTTCGCCGACGTGCCGCTCGCGCTCAAGATCCTGCACCAGGTGCAGGCGCTGCGGCCCGAGCTGCCCGTGGTCGTGCGGACCGTCGACGACGCCGAGCTCGACCGGCTCCTGAACGCGGGCGCGACCGAGGTGGTCCCCGAGGTCCTCGAGGGCAGCCTGATGCTGGCGTCGCACTCGCTGCTGCTGCTCGGCGTGCCGCTGAACCGCGTGCTCGCGCGCATCCGCGCGATCCGCGAGGAGCGCTACAACCTGTTCCGCGGGTTCTTCCACGGCGCCACCGACGCGGCGGACGCGGCCGAGAACCTGCAGCCTCGCCTGCAGACGGTGCTGATCACCGAGCGCGCCGCGGCGGCCGGCCGCACGCTCGCCGAGCTCGCGCTCGACGGGCTGGTCGAGGTGAGCGGCGTCCGCCGGCGCGGCGCGCGCTCGACGCGACCGGCGGCGGACTGGCGCTTCGAGCCCGGCGACGTCGTCGTGCTGCTCGGCCGTCCCGAAAGCCTCGCGATCGCCGAAGTGCGGCTGCTCGACGGCTGACGCGCGGCCCCGCTACAATCGCCGGTCCTGCTCCCCGGAAACCCCCCCTTGTCCCCGTCGCCATCGGCCCGCCCGGCCGCGAACTTCGATCGTTCCAAGCCCACGGCCGTCGAGCTCGCGGACGTGTCGTTCGGCTACGACAGGACGCGCCAGGTGCTGAAGGGGATCTCGATGACGATCCCGCGCGGACAGGTCGTCGCGATCATGGGCGGGTCCGGCTGCGGCAAGACGACGCTCCTGCGGCTGATCGGCGGCCAGATCCGGCCGAGGGAGGGCCGCGTCGTCGTCGCCGGCCAGTCGGTGCCGGACCTCGACCGCGACGGCCTCTACGCGCTGCGCAGGCAGGTCGGCATGCTGTTCCAGTTCGGCGCGCTGTTCACCGACCTCTCGGTGTTCGAGAACATCGCGTTCCCGCTGCGCGAGCACACCGACCTGTCCGAGGACCTGGTGCGCGACCTCGTGCTGATGAAGCTCAACGCGGTCGGCCTGCGCGGCGCGTCGGTGCTGCAGCCCTCCGAGCTCTCCGGCGGCATGGCGCGCCGCGTCGCGCTCGCGCGGGCGATCGCGCTCGACCCGATGCTCGTGCTCTACGACGAGCCGTTCGCGGGCCTCGACCCGATCTCGCTCGGCATCGTCGGGCAGCTGATCCGCAAGCTGAACGACGCGCTCGGCATCACGTCGGTCGTCGTCACGCACGACGTGTACGAGTCGCTCAAGATCGTCGACTACCTGTACTTCGTCTCGGAAGGCCGCATCGTCGCGCAGGGCACGCCCGACGAGGTGCGCGGCTCCAGCGACGCGTTCGTGCGCCAGTTCGTCGACGGCGAGGCCGACGGCCCGGTCCCCTTCCACGTCTCGGCGCCGCCCCTCGACGCGGCGTTCGCCCTCGGCCATGCCGGCTAGCGCGATCGCCGACGGCCTGCGCAGGATCGGCGCGGGCACGCGCCGCTCGATCACGCGCCTGGGCTTCGCGACGCGGTTCTTCGTCGCGGTGCTGGCGCATTCGCCGGAGGGACTGCGGCGCCTGCGCCTCACGCTCCGGGAGATCTACTTCGCCGGCGTGCTGTCGCTCGTCATCATCCTCGTGTCGGGCCTGTTCGTCGGGATGGTGCTCGCGCTGCAGGGCTACGACGTGCTCCAGCGCTACGGCGCGTCCGAGTCGCTCGGCATCCTCGTCGCGCTCTCGCTCGTGCGCGAGCTGGGGCCGGTCGTCGCCGGCCTGCTGTTCGCGAGCCGCGCCGGCAGCGCGATCACCGCCGAGATCGGCCTCATGAAGGCGACCGAGCAGCTCTCCGCGATGGAGATGATGGCGGTCGACCCGCTCGCCCGCGTCGTCGCGCCGCGCTTCTGGGGCGGCGTGATCTCGATGCCCCTGCTCGCCGCGTTGTTTTCCACGCTCGGCATCTACGGCGCCTACCTGGTCGGCGTCAAGCTGATCGGCATCGACGCCGGCTCGTTCTGGGGCAACATGCAGGCGGGCGTCGACTTTCGCAACGACATCGTCAACGGCATCATCAAGAGCGCCGTTTTCGGCCTGATCGTGAGCCTGATCGCCGTGTTCGAGGGATACGACGCCGCGCCGACCGCCGAGGGCGTGTCGACGGCGACCACGCGGACCGTAGTCGGCTCCTCGCTCGCGATCCTCGCCGCCGACTTCGTGCTCACCGTCTTCATGTTCCGCGGCATCGGCGTCGCCTGACCCGCTTCGCCCGCGCCCCGACCACCTCCCGGACCCGCCACCGACGCCATGAACCGATCGACCATCGACCTGTGGGTCGGCATCTTCGTCGCGCTGGGGCTGGGCGCGATCCTCTTCCTGTCGCTCAAGGTGGGCAACCTGCTCACGACGACGAACCGGCAGGGCTACCACATCGAGGCCGCGTTCGACAACATCGGCGGCCTCAAGCTGCGCGCGCCGGCGAAGGCGGCGGGCGTCGTCGTCGGACGCGTCGAGGGGATCCGGCTCGACCCGAAGACCTACGAGGCGGTGGTGACGATGGTCATCGACCCGCAATACCAGTTCACCAAGGACACGATCGCGTCGATCAACACGTCGGGCCTGCTGGGCGAGGTGTACATCGCGCTCGACTCGGGCGGCGACCCGCAGATGATCGCGGACGGCGGCCGCATCGCGAAGACGCAGTCGGCGGTCGTGCTCGAGAAGCTCATCAGCCAGTTCCTGTTCGACCGCGCGCAGCAGCAGGGAGGCTCGAAATGACGCCGGCCCGCGCGGCGGCGCGCGGCCTCGCGGCGCTCGCGCTCGCGGCCGCGCTCGGCGGATGCGCGACGACGGGCGCGCCGAACAAGGCCGATCCGTTCGAGCCGTTCAACCGCGCGATGTACGCGATCCACGAGCCGATCGACGAGAACATCGTGCGCCCGGTGGCGCAGGCCTGGGTCGACTACGTGCCCAAGCCGGTCCAGTCGGCCGTGCGCACGTTCTTCGGCAACATCGAGGACGGCTTCTCCGCGCTGAACGGCCTCCTGCAGGGCAAGTGGGAGAAGGCCGGCAACGACCTCGGGCGCATCACCGTCAACATCTGGGGCTTCGGGCTCATCGACATCGCGTCGGACGCGGGCATCCCGAAGGGCGACGAGGACTTCGGCCAGACGTTCGGCTACTGGGGCATCCCGCAGGGCCCGTACCTGTTCATCCCGCTGCTCGGGCCGACGACGTTCCGCGACGGCACCGGCCTCGTGATCCGGGCCTACATGTCGCCGATCTACTACGCGGTCGACAACGTGCCGCTGCGCAACGTGCTCTATTTCATCGGGGCGCTCGACCTGCGCGTGCAGGCGCTCGACGCCTCGGCGATGATCGACAAGGCCGCGATCGACCGCTACACGTTCATCCGGCGCTCGTACCTGCAGCGCCGCGAATACCAGGTCTGGGACGGCAATCCGCCGAAGAGAGAGGACGACGAATGACCCGAAAGCCCGACGCCATCCGCCGAGCGCTCGTCGCCGGCGCCCTCGTGGCGCTCGCGTGCGGCCCCGCGCTCGCGCAGGAGGCGCCCGACGCGCTCGTCAAGCGCGTCTCGCAGGACGTGCTGCAGATCATCAAGGCCGACCCGAAGGTCCAGGCCGGCGACCAGGCGCGCATCCGCGAGGTGATCGAGACCAAGCTCCTGCAGCACTTCGACTTCACGCGCATGACCGCGCTCGCGATGGGGCGCAACTGGGCGAAGGCGACCGCCGAGCAGCAGAAGAAGCTCGCCGACGAGTTCCGCTCGCTGCTCGTGCGCACCTACTCGGGCGCGCTCGTCCAGTACCGAAACCAGGAGATCGACTACAAGCCGCTGCGCGCGGACGCGGGAGCCACCGACGTCACCGTCCGGACCGAGGTCGTCCGGCCGGGCCAGGCGCCGGTGCAGATCGACTACAGCATGGCGAAGGGGGCGGACGGCTGGCGGGCGTACGACGTGATCGTCGGCGGCGTGTCGCTCGTCACCAACTACCGCGACGAGTTCAACGAGCAGATCCGGCAGGGAGGCATCGACGGCCTCATCGCGTCGCTCGCGGCGCGGAACAAGGGCGGCGCGGCGAAGTGAGCGACGCGCCGACCGCGGGAGCGTTCCGGTCCGCCGACGACGGCGCGCGCTGGGCCTACGCCGGCAGGCTGACGTTCGAGAACGCGGAGGCCGTGCTCGCGGCGTCGGGCGCACTGCCGCTGCCGACGCGCGGCGTCGTCGACCTCGCCGGCCTCGAGCACGCGGACTCCGCGGCGCTCGCCGTGCTCCTCGCGCTGCGCCGGCGCGCGATCGCCGAGGGCGGCGACCTCGCTTTCGAGTCGGTGCCCGCCGGGGTCGTCGCGCTCGCGCGCGTCTACGGCGTCGACTCGCTCGTCGGCATGTGACCGCCGCGGTCGACATCGCCGGCCTGTCGCGCCGCTACGGCCGCGTCCAGGCGCTCGACGGCGTCGACCTCGCGGTCGAGCCGGGCGAGTTCTTCGGGCTCCTCGGGCCCAACGGCGCCGGCAAGACGACGCTGATCTCGATCCTCGCCGGGCTCGTGCGCGCCGACGCCGGCCGCGCGCGCGTGATGGGGCACGACGTCGTCGACGACTACCGCGCCGCGCGCCGGTCGCTCGGCGTCGTGCCGCAGGAGCTCGTGTTCGACCCGTTCTTCACGGTGCGCGAGACGCTGCGCATCCAGTCGGGCTACTTCGGGCTCCGGCGCAACGACGACTGGATCGACGAGATCCTGCACCACCTCGACCTCACGTCCAAGGCGGACGCGAACATGCGCTCGCTGTCGGGCGGCATGAAGCGCCGCGTGCTGGTCGGGCAGGCGCTCGTGCACCGGCCGCCGGTCATCGTGCTCGACGAGCCGACGGCCGGCGTCGACGTCGAGCTCCGCCAGAGCCTGTGGGGGTTCATCCGCAAGCTCAACGCGGACGGCCACACGGTGATCCTGACGACGCACTACCTCGAGGAGGCCGAGGCGCTGTGCGGGCGCATCGCCATGCTGAAGGGCGGCCGCGTCGTCGCGCTCGACACCAAGCAGGCGCTGCTGTCGCGCTACTCGGGGCTCACCGTGCGCCTCGTCGCGCGCGAGCTGCCCGCCGAATGGGCGCCGAGGCTGCTCCGACGCACCGGCGACGTCTGGCACCTCGGCATCGAGCGTCCCGCCGAGCTCGAGTCGCTCCTCGCCGCGATGCGCGTGGCGGGCATCCACGTGGACGAGCTCACGCTCGACGAGGCTGACCTCGAGCAGGTGTTCCTCCACATCATGCAATCGGGAGCCGGGACGCCTTCGTCGTCCGCGCGCCCGGCGCCGCGGGCCGCGGCGCCGGCGCACGACGCCCGCGAGGGGGCGCGATGATCGCAGAGGCGCCGCCCGTGTCGACCGTCGCCGGCGCGTGGACGCTGTTCCGCAAGGAGGTGCTGCGCTTCTGGAAGGTGAGCTTCCAGACGATCGCGGCGCCGGTGCTGACCGCGCTCCTCTACCTCCTGATCTTCTCGCACGTGCTCGAGGCGCACGTGGCGGTGTTCGACGGCAAGGTGCGCTACACCGAGTTCCTGGTGCCCGGCCTCGTGATGATGTCGGTGCTGCAGAACAGCTTCGCGAACTCGTCGTCGTCGCTGATCCAGTCGAAGGTCACCGGCAACCTCGTGTTCGTGCTGCTCGCGCCGCTGACGCCGCAGGGGATGTTCGCCGCGTACGTCGCCGGCGCGATGGTGCGCGGCATCGTCGTGGGGCTGGGCGTGTTCGTCGTCACGCTCGCGTTCGCGCCGTCGCTCCTGTTCCCGACGCATCCGTGGTGGGTCGCGGCCTTCGCGCTGCTCGGCAGCGCCATCCTCGGGACGCTCGGGCTGCTCGCCGGGATCTGGGCCGACAAGTTCGACCAGCTGGCGGCGTTCCAGAACTTCATCGTCGTCCCGCTCACGTTCCTCTCGGGCGTCTTCTATTCGATCCAGTCGCTCCCGCCCGTCTGGCAGGTCGCGTCCCACTTCAACCCGTTCTTCTACATGATCGACGGCTTCCGCTACGGCTTCTTCGGCCTCGGCGACACGCCGCCGCTCGCGAGCCTCGCGATCGTGGCCGGGTTCGCGCTCGCGCTCGCGGGCCTCGCGCTGGCGCTGATCGGCAGGGGCTGGAAGATCCGCCCCTGAGCGTGCGCATGGTCGCGCCCGAATCGATCCGCGCCTCGATCGCCGCGAATCTCGCGTGCGAGCGCCTCGACGTCGACGGCGACGGCCACCACTTCGCCGCGCTGATCGTCTCGGGCGCCTTCGAGGGCCTCTCGCGCGTCGCGCGCCACCAGCGCGTCTACGCCGCGCTGGGCGATCGCATGCGCGAGGAGATCCACGCGCTGTCGATGACCACGCTCACGCCGTCCGAATGGGCGGCGCGGCAGCAGCAGTGACCCCGCGTCCGACGGGCCGTCCCGAGGGCGCGAGCCCCCTGGGGGGAGGCGACCGCAAGGTCGCTTCGGGGGGATCTCCCCCGCGCCCGACGGGCCGTCCCGAGGGCGCGAGCCCCCTGGGGGGAGGCGACCGCAAGGTCGCTTCGGGGGGATCTCCCCCTATCACCGGTTCGCCCGAATTCGCCCGCGGATCGCCACCTCGGCGTCCCGCCTCGCGCCCGCGCGCCGCGCGAAGCTCGGCGCATGGACACGATCGCCCCCCTCGCGCTGTCGGCCGTGGCGGCGGCCGCGGCGCGAGCTGACGCCGCCCGGAACCCGCCCATGGACAAGCTCGTCATCGAAGGCGGCCGGCCGCTGCGCGGTACGGTCGCCATCTCGGGCGCGAAGAACGCCGCGCTGCCGATCCTGTGCGCGTCGCTCCTGACCGACGAGCCGCTCGTGCTCACGCACGTGCCGACGCTGAACGACGTCCGGACGATGCGCACGCTGCTCTCGCAGATGGGCGTGCGGATCGACGAGGCGGCGCCGGGGGCGGTCGCGCTCGACGCGGGGCGCATCGAGTGGCCGCTCGCGCCCTACGAGCTCGTCAAGACGATGCGCGCTTCGATCCTCGTGCTGGGGCCGCTGCTCGCGCGCTGCCGCGAGGCGCGCGTCTCGCTGCCGGGCGGCTGCGCGATCGGGCTTCGGCCCGTCGACCAGCACGTGAAGGGCCTGCAGGCGATGGGCGCGGAGATCGACCTCGACCACGGGTACATCGGCGCGCGCACGGCGCGGTTGAAGGGCGTGCGCTTCGTGTTCGACGTGGTCACCGTCACCGGCACCGAGAACCTGCTGATGGCGGCGACGCTCGCCGAAGGCACGACGATCCTGGAGAACGCGGCCCGCGAGCCCGAGGTCGTCGACCTTGCGCAATGCCTGGTCGCGATGGGCGCGCGGATTTCCGGCGCGGGCAGCGACCGCATCGTCGTCGAGGGCGTCGACCGCCTCCGTGGCGCGACGCACCGGATCATGCCCGACCGCATCGAGACCGGGACCTTCCTCGCGGCCGTTGCCGCGGCAGGCGGCAGCGCGACGCTCACCGGCGCGCGCGCCGACACGCTCGAAGCGGTGATCGACAAGCTCGTCGAGGCCGGCGCGCGCATCGAGTCCACGCCGGACACGATCCGCGTCTCGCGCGAAGGCCCGCTCGCCGCGGCGAACGTCCGCACCGCGCCCTATCCGGCGTTCCCGACCGACATGCAGGCGCAGTTCATGGCGCTCGCGACGCGCGCCCGGGGCACCTCGGTCATCACCGAGACGATCTTCGAGAACCGGATGATGCACGTGCAGGAGCTCGTGCGCCTCGGCGCGGACATCGAGGTCGAGGGGAGCACGGCGATCGTGCGGGGCGTCGAGCGGCTCACGGGCGCCAACGTGATGGCGACCGACCTCCGCGCCTCGGCGTGCCTGGTCATCGCGGGGCTCGTCGCCGAAGGTGCGACGACGATCGACCGGATCTATCATCTCGACCGGGGCTACGAGCGGCTCGAGGCCAAGCTGGCCGGGCTCGGCGCCTCGATCCGTCGGGTCAAATGAGCGACGCCGAGCCAGCGCGCCCCCCCGGGGGGCGGCGAACGCAGCGGAGCGAAGTTCGCTTCGGGGGGGACGTCAACTGACCGACCTGCGCGACTCGCCGCTCGCCCGCTCGACGCCGATGCCCGAGCGGTACGATCCGGGGCTCCTGTTCCCGGTCGACCGCGCGGACGCGCGCGCGTCGATCGGCCTTTCCGGGTCGGCGCTGCCGTTCGGCGGCCACGACGCGTGGACCGCCTGGGAGCTCGCGTGGCTCGACGCGAACGGACGCCCACAGGCCGCCGTCGCGCGCTTCGAAGTTCCGGCGGGCTCGCCGCGCATCGTCGAGTCGAAGTCGGTGAAGCTCTACCTCGCCTCGCTCAACGACGAGCGCATCGACGCGCGCGAGCACGTCGCGGCGACGATCGCGCGCGATCTCTCGCAGGCGGTCGGCGCCGACGTTCGCGTGACGCTGGCGCTGCCGCCGGCGTACGCCGGGCTCGCGCGCGAGCCGATGGAGGGCGCGTCGATCGACGCCGCGCCGCTCGCCGCGGTGCCCGACGCGCCCGACGCCGCGCGGCTCGCCACCACGCCCTGGGACGGCGACGAGACGCTGAACACCTCGCTCTTCCGCTCGGTGTGCCCGGTGACCGGGCAGCCCGACTATGCGAGCGTGAGCCTGCGCTATCGCGGCCCGCGCATCGACCGCGGCTCGCTGCTCGCCTACCTCGCGAGCTACCGCCGCCATCCCGGGTTCCACGAGCATTGCGTCGAGCGCATCTTCGTCGACGTGCTCGCGGCGTGCCGGCCGCACAAGCTCGCGGTCGAGGCGCGCTTCACCCGGCGCGGCGGCATCGACATCAATCCGTTCCGCTCGAGCGAGTCCACCTGGCGCGGCCGCTCGGCGCCCGACGTGCGCCAGTAGGTCGGGCTTCGGCCCGACGCTCAGGATCGGGCTTCGCACCGACGTCCCCGGCCCGGGTTTGGGTCCGATCCCGTCTCGATCCGGACGGTCCCTTCGGGCTGAAGCCCGGCCCACCGGGCGGGGTTCGTGGGTCGGCCGCCAGGCCGACGGGGTCCCCGGGCCCGGGAACCCGCTCCGGTAGAATGGCCGGTTCCATGTCGCTCACGATCGCCCTGTCGAAAGGCCGCATCCTCGACGAGACGCTGCCGCTGCTCGCGTCGGCGGGGATCGTGCCGTCCGAGGACCCGGAGACCTCGCGCAAGCTCGTGCTGCCGACCGGCAAGCCCGGCGTGTCCCTGATGATCGTGCGCGCGACCGACGTGCCGACCTACGTGCAGTGGGGCGCGGCGGACGTCGGCGTCGCCGGCAAGGACGTGCTGCTCGAGCACGGCGGTGACGGGCTCTACCAGCCGGTCGACCTCGGCATCGCGCGCTGCCGGATGTCGGTCGCGACGAAGCGCGGCTACGACTGGGCCGGCAGCGTGCAGCGGGGCGCGCGCATCCGCGTCGCGACCAAGTTCGTGTCGATCGCGCGCGAGCACTTCGCGTCGAAGGGCATGCACGTCGACCTGATCAAGCTCTACGGCTCGATGGAGCTCGCGCCGATCTCGGGGCTCGCCGACGCGATCGTCGACCTCGTGTCGACCGGCAACACGCTGAAGGCGAACGACCTCGTCGAGGTCGAGACCATCATGCCGATCACCGCGCGGCTCGTCGTGAATCCGGCCGCGCTCAAGCTGAAGCGCGACGTCGTCAAGCCGCTCGTCGACGCGCTGACCGCCGCGGCGCACGCGCGGCAGGAGGCGCCGGCGTGACGTCGTTCCGGCGGCTGTCGACCGCGTCGGCCGGCTTCGATGCCGAGCTCGAGCGGCTGGTCGCGTTCGAGGCGGCGCAGGACGCGTCGATCGACACCGCGGTCGCCGCGATCGTCGCCGACGTGCGCACGCGCGGCGACGCGGCGCTCCTCGACTGCACGCGCCGCTTCGACCGCGTCGACGCGGCCTCGGTCGCGGCGCTCGAGATCCCCGCCGCGGAGATGCGCCGCGCGTTCGAGCAACTGCCTCCGGCCGAGCGCGACGCGCTCACGACCGCCGCGGCGCGCATCCGCGCGTTCCACGAGGCGCAGAAGGCGCACGGCGGCGCGTTCACGCTCGCCGAGCCCGACGGCACCGAGCTCGGCCAGCGCGTCACGCCGCTCGACCGCGTCGGCCTGTACGTGCCGGGCGGGAAGGCGGCGTATCCGTCCTCGGTGCTGATGAACGCGATCCCCGCGAACGTCGCGGGCGTGCGCGAGATCGTGATGGTCGTGCCCACGCCCGGCGGCGTGCGCAACCCGCTCGTGCTCGCGGCCGCGCACCTCGCCGGCGTCACGCGCGCGTTCGCGATCGGCGGCGCGCAGGCGATCGCGGCCCTCGCGTACGGCACCGCGACGGTTCCCGCCGTCGACAAGATCTGCGGCCCCGGCAACGCGTACGTCGCCGCGGCGAAGCGGCGCGTGTTCGGCGCGGTCGGCATCGACATGGTCGCCGGCGTCTCCGAGATCCTCGTGATCGCGGACGCGACCGCGAACCCGGAGTGGGTCGCGGTCGACCTCTTCTCGCAGGCCGAGCACGACGAGATGGCACAGGCCATCCTGCTTTCCCCCGACGCGGCGCTGATCGACGCGGTCGATGCGGCGATGCGCCGGCTGCTCGCCTCGATGCCCCGCAGGGCCATCATCGAGGCGTCGCTCGCGAGGCGCGGCGCGCTCGTGAAGGTGCGCGACCTCGCGGAGGCCTGCGAGGTCGCGAACCGCATCGCCGCCGAGCACCTGGAGCTCGCGGTCGCGGACCCGGACGCGCTCCTGCCCCGCATCCGCCACGCCGGCGCGATCTTCCTCGGCCACCACGCGTCCGAGGCGCTCGGCGACTACTGCGCGGGACCGAACCACGTGCTGCCGACCGGGCGGACGGCGCGCTTCAGCTCGCCGCTCGGCGTCTACGACTTCCAGAAGCGCTCGAGCGTGCTGCGCATCTCGGCCGCGGCGGCGCGGGCCCTGGGTCCGATCGCGTCGACGCTCGCGCAGGGCGAGGGGCTGGCGGCGCATGCGCGCTCCGCCGAAGCTCGGCTCGCGCCCGCGCGAGCCGAAAAGGTGCAATCGTGAACGACGCGCGCCCGGCCGCGAAGCCTGCGGCGAGCGGGGCGGAAGTCGCCGCGCGCGTCGCGGCGACGATCCGCGACGAGATCCGCGCGACCTCGAGCTACTCGACGGCCAAGCCGTCCGGGATGATCGAGCTGCACGCCAACGAGAACCCGTGGCCGCTGCCCGCCTCGCTGCGCGGCGAGCTCGCGGCGGTCGTGGCCGAGGCGGCGGTCAATCGCTACCCGGAGGGCGCCGGCGAACGCGTCAAGGAAGCACTCGCTCGCGCGCTGCCGGTCCCGAAGGGCGCCGCGATCGTGCTCGGCAACGGCTCCGACGAGCTGATCCAGATCGTCACCGCCGCCGTTGCCCGACCGGGCGCGACCATCGTCGCGCCGGACCCGACGTTCGTCATGTACCGGATCTACGCGATGCATTCGGGCGTGCGCTACGTCCCGGTGCCGCTGCGCGCCGACTTCACGCTGGACGACGACGCGTTCGCCGCCGCGATCGCGCGCGAGCGGCCGGCGCTCGTCTGGCTCGCCAGCCCGAACAACCCGACCGGGCGGGCGCTGCCCCTCGCCTCGATCGAGCGGATCCTCGCGTCCGCGCCCGGGCTTGTCGTGGTCGACGAGGCCTACGCCGACTTCGCGGGGACGACGCTGCTGCCCCGCGCGCTCGAGTTCCCGAACCTGGTCGTGCTGCGGACGCTGTCGAAGGTCGGGCTCGCCGGCGCGCGCCTCGGTTACGCCGTCGGGCATCCCGCCTGGATCGCGGAGCTCGACAAGGTCCGCTCGCCCTACAACGTCAACGCGCTCACGCAGGCCGCGGTGCCGGTCGTGCTGGGCGCGGCGGACGTGCTCGCGTCGCAGGTCGCGAAGATCCGCGCCGAGCGCGGCCGGCTCGCCGCCGCGCTCGCGGCGATCCCCGGCGTCGCGGTCACGCCGAGCGACGCCAATTTCCTGCTGGTGCGCGTGCCCGACGCCGGCGCGACGGCCGCGAGATTGCGCGCGGCGGGCATCCTGGTGAAGAATCTGCATGGCGGCCACCCGCTGACCGCGAACTGCCTGCGCATCACCGTCGGCACGCCGGCCGAGAACGACGCGCTGCTCGGCGCGCTGACCGCGACATGAACGCCCCGACCCCGCCCGCCCGCTCCGCCCGCGTCGAGCGCAACACGCGCGAGACGCAGATCGTCGTCGAGCTGAACGTCGACGGCGCCGGGCGCGCGTCGCTCGACACCGGCATCCCGTTCCTCGACCACATGCTCGACCAGGTCGCCCGCCACGGCATGGTGGACCTCGAGGTCCGGGCGAAGGGCGACCTCGAGATCGACGCGCACCACACGGTCGAGGACATCGGCATCGTGCTGGGCCAGGCGCTCGCGAAGGCGATCGGCGACAAGGCCGGCATCGCGCGCTACGGCCACGCGTACGTCCCGCTCGACGAGGCGCTCTCGCGCGTGGTGGTCGACCTGTCCGGCCGGCCCGGGCTCGAGTTCCACGTCGCCTTCACGCGGGCGCGCGTCGGGACCTTCGACGTCGACCTGTCGCACGAGTTCTTCCAGGGCTTCGTCAACCACGCGCTCGCGACGCTGCACGTCGACAACCTGCGCGGCGCGAACGCCCACCACCAGTGCGAGACCGTGTTCAAGGCGTTCGGCCGCGCGCTGCGGATGGCCGTCGCCCGCGATCCCCGCGCGGCCGGGGCGATCCCCTCGACGAAGGGGGCGCTGTAGTCGGCTGTCAGTTGTCAGTTGACAGTTGTCAGTTGACAGCAACATCCCCCGATAGGCAGCGCCTGGCGATTGCGCACCGAAGCTGCACCGGCGCCGACAACTGTCAACTGACAACTGTATGCTGGTCGTCATCGACTACGGCATGGGCAACCTTCGCTCGGTGGCGAAGGCGCTGAGGTACGTCGCCCCCGGCGCGGAGACCGTCGTGACGAGCGACGCGGCGGTCGTCCGTGCGGCGGAGCGCGTCGTGCTGCCCGGGCAGGCCGCGATGCCGGACTGCATCCGCTGCATCGACGCGTCGGGGCTGCGCGAGGTCGTGCTCGAGGTGGCGCGGGACCGGCCATTCCTCGGCATCTGCCTGGGCCTGCAGATGCTGTTCGACGTGAGCGAGGAGGGCCCGACGCCCTGCCTGGGGGTGATGGCCGGCCGGGTCGAGCGCTTCCGCGACGAGGCGATGTCGCTCCCGGACGGCGAGCGCCTCAAGGTGCCGCACATGGGGTGGAGCCGCGTTCGGCAGGCGCGGCCCCATCCGCTGTGGGCGGGGATCGCCGACGGCGAGCGCTTCTACTTCGCGCACAGCTACCACCCGGTCCCCGCCGACCGCTCGGTCGTCGCGGGCACGACGGACTACCCCGCGCCGTTTACTTGCGCGGTGGCGCGGGCTAATATCTTCGCGACCCAGTTCCATCCGGAGAAGAGCCACCGCGCCGGCCTGCAGTTGCTCGCGAACTTCGTCGCCTGGAACGGGCGCGCCTGACCCGGCGCGCGAGCGCCGCCCCGCCGTACTCCCGCCCGACTGCGGTCATGCTGATCATCCCCGCGATCGACATCAAGGACGGGCACTGCGTCCGCCTGAAGCAGGGGGACATGCACGCGGTCACCGTGTTCTCGGAGGACCCGGCCGCGATGGCGCAGCACTGGCTCGAGCAGGGCGCCGAGCGGCTGCACATCGTCGACCTGAACGGCGCCGTCGCCGGCCGCCCGAAGAACGAGCTCGCGATCCGCGAGATCGTGAGCGTCGTCGGCGACGAGATTCCGATCCAGCTGGGCGGCGGCATCCGCGACCTCGACACGATCGAGCGCTACCTCGACGACGGCATCACGTACGTCGTGATCGGCACCGCCGCCGTGAAGAACCCGGGCTTCCTGCACGACGCCTGCTACGCGTTCCCGGGCCACATCATCGTCGGGCTCGACGCCCGCGACGGCAAGGTCGCGACCGACGGCTGGTCGAAGATGACCGGCCACGACGTGGTCGACCTCGCCCACAAGTTCGAGGACTACGGCGTCGAGGCGGTCGTCTACACGGACATCGGGCGCGACGGCATGCTGACCGGCATCAACGTCGAGGCGACGGTGCGCCTCGCCCGCGCGATCAAGGTGCCGGTGATCGCCTCCGGGGGCCTCGCGAGCCTCGACAACGTTCGCGCGCTGCTGCAGCACGAGGCCGACGGCATCGCCGGCGCGATCGCTGGGCGCGCGATCTACGAGGGCACGCTGGACTTCAAGGCCGCCGTGGAAGCCGGCAAGGCCAAGCCGTGAGGCGTGCACGTTGGGAAGTAGATAGTAGGTAGTAGGTAGAACATAGCCATGTCGACACGCCGGGCGTCGACTACACCGCTACGTCCTAAAATCTATCTACTACCTACTCGCTTCCACATGCTTGCCAAACGCATCATCCCCTGCCTCGACGTGGCCGCCGGCCGCGTCGTCAAGGGCGTCAACTTCGTGAACCTGCGCGACGCGGGCGACCCGGTCGAGGTCGCGCGGCGGTACGACGAGCAGGGCGCGGACGAGCTCGCCTTCCTCGACATCCGCGCGAGCATCGAGACGCGCGGGCTGCTCTACGACATGATCGAGGCGGTCGCCGACCAGGTGTTCATCCCGCTCACCGTGGGCGGCGGCGTCAACACGATCGACGACATCCGCGCGCTGCTCAACGCGGGCGCCGACAAGGTCAGCATCAACACCGCGGGCGTCAAGCGCCCGGAATTCATCGCCGAGGCGTCGTCGCACTTCGGCGCGCAGTGCGTGGTCGCCGCGATCGACGCGAAGCAGTGCGCGGTCGACGCCTGGCAGGTCGTGATCCACGGCGGGCGCACGCCGACCGGCCTCGACGCGGTCGAATGGGCGCGCGAGGTGGCCGCGCTGGGCGCGGGCGAGATCCTGCTCACCAGCATGGACCGCGACGGTGCGAAGTCCGGGTTCGACCTCAAGCTCACGCGCGCCGTCGCCGACGCGGTCGACGTGCCGGTGATCGCGTCGGGGGGCGTCGGGACGCTCTCGCACCTCGTCGACGGCATCGTGCAGGGCGGCGCCGACGCCGTGCTGGCCGCGTCGATCTTCCACTACGGCGAGTTCACGATCGCGCAGGCGAAGGCCGCGATGCGCGGGGCGGGGATCGAGGTCCGCTGATGCGGAGAATGGAAAATGGAGAATGGACGATAGTTCAAGCAAGGCCGGCGTCGCGCTGCGCCGGGAGCACGCATAGCGCGTAAGCTCGCCGCGGGCGCGCGCTTCCATTTTCCATTTTCCATTCTCCATTCTCCGTTTCCCCCTTCCCATGTCCTTCGCCGACACCGTCCGCTGGAACGCCGACGGCCTCGTCCCCGCGATCGCGCAGGACGCGGCGAGCGGCCGCGTGCTGACGCTCGCGTGGATGAACCGCGAGGCGCTCGAGCGCACCGCGGCCACGCACGAGGCGCACTACTGGTCGCGCTCGCGCGGCCGGTTGTGGCGCAAGGGCGAGACGTCGGGGCACGTGCAGCGCGTGCGCGAGATCCGGCTCGACTGCGACGAGGACGCGATCCTGCTCGTCGTCGAGCAGGCGGGGGGCATCGCCTGCCACACCGGGCGCGAGCGATGCTTCCACCGTAGGCTCGAAGGCGACGAGTGGCGCGTCGACGAGCCGGTGCTGCGCGACCCGAAGGTCATCTATGGCGACTGACGACGCGCGCGCGGACGTGCTCGCGCGGCTCGCTGCGACCATCGAGTCGCGCCGCGGCGCCGATCCGGCGTCGTCCTACGTCGCGAGCCTCCTCGCGAAGGGGCGCGACGCGATCCTGAAGAAGGTCGGCGAGGAGGCGACCGAGACGGTGATGGCGTCGAAGGACGGCGTCCCGGCGCGCGTCGCCGCCGAGATGGCGGACCTCTGGTTCCACTGCCTCGTGCTGCTGGCGCACCACGGGCTCTCGCCCGCCGACGTGCTCGCCGAGCTCGAGCGCCGCGAGGGCCGCTCGGGCCACGACGAGAAGGCGTCGCGTCGCTGACGTGGCGCGCGCGGCCGCCGCGGCGCGCTACGAGCGCACGCAGTTCGGGACGATGATGGCAGGTCGGCACGGGCGCGGCCTCGCGCTCGCGGGCGTCGTCCTGCGTCGTCGCCGGAGACGCGGGGCGCGGTGCCGTGGCTTCCCTGGGCGCTTTGGGGCGTGCTCGCGGCCGGATTCCTGCTCGTCGGCTGGATGCGCGTCGCGGTCGACGATCGCGCGGTACGCGCGGTCATGGGCGTCGGTATCCTGCGAAAGACGGTCGAGGTCGCCGACATCCGCAAGGCCGATGTGGTCCGGACGCGCGTGTGGTGGGGATGGGGCGTCCATCTGACGCCGGCCGGATGGCTATACAATGTGGGCGGCCGATGGGCGGTCCGGCTGGAGCTCGCCTCCGAGCGGGCGGTCATGATCGGGAGCGCCGACCCGGAGGCGCTCCACGACGCCATCGAGGCGGCGCGCGCCGCGGCGACCCGACAACGCTGACCCATGCACGACCCGAACTGCATCTTCTGCAAGATCGTCGCCGGCGAGATCCCGTGCCGGAAGGCGCACGAGGACGGCGAGGTCCTCGCGTTCCACGACATCCGGCCGCTGGCGCCGGTGCACGTGCTCGTGGTCCCGAAGAAGCACATCGCGACGATGTACGACGCCGCGCCCGAGGACCAGGCGCTGCTCGGGCGCATGCTCTCGCTCGCGCCGGCCGTCGCGAGGTCGCTGGGCGCGAACGACGGATTCCGGCTCATCATGAACACCGGGCGCGTCGGGCGCCAGGAAGTGCAGCACATCCACCTGCACGTGATCGGAGGCCCGGACCCGCTGGGCCCGATGCTCCCGCGCAAGGAAAACTGAGGAGAAGGACATGGGCGGTCTCTCGATCTGGCACTGGCTGATCGTTCTCTTGGTCGTCGTGCTGATCTTCGGCACGAAGAAGCTGCGCAACATCGGGCAGGACCTGGGCGGCGCGGTCAAGGGCTTCAAGGAAGGCATGAAGGGCGCCGAGGACGACGCGAACGCCGCGAAGAGCGCGGCCGACGCCGCCGCGAGCAACGCCAAGATCGGCGCGCAGACGATCGAGGGCGAAGTCCGCAAGGAAACGACGACCAAGTCGTAACCCTCCCGAGCGAGCGGTCGCCCGGCGCCGCGACGCGGGCGCGGCCCCCTCATGTTCGACATCGGCTTCTCGGAAATCGTCGTCATCGCCGTCGTGGCGCTGATCGTGCTCGGCCCCGAGCGGCTGCCGAAGGCGGCGCGCACGCTCGGCCACCTGTTCGGACGCCTGCAGCGCTACGTGAACGACGTCAAGGCGGACATCAACCGCGAGATGGAGCTCGAGGAGCTCCGCAAGATCCAGCAGGAAGTGAAGACCGCCGCGCACGACCTCCAGCAATCGGTGTCCGACGCGGCGAGGAGCGTCGAGTCGGGCGTGCGCGACGTCGAGCAGCAGCTCAACACCGCGGGCGAGGCGCCGGCGGCGCCGACGCCGCTGCCCGAGCTCGTCGAGCCGCCCGCGCCGGGCGCATCCGACGCGCCGGCCGCCGAGCCCGCGCGGCAGCCGAGCCTGCCCGGCTTCGACCGGATCTGACCCGCGATGACCGAACAGGAAGCGGGCGGCGCGCAGGAAACGTTCATCTCGCACCTGGTCGAGCTGCGCGACCGGCTGCTGCGCTCGATCATCGCGGTCGTCGTCGTGATGGTCGCGCTGTTCCCCTGGGCGAAGGACATCTACGCGCTGCTCGCGCGCCCGCTGCTCGCGGTGCTGCCGCACGGCTCGACGATGATCGCGACCGACGTCACCGGCACGTTCCTCGTGCCGCTCAAGGTGACCGCGATGGCCGCGTTCGTCATCGCGCTCCCGTACGTGCTGTGGCAGGCGTGGGCGTTCGTCGCGCCCGGCCTCTACCACCACGAGAAGCGCCTCGCGCTTCCGGTGATCGTGTCGTCGGTCGTGTTCTTCGCGCTCGGGATGTCGTTCGCGTACTTCTTCGTCTTTCCGGTGGCGTTCGGCTTCTTCGCCGGCTACGCGCCCGCCGGCGTCCAGATGATGACCGACATCGACAAGTACCTGTCGTTCGTGCTGACGATGTTCATCGCGTTCGGGATCACCTTCGAGACGCCGGTCGTCGTGATCGTGCTCGTGCGGCTGCGCATCGTGTCGCTCGAGAAGCTCAAGAGCGCGCGCCCCTACGTGATCGTGGGCGCGTTCGTGATCGGCGCGATCTTCACGCCGCCGGACGTCGTGTCGCAGCTCATGCTCGCGATCCCGCTCTGGCTGCTATTCGAGCTGGGGCTCGTGCTCGCGAGGCTCATCGGGACCGGTCCCGCCCCGGTCCCTGACGAGGCGGCGTAGTGGCCCGGCGCAGGGGTCAAGGCCCGGCAGCGCCAGGCATTGGCCCGACGTACCGGAATCCGACCCCGGCAACCTCAGGGGTCAGAGCCCGGCAGCGTCGGGCTTTCGCCCGCCGTGCCGGAATCTGACCCCGAACCAGGGGCCCGCGCTTCGCGCTTCGGCCGGGATCAGACCCCAGGGTTCGGAGCCCGGCAGCGTCGGGCTTGCGCCCGCCGTGCCGGAATCCGACCCCGAACCAGGGGCCCGCGCTTCGCGCTTCGGCCGGGATCAGGAAGGCGCAGCCTTCGGCCGCTTCCCGATCACGACGTCGAGGCTCATCGGCCGCTTCTCGCGCACGACGACGATCTTCGCGCTCGTGCCGGGCTGGAGCTCCGCGATCCGCGCGAGCAGCGACGCGGTGTCCCGCGTCGGCTTGCCCTCGATCTCGACGACGACGTCGAGCGGCAGGAGCCCGGCCTTCTCGGCCGGACCGTCGCGCACGACGGCGCGGATGACCACGCCTTCGGCGCGATCGAGCGACAGCGCGCGCTGGACGTCCGCGGTGATGTCCTGCGGCTCGACGCCGAGCCATCCGCGCGTCACCTGGCCGTCGCGGATGATCTGCTCGAGCACAGTGCGCGCGAGCGTCACGGGAATCGCGAACGCGATGCCGAGCGACCCGCCGGACGGCGAGAAGATCGCGCTGTTGATGCCGATCAGGTTGCCGTTCGCGTCGACCAGCGCGCCACCCGAGTTGCCCGGGTTGATCGGCGCGTCGGTCTGGATGAAGTCCTCGAAGCGGTTGATCCCGAGCGAGGTGCGGCCCAGCGCCGACACGATGCCGGACGTCACCGTATGGCCGAGGCCGAACGCGTTGCCGATCGCGAGGACCGGATCGCCGACCTCGACGTGGTCGAGCGAGCCGAACGTGATCGACGGCAGCCCGGTCGCGTCGGCCTTCAGCACCGCGAGGTCGCTCTCCGGGTCGCTGCCGGTGACGCGCGCGCTGAACGTTCGCCCGTCGGCGAGCGCGAGCTGGATGTCGTCGGCGCCGGCCACCACGTGGTGGTTGGTCAGCACGTAGCCGTCGGGCGACACGATCACGCCCGAGCCCAGCGACGTGAGCTTCTGCGGCGCCATGCGCTGCGCGAGCTCGGGGAAGAAACGGCGCAGCGTCTCGTCGTCGAGCAGCGGATTGCGCGAGCGCGTCTCCTTGCTCGTCCGGATGCTGACGACGGCCGGCGTCGCCTTCTTCGCGGCGGCCGCGAGCGTCGTCGACGGTCCGGGCGGCCGCGCCGCGCCGGCGGGCGTCTCCTGCGTCAGCACGACCGGTCCCGAGCGGCCGGCGAATCGCGGCAGCAGGTCGGGACGCAGCGTCGCGACGACGAACAGCGCGGCGACGCACAGCGTGCAGGCCTGCGCGAAGAGGAGCCAGAAGCGGCGGAGCAAGGCGGTCGAATCGGGGGGCGCGGAACGAACGTCCAGTATAGCGCCGAGCGCCCCGGCCCGACCGGAAGCCGCCTGAGCAGGATCGACGCAAGCCCATGATCTCCAAGCGAATTTCGACAAATGCTTTCGCCGGACGCGGCAAATCCCGTATAATCGACGGGTTTTTGCGGGCCACGGGGCCTCGCGCGCGCCGCAGCGGGCGGGCGGCGGGTGGCGGGCCGAACAAGGCTCCGGGCTCCTCGAGAAGCATCCTCCGCGCAAGGCGACCATGGACGAAGCATTGGTGGACAAGGGGAAGCGCCGTTTCCTGATCGGCGCGACGGGCGTCGTCGGCGGCGTGGGCGTCGCGGCCGCGGCCGTCCCGTTCGTGATGTCGTTCTTCCCGAGCGAGCGCGCGAAGGCCGCGGGCGCGCCGATCGAGGTCGACATCTCGAAGATCGAGCCCGGGCAGAAGATCGACGTCGAGTGGCGCGGCAAGGTGTGCTGGCTCGTGTCGCGCACGCCGGACATGCTGGCGTCGCTGCCGAAGCTCACCGACCGCCTCGCCGACCCGAAGTCCGAGCAGGACCAGCAGCCGCCCTACGCGAAGAACGAGACCCGCTCGATCAAGCCGGCGCTGTGGATCGCGGTCGGCATCTGCACGCACCTGGGCTGCTCGCCGACGTTCCGCAAGGACGTCGCGCCGGCGGACCTCGGGCCCGACTGGCTGGGCGGCTTCTTCTGCCCCTGCCACCAGTCGAAGTTCGACCTCGCGGGGCGCGTCTACAAGAGCATGCCCGCGCCGCTCAACCTCGTCGTCCCCCCGCACAAGTACCTGACGGACACGCGGGTGCTGATCGGCGACGACAAGGCCTGAACGCGAGGACGCCATGCAGAAAGTGCTCGACTGGATCGACGCGCGATTCCCGCTCACCGCGCTCTGGGAGTCGCAGTGGGGCAAGTACGTCGCGCCGAAGAACTTCAACTTCTGGTACTACTTCGGCTCGCTCGCCGCCTTCATGCTGGTGCTGCAGATCGTCACCGGCATCTTCCTCACGATGAACTACAAGCCCGACGCGCAGAAGGCGTTCGAGTCGGTCGAGTACATCATGCGGGACGTGTCGTGGGGCTGGCTGATCCGCTACATGCACTCGACCGGCGCGTCGATGTTCTTCATCGTCGTGTACCTGCACATGTACCGCGGGCTGATCTACGGCAGCTACCGCAAGCCGCGCGAGCTCACGTGGATCTTCGGCTGCCTGATCTACCTCGCGCTGATGGCCGAGGCGTTCTTCGGCTACCTGCTCCCGTGGGGCCAGATGTCCTACTGGGGCGCGCAGGTGATCGTCAACCTGTTCAGCTCGATCCCGCTGATCGGCGAGGACCTCGCGGTGTGGATCCGGGGCGACTACACGATCTCGGACATCACGCTCAACCGGTTCTTCGCGTTCCACGTGGTCGCGCTGCCGCTCGTGCTGATCGGGCTCGTCGCCGCGCACCTGATGGCGCTGCACGAGACCGGCTCGAACAACCCGGACGGCATCGACGTCAAGCACCAGCCGAAGGACCCGAAGACCGGGCTGCCGCTCGACGGCATCTACTCGCACCCGTACTACACGATCAAGGACATCGTCGGCGTGATCGTGTTCCTGGCGGTGTTCTCGGTGATCATGTTCTTCATGCCCGACATGGGCGGCTACTTCCTCGAGGCCAACAACTTCATCCCGGCCGATCCGCTCAAGACGCCGGTGCACATCGCGCCGGTCTGGTACTTCACGCCGTACTACGCGATGCTCCGCGCGGTGCCCTCGTTCCTCGGCACGCAGGTGTGGGGCGTGATCGTGATGGGCGTCGCCGTCGTGATCTTCTTCGCGCTGCCCTGGCTCGACCGCGGGGCGGTCCGGTCGGTCCGTTACCGCGGCACGCTCTACAAGGTGTGGCTCGCGATCTTCGTCGTGAGCTTCCTCGTGCTGGGCTACCTCGGCGTGGTGCCGGTCACCGTCTGGGGCCAGTTCGGCGACAAGGTGCCGGTCATCGGCGGCGTCGACCGCGCGACGGTCGTGGCGCGCGTCTTCACGGCGCTCTACTTCGCGTTCTTCTTCCTGATGCCCTGGTACACGAAGATCGACAAGACCAAGCCGGAACCGACGCGGGTGACGTGGTGAAGCCCATGACGATGAACAAGACGTCGCGCGCCGCGATGGCGCTCCTGGCCGCGGCCGCCTTCGCCGTCGCGGCCCCGGCCGCGGCCTCCGGCGAGGCTGACCTGCGCATGGAGCCGGCGCCGACCAACCGGCTCGACGAGGCGTCGCTGCAGCGCGGCGCGCGCACGTTCGTCAACTACTGCCTCGGATGCCACAGCGCGAAGTACATGCGCTACAACCGGCTGACCGACCTCGGCCTCACCGAGGACCAGATACGCGACAACCTGATCCTCGGCGACACGAAGATCGGCGACGTGATGACGACGTCGATGCGGCCGGCCGACGCGAAGGCGTGGTTCGGCGCGCCGCCGCCCGACCTCTCGGTCGAGGCGCGCGTGCGCGGTCGCGACTGGCTCTACAACTATTTCCTGGGCTTCTACCGCGACGGCGGCTCGGCGACCGGCTGGAACAACCTCGTGTTCCCGAACGTCGGCATGCCGCACGTGCTGTGGACGTATTCGGGCCAGAACAAGCTCGTCGAGACCGAGTTCGAGGACCACGAGAAGGCGACCGCGGCCGCGATCCTCGCGAAGGGCCTCGCGCTGCTCGAGCCGGCGCCCGGCGGCAAGTACATCGTCAAGACGCTCGCGACGGACACGCCGGGCTCGATGACGCCGGTCCAGTACCGCGGCATGGTGGCGGACCTCGTCAACTACCTCGAGTACATGGCCGAGCCCGTCCGCAACCAGCGGATCTCGCTCGGGATCGCCGTGCTGATCTTCCTCGGCGTCCTGTTCTTCTTCGCGTACTGGCTGAAGCGGGAGTACTGGAAGGACGTGCACTAGGGGAGCCGCCGGGGCGGGCCGGGCGTCACGGGCGGCGCGGTTGCGCCGTCCTGCCGGAACCGCCGCCGTCCGCGCGCGCCCCGGGCGATTGCCTCGGCGCGACGCAATCCCCATATCGGATACGACCGCTCCCCGGGGCAGGCGCCAGCGCAGCGCCCCCCGGACCTGGGAGACCCACCGCAATGATGACCCTCTACTCCGGGACGACCGACCCCTTCTCGCAGCGTTGCCGCATCGTGCTGCACGAGAAGGGCATGGACTTCCAGATCATCGACGTCGACCTCGACCACAAGCCCGAGGACCTCGCGGTGATGAACCCGTACAACCAGGTCCCGGTGCTCGTCGAGCGCGACCTGGTGCTGCACGAGTCGAACATCATCAACGAGTACATCGACGAGCGCTTCCCGCACCCGCAGCTCATGCCGGCCGACCCGGTGATGCGCGCGCGCGCCCGGCTGTTCCTGCACCGCTTCGAGAAGGAGCTGTTCATCCACATCGACGCGCTCGAGGGCAACAACCAGAAGAGCGCGGAGAAGGCGCGCAACCTCGTCCGCGACGCGCTGCTGCAGATCGCCCCGGTGTTCACGAAGCACAAGTACATGCTGGGCGAGGAGTACTCGATGCTCGACGTCGCGATCACGCCGCTCCTGTGGCGCCTCGACTACTACGGCATCTCGATGCCCAAGCCCGCCGCGCCGCTCCTCAAGTACGCCGAGCGCCTGTTCGCGCGCCCCGCGTTCTCCGAGGCGCTGACCAGCGCCGAGCGAGGCATGCGGAAGTAACGGGGTTCAGGTAACAGAGGCCGGGATCAGGCGCGGCGGCGATTCCGTTGGCGGCGCATCGAGCGCCGACGGGCGTTCGCGGGTGGGCGGTCAGGCGTGCCGGTCTTCCGTGGGTCGGCCTTCAGGCGTGCCGGTCTTCCGTGGGTCGGCCTTCAGGCGTGCCGGTCTTCCGTGGGTTGGCTTTCGGGCGGGTCGGGCTTCCGTGGGTCGGCCTTCAGGCCGACGACCTTCGCCCCGGCGAGGCAGGATCGACCCCGCAGCGCCCCGATGTTCGACGAAGGTCGGCCCGAAGGCCGAACCACAGGGCAAACGCGGCCGTCGAGGCGAGCCGGCCGCCGATCGGCGTACGATTGCCCCCCCGGCCTGAATCCTGCTAGCCTCACCGGAGATTCGGGGTCTTGCTCGTCGCGACACTCGGCATCGCCCGGCACCTGACGCGGCGCCGTCGAAATCGCCGACGTCTCTGACCCCGGTCGTCCGATACCTGACTTCTGACATGTCCGAACAGTCCGCCAAGCCCTACCTGGTCCGCGCCATCTGCGAATGGTGCGCGGACAACGGCTTGACGCCCTACCTCGCGGTCAAGGTGAACGCGCAGACGCGCGTGCCCGCCGCGTACGTGAAGAACGGCGAGATCGTGCTGAACGTGAGCCACGCGGCGACGCGCAAGCTCACGATCGACAACGAGTGGATCCAGTTCACCGCGCGCTTCAACGGCCAGTCGCAGGAGGTCGCGGTGCCGGTCTCGAGCGTCGCCGGCATCTTCGCGAAGGAGACCGGCTACGGCTTCGCGTTCACCGTCGCGCAGGAGCCGGTCGCGGCGAGCGCGAACACGACGACCGAGACACCGGCCGCCGCGGGCGACGCCGACCGCAAGCCGCGCGCGAAGCCCTCGCACCTCCAGGTCATCAAGTGACCTGACCGCGCCGGAAGCCCGGTCGGGTCATCCCCGCGCGGGCGCGGATCGGGTTTCGGTCGATGCCTTCCCGCGCCCGATAGAATGCTCGCCGGGCCGGCATAGCTCAGCTGGTAGAGCAGCGGTTTTGTAAACCGAAGGTCCCGGGTTCGAGCCCTGGTGCCGGCACCCGTCGCTGCGCGATGTCGCGCTGCCGACTATATGTTCGAACGCGTGGAGAGTTCCGTCATGGGCCAGCTTCAACTCTTCATGCTCGCACGAAGGCTGGCGCGTCGCCCTCTCGTGATGGCTGCGTCTCTTCTCGCCGCGCTGTCAGGGAATGCCGCGCTCGCGACATCGGTGACGTACGTCAATCTCACAGGCGCGGACGGCTCCGCCGTCCGCGTCGCGCCTCCTGAGATCCTGAGGCTCACGGTGAGCGGAAGCGGTTGCAGGCCCACTCAGTACGACGTGCCGCCAACGATCAATGGGCAGGCGATCGAGTTCGTGCTGGCGTTCAACGTGGGATGTTTCGCGACGCCGCCGGCGTTCGCCTGGCAGGCCGATCTTCCCGCGCCCGCGCCGGGGGTCTACGAGATTCGCTACTTTCGTCAATCGTCGAACGGGGGGCTGATCGGCGAGCGGACGCTCGTTCAGAAGCGACGGCTCATCGTCGGCGCACGCCCCGACGCCCTCGAATGGTCCGGAGCAGGGACGCTCGATCGCGCGTTCGGCAACGACGGCGTAGCGCAATTGCCGGGCGGTCCGACGAATGGCTCGGTCGTCGCGCTGCAGCGAAGCGGCGCCGTGATCTTTCGCTCGAGCATCGTCCCGAATGTTCCGTTCGCACGGATCGACGACTCGGGGGCGGTGGACGGCGCATTCCCGCCGCAGAACGCCGTCCCGCAGCCATTGTCCGGGTATTCCACGAGGATGGCCGTCGGTGCCGACGACGCGATCTGGTTGGCGGGAATATCGACGCCCGCGATCGGGACGGCTGACCGATTCACGATTCGCCGCTTCGGCGCGAACGGCGTCGAGTTGCCACCGCTGGTTGTCGAATCAGCACGTCTGAGCGCTGGGTCCGGGACGCCCGATTCGCCCGTGAGCGTTCGCCCGGCGGACCTCGTTGCCATGCCCGATGGCAAGTTCGTCGCGGCCGGACACGTTGGTGGGTGGGGCGGCAGTGTGTTGTGCGGCGGGAACGCGTTTCTCATTCGCTTCGCGGCCGACGGCATTCCCGATGAAACGTTCGGAAGCGCGGGCATCGTTCAAGCCGCCTTTCCGGGCTGCGTCGCGCGCGTCGCCCCTGCGCGGAACGGGGGAGTCTGGGTGGTCGGCACATTCGACATGCTCACGCCCGGCGCGTTCCTGGCCAAGCTGGATGCTTCCGGCCGCCTCGATGCGTCGTTCGGCCAAGGCGGGCTCGTGTTCGGAGCGTTCGCGAGGATTCCGCCCGTCGAGCTCCAGGACGGTCGCATCCTCATCGGCGGATCGGGGTTCACCCTCGAGCGGCTGTTGCCGGACGGAGCGCGTGATGCGGCGTTCGGCGACCGCGGCGTAGTCGTCAATCCGACACCGCGAGTGCTGACGTTGCAGGACTTGCGACTCGACGCGGAGGGTCGCGCGATGCTGGCGGGAGCTTCGTGGGAGGGCTCGTACGGCGGCGCGACGCCGTATCGTTCGATCGTCCTGCGCTACGGCACGGACGGCTCGCTCGACGATGACTTCGGGAACCATGGCATGCTGGAGACGCAGGTCTTCATCTACGTCAATCCGGGCTTGCTCCCGATCGAATCGATGACGTTGCTGCCCGTTCCCGGCGATCGCTGGATCCTCGCCATGAACGCCAGCACCGGAACGACGGCGGGCAACACCGCGCTCCACGTCGTCCGCTTCCGCGGAAGCGCAGATCCCTCCCGCGCTCCCGTGGTCGAGTTCCACCATGCCGGCATGGACCACTACTTCTACACGTCGAACCCCGACGAGATCGCCCTGCTGGATGGGGGAGCCGGCGGCTGGGCGAGGACCGGAGAATCGTTCAATGCCTATGCCAATGCGACTGGCGATCGGGCCGACGTCTGCCGGTTCTTCAGTGCGGCCTTTGCGCCGAAGAGCTCGCATCTCTTCACGGCGGACGCGATCGAATGCGAGGCCGTGAAGCACTATCCGGCCTGGACGTTCGAAGGCATCGCATTCGGCAGCCCGCTTCCCGACGCCAACGGCAATTGCGCGGAAGGGACGCGACCGGTGTTCCGGCTGTTCAACAACGGCCAGGGCGGCGCCCCTGCGCACCGGCTGGTTACGGATCAGATCACTCAGATCGCGATGATTCACGCCGGATGGCTGCCTGAAGGCTTCGGCGACAACCGCGTGGCAATGTGCGCACCGTGGCCCGTGGCGCCCTGATCCCGACCCGCGCGCGGTGACAGGATCGGCGAGCGCGTCCTGGCCGGTGAATGAAATGCTGGCGCTGGAGGGCGGCCGCGCGCGTCAACCCGCCGTCGTATCGCGGAACTCGCCGCTCTCGAGATCGAGCGCGAGCACGCGGCCTTCCTCGATCACGTAGTGCCAGCCGTGCAGCGCGAGCGCGCCGCGCTCGACGGCGTCGCGCACCATCGGGTAGCCCATCAGGCGTTCGAGACCCACGACGACCATGCGCTGCTCGGTGCGGCGCAGGACCTCGGGCGACTCGCGCATCGGCAGCGCGGCCTCGCGCGCGTTCTCGAGCCAGCCGTTCAGGTGGTCGGCGCCCGGCTTCGGGTCGTGGTAGAGCGCCGCCATCGCGCCGCAGTGCGTGTGCGCGCAGACGACGATGTGCCGGACGCCCAGCGCGAGCATCGCGTACTCGATCGCGGCGCCGGTCGCGTGCTGCTCGCTCGCGTAGGGCGGGACGATCGCGCCGACGTTGCGCATCACGAAGAGGTCGCCGGGCTCGGCGCCCAGCAGCAGGTGCGGCACGACGCGCGAATCCGAGCAGCCGATGAACAGCGCCTTCGGGTCCTGCCCGCGCTCGACGAGCGTCCGGAATTCGGACGCGAAGCGGCGGAAGTGGCCGGCCCGGAACCGCGCGAGTCGCCGGCGGGCTTCCTCGACGTCGTCGCGTTCGCTCATGCGAAAGCGTCGGCCTGAAGGCCGACCCACAGAATAGGGCCAGCGTCGGCCTGAATTCCGACCCACAGGCAAAGGTTTGTGGGTCGGGCTTCAGCCCGACGCCATTCCCCGCGCCCGCTCACCGATTCGCCTTCGCCGCCGGCTTGCCGAGCAGCTCGTCGACCGCGCGGTGCGCCTGGTCGATCGCCGCGTGCGCGTAGGGCTCCCAGTTCGCGTCGGCGTTCGCGAACGCGACGCGGCCGGCGCGCTTCCGCGCGAGCGCGGGAATCCTCTCGTCGTCGCCTTCCTTGTCGTCGAGCGTGGAGCCCGAATACGAGTAGCCGTGGCCCCAGCGGTTGACGGTGATCGCGGCAATGTCGCGGCCGGCGTCGAAGCCGCCGGGCCCGAGCATCCGCGTCAGCTCGTCGCGCGCCTTCGTCTCGAACGTCTCGAACGGCGTCGCGTAGAGCTGGGCGCGCGCGGTGCGCAGTCGCGTCCGAAGGTCGATCCCCGAGCCGCGCACGACCGGCACGTGGACGAGGTGCAGCACCATCGGCTCGTCGGGACCGCGCGCGAACCGGTAGTCGCCGAGGCTCACCGGGTAGTCGAGCTTGATCCGCGAGTAGAACCCCATCGGGTTGCTGATCTCGTGCACGCCGCGCGCCACCCACGGCTTCCAGTTCCTCACGACGACCTTCACGTACACGAGCGGCGCCTTCACGTTCATCGACAGCGCGTCGCGCTGGCGCTTCGGCAGCTCGCGCATGACGTAGGGGATCATCATGTGGTAGCCCGCGAGGATGCACGAGCCCGCGCGCACGCGGACGAGCTTGCCGTCGCGAACGTAGCCCACGTCGACGCCGCCGTCGCGGTTGCGCACCGCGACGACCGTGCTGCCGAGCCGGATGCGCGTGGGCGCGCCGGGGCGGTCGAGCTTGTCGTAGTCGAACGTCGACGTGACGATGTCGTCCATCGTCGATCCGGGACCCACGCCCGGCACGAGCCGGCGCACCATGAGCCGCGCGAGCGACGAGTTGCCGTCGGGGAAGTGATGGATGTAGGGCTCGTCCATCTCCTTCGCCGCGTCCTCGTCGCGCTTCACGCCGAGGCCGAGGAAGCCCGGGTAGCCGGTGTCGAAGGCCTCGCGCGCCGAGACCGCGTCGGTGCCGACGGCGAAGAAGTCGAGCGTGCGGCCGTAGAACACGTCCGCGGCCGGCTCGTCGAGCCCCCAGTGCCGGATCAGCCAGTCGCGGTAGCTGATCGTTTCGAGGAACGCCTCCTTCTCCTCGATCGACTTGCCCGCCAGCGGATCGCGCGTCGACGTGTAGACCTCGACGAGCTTCGCGCGCGAGGCTTCCGGCAGCGGGAAGTCGGCGACGAACGCCTCGACGCTCCGCGCGTTCATGCGGTTCGGCGGGATGTCGTCGGCGACCATCCGCATCGGGTCGCCGGTCACGAGCTTGTCGGCGCCGTACGCCTCGCGCGTGAAGAACACGCCGCGCGACAGGCCGAGCGACGGATAGAGGTTGCGGTCGAACGCGGTTTCGAAGCGCGCGAGATCGACGCCCAGGCCCGCGATGAACGCCTTCGCGTTGTCGCTCCAGAGCGTGGAGGGCGACTGCAGCGACTCGCTGCCGCCGTAGCCCAGCAGCAGCCGGCCGTCCACGCGGAACTCGTTGCGGCGCGCGTGCCCGCCGAAGTCCGGGTGGTTGTCGAGCACGAGGATGCGCGACTGGGGCCGCCGCGCGCGCCAGGTGGTCGCCGCCGCGAGGCCCGAGATGCCCGCGCCGACGACGACGAGGTCGACGCTCTCGCTCGCCTTGGCCTTGTCGAGGTCGTAGCGCTTGCCGTCGCGCATACCGTGCGCGACGTCGTAGGAGCCGGGCTCGCTGCCGCGGAAACCGGTGTCGGCGGGCGGGTAGGACGCGGCGGCGTCGCGCGAGCCCAGGAGCGCCGCCGGCCCGAGCCCGGCGGCGATGGCGATCGCCACGCCGTTCAGGAAGTCGCGCCGGGTGACGCCGTCGTCGCTCGCGGCCATGCGCGATGGTACTGCGGGAGGCTCCGCGCCGGAACCGTTGAAAAAGAAACCCCCGCGAGGTCGCGGGGGCGAGGTAGGGGGATTTCGGCGACCGGATCGTTGCGCGAATCCGGTCGAGCGCATTGTCGAGGCGCGTCGCCCGGCGGACAACGCGATTATTCGCCCAACGTCCCGGTCCGTCGGGTGTCGGGAAGGCCGGCTGGCGCGCTTGGTACCATGGCGGCCCACGGAGGAGGGCACGATGAATCGACTGGACTTCGACGGCCGCACGGCGGTCGTCACCGGGGGCGCGGCCGGGATCGGCCTCGCCGTCGCCAAGCGGATGGCGCTGTCCGGCGCGCGCGTGGCGCTCTGGGACCTCGACGCGCAGGCGCTCGCCGCCGCCGCGGCCTCGCTCGGGCACGGCACCGTCACGCACGCGCTCGACGTCGCCGACGCGCACGCGGTCGAGCAGGCGACGGCGGCGACCGCGCGCGAGCTCGGCCGCATCGACGCGCTCGTGTGCTCGGCCGGCATCGCGGGGCCGAACCACACGACCTGGGAGTTCCCGATCGACGCGTGGAAGCGCGTGTTCGACATCAACGTGAACGGCGTCTTCTACTGCAACCGCGCCGTCGTGCCGGTGATGCTGAAGCGCGACTACGGCCGCATCGTCAACATCGCGTCGATCGCGGGCAAGGAAGGCAATCCGAACGCGTCGGCCTACAGCGCGTCGAAGGCCGCGGTGATCGGCCTCACCAAGTCGATCGGCAAGGAGCTCGCCAAGACCGGCGTGCGCGCCAACTGCGTGACGCCGGCCGCCGTGCGCACCGCGATCTTCGACCAGATCACGCAGCAGCACATCGACTTCATGCTGTCGAAGATCCCGATGGGGCGCTTCGGCACCGTCGACGAGATCGCCGCGATGGTCGCGTGGCTCGCGAGCGAGGACTGCTCGTTCTCGACCGGCGCGGTGTTCGACCTGTCGGGCGGGCGGGCGACGTACTGATCAGCGGGGCAGCGGCAGGTCGACCGACCATGCGCACATCGCGATGTCGTCGATGCCCTGGCCTTCGGGGATCCACCCGCGCGCGACCATCGCGTCGCGCTCGGATCGCTCCGTCACGAACCGGTGGTTCGTCTCGGGCAAGCCGTTCCAGAGCCGGTACACAGGCCCCCCGATGACGCCGTAGCCGTTCCCCGGGATCGGACCCCGTGTGGCGCACACTCCGTCGGACGGTAGCGCGACGTAGAACGCGGTGCGCGTCTCAAGCGCGTCACCCGGCTCGTCGGCGAGCGCGTCGCACTCATCGTCCCACGCGCTGAAGAAATGGGAGTAGCCGCCAGGCCGCTCGAGAAGGTAGCGGCAGACGGGCCGGTACGCGTCGCTCAATGGGCTCATGACCGCGTAGAGCGCCTTGCCCGTCGGCTGCCAGCCGGGGATCGCCCCCGTCAGGAGGGCCTCGATCTCGTCGGCGCGGTTCGTCATGAAATAGTGGTCGAGGCCCGCGTGGTAGAACTCCCGCACCACGGTGGTCGGTATGTCGAACGATCCCCAGATCCCGAAGTCCGCGGGAACGGTCGATCCGTCGCGTGCGAGCGCATGGCTGCCGTCGACGGGGAGCGGTCCGAAGGTGATTTCGTCGATCCCGTCGATCGACAGCACGCCGCCGTCGACGGGAAGGAAGTAGTCCGGCATGTCGAGATCGGCCACGCCGGTAAATCCGTCGTCGACGCCTTCCATCCACGCGCTGCCCATCAGGAGCAGCGACGACACGTGCTCGTCGTAGTAGAACGGCCAGCCGATCACGAACGAGCGTGTTTCGCCGTGCCGGTCGCGCACCGTCATCCGGCGGCCGCCAAGGCTTTGAGTGCCTCCGCCAACCACCGACACCTCGACGGCTTGCACCGTCGCATCCAGCGTCGAGAACAGCTTCGCGATGCGAACCGTCGCGCCGGTCACCTCGGGCGGGCAGGGGTCGTCGAGGATGTAGTGGTTCTTGCACGGCAGCATCCGCTCCTCGGCGGCGCAGGCGGTGGAAGCCCACGTCAGGAGTGCGCCGGCGATGAATGCGATGCGCGCGAAGTTCATGGTCGCCCCGCGATGCGAGTCAGTCGCGCGTCGCGCACGAGAGAAGGGCCGAGTTGCCGACGCAATACGCATCCCATCCGGTCGTTCCGCACATGGCGACGCCCAGCGGACCGCTGCCTTCCGGTATCCATCCCCTGGCGATCATCGCGTCGCGGTCCGCGAGGCTCGTGACGAAGCGGTGATTGGTTTCGGGGCGACCGTTCCACAAGCGGTAGATGGGAACGAGGGAGAACGGATAGTCCTGGCCATTGGAATAGCGCCAGATCGCGTTTCCGCAGGCGCCTTCGACAGGAGCGACGGCATAGAACGCGGACGCGGACTCCCGGACATTTCCTTCGCCGCCGGCGAGCGCCTCGCACTCGCGCTCGTCGATGCTGAAAAAATGGGAATAGCCGCCCGGGCGGGTGAGCAGGTATCGACACGCGGGAACCATCGTCGGGTCCAACGCCCGCGAGAATACATAGAACGTCTTCCCGGTCGGTTGCCAGCCGGGAATGGCTCCGGACTTGAGAAGCTCGACCTCGTCGGCACGGCCGGTCACGAAATAGTGATCGAGCGCGGCGTGGTAGAACTCCGTCATCTGCACGTCCGCGACGTCGGTCTGGCCCCAGAACTCGAAGTCGGCGCGCGTCGTCGTGCCGTCGCGGGCGAGCGCGTGGCGGCCGTCCGTGGGCAGCGGACCGAACGCGATCTCGTCCATGCCATCGATGCTCACGGTCCCTCCGTCGATCGGAAGGAACCCGCGGGGGATGTGCATGTCGTTGTAGGGGCCCCAGTCGTCGCCGTACGAGCCGAGCAGGATCGAATCACGGTTCGCGTACGGGTCCCCGATCACATTGTAGGGGTTGTACTGCAATGGGAGCGATCGTGTGTTGCCGCGGCGGTCCTTCGCCGTGATCGAACGACCCGTGAGCACCAGCGGGGTGGCCCCGGAACGCACGATCCTGAGCTCGATGTCCTGCACGTTGCCATCGGCCGTCGAGTAGAGCTTCTCGATGCGAACGAATGTCGGCGGCGGGTCTTCCGACGGGCAGGGATCGTCGAGGATGTAGTGGTTCTTGCACGGCTCGATCCGGGCATCCGCGGCCCAGGCGGCCGAAGCCGCGGCGAGCAGAGCGCCTGCGACCAAGGCAATGCGTACGGGCCTCATCGGAACCTCCGGCGGCCGACCCCCGATGCCATCGTAGGACAACGCGCGACGGACGCAATGCCCTTCCTGGCGGACCTATCGAAATCCGCAACCTCATGCCATTGCCGGCGTCGTCCGTGCTAGCGTGCGGCCGATGGGACGCGACGCCGCCGGTGTTTCGACCGCCGCCAACGTGGCGCAGCTGCTCGCCCGCGCGGCGAACCTGTGGCCGTCGCTGCCGGCGGTCGCGGAAGGCGACCGCGTCCTGCACGACTACGCGTCGTTCGCCTCGCGCGCCGCGCGCCAGGCGGGGGGCATGCGCGCCGCTGGGCTCGCCCCGGGCGACCGCGTCGCGATCGTCGCGCGCAACCATCCGGCGACGCTCGACGCGATGTTCGCGTGCTGGTGGGCGGGCGCGATCGCGGTGCCGGTCAACGCGAAGCTGCACCCGAAGGAGCTGGCCTGGGTGCTCGACGACTGCGGGGCGCGCTTCGCGTTCGTCGACGAGGACTGGCATGCGTCGCTGGGCGGCTTCGCCCTCGGATCCCTCGAGCGCGCGATCGTGGTCGGCGGCCCGGAGCACGAGGCGCTGGCGGCCGACGCACCGGCGTCGCTCGCGCCGGTCGCGCCCGACGATCCCGCATGGCTCTTCTACACGAGCGGCACGACCGGCAGGCCGAAGGGCGTCGAGATCACGCACGCGAACCTCGTCGCGATGACGCGCTGCTTCCTCGCCGACGTCGAGGCGGTCGCGCCGGCGGACGCGATCCTGCACGCGGCGCCGCTGTCGCACGGGTCGGGGCTGTACGCGGTTCCGCACGTCGCGCGCGCGGCCGTGAACGTCGTGCCGGCGTCCGGCGGGTTCGATCCGGCCGAGATCGCCGACCTGGTCGGGCGTTGGGAACGCTCGCTCTTCTTCGCGGCGCCGACGATGGTGAAGCGCCTCGTCGAGTCGCCGTCGCTCGCCGGCGTGCGCCTCGACCGGCTGAAGGCGATCGTCTACGGCGGCGGGCCGATGTACGTCGAGGACGCGAAGGCCGCGTTCGCGGCGCTGGGCCCGAGACTCGCGCAGATCTACGGCCAGGGCGAGACGCCGATGACGATCACCGCGATGGACCGGCACGCGATCGCCGACGCGGTCGCGCGCGGCGACGACGCGCGGCTCGGATCGGTCGGCGTCGCGCAGACCGGCATCGAGGTCGTCGTCGAGGGACCCGCGGGCGAGGCGGGCGAGGTGCTCGTGCGCGGCGCGACGGTGATGCGCGGCTACTGGCGCAACGCCGAGGCGACCGCGCGCACGCTCGCCGGCGGCTGGCTGCACACCGGCGACGTCGGCGTGCTCGACGCCCGGGGTTTCCTGACGCTCAAGGACCGCAGCAAGGACCTCATCATCAGCGGCGGCTCGAACATCTACCCGCGCGAGGTCGAGGAGGTCCTGCTGCGTCATCCCGACGTGCTCGAGGTCGCGGTGATCGGCCGGCGGCACCCGGACTGGGGCGAGGAAGTCGTGGCGTGCGTGGTGCCGCGCGTCGCGCTCGACGGCGCGGGCGCGCGAGGCCGCTTCGAGGCGTCGCTCGACGCGCTGTGCCTCGCCGAGATCGCGCGCTTCAAGCGCCCGAAGGCCTACGCGATCGTCCCGGAGCTGCCGAAGAACGCCGCGGGCAAGGTGCTGAAGACCTCGCTGAGGGACGCGCTCGCGTCAGCGGCCGCGCCGCAGCGCGATCGCGAGCGCTGAGGCGATCGCCGCCGTCGCGGCCGCCAGCGCGAACGTGCGGCCGGTGCCGAATCGCTCGGTGATCGTTCCCGCGGCCGCCATCCCGGCGCCGAGGCCGGTCACGATCGCGGTCGCCGACCAGGTGAACGCCTCGGTCGCGTACTTCGACGGCGCGAGCTCGGCGACGAGCAGCGAGACCATCGTCATGGCCGGCGCGATCAGCACGCCGGCGAGCGCGGCCACCGGCGCCAGCAGCCAGGGATCGCCGATCGGCACGTGCGCGGCGAGTCCCGCGGCGATCAGCGCGAGGGCCCAGGGCAGCTGGCGAGCGAGCGGCGCGTGCAGGTGCAGCCCGCCGTACGCGATGCCGCCCATCGCGCTGCCGATCGAGCAGATCGCGAGCAGCGCGGGCCCCCAGGCGTCCGCGCCCGCTGCGCGGCCGAAGGCCGGGTAGGCGACCTCGATGGCGCCGAACGACAACGCGAGCGCGAAGGTCGTCGCGTAGAGCATCAGCAGCCGGCGATCGCGGAGCGGGCCGAGCAGGTGGCGCTCGGCCGGTCCCGACGACGTCCACCAGGCGAGGCCGCCGGACGCGAACATCGTCGGCACGGCGGCGGCCGTGAACAACAGCGCGAGGGCCAGCGGCGCGCCCGGCGGCCCGAGCGCCACGGCGATCGCGATCAGCGCCGGGCCGACCGTGTAGGCGAGCTCGAGCGCCACCGCGTCCGTCGCGAACGCGGTCTGGCGCAGCGCCGGATCCTTCAGGCGCATGCGCCACAGCGTGCGGACCAGCACGGTCAGCGGCGGCGACGACGCGCCCGCGACCAGGGCGGCGGCGAGGATCGCGGTGCGCGACAGCCCCAGCGGTCCGGCGGCGAGCATCACCGCGAGCGCGACCGGGCAGACGACGCCGCAGGCGACGAGCACGCCGCGCGGGCCGACGCGGTCGATGATCCGGCCGAGCAGCGGCGCGGTGGCCGCCATCGCGACGAGCTGCGCGCCGACGATGCTGCCGGCGAACGCGATCGACCCGGTGAGGTCGCGCAGGTGCAGGAGCGTACCCAGCCCGACGGTTCCGATCGGCAGGCGCATCGGCAGCGACAGCGCGAGGAAGCGCAGCGCGCCGGGCTCCGCGGCGAGGGCGGCGTACCGCTTTCGGATTCCCCCGGTCGTCGACACGGCGTAGGCAGCGCGTTGACCGGCGCGCGCGAGCCGGGCGTCCGGTCGAACGCGCGTGCGGAGCTAATATTGGACGGTGACGTTCTCGGGCGCGAGCCAGTCGGCGAGCCGCGCGAGCAACGCCTCGTCGGGCGCCACGCGCCACGCGTCGGAGAGCTCGACGTCGCCCTCGAACGCGCCGTTCGTGTAGTGGACGATCACCGGCAGGCCGTCGGCGCGGAACGGCGCGAGGATGCTCGCGAGGCGCTCCGCGGTCGCGTTCCCGTTGCACGAAACCTTGAGGCGGCGGCCCCAGCGCTTGCGCACCGCCGCGAGGTCGTAGACCTGCTCGGCGAGGATGCGCAGGCCCGTCACCTCGCCGTCCTCGCCCATGCGCTGCGTCACCTTGACCTCGACGACGACGAGCGCGTCCTCGCGCAGCATCGCGCGCGACGCTTCCCACACCTCGTTGAACACGACCATCTCCGCGGAGCCCTTGCCGTCGTCGAGCGTCACGAACGCGACCTTGCCCTTGCGCCCGGCCTGCACGCGCTGCGCGGTGACGATGCCCGCGATCAGGTACCGCTCCGCGCGAGGCTGGATGTCCGAGAGCGCGGTGCGCACGAGCGGTGCGAGCTCGGCGGCGTGCGCGGCGTACGGGTGCCCGGACAGGTAGAAGCCCAGCGCCGACTTCTCGTGCTGCAGGCGCTCGGCCTCGGTCCACTCGCGCGTCTCGACCAGCACCGGCGCGGGCGCGGCGACGTCGCCGCCGAACAGCGACACCTGCGCGGCCTGCGCCTGCGCGCGCTCCGCCTCGTTCATCGCGTTGGCGATCGACGCGAAGAGCGTCGCGCGCCGCGGGTCGATCGAGTCCAGCGCGCCGCCCTTGACCAGCGCCTCGATGACCCGGCGGTTCACGAGCCGCTTGTCGACGCGGGCCGCGAGGTCGGCGAGGTCGCGGAACGGGCCGCTCGCCTCGCGCGCGGCGACGATCGACGCCACCGCCTGCTCGCCGGTGCCCTTGATGCCGCCGAGCCCGTAGCGGATGCGCTTCGCATCGACCGGCTCGAAGCGCCAGCCCGACGCGTTGACGTCGGGCGGCAGCACCTCGAGCCCCATCGCGAGCGCGTCGTCGCGCAGGCTCCTCACCTTGTCGGTGTCGTCCATCACGAGCGACAGGTTCGCCGCCATGAACGCAGCGGGATGGTGGACCTTGAGCCACGCGGTCTGGTAGGCGACGAGCGCGTACGCCGCCGAGTGCGACTTGTTGAAGCCGTAGCCGGCGAACTTCTCCATCAGGTCGAAGAGCTGCACCGCCTTCGCGCGCGCCAGCCCGTTCTTCTCGGCGCCCGAGACGAAGACGTCGCGGTGCTTCGCCATCTCCTCGGGCTTCTTCTTGCCCATCGCGCGGCGGAGCAGGTCGGCGCCGCCCAGCGTGTAGCCGCCGATCACCTGCGCGATCTGCATCACCTGCTCCTGGTAGACCATCACGCCGTAGGTCGGCCCCAGGATCGGCTCGAGGCGCGCGTCGAGGTAGTCGACGCGCTGCCGGCCGTGCTTGCGCTCGACGTACTCGGGGATCAGGTCCATCGGCCCCGGCCGGTAGAGCGCGTTGAGCGCGATCAGGTCGTCGAGCCGGTCGGGGCGCGCCTGCTTCAGGAGGTCGCGCATCCCCCGCGATTCGAACTGGAACACCGCCGAGGTCTGCGCCTGCTGGAAGAGCCGGTAGGTGGCGGGGTCGTCGAGCGCGATGTCGTCGAGCGTGAGCGTCGAGGCGGGCTCGAGCTTGCGCACGTACTCGAGCGTGCGCGCGAGGATCGTGAGCGTCGTGAGGCCGAGGAAGTCGAACTTGACGAGCCCGATCGCCTCGACGTCGTCCTTGTCGAACTGGGAGACGGCCGCGTCGGCGCCCGACGGCGCGTAGAGCGGGCAGAAGTCGGTGAGCTTGCCCGGGGCGATCAGCACGCCGCCCGCGTGCATGCCGACGTTGCGCGTGAGGCCCTCGAGCGACTCGGCGAGCGCGAGCAGCTCGCGCACCTCCTCCTCGTTCTGCTCGCGCTCGGCGAGCATCGGCTCCATCTGCCGCGCCTGCTTCAGCGTGATGAGCTTGCCCGGCTGGAACGGGATCAGCTTCGCGATGCCGTCGCAGAACGTGTAGGGCAGGTCGAGCACCCGCCCGACGTCGCGAACGGCGGCCTTCGCCGCCATCGTGCCGAACGTGGCGATCTGCGACACCGACGCGGCGCCGTACTTCTCGCGCACGTAGTCGATCACGCGGTCGCGGCCGTCCTGGCAGAAGTCGATGTCGAAGTCCGGCATCGACACGCGCTCGGGATTGAGGAAGCGTTCGAACAGCAGCTGGTAGCGCAGCGGATCGAGGTCGGTGATGCCGAGGCTGTAGGCGACGAGCGAGCCCGCGCCCGAGCCGCGCCCGGGCCCGACCGGCACGCCGTGGCCCTTCGCCCAGTTGATGAAGTCGGCGACGATCAGGAAGTAGCCGGCGAAGCCCATCTGCACGATGGTCTTCGTCTCGAACGCGAGGCGCTCCTCGTAGGCCGGCCGCGCCTTCGCGCGCGCGGCGTCGTCCGGGTAGAGCTGGGCGAGCCTGCGCTCGAGCCCGCCGGCGGCCTCGCGCTCGAGGTGCTGCTCGAGCGTGACGCCCGGCGGGGTCGGGAACGCCGGCAGGTGGGGCTTGCCGAGCGGAATCGTGAGGTTGCAGCGCTGCGCGATCGCGACGCTGTTCGCGAGCGCCTCCGGAAGGTCGGCGAACTTCTCCGCCATCTCGCGCTGCGTCACGAAGTACTGCTGCGGCGTGAACCGCTTCGGGCGCCGGGCGTCCGACAGCACGTGCCCCTCGGCGATGCACACGCGCGCCTCGTGCGCGCGGAAATCGCCCGGCGACAGGAACTGCACCGGGTGCGTCGCGACGACCGGCAGCTCCGCTGCGGCGCCGAGCGCGACGGTCGCGTCGACGAGCGCGTCGTCGTCGGCGTGGCCCGCGCGCTGCACCTCGAGGTAGGCGCGGCCGGGGAAGCGCCGCTTCCATGCGTCGGCGGCGGAGCGCGCGACCGCGGCATTGCCCTGCGCGAGCGCCGCGCCGACGTCGCTCTCGCGCGCGCCGGTCAGCACGATGAGCCCGTCGGTGCCCTCGTCGAACCAGCCGGGGTCGATCTCCGCGCGCCCGCGGTGCTGGTTCCCGAGGTAGGCGCGCGTGAGCCACTCGCAGAGCTTGAGGTAGCCCGCGCGGTCGGCGGCGAGGAGGAGCGCGCGGAACGGCGCGTCGCGCTCCGCACGGTGCGTGATCCACGCGTCGCAGCCGGCGATCGGCTTGAGGCCCGCGTCCCGCGCGGCCGTGTAGAACTTGACCAGCCCGAACAGGTTGGCGAGGTCGGTCAGCGCCAGCGCGGGCATCCGGTCGGCGGCCGCGGCGGCCACCGCGTCGTCGATCCGCACCGTCCCGTCGGCGATCGAGAACTCGCCGTGCAGCCGGAGGTGGACGAACGCGGGAACGGGCATGGGGTCAAGTGTACCGATCCGGCGCGGCGGAGCCACGCCGCGGGCGCCGCGCTTTCGAGCGCGCTTCCGATTCGGTACACTGGAATTTTACTGCGCCGCGAACCGGCCGCGCCGCACGTTCGTCGCTCGCCGCGCCCGGAATCCTTTCTCATGCCGCGAATCTCCGCCGGCCTCCTCGTCGTCGTCCTCGTCGCGGGCTGCGCGACGACCGCGCCGGGCCCCCAGCCGACGGCGCCGCAGCCGCAGCCTTCGACGCCGAGCGCGCCGCCGCTGCCGCGGGCCGCGGAGCCGCCGCCGCCGCCCGTCAACCTGTCGGGCTTCCCGCTGCCCTATCGCCAGGGCTACGCCGACGGATGCGCGAGCGCGACCGGGCCGCAGCGCCGGGACGCGCAGCGCTACGCGCAGGACGCCAACTACCGGACCGGCTGGACCGACGGCGCGAGCCTGTGCAAGAAACGCTAGCGGCGTCGCTGCGTCGGCGAGGGGCCCCGTCGCTTGCGACGGGGATCGACGACGCGCGCTTGCGATCGCCGCGGCGGCCGACGCTCGGCGCGGCGACATTCGACGCCGGTGCAGGGAGGCCGCGGGATCGTCGGCCGTGAAGCCGCCCCGCACCCGCCGCCTCCCGCTGCGCGGCCTCGATCACCGCGTGCTCGAATGGGGAGAGCAGGGCGCCCCGAAGCTCTTCCTCGTGCACGGCTGGATGGACGTCGGTGCGTCGTTCCAGTTCGTGGTCGACGCGCTCGGGCGCGAGCGGCACGTGATCGCGCCGGACCTGCGCGGCTTCGGCGGCAGCGACTGGCAACCCCAGGGCTACTGGTTCGCCGACTACGTCGCCGATCTCGTCGCGCTCGTCGACCACTACGCGCCGGGCGAGCCGGTGGACGTCGCCGGGCACAGTCTCGGCGGCAACGTGACGATGATCTACGCGGGCGTGCGCCCGTCCCGCGTCCGTCGCGCGATCTCGCTCGACGGCTTCGGCATCCCGGCGGAGCCCGACGACGAGGCGCCGCGCAAGTACGCGGCCTGGCTCGACGCGCTACGTGATCCGCCGCGCTTCGCGCCGTACGCGGGCCTCGACGCCGTGGCCGACCGACTGCGGAAGAACAATCCGCGGCTCACGCGCGAGCGCGCGCGGTTCCTCGCCGGCTGGTGGGCGAGGACGCTGCCCGACGGCCGCGCCGAGCTCACGTCGGATCCGCGGCACAAGCTGCCGTTCCCGTCGGTGTACCGGCTCGCCGAGATGGTCGCGATCTGGCGGCGGATCGACGCGCCGGTCCTCTGGGTCGCGGGCGCCGAGTCGCGGATCCCGCGCTGGCTCGAAGGGCATCCGGAAGGCGAGACGACCGGCGACGGCCTCGACGTCGTCCGGCGGCGCATGGCGGAGATCCGGGACGCGCGCCTCGTCGTGATTCCGGAGGCCGGCCACATGCTGCAGCACGACCAGCCGGAAGCCGTGGCGCGCGCGATCGAGCGCTTCCTCGACGCGCCGTGAGGATCGAGACCCGGCGCGGGGCCTACGTCGCGCTCGCGGTGCTGACCGCCGTCTGGGGCTCGAACTGGGTCGTGATGAAGCTCGCGCTCCAGGGCGCGCACCCGGTGACGTTCACCGCGCAGCGCACCTGGCTCGCGATCGCGGTGCTGTTCGCGGCGCTCGCCGCGATGCGCGCGCCGCTGGCGCCGAAGGCGACCTGGACGGCGATCGTCGTCACCGGGGTGCTGCAGACGACGGTGAACTTCGGCTCGACGACGATGGCCCTCGCGGGCGGCGGCGTCGGCCGCACGTCGGTGCTCGTGTTCACGATGCCGTTCTGGACGCTCGTCATCGCGCGCATCGTGCTGGGCGAGCGCGTCCGCGGCGCGCAGTGGCTCGCCGTCGCGCTCGCGTTCGCGGGGCTCGTGCTGGTCGTCGCGCCCTGGGACTGGAGCGGCGACCTCTCGCCGAAGCTCTGGGCGACGCTGTCGGGCTTCGGCTGGGCCGCCGGCAGCGTCGCGACCAAGCACTTCCAGCAGCGCGCCCCCGCCGATCCGGTGAATTTCCTCGCCTGGCAGATGCTCGTCGGCGTGCTGCCGCTCACCGCGCTCGCGCTCCTGCTCGACCTGCCGCCGACGCGCTGGAGCCTCGCGCAGGTCGCGCTGCTCGCCTACGTCGGCGCGGCGTCGACGGCGTTCGGCTTCCTCCTGTGGATCGCGATCCTGAAGGCGCTGCCCGCCGGGACCGCGTCGCTCAACATGTTCGCGATCCCGCCGATCGCGCTCGTCTCGTCGATGGTCGTGTTCGGCGAGCGGCTCACCGCGAGCGAATGGGCCGGCATCGCGCTGATCGGCGCGGGGCTCGCGATCCTCGCGATGCTGGCGGCGCGGCGCGATGCGGTCGTCGCGCCCGCGCCGCTCGAGGGCGGGTAGGAAGGCCCCGCGCGACCCGCGAATGCGCGGCGGACCGGGCGGACGTCAGCTCGCCGACGGCCCCTGCTTCAATTCGGCGATCGCCGACTGCAGGTAGTTCTGGATGCCGAGCTTCTCGAGGAGCTCGAGCTGCGTCTCGAGGAAGTCGATGTGCTCCTCCTCGCTCTCGAGGATCGACTCGAACAGCTCGCGCGAGACGTAGTCCTGGGCGGTCTCGCAATGCGCGATCGCGGCCTTGAGCACCGGATGCGCGTCGCGCTCGAGGGCGAGGTCGCACGCGAGCGCCTCCTTCACGTCCTCGCCGACGCGGACCTTGTGCAGGTCCTGCAGGTTGGGCAGCCCCTCGAGGAACAGGATGCGCTCGATCAGCCGGTCGGCGTGCTTCATCTCGTCGATCGACTCGCGGCGCTCGAGCTCCGCGAGGCGCGAGAGGCCCCAGTGCGAGAACATCCGCGCGTGCAGGAAGTACTGGTTGATCGCGGTGAGCTCGTTGGTGAGCACCGCGTTCAGGTGCTTGATGACCTGGCGATCGCCTTTCATCCGGGGTCTCCGCCTTGGATCCTGCGAGCGGCGAGTCTAGCCGACGCCGCGCGGCGCCGGGAGGAGGTCAGTCGTCCCCGCCGACCGCGCAGGCCGCTCGCGCGTCCAGCGCGCCGGCGAGCACGCCTCGGGCGCAATCGGTGCAGCGGCGGCAGCAGGTCGCGACGCCGAGCGTCGCCTGCAGGTCCTCGATCGTGCGAGCGCCCAGGTCGGCCGCCGCACGGATTTCGCGGTCGGTGATCGCGTTGCAGACGCAGACGTACATGGCGCGGCGCGGGGGCGGGAGCGAAGTCGGGACGATCCTAGCGCAAAGTCTGATCAAACGCAAATCATTCCCATTTACAACGGGCCGCCGAGCGACTAGAGTGTCGGAAAGCGACGGACACCCCGTCAAAGGAAGCTCGTGCGAAATCAAGCGGTTGTGGTAAATCGCCCCCGCCGCCCCCTCGAGCCGCGGCGCCGCTGGGCCTTCGGCGCGGCTGCGACGGCGATCGCTCTCGCGGCAGGCGGCGCGCAGGCGCTCGAGTATCCGATCGGCAAGCCGCAGGTCCGCGACGGCATGGAGATCGCGGCCGTCTACCTGCAGCCGGTCACGATGGAGCCGGTCGGCATGATGCGCGAAGCGAAGGCGTCCGACATCCACCTCGAGGCCGACATCAAGGCGACCGACAAGAACGCGAACGGTTTCGCCGACGGAAGCTGGGTGCCGTACCTGTCGGTCGCCTACGAGCTGCGGAAGCAGGGCTCGAGCGACGTGATCAGGGGCCCGATGATGCCGATGGTCGCGAACGACGGACCGCACTACGGCGACAACGTGAAGCTCGCGGGACCGGGCAAGTACACGTTGAAGCTCACGGTGGCGCCGCCGGGATCGGATCCGCATGCACATTTCGGCCGGCACGTCGACAAGGAGACCGGCGTCGGTCCGTGGTTCAAGCCGTTCACGCTCGACTACGAGTTCGTGTACGCGGGCACCGGCAAGAAGGGCGGGTACTGACCGTGATCGCGCGCGCTTCGTCGTTCCTCGCCGCCGCGGCGCTCGTCGCCGCCCTTCCGCTCGCGGCGTTCGCCGCGGACGAGCCCGCGACGTTCAAGCTCGTCGCGAAGGACGGCCGGTTCACGCCGCCCAACCTCGAGGTGCCGGCGGGCAAGCGCCTCAGGATCGAGATCGTGAACGAGGGCTCGACGCCGATCGAATTCGAGAGCCTGCCGCTCAAGCAGGAGAAGGTGCTCGGCCCCGGCGCGCGCTCGTCGGTGGTGATCTACCCGCTGAAGCCCGGCACCTACCCGTTCTTCGACGAGTTCCATCCGGACACGTCGAAGGGCGTGATCGTCGCGAAATAGGCGCCACGGTCCCATGGGCAACGCGCTGTTCATCGTCTGGCGGGAGTCGGCGGAGGCGCTGCTAGTCGTCGGCATCGTGTACGCGTGGCTCAAGCGCCAGCCGGACGCCCGCGCCGGCATGCGCTACCTGTGGGGCGGCGTGGCAGCCGGGCTCGGCCTGGCGGCGCTGCTCGCGCTCGCGATGCTCGGCGTCGCGCACGTGCTGTCGGGCGACGCGCTGGAGGTCTTCGCGGTCGTCGCGATGCTCGTCGCCTCGGCGCTGATCGTGCAGATGGTCGTCTGGATGCGCCGCCACGGCCGCACGCTGAAGCGCGACCTCGAGGCGCGCCTCGGCGCGCAGGCGGAGGCCGCGAACTGGTGGGGCATGCTCGTCGTGATCGCGCTCGCGATCGCGCGCGAGACGTCGGAGACGGTGGTCTTCCTTTACGGCGTCGGCCTCGCGCAGATGAGCGGCGGCGAGTTCGCGCTCGTGCTGGCCGGCGGCGTCGCGCTCGCGTGGCTCACGTTCTGGCTGCTGCAGCAGGGCGGCAGGGTGCTGTCGTGGCGCGTGTTCTTCCGCGCGAGCGAGATCCTGCTGCTGCTGCTCGCGGGGGCGCTGCTCGTCTCGGGCCTCGAGAAGCTGATCTCGCTGGGCGTGCTTCCGCCGATCGTCGACCAGCTCTGGGACACCACCGCGGTCCTCGACGACTCGACGCGCTTCGGCGGCTTCGTGGCCGCGTTCACCGGCTACCGCGCGCAGCCCGCGCTGCTGCCGCTCCTCGCGCTGGCCGCTTACTGGGCGGCGATCTGGGCGTTCCTCTACCGCGACACCGGCGCGACGCCGGGCAAGGAGCGCGCGGGCGCGCCCGCGAAATGAGCGCGCTCGCCCCCGGCGCGTCGCCGGCGTCGGTGCGGCTCGCCGCGTACGGCGACTGGCTCCGCGACCACGGCGGCGTCGTGCGCGCCGTGCAGTGGACGGTCGTCGCGGCCTACGTTCTCCTCGTCGTCGTCCCAGCGTTCCTGCCACTGCCCGGGGACGACGCGCGCGCGTTCACGAACCTCACGGTGTTCGCGCAGTGGGCGTTCTGGGGCCTGTGGTGGCCCTTCGTCATCCTGTCGATGCTCGTCGCCGGCCGCACCTGGTGCGGGGTGTTCTGTCCCGAGGGCACGCTGACCGAGGCCGCGAGCCGGTTCGGCCTGCACCGCCCGGTTCCGCACTGGATGCGCTGGGGCGGCTGGCCGTTCGTGGCCTTCGCGCTGACCACGATCTTCGGCCAGCTCGTGAGCGTCTACCAGTACGCGCCCGCGGCGCTCGTCGTGCTCGGCGGCTCGACGATCGCCGCGATCGCGGTCGGCCTCGTCTACGGGCGCGAGAAGCGCGTCTGGTGCCGATACCTGTGCCCGGTCAACGGCGTGTTCTCGGCGCTGTCGCGCGTCGCGCCGGTGCACTTCCGCGTGGACCGCGACGCGTGGGCGCGCAATGCGGGGCACGTGACGGTTCACCCGGTGAACTGCGCGCCGCTCGTGCGCATCCGCCGCATGAGCGGCCCGTCCGGGTGCCACATGTGCGGCCGCTGCAGCGGCCACCTCGACGCGATCGCGCTCTCGTTCCGCCCGCCGAACCTCGAGGTCGCGAGGCTCGCGCCCGACCGCGCGTCCGGCTGGGACGCCGCGCTCGTCGTCGTCGGGCTGATCGGGCTAGCCGTCGGCGCGTTCCACTGGTCCGCGAGCCCCTGGTTCGTCCAGGCGAAGCTCGCCGCCGCGGGGTTCGTCGTCGACCACGGCCCCGCATGGCTCCTGTCGGACGACGCTCCCTGGTGGCTGCTCACGCACTACCCGGACGCGAACGACGTGTTCACCTGGCTCGACGGGCTCTTGATCGTCGGCTACATCGCCGCGACCGCGGCCGTGCTGTCGTCGATCGTCTGGGGTGCGCTCGCGATCGCCGCCCGCGCGTGCCGCGCGCCGGCCGTCGCGCGCGCCGTGCGCCTCGCGTACGCGCTGGTCCCGCTCGCCGGCCTCGGCGTGTTCCTGGGGCTCACGAGCCTGACCGTCTCGCTCGCGAAGGCCGAAGGGCTTCCGCTCGGCGCGGTGCCTGCGGCTCGCGCCCTGGTGCTCGCGGCGGGCGCGGCGTGGAGCCTGCGGCTCGCGTGGCTGCAGCTCGACGACGCGCCGGACCGCGCGGCGCGCGTGCGCGCCTTCGCGGCGTTCGCCTGCGCGGTCGCGGCCGTCGTCGCCGCCTGGTCGCTCCTGTTCTTCCGCTGGTCCTAGGCGGGCTCGCCTCGAGGTCGGGACGGTACAATGGCCGCCCCGTGGATTCGCCCGACCTCTCGAAGCTCCGGATCGATCGCAGCCTCGCGCCGATCCGCCGGCGCCGCACCAAGCGCTGGATCGTCCTCGGCCTCGTCGCCCTCGCCGTCGTCGCGGCCGGCGCGTGGCTGGCGTTGCGGCCGCGCGTCGCCGACGTGCAGGCGGTCGCCGTGGTCACGACCTATCCGTCGCAGCAGTTCGTCGTGCTGAACGCCACCGGCTACGTCGTCGCGCAGCGCAAGGCGGCGATCGCGTCGAAGGCGACCGGCCGTCTCGAATGGCTGGGCGTCGCGGAAGGCTCGCGCGTGAAGGCGGGCGACGTCATCGCGCGGCTCGAGAATCGCGACGTCGTCGCGCAGGCGCAGGCGGCCGATGCCCAGGTCAACGCGGCGCGCGCCGTGCTCGCGCAGGCCGAGGCCGAGGAGCGCGACGCGCTCGCCCAGCACCAGCGCAACGTCGACCTCGTGGCGAAGGGGTTCGTGTCGCAGTCGGCGCTCGACACGTCGAAGGCGCGCGCGGATCGCGCGGTCGCGGGCGTCAACAGCGCGCGCGCCGCGCTCGCGGCGTCCGAGGCGGCGGCGCGCAACGCGAGCGTGGCGGTCGACTACACGCTGATCCGCGCGCCGTTCGACGGCGTGATCCTGTCGAAGAGCGCCAACGTCGGCGACATGGTCACGCCGTTCTCGAACGCCGCCGATTCGAAGGGCGCGGTCGTCACGATGGCCGACATGGACACCCTCGAGGTCGAGGCCGACGTCTCCGAATCGAGCCTCGCGAAGGTGAAGGTGGGCCAGCCCGCCGAGATCCTGCTCGACGCGCTGCCCGACTCGCGCTTCACCGGCCGGATCAGCCGCATGGTGCCGACGGTGGACCGCGCGAAGGCCACCGTGATGACCAAGGTTCGCTTCGACAGGATCGACCCGCGCGTGCTGCCCGAGATGAGCGCGAAGGTGTCGTTCCTGTCGCAGGACGTGACGCCGGAGCAGCAGAAGCCGCTGACCGCCGTGGCGGCGGACGCGATCGCGCAGCGCGACGGGAGGAGCGTAGTGTTCGCGGTGCGCGACGGCGTCGCGACGGCCGTGCCGGTGACCGCCGGCCTGAAGATCGGCGACCTGGTCGCGATCACCGGCGAGGTGAAGTCCGGCGAGCGCGTCGTGCAGAAGCCGGCGGCGGACCTCGCGTCCGGCACGCGCGTGCGCGTCGCGGGCAAATGAGCGCCGTCCCCGGTGTCGGGCACGCGCCCGGCACACAGCACGTGCCCGAGGCGCTGCCGCTGGTGTCGATCCGCGGGCTGGCGAAATACTACGTTCGCGGCGACCAGGTGATCCCGGTGCTCGTCGACATCGACCTCGACGTCGCGGAGGGCGACTTCGTCGCGCTGATGGGGCCGTCGGGCTCGGGCAAGTCGACGCTGCTGAACCTCGTCGCGGGCATCGACAAGCCGACGTCGGGCGAGATCCGCGTCGCCGGCGTCGACATCGTGAAGCTCTCCGAGCGCGAGCTCGCGGACTGGCGCGCGGCGCACGTCGGGTTCATCTTCCAGTTCTACAACCTGATGCCGGTGCTCACGGCGGCCGGGAACGTCGAGCTGCCGCTCCTGCTGACGTCGCTCTCGCGCTCGGAGCGCCGCGAGCGCGTCGACACCGCTCTCGCGCTCGTCGGGCTCACCGACCGGGCCGACCATTACCCGAGCGAGATGTCGGGCGGCCAGCAGCAGCGCGTCGCGATCGCGCGCGCGCTCATCACCGACCCGACGCTGATCGTCGCCGACGAGCCGACCGGCGACCTCGACCGCGTGACGGCGGGCGAGATCCTCGACCTGCTCGAACGGCTCAACCGCGAGCTCGGCAAGACGATCGTGATGGTCACGCACGACCCGAAGGCCGCCGAGCGCGCGCACCGCGTCGTGCACCTCGAGAAGGGCGTGCTCGCGGACTAGGGCGAGGCCCGGCCGGACGCGAGACGTCGCGCCATGTTCGTCACGCTCCTCGTGCTGCGGAACCTGCTCCGGCACAAGCTCCGGACGCTCCTGACGGCGCTCGGCATCGTGATCGCGATCGCGTCGTTCGGGCTCCTGCGCACCGTCGTCGACGCCTGGTACGCGGGCGCGAACGCGTCGAGCTCGGCGCGGCTGGTGACGCGGAGCTCCGTGTCGCTCGTGTTCCCGCTGCCGCTCAACTACGCGCAGAAGATCCGGCAGGTGCCCGGCGTCGATTCGGTCGCCGGCGTGAACTGGTTCGGCGGCGTCTACGTGAGCGAGCGCAACTTCTTCCCGCAGTTCGCGATCCAGGCGCCGGCCTACCTGGCGATGTATCCGGAGATCCTGCTGTCCGACGCCGAGCGCAAGGCGTTCCTGACCGACCGCCAGGGCGCGATCGCCGGGCGCAGGCTCGCCGACCAGTTCGGCTGGAAGGTGGGCGACACGATCCCGATCCGCGGCACGATCTACCCGGGCACCTGGTCGTTCACGCTGCGCGGCATCTACGACGGCGCGGACAAGACGGTCGACCAGTCGACGTTCTTCTTCCACTGGGACTACCTGAACGAGGCGATCAAGCGGATCTACCCGCGGCGAGGCGACCAGTCAGGCCTCTACGTCGTGAAGATCCGCGACCCCGACCAGGCGGCCTCGATCTCGGAGGCGATCGACTCGCAGTTCGCGAACTCGCTCGCCGAGACGCTGACCGAGACCGAGAAGGCGTTCCAGCTCTCGTTCGTCTCGATGACCGAGGCGATCCTCGCCGCGATCCAGGCGGTGTCCTACGTGGTGATCCTGATCATCATGGCCGTGATGGCGAACACGATGGCGATGACCGCGCGCGAGCGCTACGGCGAGTACGCGACGTTCAAGGCGCTGGGTTTCGGCGGAGGCTTCGTCGCGGGCCTGATCGTCGCGGAGTCGCTGGGGCTCGCGCTGCTCGCGGGGCTCGCCGGCGTCGCGGTCACGTTTCCGCTGGCCAACGCCTTCGCGGATGCGATGGGCACGCTGTTCCCGGTGTTCTTCGTCTCGGAGCAGACGGTCGCGCTGCAGCTCGCGGCGGCGCTCGTCGTCGGGCTCGTGGCCGCGGCGGTGCCCGCCTGGCGCGCCGCGCGGATCCGCATCGTCGACGGCCTGCGCGCCGTCGCCTGAACCGATGGCCGTCCCGCTCGCCTACGTCGTCCGCAACCTCGCCGCGCGGCGGCTCACGACCGCGCTCACCGCCGGCGGGATGGCGCTCGTCGTCTACGTGTTCGCGACGGTGCTCATGCTGGCCGCCGGGCTCGAGCGCACGCTCGTGTCGACCGGCAGCGACGACAACGTCGTGGTGATCCGCCGCGGATCGCAGACCGAGGTGCAGAGCGGCATCGACCGCGTGCAGGCGGCGGTCGTCGAGTCGTTGCCGGGCATCGCGACCGGGCCGGACGGCCGGCGGCTCGTGTCGAAGGAGCCGGTCGTGCTGATCAGCCTGCCGAAACGCGAGTCGGGCAAGCCGTCCAACGTCGTGATCCGCGGCGTGACGCCGGAAGGCTACGCGCTGCGGCCGCAGGCGCGCATCGTGCAGGGCCGCCTGCCGCGCCCCGGCACGGCGGAAGTCGTCGCGGGCCGCGCGGTCGCCGAGGGATTCCGCGGCGCCGGGCTCGACGAGTCGGTGCGCTTCGCGTCGCGCGACTGGACGGTCGTGGGCGTGTTCGACGCGGGCAGGACCGGCTTCGACTCGGAGATCTGGGGCGACGCCGAGCAGATGCTGCAGGCGTTCCGCCGCGCCGGCTACTCGTCGGTGATCTTCCGCCTCGCGGACGGCTCCCGCTTCGACGAGGTCCGCGACGCCATCGCGGCCGACCCGCGGCTCACGCTCGAGGCCAAGCGCGAGACGCGCTTCTACGCCGACCAGTCCGAGGCGCTCGCGAAGTTCATCACCTACCTCGGCACGTCGATCTCGGTGATCTTCTCGCTCGGCGCGATCATCGGCGCGATGATCACGATGTACGCGTCGGTCGCCTCGCGCACCGGCGAGATCGGCACGCTGCGCGCGCTGGGGTTCTCGCGCTCCGCCGTCCTCGTCGCCTTCCTCGTCGAGTCGCTGCTGCTCGGGCTCGCGGGCGGCCTCGTCGGCCTCGCGGGCGCGTCGCTGATGCAGGCGATCTCGATCTCCACGATGAACTTCCAGACCTTCGCGGAGGTCGCGTTCTCGTTCGCGCTCACGCCGGGCATCGTCGGCGCCTCGCTCGCGTTCGCGCTGGCGATGGGCTTCGTCGGCGGCTTCCTGCCCGCGGCCCGCGCCGCGCGGATGAAGATCGTCGACGCGCTGAGGGCGGCGTGACGCCCGACCTCGCGACGCTGCGCCGCTACGCGGTGGCCCGGACGCTCGCGCCCGCCGCGGATCCGGCCGGGGCGGTCGCTCGGCTCGGCTTCGTCCAGTACGACCCGATCCGCGCGCCCGCGTGCGCGCAGGACCTGATCCTCCGTCACCGTGTCGCCGGCTACCGCGCGGGGGACCTCGACCGCGCCTACGCCGGGCACGAGCTCGACGAGACCTTCCTGCACGTCTACGGCGTGATGCCGCGCGAGCACGCGCTGCGCGTCCACCCCCGCGGCCACGCCGTCGCCTGGCGCGTGGAGCGAGAGCAGCCGGGGCTCGCGCGGCGCGTGCTC
>JBGAHH010000015.1:0-61302 GCA_044226265.1 Casimicrobiaceae bacterium | reverse complement strand
GTGATCCCGATCGTCAAGGGCCTCGAGGCGGACATCGCGGTCCGCTACGACCACTACAGCGACTTCGGCGACACGACCAATCCGAAGATCACGCTGCGCTACCAGCCGAACAAGAACATTCTGCTGCGCGCCGGCTACGCCAAGGGCTTCCTGGCGCCGTCGCTCCAGCAGCTGTTCCTGCCGCAGCGCAACGGCGTGACCGCGGCCGGCACGAGCGACCCGATCCGCTGCCCGGTGACGAACGACAACCGCGACTGCCTGACGCAGTTCAACGTGACGAACGGCGGCAACCCGGACCTGCAGCCTGAAAAGTCCGAGTCGTGGGGCGCTGGCTTCATCTTCGAGCCGATCCAGGGCGTTTCGCTCGGGGCCGACTGGTTCGTGATCAACGTCAACAACCTGATCGTCGCGGGCCTCCAGACCGAGACGATCCTGGGCGACCTGACGAACCTGGGCTACCTCGTCCAGCGCGGCCCGGTCGATCCGAACTACCCGACGCTGCCCGGCCCGATCACCAACATCACGCAGACCAACATCAACCTGGGCAAGGTGCACATCCAGGGCATCGACCTCGAGGCGCACCTGCGCTCCGAGGCGACGCGCGTGGGCCGGTTCAACTTCGACATCAGCGGCACGTACTACATGAACTGGGACTCGCAGAACCTCGACGGCAGCTACACGAGCGGTCTCGCCACCGTCGCGGGCCAAGCGGCCACCGGCGTGATCCCGCGCTGGAAGCAGTACGCAACGCTGACCTGGCTCTACGGCCCGTGGCAGGCCTCGCTGTCGAACCTGTACCAGACGTCGTACACGGACTTCCAGGGTGACATCGACGGCAACGAGCGCACGGTCGGCTCGATGTCGCTGTGGGACTTCCAGGGGACGTGGACCGGCGTCAAGAACCTGAAGCTGACGCTCGGCGTGAAGAACCTGTTCGACCGCAACCCGCCTGTGACGAACCAGCAGTACACGTTCCAGTCCGGCTTCGACCCGTCGTACTACGACGCGCGGGCCCGCTTCATCTACGGCCAGTTGAACTGGAAGTTCCTGTAAGGCGCATGACGCGCGGGCGGGGCGGCGACGCTCCGTCCGCGACGCGGACGACGAAGGGGGCGGAAACGCCCCCTTCTGTTTTTGCCGATCGCCCGCCGCGACGATCGAGGCGCCCCGGCGAATCGCCTCGCGAGGCCCGACGTGGTGACCCGCATGTCGCCTTGCGCCGGCCGCGCCACGCGGCCGCGCCCACCGTGATCGCGGGGCGGGCGGATCGCTGCGGGTCGAAGCCCGGTCGCGGAGCCTTCGTTCAGGCGATCATTTGATCAGCGGGAACGTGGTGGCGACTTCGTAGTGGTAGGCCGCCTGCAGCTTGTTCTCGAGCTGCAGGTAGCGGATCGCCTTGCGTCCGGGGAGCACCTTGACGACCGACGCGTACATCGACTTCCGCGCGCGCGTGTCCGCGTCCTCGACCTCGGTGAGGTCCTTCGCGAGGTTCTTCGCGTAGGCGTCGCTGATCGGGCGGCCCGACATCACGACGTCCTCGATCGTGCGCGAGTACTGCCGGTTGACCACTTCGAGCTTGCGCTGGTAGGCGTCGTAGACCGGCCAGAACTTCTTCGCCTCGGCGTCGGTGAGCTGCAGCGTCGACGCGACGACCGCCCGCTTGCCGTCGGGCGTCTTCGCCTGCGCGACCAGCGCCTTGAGGTCGGTCCCGTCGGCGGAGGCGCCTTGCGCCCGGACGGCGGGAACCGTCGCGACGGCGAGGGCGATCAGGGCGGCGGCGAGCGGGATCTTCATGTCGGCATGTCCTCGGGAAGTGGGACCGCGGGCGCGGGCCCGGCGGCGAGGGCGTCCTTTTACCACTAATCGCGGCCGGCCGCCCGCACCGCATCGAGGCGACGAGTCGCTGCCCCGGATTGGAGCAACCGCTCCAATGCGGGACTGGACTTTTCGGCGCTTTCGGAGCAACATGGCGCGCTTTTTGTCGGCCCCGGGCCCCGCGAAGTTGCGGGGCCGATGCTTTCAAGCGCGGCCGGAAGCGCGCGGCATGGCCGGGGAGCCCGAGCGGCTCCAGGTCCGAGCCGACAACGTGGAAATGAGGTCGACGACAGCACGATTCACCCTTCCGGAGACGCCCGAAGCCCGCGCCAGCCGACCGGCTGCCGGGACGGCACACGACCGGCGCGACCCGCGTCGGCGAGACGGCGCCCCCGGTCCCTTCGATCCGATCGGATTCCCCAGTCTGGAGACACCATGTTGAAGATGACCCGTTGGGCCGCGCTGGCCGTGGCCCTGCTCGTGGGCGCGCCGCTCGTGGCGCCCGTCGCGCTCGCGCAAGGCCAGCCCGCCACCCCGGCCGCGGCGCCCGCCGCCGACGCCACGGCTCCCGCCGCGGCGCCCAAGGCGCCCGCAGCCGCCCGGCAGACCGAGGTGGTGGACAACCCCTACGGCCTCGAGGCGCTCTGGCGCGGCAGCGACATCGTCACGAAGTCGACGCTCGTCATCCTGATCCTGATGTCGATGGGCACCTGGTACATCATCATCACCAAGCTCTACGAGCAGTCGCGGGTCATGAACGCCGCCAAGAAGGCGGACAAGGAATTCTGGAACGCGCCGTCGGTCAAGCAGGGCGCCGACCGCCTGAAGGGCGGCAGCCCGTTCCGCTTCATCGCCGAGTCCGGGCTCGAGGCCTCGGAGAAGCACACCGGCATGCTCGAGGCGGTCAACATGCACGACTGGATCTCGATGTCGATCCAGCGCGCGATCGACAACGTGGCGAGCCGCATGCAGGACGGCCTCGCGTTCCTCGCGACGGTGGGCTCGACCGCCCCGTTCGTGGGCCTGTTCGGCACGGTGTGGGGCATCTACCACGCGCTGACCGCGATCGGCATCGCCGGCCAGGCGTCGATCGACAAGGTCGCCGGCCCGGTGGGCGAGGCGCTGATCATGACGGCGATCGGCCTCGCGGTCGCGGTGCCGGCGGTGCTCGGCTACAACTGGCTCATCCGCCGGAACAAGTCCGCGCTGGAGCGCGTGCGCGCGTTCGGCGCCGACCTCCACGCGGTGCTGCTCTCGGCCCCGAAGTCGAGCGCGCGGAGCTAGCGCCATGGCGATGAGCGTCGGCCCGGCCGACGGGGAAGAGGACGAAGTCGTCTCGGCGATCAACACGACGCCGCTGGTCGACGTGATGCTGGTGCTGCTGATCATCTTCCTGATCACGATCCCGGTCGTCACCACGTCGATCCCCGTCACGCTGCCGAAGGAAAAGAACGAGGTCCGCGAGACCAAGCCCGAGAACATCACGCTCTCGGTCGACCAGGGCGGCCGCATCTACTGGAACGACCTGCGCATCGGGACGACCGAGGCGCTGGTCGAGCGGCTCAAGAAGGTGGCGGTGCTGAACCCGCAGCCCGAGGTGCAGATCCGGGGCGACGGCGGCGCCGACTACGACGCGGTCGGGCGGATCATCTACGCGGTCCAGCGCGCGGGCATCGCGAAGGTCGGCTTCATCACCGAGCCGCCGGTTCGCGGCGGCTAGCGCGAGCGAGGTCAAGACCATGGCCATGAATGTCGGCACCGGCCGCGCGGGCGAACCGGACGTCATGATCGACATCAACACCACGCCGCTGATCGACGTGATGCTGGTGCTCCTCGTGATGCTGATCATCACGCTGCCGATCCAGCTGCACTCGGTGAACCTCAACATGCCGGTCGGCAATCCGCCGCCCCAGCTGGTGAAGCCGGACGTGCTGAAGATCGACATCGACCAGGACAGCCGGATCTACTGGAACGGCGAGCTCCTGCCGGACCGCGCGACGCTGGAGGAGAAGCTCTCCGCCGCCGCGGCGCTCCCGGTGCAGCCGGAAGTGCACCTTCGGCCGGACAAGCGGTCGAAGTACGCGCAGACCGCCGCGGTGCTCGCGTCCGCCCAGCGTCTCGGTCTCACGAAGATCGGGATCATCGGCAGCGAGCAGTTCATCGAATAGCGAGGCCGCGCGGGGCGCGATCCGCCCCGCGGGCACGGAGTCACGCATGGACTACGCACGACGGCAGAGAGACCCGACGCGGCACATGCTCGGGATCGCGTTCGTCATCCTCGTGCACGGGCTCGTCATCTACGCGCTCGTGACGGGGCTCGCGCGCAAGGCCGTCGAGGTGATCAAGAAGCCGATCACCGCGACGATCATCGAGGAGATCAAGCCGCCGCCGCCCCCGCCGCCGCCGCCGCCGAAGAAGATCATCGAGCAGCCGAAGATCGAGGTGCCGGTCCAGCCCTACATACCGCCGCCGGACATCCCGCCGCCGGTCGTGCAGCAGGCGCCGACGATCACCGCGGTGTCGCCCGAGCCGCCGCCGAAGCAGGAGTACGTGATCGCGCCGCCGCCGCCCGTCGTCGCGCCGCCCGCGCCTCCGAAGCCGGCGATCCGCCGCGGCATCACGCGCATCTCGGGCGACGATCCGGTCTATCCCCGCGAGGCGATCCGCGCGCAGGTGGCGAAGGGCCGCGTCGTCGTGAGGCTCCTGATCGACGAGAAGGGCAACGTCACGGACGTGATCATCGTCTCGTCCGACCCGCCGCGCGTGTTCGACCGCGCGGTCAAGCAGGCGCTCGAGGAGTGGAAGTTCAAGGCCGAGGGCGAGAAGTACACCGGCGAGGTCGAGATCAACTTCACGCTGAAGGACTGAGCCCGCGCGCAGTCCGCGCGACGAGAAAGGCCGCCCTCGGGCGGCCTTTTCCTTGCTGCGGGCCGGGCTTCGGCCCGACGGGCTTCGGATCCCTGCGGGTCGGGCTTCGGCCCGACCGCCTTCTCACTCGCTGCGCAGGACGTACGCCGCGCCGCCCCAGGTCATCGCGCCGATCGCCGCGAGCGCGGCGGCGACGTGCGGCAGCGAGATCGGCTGCGCGGCGATCAGGCGGAACATCTCGCGCGCGACGTCGGTCGCGAGCGAGGGCAACGACGCAGCGACGCCCGCGGCGGCGATGCCCCAGAGCGTCCACACGACCGGCTTGCGCCAGCGCGGCGCCGCGATCGGCGCCGGCAGCGCGCCCATCACGCGCGCGGTGAAGCCGCCGTCGTCGACGTGCGCGGCGCGATGGTCGGCCGCGTCGTCGCGGAGCGCGCGCTCGAGCCAGTCGTCGTCCTGCGCGGCGGCGGGGAGAGGGAGCGTCGTCATCGTTCAGGCGTCCGGCGCCCAGGACGCGAGCGCCAGCTTGAGCTTCTGCTTCGCGCGATGCACGTGCGTCTTGACGGTGCCCACCGGGCAGCCGAGGACGAAAGCGGCTTCCTCGTGCGACAGGTCGTTATGGTAGCACTGCACGATCGCGGCCCGCTCGGCCTCGCTGAGGACCGCGAGCGCGCGCTCCATGTCGACCTTGAGCGTGGCGCCGCGCGCGTGGTCCGGCGCGCCGTCGGCCGGTTCGTCGCCATCGTCGTCGTCGGCGACCGCGCCGTCGTCGTCGCCGAGCAGCGTCTCCTTGCGCTTGCGCGCGTCGGCGAGCCAGCAGTTCGTGGCGATGCGGTACAGCCAGGTCGAGAATCGGGCTTCCTGCCGGAACGACTTGAGGTTGCGCCACGCGAGCAAGAACGTCTCCTGCGCCAGGTCGTCGGCCAGCGCGTGGTTGCCGGCCGTGAGGCGGCGCAGGCAGGCGCGCACCGCGGACTGGTGGCGCCGCACCAGCTCGGCGAACGCGTGGCGGTCGTCACCGACGAGGGCACGGGCGATGAGTTCGGCATCGGTCACCGGCGCGAGGGTAATCGTCCCGAGGCGGTCGCGTCACGCGGCGGGCGGTCCCGGGGGCGGGGGCGGCGCCGAGGGCGGGCCGGCGCGCGAGGACGAGAATTGCCGGTCCTCGAAATACCAGAGCACGATGTAGGCGAGGCCCACGAACAGCAGGATCAGGCCGACGGAGTTCGGCGTCCCGTCGTCGAGCATCGAGAAGAACGTGAGGCCGAGCCCGACCGCGCCGGCGATGACGCCCTTGCGCAGGTCGGACCAGACGGCCTTCTGGCGCACCGCCTTCGCCTGCTCGTACAGCGGGGCGACCGAGGGGCCGGCCATCGCGGCCGGGCGGCTCGCGGAAATGGCGTCGAAGGCCTCGGCCGGCGGGACGATGCCCTTCTCGGCGAGCCTGATCATCGTCTCGTTCAGCATCCGGTTCTTGCGGATCTTGTACCAGATGACCAGCGCGATCACGAGGATGGGCGTCAGGAACACGAGGAACGTCACCGCGAACACCAGCCCGGCGATCCACGGCGCCTTGTCGACCATCGCGTCGAACGAGTCGTACTCGCGCGTGCCGCCGGGGCCGTTGATGTGCACCTTCTCGTCGTCGTCGATCGTGATGCCGACCGAAGCGCCCCTGCGCTTCGGGGCCTTCGCCGGCGGCTCGGCGCCGGCGGGTGCCGCGGCGGGGGCGGGAGGCTCGGGCGGGGACGCGGCGTCCGCGGGCTTCGGCGCCTCGTTGGCGGCGAGGACGACCCGGACCGTGGCGGCGTGCGCGGCGGGAATGGCGGTCGCCACGAGGGACGACACCTTCGACGGGGGCACCGGCTCCCGCGGGGTCGAGGGGGAGAGGCCGCCCGCGGCCGCCAGCCCGAGCAGGGCGGCGGCGGCGAGGACCCAGATGCGGTGGCGGGCGACGAGGACGGCGAGCGCGGGCATGGCGGGGCGGCTCCGGAGCGTGGATGCCGGTTGGATGCGGCGGGGACGGGATACGGTTTCGCCGATCCGTCGCCGCCGCCCCGGTCCGGCGGGACGGTCGGCGGAGGCCCGGTGCTATCATCGGCCGGCCCGCCCGGACAGGCGCCCGTCGTGAGCGACCGACGCCGCGCGGGTCGCCCGATGCCCCCGCCGCGCGACCCACCGTCGTCCGTCCGCCGACGACCCCGACCCGCCGCCTTCCTGGCCGGCCTCGCGCTGGCCGCCGCGCTCGGCGCGGCCACGCCGGCGCCGGCCGCGGACGAGCCCGTCACGCTCAACTTCACCAACGCGGACATCGAGGCGGTCGTCAAGGCCGTCGCCGAGATCACCGGCAAGAGCTTCATCGTCGACCCGCGCGTCAAGGGGACGGTGACCATCGTCTCCGCCCGGCCGGTGCCGCGCTCGCTGGTCTACCCGACGCTGCTTTCCGCGCTGCGGATGCAGGGGATCACCGCGATCGAGGGCGACAACGTCGTGCGCATCGTCCCGGAGGCGGAGGCGCGGCTGCAGGCCGGCCCGGTCGGCAGCGGCCCGGTCACCGCCGGCGGCGACCGGCTCGTCACGCAGGTGATCCCGCTGCGATACGAGTCCGCGACGCAGCTCGTGAACGTGCTGCGCCCGCTGATCACGCCGGCCAACACGATCGCCGCGTTCCCCGGCGGCAACGCGCTCGTCATCACCGACTACGCGGACAACCTGAAGCGGCTGGAGAAGGTGATCGCGTCGCTCGACCAGCCGCCCGGCAGCGAGCCGACGGTCGTGCCGCTCCGGCACGCCTCGGCGATCGACCTCGTGCCGACGCTGCAGCGCCTGCTGGCGGATCCGGCGACGGGCAGCGTGCCCGCCGACGCGCAGCAGCGCGTGACGATCGTCGCCGACCCGCGCTCGAACGCCGTGCTCGTGCGCAGCGACAACCCCGGGCGAACGGCGCGCGTGCGCCAGCTGATCGAGCAGCTCGACACGCCGGGCCGCGCCGCCGGCAACATGTTCATCGTGTACCTGAAGAACGCCGAGGCGTCGCGCGTCGCGCAGACGCTGCGCGGGCTCCTGACCGGGCAGGACGCGTCGCCGGCGGCCGCGGCGCCGGCCACGCTCCAGGCGCCGCCGTCCGGCGGCTCGTCGATGACCTCGTCGACCGTGGCGTCGCAGACGCCGCTGCCGTTCTCGCCCCCCGCGACGTCGTCGAGCTTCACCGCGGGCGGCGCGACGATCTCGGCCGACACGACGAACAACGCGCTCGTGATCCTCGCGCCGGAGCCGGTCTACAACAACCTGCGCGCCGTGATCGAGAAGCTCGACGTGCGCCGCGCGCAGGTCTACGTCGAGGCGCTGATCGTCGAGGTCTCCGCCGACAAGGCCGCCGAGTTCGGCATCCAGTGGCAGGTACTGAACGGCATCAACAGCACGCAGACGCGCGTCGTCGGCGGCACGAACTTCACGCCGCGCGGCAGCGGCAGCAACATCATCGACATCGCGGCGAACCTCGGCTCGGCGGCGCAGGGCCTCAACCTCGGCGTCGTCCGGGGGACGATCAACATCCCGGGGCTCGGCATCATCCAGAACCTCGGGTTCCTCGCGCGCGCGCTCGAGACGCAGGTCAACGCGAACATCCTGTCGACGCCGACGCTGCTCACGCTCGACAACGAGGAGGCGCGGATCGTCGTCGGCCAGAACGTGCCGTTCGTCACCGGCCAGTACGCGCAGACCGGCTCGACGACGACGGTCACGCCGTTCCAGACGATCGAGCGGCGCGACGTCGGGCTCGTGCTGCGCGTGAAGCCGCAGATCACCGAGGGCGGTACGGTGCGGCTCGTGCTCTACCAGGAGGTCTCGCGCATCCAGGACGCGACCAACGCGACCGGCATCATCCTGTCGAAGCGCTCGCTCGAGTCCTCGGTCGTCGTCGACGACTCGCAGATCGTCGTGCTGGGCGGGCTGATCGAGGACCGCCTGACCGACGGGACGGACAAGGTGCCGATCGCCGGCGACGTGCCCGTCGTCGGGCAGCTGTTCCGCTACGACGCGCGGCACCGCGAGAAGACCAACCTGATGATCTTCCTCAAGCCGACGATCGTGCGCACCGGCGCCGACGGCCGAGACTTCACGTCCGAGCGCTACCAGTACCTGCAGAGCGAGCAGCAGCGCATCGACCCGGGCCCGCGCGCGTTCTGGAACGACCCGCTGACGCCGGCGCTGCCGCCGCAGGGCACGATGCCCGGGCAGCCGGGCGGCGCCACGCCGGGGCCGCCGACGCCGCCGCCGCCGATTCCGCCGTGGACGCAGCCGGCGCCCGATCCGCCGTTCGCGCGGCCGCAAGACCCGCCGAAGTAGCGCGCGCGAGCGAGTCGCGATGGCCGCGCGCGATCCCCTGACGTCGAGCGTTCCCTACGCGTTCGCGCGCGCGCACGGCGTGCTCGCGGCCGGCGAGGAGGCCGGCGCCGTCGTCGTGCTCGTGCGCCCCGACGCGACCGCCGAGGGCATCGCCGAGCTGCGGCGCGTGCTGAAGCGCCCGGTGCGCACGCGCGCGGTCGACGCCGAGCGCTTCGCGCTCGAGCTCGCGCGCGCCTACGACCCGGGCACCGCGCCGTCCGCCGCGCTCGCGGTCGACGCCGCGCGCGACGCCGACCTCTCGCGGCTCATGCAGGAGCTGCCGCCCGCCGAGGACCTGCTCGAGGGCGGCGATGCGCAGGCGCCGGTGATCCGGATGATCAACGCGCTGCTGCTGCAGGCGGTGCGCGAGCGCGCGTCCGACCTGCACTTCGAGCCTTACGACGCGCGCGCGGTCGTGCGGTTCCGCGTCGACGGCGTGCTGTCCGACGTGCTCGAGCCGCCGCGCGCGCTGCACGCGGCGATCGTGTCGCGGATCAAGATCATGGCGAACCTGGACATCGCCGAGAAGCGGCTGCCCCAGGACGGGCGCATCGCGCTGAAGCTCGGCGACCGCGCGATCGACGTACGCGTGTCGACGCTGCCGACCGGGCCAGGCGAGCGCATCGTGCTGCGGCTCCTCGACCAGGACGCGGCGCGGCTCGACCTCGCGTCGCTCGGGATGGCGGCCGACACGCTCGCGGCCGTCGACCGGATGGTCCGCGAGCCGCACGGCATCCTGCTCGTCACCGGTCCGACCGGGTCGGGCAAGACGACGACGCTCTACGCCGCGCTCGCGCGGCTGCCGCGCGGCGCGGTCAACATGATGACGGTCGAGGACCCGATCGAGTACGCGCTCGACGGCGTCGCGCAGACGCAGGTCAATCCGCGGGTCGACCTCACGTTCGCGCGCGCGCTCCGCGCGATCCTCCGGCAGGACCCCGACGTCGTGATGATCGGCGAGATCCGCGACCTGGAGACCGCGCAGATCGCGGTGCAGGCGTCGCTCACGGGACACCTCGTGCTGGCGACGCTGCACACGAACGACGCCGCGAGCGCGGTGACGCGGCTCGCGGACATGGGAGTGGAGCCCTACCTGCTCTCGTCGTCGCTGCTGGGCGTGCTGGCGCAGCGGCTGGTGCGCACGCTCTGCCCGACGTGCCGGCGCGCCGCGCCGCCGACCGCGGCGGAGCGCGCGACGCTCGCCGCGATGGGCATCGCCTCGACCGCGATGCTGCATGCGCCCGCCGGATGCGCGGACTGCAAGTCGACCGGCTACCGTGGGCGCACCGGCATCTACGAGCTGATCGAGGTCGACGAGACGATGCGGCGGCTGATCCACGACGGCGCGGGCGAGCCCGCGCTCCGGGACGCCGCGAGGCGGCGGCACCAGCGCGGCCTGCGCGCCGACGGCGCGCGATGGCTCGCCGACGGGACGACGTCGCTGGCCGAGCTCGTGCGCGTCACGCGGGACGAATGATGGCCGTCCGGGCCGCGTTCCGCTGGGAGGCGGTCGACGCGGCCGGGCGTGCGCGCCGCGGCGTCGACGAGGCCGAGAGCGCGCGCGGCCTGCGCGACCGCCTTCGCGCCGAGGGACTCACGCCGACCGCGGTCGAGCCGGCGGCGACCGGACGCCCGGCGAGCGTCAGGTTGCCGCCTCGCGAAGTGGCGCTCGCGACGCGGCAACTCGCGACGCTCGCGCAGGCCGGCATGACGCTCGACGCGGCGCTCGGCGCTGCCGCCGCGCAGGCCGACGATCCGCGCACGTCGTCGCTGCTGTCGGCGCTCCGCTCGCACGTCGGCGGCGGCGAGTCGCTGCCGGCCGCGCTCGAGCGGTATCCCCGCACGTTCGACGCGCTCTACCGCGGGCTCGTCGGCGCGGCGAGCGAGAGCGGCCGGCTGGCGGAGGTCCTCGGCCGCCTCGCCGACTACCTCGAAGCGCGCATCGCGCTGCGCGAGCGGTTCGCGACGGCGCTCGTCTATCCGGTGCTCGTCGCGATCGTCGCGGCCGCCGTGATCGCGGTGCTGCTCGTCTACGTCGTGCCGCAGGTCGTGTCGGTCTACCAGCAGAGCCGCCAGGCGCTGCCCTGGCTCACGCAGGCGCTGATCGCGACCTCGTCGTTCTTCCGGGCGACCGCGTGGGCGTGGATCGGCCTCGTCGCGGCCGCGACGGTCGCGTTCGCGCTCGCCATGCGCGGCGAGGCGTTCCGCTCGGCGGCGCACCGCGCGCTGCTCGGCCTTCCGGGGATCGGCCGCCTGCTGCGGAGCCTCGACACCGCGCGCTTCGCCTCGACGCTCGCGATCCTCGTCGCGAGCGGCACGCCGCTGTTGCGATCGCTCGACGCCGCATCCGGCGTCATCCGGATGCGGCCGATCGCCGACGCGGCGAGGGACGCCGCGGCCGGCGTGCGCGAGGGCATGCCGCTCGCTCGCGCGCTCGCGGCGACGCGCGCCTTTCCTCCGGTGCTCGTGCACCTGACCGCGAGCGGCGAGGGCGGCGGCCGGCTCGCGCCGATGCTCGAGCGCGCCGCGGCCGACCTCGAGCGGGAGGCGGAGCTCCGGCTCGCGTGGATCGCGGCGCTGGTGCAGCCGCTGATGATCGTCGTGATGGGCGCGATCGTGCTCGTGCTGGTGCTCGCGATCATGCTTCCGATTGTGTCGATGAACCAGCTCATTCGCTAGCGCGAGCGCATGGAAAGCGGAGCATGGACGCCAGGATCGACCTTCCGCGCCGGCGACTGATCGCGTGGCTCGCGCTGGCGCCGTTCGCGCAGGCAGCTGCCCAGTCCCTGCCGGACCGGTTCGATCCGAAGCGCGATCCCGCCAAGGACCTCGCGGCGGCGCTCGCGACGGCGAGGGCGGAAGGCAAGCGCGTGATCGTCGACGTCGGCGGCGAGTGGTGCAGCTGGTGCCACATCCTCGACCGCTTCCTCGCGTCGCACGCGGACCTCGACGCGCTGCGCCGCGCGCGCTACGTGTGGCTCAAGGTGAACTACTCGAAGGACAACGAGAACCGGGCGTTCCTCGCGCGGTGGCCGGCGATCGCCGGCTACCCGCACCTGTTCGTGCTCGACGCGGACGGGACGCTGCTGCACTCGCAGGACACGAGCGAGCTCGAGGCCGGCAAGAGCTACGACGCCGCGAAGATGCGCGGGTTCCTGGTCCGATACGGGCCAAGAGCGTAGATAGTAGATAGTAGATAGTGCTTGGCCTCGGCGCCTTGCGCGCTGTCGCGACATCCGCCACGTCGAGCGGCCGGAATTGCGCGATCGCCAATCACTACCTACTACCTACTATCTACGCTTTTGTTTCGCTCTGCATGCCTCTCAAGCGCCCACGCGACATGCTCGCGCACCAGCGCTGACGCATCGTCCACGCGGGAGCGGAGCGCAGCGACGACCGTCGGTGTCGTCGGCGCGTTGCCGAGCGCGACCGCGAGATTGCGCAGCCAGCGCTCGTAGCCGATGCGGCGGATCGCGCTGCCCGACATGCGCGACTCGAAGTCCTCGCGCGTCCACGCGAAGAGGTCGGGAAGCGCGGCGTCGTCGAGCCCGTTCCGCACGCGCGCGAGGTCGGGTTCGGCGGCCGCCCGCGCGTACTTGTTCCAGGGACAGGCGAGCTGGCAGTCGTCGCAGCCGTAGACCCGGTTGCCGACGAGCGGCCGCAGCTCCTCGGGAATCGGCCCGTGCAGCTCGATCGTCAGGTAGCTGATGCAGCGCCGCGCGTCGAGCTCGTAGGGCGCGAGGATCGCGGCGGTCGGGCACGCATCGAGGCAGGCGCGGCAGCTGCCGCAGTGGTCGGTCACCGGCGCGGTGGGCGGCAGCGGCAGGTCGGTGTAGATCTCGCCCAGGAAGAATTGCGAGCCCGCGTCGCGCGAGAGCAGCAGCGTGTGCTTGCCGCGCCAGCCGAGCCCCGCCTTCGACGCCAGCGCCACCTCCATCACCGGCGCGCTGTCGCAGAACACGCGGTAGCCGAACGCGCCGACCTCGCCGGCGATGCGGTCGGCGAGCCGCTGCAGCTTGCCGCGCAGCACCTTGTGGTAGTCGCGGCCGAGCGCGTAGCGCGAGACGTACGCGCGCCGCGGGTCGGCCAGCACCTCGTTCGCGTCGCGCGCGTCCGCGGGCCAGTAGTCCAGGCGCGCGCTGATCACGCGGATCGCGCCGGGCACGAGCTCGCCGGGCGCGGCCCGGAGCGCCGCGTGGCGCGCCATATAATCCATCGTGCCGTGGCGGCCCGCGGCGATCCAGTCCGCGAGCCGCGCGGGCGCGTCGCCGAGATCGACGTCCGACACGCCGATCGCGCCGAAGCCGAGCTCGCGCCCCCAGCCGTCGATGCGCCTCACGAGCGCGGCGAAGTCCACCGATCCCGCGGCGTCCGCGTTTCCGGTGTCGGCGGGAGCGCTCATGCGCGGGAGCGTAACGCAGCGCCGCGCAAGGCACGATGACTGCGACCTACCGCACGCACCTCGCCGATGCCGACGCCACCGAGCGCGCGGGCCGCGCGCTCGCGCGCGGGCTCGCGGGCGGGATGGTGGTCACGCTGTCCGGCGACCTGGGCGCGGGCAAGACGACCTTCGCCCGCGGCGTGTTGCGCGGACTGGGCTGGACCGGCCCGGTGAAGAGTCCGAGCTACACGCTGCTTGAACATTACCCGCTTTCGAGCATATACTTGTATCACTTTGATTTTTATCGGTTCGCCGACCCGCAGGAATGGGAGACGGTGGGCGCGGCCGAGGGCTTCACCCCGCGGACGGTGGCGCTGGTCGAATGGCCCGAACGCGTGGCGGGGCACCTGCCGCCGGCGGACCTCGCGGTGCGATTGGCACCGTCGACCGGAGGGGACGGTCGGACACTGGAGCTCGCGGCGACGACGACGGCCGGTGAACGATGCGTAGCCGACATCCGACAGGCGCTCGAGGCGCGCTGACCCGCGTTTCGATCGGGCGGCGCCGCGCGCTGCGATGGGCGTTGCTGCCGGCCGCGCAGCTCGCCGTCCCGCTCGCGTGGGCGCAGGCGGCGCGCATCGCCTCCGCGCGCGTCTGGCCCGCGCACGAGTACACGCGCGTCATCTTCGAGTCGCCCGCGCCGCTCGCGTGGCAGGTGCTGACGCTCAAGGATCCCGAGCGCATCGTGCTCGACCTCGACGGCGTCGAGGCGGGGCCCGAGCTCGCGGCGCTGGCGCAGCGCATCCATCCCGACGATCCGCACCTCGCGGGCATCCGCTACGCGCGGAAGTCGCCGACGGTGCTCCGCGTCGTGTTCGACGTGAAAGCGGACGTCCTGGTGCAGGCGTTCGCGCTGAAGCCGGTCGGCGAGTTCGGCCATCGGCTCGTCGTCGACCTGATCCCGGTTTCGCCGCCCGACCCGCTGATGGCGCTGCTCGACGCGGAAAAGGCGAAGCCCGCGCCTGCCGCCCGCGAGGCGCCGCTGTTCGAGCCCCCGCCGCCGGGCGACCAGCCCACGATCCCGGCGAAGCGCGACCGCGCGCGCCGGATCACCGTGGCGGTCGACCCCGGCCACGGCGGCGAGGACCCCGGCGCGATCGGGCGGCGCGGCACCTACGAGAAGCACGTCGCGCTCGCGATCTCGCAGAAGCTCAAGGCGGCGATCGACGCGACGCCGAACCTGCGCGCGGTGCTGACGCGCGACGACGACTACTTCGTCCCGCTCGCGACGCGCGTGCAGAAGGCGCGGCGCGCGCAGGCGGACCTCCTGGTGTCGATCCACGCCGACGCGTTCCGGGAGCCGGCCGCGCGCGGCTCGTCGGTGTTCGCGCTCTCCGAGAACGGCGCGACGAGCGCCGCAGCGCGCTGGCTCGCGCAGAAGGAGAACGACGCCGACCTGATCGGCGGCGTGAACCTCGACGTCCGCGACCCGGTGCTGGCGCGCACGCTGCTCGACCTCTCGCAGACCGCGCAGATCGCGGACAGCCTGAAGGCCGGACGCCAGGTGCTCTCGGAACTGGGCGAGGCGAACGCGCTGCACAAGCGCGAGGTCGAGCAGGCCGGCTTCGCGGTGCTGAAGGCGCCCGACGTGCCGTCGATCCTGGTCGAGACCGCGTTCATCAGCAATCCCGACGAGGAGCAGAAGCTTCGCGATCCGAAGCAGCAGGGGCGCTACGCCGACGCGATCGCCGACGGCGTGCGCCGCTATTTCGCCAAGAATCCTCCGCTCGCGCGAAGCTAGGCCCCCGGCCGCGCGCGCGGCCGGCATCCAGTAAACTCCGCCCGTGGTCCGGTTCCTCATCCTCTTCCTGCTGATCCAGGGCACGCTGTTCGGCCTCGAGCTCACGCCGCCCGCGCAGCGCTGGTTCGTCGAGCCCTGGACGAGCGCGCTCGCGCAGATCGCGACGGCGATCGTGACGTTCTTCGACCCCAACGTCGTGGCCGCGGGCAAGGTGATGCAGAGCACGAGCAACGGCTTCGCCGTGTCGATCGAGGCCGGCTGCAACGGCGTCGAGGCGACGATCGTGCTGATCGCCGCGATCCTCGCGTTCCCGGCGCCGTGGAAGCACAAGCTCGCGGGGCTGTGCGCCGGCATCGTGGCGGTCCAGGGCCTGAACGTGCTGCGCGTGATCAGCCTGTTCTACCTCGGGCAGTGGAACTACCAGGTGTTCGAGTGGGCGCACCTGTACGTCTGGCAGGCGCTGATCATGCTGGACGTGCTGGTCGTGTGGCTGGTGTGGGTGCGCACGCTGCCGCGCGCCGGCGACGAGCCGGGCCCGCCCGCGCCGCCCGCCGCGCTCGCCGCGTCGGCCTGACGTGGACGCGCCGCCGGTCGCCGCGCCCGGGCGCTCGCCGCTCGCGCGCTTCGTCCTGACGGTGATCGCGTGGCTGCCGCTCACCTTCGCGGCCTGGTACTTCGCCGCGCCGGCGCTGATGGCGCTCGTGCGCGCGCTGTGCGCGATCGCCGTGCTGCCCTTCGGCGACCTGGTGCGCGAGGTCGAGCGCGCCGGATCGACGCTGAATTTCGTCACGTCGCTGAAGCCGGGACAATCCGCCGGCGGCGGCGTGATCAGCGTGTCGGTCGACGGGCTGCTCTATTCGTTCGGCATGCCGATGTTCGCGGCGCTCACGCTCGCGGCGCGCGAGTCGAAGCGCTGGCTGATCCTTGCCGCCGGCCTCCTCGCGCTCTTGCCGTTCGTGGCGTTCGGCGCGGTCGCCGACTTCCTGAAGAACGTGGCGATCACCGCGTCGCCGCTCGTCGCGTCGCAGACCGGCTTTTCCGGCCCGCAGCGCGAGGTGATCGCGTTCGCCTACCAGTTCGGGACGCTGATCCTGCCGACGGTGGCGCCCGCCATCCTGTGGGTGCTCACGCACCGCGCGTTCCTGGAGCGTATGCGGAAGGGGGAGGTCCCCAGTAGGTAGGGCGTAGTAGGTAGGGTTTGGCGGTGTGGCGGTCCGGCTGGCTCGACATCCATGCGCGGGCAAGCCAGTCGCGCTGATCGCGACGGCGGGATGTCGACGCCGCCGGCACAGGTCATTCCGCCAAACCCTATCTACTACGCCCTACCTACTGCTTTGCGCGTCCTGCCTTTCGTCGTTGCTCCCGCTCGCGGAGCACCTTGCGCTGCACCTTGCCGGTCGTCGTCATCGGCAGCGCGTCGATGAACTCGATCTCGCGCGGGTACTCGTAGGGCGCGAGCTTGCCGCGGACGTGCTGCCGGAGGTCGTCCTCGAGCGAGGCCGACGGCGCGTGGCCCGGCGCCAGGACGATGAAGGCCTTGACGACGTTGCCGCGCTCCTCGTCGGGCGAGGGCACGACCGCCGCGTTCGCCACCGCCGGGTGCTTCACCAGGCAGTTCTCGATCTCGGACGGGCCGATCCGGTAGCCGGCGGCCTTGAACATGTCGTCGGCGCGCCCGCGATACCAGAGGTCGCCGTCCTCGTCCTGCACCGCGACGTCGCCGGTCCGGCACCAGTCGCCCGTGAACTTCGCGCGCGTGCCCTCGGGATTGCCCGCGTATTCGATGAAGAACACCGGGTCGGGCGTGCCGTCCGGCGCGATGCGGTGCACCGCGACCTCGCCCGGCTCGCCGGGCGGCAGCACGTTGCCGTCGTCGTCGATCACGGCGACGCGGTGCCCGGGGTAGGCCCGCCCCATCGAGCCCGGCTTCGCTGGCCAAAGCTCGTGCGAGTTGCCGACGATGTAGTTCATCTCGGTCTGGCCGAACATCTCGTTGATCGTCACGCCGAGCGCCTCGCGCGCCCAGTCGAACACGGTCGAGCCGACCGACTCGCCGGCGCTCATGATCGAGCGCATCGCGAGGTCGAAGCGCTCGCGCGGCCGCGGGAACGCCTTCATCATCATCTTGAGCGCGGTGGGGAACAGGAACGCGGTCCGGATGCCGTACTGCTCGATCAGCGCGAACGCCCGCTCGGGATCGAAGCGGCCGCGGTAGCCGACGATGGGCTGGCCGTGGTAGAGCGACGGCAGCAGCGCGTCCATGAGGCCGCCGGTCCACGCCCAATCGGCGGGCGACCGAAGAGGTCGCCCTCGCGCGAAGGTACCGTCGTGCGAGTGCGTGAAGCCCCGGCAGGTTGCCGAGCAGGCACGAGTGCGGCATCAGCGCCGCCTTCGGCGGAGCCGGTGGTGCCGCTCGTGTAGATGACCAGCGCCAGGTCGGTGGCTTCGTTTCGACCGCCTCGTAGCTCGGCGACGCGCACGAGGAGGTCCTCCACGGCGTCCACGTACGACTCGCGCGCGCCGGCGACGCCACAGATCGTGTTCGACGCCGGGGACGCGCTCGCGGATCGGCGCGAGGTTCGGCAGCGACTGCGGGTCGGCTTGATCGCGACCTTCGTGGCATGGTAACCGATTACTCCGGCCCTCAGGCGAACGGGAAGGAGAGCAGCACCGCGACGGCGCCCATCCGGTAGACCGCGACGTGCGCGACGACCGTCTCCGGCGCTGCAGCAGCATCAGCGCGACGCGGTCGCCGCGGCCGCCAGCGCGGCCGCTGGCGAGTCGCCGCGCGCGCTGCTCGAGGTCCCAGGGCGTGTACGCGGCCGTCGCGCCGTTCTCGATCTCCCAGTAGAGCGCGAAGCGCGCGCGTCGCCGGCCCAGCGGCCGCAGCACGCGGCGATGTTGAACGACGCCGGGCACGTTCCAGCGGTACCGCCGATAGACCTCGGCGTACTGATCGTCGACCGTCGATCGTCTCGATCGGCCACGGCGCGGAGGATACCGCGCCGGGCGGGCGCTCAGGCGCGCGGCGCCGCGAGCCCCGACATCGTCGTGCGCGCCGCGAGGTCGCCGCCGTTCACGCGAGGTCGAGCGGCTCGACCGCGGCCCACACCCAGTCGGGCTGCTGCTCGATCAGCCGGCCGAAGCGGATCGGCACCGTCGAGCGCGACGTGTTGAGCCGGAAGCGGCGCGCCGGCTGGTACTCGACCGCGGGGACGATCAGCGACTGGACCGCGGACTCGCCTTCGCTTGCGGAGCGCGAGGAAGAGCCGTGGAACGTCCGGCCCTCGAGCGTGCTCCGCTCGCCCTCGACCGAGTAGTCGGCGCTGCGCCGCCGCCCTTCTTCTGCTCGACCAGCTCGACGCCGACCAGCGTGTTCGCGATGACCTGCAGCCCGATCTCGGCGCGGTCCGCGGTGAGGCGCCTCATCCGCCGCACGATGCCGAGCGTCCAGAACGCGTGGCCGTAGGGCCGGATCGCCGCGAGCGTGTTGAGCGTCACGCCCGACGCCGCGCTCATCGGCGCGGCGAGGCGGAAACCGGTCTGCGAGACGTCCTTCACGTCCCAGGGCCCCCGGCGGCGCCCCACGACGCGAGGCGCCGGCGCGCGAGGTCGCGGCGACGCTCGTCCTCGTTCCGCGCGTGGCCGAACACCGCGATCTCCATCGTGCCGCCGAAGCTCTTGCCGTGATCGATGCGCGGCAGCGGGGTCGCGCTCCTCCTCGTGCAGGTAGCCCGAGATCTTCGCGAAGCCGACGATCGCGTCGACGACGCCCGCGGCGGCAGTGCGCTCGCCGCGGCGCGCGAACAGGCGGAACTCCAGAGTCGACCTGCGCGGCGAGCTTCATGAGCAGGCCAGGCTGCTCGCTGCGGCGCGGCGTTCGGTCCGAAGGCGGCTGGTGGCGGATCTTCTGCTCGATCGTCACCACGTTCTGCATCAGCATCGCGTGGAGGCCGCGTGTCGAGGAACAGCACGCGGCCCTCGAGCGGCGCGGTGTCCGGCGCGCTGAGCCCTCGCGGCTGCCGAGTCGACGTAGAACGACGACACGCTCGACGGCTCGAGCGTGAGGCGAAGCGGCGCGCACCACTCGTCGAGCTCGCCCGCGACCCGCTCGAGGTGGCGCGCCGTGAGGTTGCCCGCGTTCATGAGCTGGAGCACGAGCACCGTCAGGTACGCGTGCTCGATCGTCGAGCTGCGGCCGCCCTTGTCGGTCACCTGCGTGCCGCTCGATCTTGCGCGAGCAGGCGAGCGAGAAGAGCGCGTGGAGCCCCGCCCACTTCGCCGGGATCCACTGCTCGTAGCGGTAGAGGCCGGATCTTGGCCTCCAGGCCCCAGGTGCACGATCTGCCGCTGGACGAGCGCGGGCAGCTCCGACTTGCCGCTCCCGGCATGCTCGGAGACGTCGCGCGAGAACGCCGTGGCGCGAGCAGGAACGCCTGCGACAGGTCGAACATCGCCGACCACGGCTGGTGCTCGATGCGCGAGCTGCGGCTCGCGTGCTCGATGTACTGGGTCGTCAGCGCCTCGCGGATCGGCTGGGCGAGCGCGTCGGCGCGGAACACCGCCTCGAGCGAGGTCGGCGAGCGCGCGTAGCCCCGATCCGCGATCGCGCCCAGCGCGCTGATCAGCTCGGCGTGCGTCGCGAGCGGGTCGCCCGCCGGCTGGGCGGCGAACCAGCGCTCCGCCGACTTCGCGTCGGCGAGCGGGTCACGCACGGTCCTGGAGAAGCCGAACATCGGGGCCGGGGGCGCACGGCCACCCCGGTTCCCCGATCCCATCGCGGGCGATCTCGGCGTCCGGTCGCGGCCGCCTGCCCGGGGTGCTCCGGTCGAAGGCGATCGGGCGATCTTCGCGCAAAGCGCGCGCATCGGGCAAGGATCGGTCCGGGCGCGTGGCACGCATTGTGCTGTTCAGTCCGTGCAGGCGCGGAACCCGGCTTTCAGGGGGCTCGAGTCCCCGGAGAGGGGGTCTTTGCGACCTTCCATGTTACTTTGTGCCATACAGTCTGCGGCGTGCAACTGACGCCCGGCGAACAGGAACGACGCTCATGGGCATCTTGATCAAGGCACCGAGCCGCCGGGCGGAGCCCCGGCTGGCTGCGCTGGACACGCCGGCCCCGCGGGCAACCTGCACGGGGCGCTGCACATCCGCGAAGTGGTCCGGACCACCGGGCTGCGGCGCGAGCAGCTCTACATGTGGCAGCGGCGCTACGGGTTCCCGGCGCCGCTGCACGATCCGTTCGGCGACCGCGTCTACCCGCCGGACCAGGTGGCGCGCCTCAAGCTCATCAAGCAGCTCCTGTCCGAGGGCTGGCGCGCGCCGGCGCGGTCGTGCCGCTGTCGGACACGGCGCTCAACTCGATGCTCGGGCTCGCCGTCGACGAGCCGACGCCGCTGCCCTCGGAGATCGAGACGGCGGTGAAGCTGCTCGCGCAGCACCGCGTCGGCGAGATGCAGAACCACCTGTCGAAGCTTCTGGTCGGACAGGGGCTGCGGCGCTTCCTCGAGCAGACGCTGATCCCGCTGAACGAGGCGGTGCACGAGCGCGTCGTGCGCGGCGAGATGCAGATCTTCCAGGAGCTTCGCTTCGCCGACCTCGCGCAGCGGCTCCTGCGCGACGTGACGCGGCTCGTGCGCCCGACGCGCGACGCGAAGCTCGTGCTGCTCGCGACGCCGCCGAACGATCCCAACCAGCTCGGCCTCGCGATCCTCGAGCTCCTGCTGTTCACCGACGGCGTCAACTGCATGACGCTCGGCGCCGGCGTCCCGGGCCAGGAGATCGCGGGGGCCGCCACCGCGTACAAGGTGTCGGCCGTGGTGCTCCTGTTCGACCGCGGGATCTCCGGGAAGATCGCCGGGCAGGAGATCCGCAGCCTCCGCCAGGCGCTCCCCGCCACGATGCCGCTCGTCGTCAGCGGGCGCGCGGTGAACCTGCTCGCGAAGCCGATCGCCGAAGTTCGCACCGCCGTCGACTTCAGTTCGGTGATGGTCGCGATCCGCGAGCTCAACGTGCTGCCGGCCAAGCCGGTCTCGCTCGTCGGCGTCGACGGCGCGGAGCCGCAGCGCGCCTGAGCGTCGAGGCAGCCCCCGGGCGCGCGCCGGCACGCGCGGGGGGCCGACCGGCGTAAAATGCGCGGATGGCCGATCCGCGACTCGCCGCGCTCCCGTCGCCGCCCCGCGTGCGCTTCGCGCGCGTGGCGCTGCACCTCGCCGGCCTGATCGCCGCGGGCGTGATCGCATGGCTCCTGTGGCTGGGCTACCGCCAGCCGGAGCTGATCCTCGATCTCGCGAACGTCAGTCTCTGTTGACGCGCTTCCAAGCGGCCGCCTCCGGCCGCACGCCCGTCCGGTGAGCGGCGCCGCGCTCGCGACGCTGCGGCGCCGGCTCGGCATCGCGGGCATCGCGCTCCTGGGCGGCGCGCTCGCGCTCGCGCCGATCCTCGCGTTCACCGGCGGCATGACGGTCGTGTCGGGCGCCGGCCTCGCCGGCGTCGCGCTGCTGATCGCGATGCGGCTCCTGCCCGTCGGGCAACAGGAGCCGGACGACAGCGATCAGACCCGCGAGTGAGTCCGGCGGCGAACCCGATCGCCGTTGCCGGATTCCTGGATCAGGGCTCGTCGAGAAAATCGTCGAGCGCGCGCCGGTCGCGCTTCGTCGGCCGGCCAGGAAACCTCGGCGGCTCCGCCGCCCGCCGCATCGCGATCGCGGCCTCGCGCGCGGCCTTCGCTTCGGGATCCTCGCGGTACGCGCCGGACGCTTCCGCCGGCGAGACGCGCCGCTCGATCGTCCGCACGACCTCGACTTCCCAGGCGAGCCCCGCGCGTCGCACGCTGACCCGGTCGCCGGCCTTGACCGCGCGCGCGGGCTTGACCCGCTCGCCGCCGACGCGAACCTGCCCGGCCTCGATCGCCGCGCACGCGAGCTCGCGCGTCTTGTAGAAGCGCACCGCCCACAGCCATCGGTCGATGCGCACCCGGCCTTCGCCGTCGCCGGGGGCCGGGCGGGAACGGCTCATCGGGCGATCGTGCCGCCGCTGCGCCGCGCGGCGGCGGCGGGATCCAGGGCGTTCATCGGGCGCAAGGCCGGATCGCGTCGATCAGTGGAGCGCGGCGGGCCTGTCGGGCGTGAACAGCGCGCGCGCCCGCTCGGGCGAATAAGTGTAGCGCTTCCCGCAGTATTCGCAGGTCACCTCGACCTTGCCGTCGTCGCGCAGCGCCGCCTCGACCTCGTCGCGCCCGGCGATGCGCAGCGCCTGGTCGGCGCGCGCTTCGGAGCAGCGGCATGCGAAGCGCGGGGTGCGCTCGCGGAACACGCGGACGTCGCGGCCGGCGAACGCGGATGCGATCGCCGCGGCCGGGTCGTCGCGCGCGACGAGCGCGTCCTGCGGCATCGCCGCGAGCGCCTTCGACGCCTCGTCCCAGGCGAGCGAATCCTCGTCGCTCCCGCCCGGCAGCCGCTGCACGAGCATGCCCGCGACGCGACCGCCGCTCGACACGAGCGCGAGGCGGCTCTCGAGCTGCTCCGACGACGCGAGGTAGTGCTCGAGCAGCGTGGCGACCGAGCCCGCCTCGATCGCGACGATCCCCTGGTAGAGCGGGCCGTCCTCGGGGTCGAGGCTGATCGCGAGCCGCGCCTCGGCCGGGTCGCCCGCGAGCGCGGCGAGCGTCGCGTCGGCGGGCAGGCGCGCGATCGCGTCGCGGTCCCACTGCGCGGTCGCGCGGAGCGTGAGCTCGTGGTCGCACTCGACGACCGCGAGGCGCACGGGGCCGGATCCCGCGAGCTGCACGATCAGCGCGCCGCGGAACTTGAGGCTCGCCGCGAGCAGCACGGTCGCCGCCAGGAGCTCGCCCAGCACGCGGGCGAGCGCGGGCGGATAGTCGTGCGAGCCGAGCGCGCCGCGCGCGGCCTCGTCCATGCGCACGCAGGCGCCGCGCACCCGCGCGCCCTCGAGCACGAACGGGACGAGCGCGTCGCGCGCCATCAGGCGCGCGCCCGTATCGTGTAGAGCGACATCGGCAGCGACGAGTTCTTGTCGAACGTCGCGCCCGCCTCGACGCCCGCGCGCGCGACCGCCTCCGCGGTCTTGAGCCGGGCGTAGAGCGCGTTCATCGCCCCCAGCGCGAACTCGCGCCCGGAGCCGACCGCCCAGAACCTCGTGTACTCGAACACCTCGCGCATCGAGTAGACGCCGAAGATGCCGTGCTCGTTCGCGATGAGCGCGGTGATCTGCGTCGACTCGTAGGGATCGTCCTCCTCCTCCTTCGGGTTCAGGAAGTGCTGGTCCTTGAGCACCGGGTGGAGCTTGCGCAGCGTGTCGAAGATCTCGACGCGGCCGGTGAAGTCCAGGTCCTCCCGCGATTTCAGCAGGCTCTCGAACACGAGCTGGTGCGCGGCCGAGCCGCAGAGCCCGAGGTAGGTGCCGCGGTAGCGGACGATCTTCTCCGGGCTCCTGTCGAACGGCGCGGCGAGCTTCAGGTCGCCGAACGTCGTGAGCGAGTCGGCGGCGATGACGATTTCATCGTGCTTGCGCACGGCGACGAGGGTGGTCATGCGATTTCCTGCGCGGACGAGCGCGCTCGATCAAGGGGCCGCGGGCGGCGCGACGTGGCGGCGGAGCGCGGGATACGCTCCCCGCACGACACCGTCGCCGAGGACCGGCCCGCGCGCGTTCGGCGGCGGCCGGCGGATTCCGCCGGCGGTCCGCCGGTACGCGGCGTTCGAAATTATACGTGGTAAGCGGAACGAGGCGCCGGCAGCATCTTGACGGGCGGGAGGCGCGCGGGCGACCACGCGCGGAGCGCGTGCGCCCAGAACTCGCCGAGCGTGCGCGGCGAGACGGGCGCCTGGTCGAGGAAGCGCCACGCGTCGACGAGCGCGGGCAGCGGGTCGTCGGGCAGCGCGCGCGCCTTCGTCTGCTTCGACAGCTTCTCGCCCGCGGCGTCGATCGCGACCGGCACGTGCAGGTAGTCGGGCGTCGCGACGCCGAGCGCGCGCTGCACGTGGATCTGGCGCGGCGTCGAGGCGAGGAGGTCGGCGCCGCGCACGACGTCGGTCACGCCCTGCGCCGCGTCGTCGACGACGACCGCGAGCTGGTAGGCGGCGACGCCGTCCGCGCGGCGGACGACGAAGTCCCCGACCTCGTGCGCGAGGTCCTGGCGCTGCTCGCCCTGCAGGCGGTCGCGGAACGCGATCGTCGCGCCGTCGACGCGCATGCGGAGCGAGCGCTGCGCGCGGGAAGCGCGATCGGGCGGCACGCCGCCGCGGCAGGTCCTGGATAGACGCGCTCGCCGGTCGCCGAGAGCGGCGCGTCCTCGAAGCCCCGGCGCGTGCACGCGCACGCGTACAGGCATCCTCTCGCGTCGAGCGCGGCGATGGCGGCGGCGTAGGTCGCGCCGCGCGACGATTGCCTCGCGACGGGGCCGTCCGCATCGAAACCGTAGCGCGCGAGCGTCGCGAGGATGTCGGCCTCCGCGCCGGGAACCGCACGCGGCTCGTCCAGGTCGTCGATGCGCACGAGCCAGCGCCCGCCGCTCGCGCTCGCGTCGCAGCGGCTCGCGAGCGCGGCGACGAGCGAGCCGAAGTGCAGCGGACCGGTGGGAGAGGGGGCGAAGCGCCCGACGCGGGGGCCCTGGGCCCGCCCGCCGCTCACCGCAGCGCGGGGACGGCGACGCTCGCGCCGAGCGCGACGGGCGCCGTCGCGGACGCGTAGCGCTGCATCGCCGCCATCACCGCGCCCGGGTAGTCGGGCCGGCCGAGGCTGCCGTTGTAGCGGCCGAGCGCGCGGTACAGGTCGCCGCCCTCGATGTCGATGTAGTGGCGCAGGATCACGCAGCCGTAGCGCAGGTTCGTGCGCAGGTGGAACAGGTTCTGCCCGGGGCTGCCGATGAGCCTGGTCCAGAACGGCATCACCTGCATGTAGCCGCGCGCGTCGGCGACCGACACCGCGTACTTCTTGAATCCGCTCTCGTGGTGGATCACCGCGAGCACGAGCTGCGGGTCGAGGCCCGCGCGCACCGATTCGTAGTGGACCGTGCGCAGGAGGTCGCGTCGCTCGGCCTCGTCGGGCATCCGCGGCGCGAGGCGCTTCGACATGTCCTCGATCCAGGCGCGGGCGTCGGGGCGCTGCTCCCAGTCCGCCGGCACTGGCCGGTCCGAGATCGCGCGCGACAGCACCGTGGCGACCGAAGGGGCGAGCGCCTCCTCGACCTGCGCGCCGGCGCGCGCCCCGAGCGGGACGAGCGCCGCCAGCGCGGCCAGCGCCGTGACGATGGGGAGGTCGTGCCGTCGAAGCATCTCAGCCCTGGAGCCTGTCCTTCAGGTAAGCCGCGATTCCGTCCACCGGGACCGGCGTCGGGGCGGTCTCGCGGCGCCCCTGGTATTCGACCCGTCCGTCCTTGAGGCCCCGGTCGCCGATCGTGACCCGGTGGGGGATCCCGAGGAGCTCGAGATCTGCAAACATCACGCCAGGGCGCTCGCCCCGGTCGTCCAGCAGAACCTCGACCCCGGCGGCCGTCAGTTGGTCATGCATCCGGTCGGCGAGTTCCCGGACGGCCGGGCTCCGGTCGTAGCCGATCGGGGCGATCGCGACCGCGAACGGGGCCATCGCGGCCGGCCAGACGATGCCCCGGTCGTCGTGGTTCTGCTCGATCGCGGCGGCGACGACCCGGGTCACGCCGATGCCGTAGCAGCCCATCTCGATCAGGTGCGACTGCCCCTGGGCGTCGAGGTAGGTCGCGCCCATGTCCTTCGAATAGCGGGTGCCGAGCGCGAAGACGTGGCCGACCTCGATGCCGCGCAGGATCTCGAGCGTCCCCTTGCCGTCCGGCGACGGGTCGCCCGCGACGACGTTGCGGAGGTCCGCGACGACGTCGGGCTCGCGGCAGTCGCGCCCGAAGTTGACGCCGGCCAGGTGGAAGCCGGCCTCGTTCGCGCCGCACACGAAGTCGGACATCGCCGCGACGGTCCGGTCGACGATCAGCGGGATGTCGGCGGGCAGCCCGACGGGCCCCAGGAAGCCCGGCCTGCAGCCGGTCGCCTCGACGATCTCGGCGTCGCTCGCCCAGCGCCAGCCGGCGAGGTCGGGCAGCTTGCCGATCTTCACCTCGTTGCCCATGTGGTCGCCTCGCACGAGCAGCATGCGCACGCGGCCCTCGGCGAAGACCATCAGGCACTTGACGCTCCGCGCGAGCGGCAGCCCGAGCAGCGCGGTGACTTCCTCGCAGGTCTCCTGCGTCGGGGTGGGCACCTTGCGCATCGCCTCGGCGGGCGCGGGACGCGCGTGCGCGGGGGCGAGCGCCTCGGCCTGCTCGACGTTCGCCGCATAGTCGGACTGCGGGCACCACGCGATCGCGTCCTCGCCCGCGTCGGCGAGCACCTGGAACTCGTGCGACGCGAAGCCGCCGATCGCGCCGGTGTCGGCCTCGACCGCGCGGAACTTCAGGCCCAGCCGCGTGAAGATGCGCGCGTACGCGTCGTACATCGCGCGGTAGCTCGTCATCAGGCCGTCGCGGTCCGCGTCGAACGAGTACGCGTCCTTCATCAGGAACTCGCGCCCGCGCATCACGCCGAAGCGCGGGCGGATCTCGTCGCGGAACTTCACCTGGATCTGGTAGAGGTTGACCGGCAGCTGGCGGTAGCTGCGCACGTCCTTGCGGATCACGTCGGTGATCGGCTCCTCGTGCGTCGGCCCAAACAGGAAGTCGCGCTCGTGCCGATCCTTGATCTTCAGGAGCTGCGGGCCGAACTTGTCCCAGCGCCCGGTCTCCTGCCACAGCTCGGCGGGGATGACGTGCGGCAGATAGCACTCGAGGGCGCCCGCGCGGTTCATCTCCTCGCGGACGATCTGCTCGGTCTTGCGCAGCGTGATCAGGCCGAGCGGCAGCCAGCTGTAGATGCCCGAGGAGACCTTCTTGATCATCCCCGAGCGCAGCATCAGCTTCTGGCTGACGACGTCGGCCTCGGCGGGCGCTTCCTTCAGCGTGTTGAGATAGAACTTCGAGACGCGCATCGTGGGCTTTGCGGGCGCAAAGCCTTGATTTTGCCCGAAAAGCGAAGGGAAAGGGTGTCGTAGATGGGGTTTGGCGCCGGTGCAGGTTCGCCCGGCGACGACATCCCTCGGTCTGCTAACCCGGATGCGCGCCGCCGTGCAAGCGGAGCGACGGCTCCGATCGACGAACGCAGGAGCACGTTCGTCGACGCCGGCGGCGATCCGCCGGCGCCAAAACCTACCTACGACACCCTACGCCCGCCTCACCTGAGTTACCGGATGACGATGACCGGCAGCTTCCCGTGCGTGAGGACTTTCTGCGTTTCCGAGCCCAGCAGCAGCGCGGACACGCCGCGGCGGCCGTGCGAGGCCATCACGATCGCGTCGCACTTCTCCTTCTTGGCGGCGTCGATGATGGCCTCCCAGGGCGCGGGCGCGATCGAGTGCAGCGTCGCGCAGTTCACGCCCGCGGCCTTCGCCTTCGCCGCGGCGGCGTCCAGGATCTTGTTCGCCTCCTTGTCCATCATCGCCGCGTACTCCTTCTTCGAGACGGGCTCGTACACCACGCCGTCCGCGTACATCGGGATCGGGTAGTCGGGCGCGGCGTAGAACGCGGTGAGCTTCGCGCCGAGGCGCTTCGCGAGGCTGATCGCGTGCGCGACCGCCTTGTTCGAGAGCCGCGATCCGTCGGTGGCGACCAGCAGGTGCTTGTACATGGCATCTCCTCGGGTGGGGAAAGCATCGAGCCTGAGAGGGCACGATGCCCCTGTCCTTGACGAAGGTCAACGCCCCCTTCCGGCGCGCGCCGGGGAAAGGCCCGTCGCCTTGCCCGTCGCGCGCGTCCATCCGACAATCGCGCCATGGCGATCCAACACGCGGATCCGCCCGGCGTGCGCGGCGCCGAGGCGTCGCGAGCCGCGTGCTGGCACTGCGGCGAGCCGGTGCCGCCGTCGTCCGCGTGGCGTGCGGCGATCGCGGGCGCGGAGCGGGATTTCTGCTGCGCGGGCTGCCTCGCCGTCGCGCGGACCATCGCCGGCGCCGGGCTCGAGCGCTATTACGCGACGCGCACCGGCGCGCCGCCGCCGTCCCCGTCGCGCGAGCCGCCGCCGGTCGCGTGGAACGCGGCCGCGGAGGGCGCGGGGCTCGTGCGGTCGCTCGACGGCGGCCGCCGCGAGGCGTCGCTGATGCTGGACGGGCTCACCTGCGGCGCCTGCGTGTGGCTCGTCGAGTCCTGGCTCGCGCGCGAGCGGGGCGTCGCGCAGGCCGGCGTCAACTTCGCGACGCGGCGGCTCCACCTCGTCTGGCGCGAAGGCGAGACCACGCTCGACCGGCTGATCGGCGCGATCGCGACGATCGGCTACCGCGCGCATCCCTACGATCCCGCCAGGCGCGAGGCGCTCGCGCGCGCCGAGCGGCGCACGCTCGTCGTGCGCGCCGGCGTCGCGCTGCTCGCGATGATGCAGGTCATGATGTTCGCGGTGCCCGGCTACGTTTCCGACGGGCCGATCGCGCCGGAGCACCAGCGCCTCCTCGACTGGGCGAGCCTCGTCGTCACGCTGCCGGCCGTGCTGTACTCGGCGTGGCCGTTCTTCGCGGGCGCTTGGCGCGATCTCGCATTGCGCCGCCTAGGCATGGACGTCCCGGTCGCGCTCGGCATCGGCGCGGCGTTCGCCGCGAGCGCGTGGTCGACGCTCGGCGCGGGCGGGCCGGTCTACTACGATTCGGTGACGATGTTCGTCGCGCTGCTGCTCGTGGCGCGCCTGGTCGAGCTCGTCGTGCGCCATCGCGCCGGCGAGGCGATCGAGCGCACCGCGCGCGCGCTGCCCGCCGTCGCCGAGCGCTACGACGCGTGGCCGGATCCGCGCACCTCGACGGTGGACGCCGCGAGGCTCGCGCCCGGCGACATCGTGCTGGTGCGCGCCGGCGCGACGATGCCCGCCGATGGCGTCGTCGTCGACGGGTCGGCGCTCGTCGAGGAGGCGATGCTGACCGGCGAGAGCTGGCCGCGCTCACGGGGCGCCGGCGACCGCGTGCTCGCGGGGGCGGTCGCGCGCGACCGGCCGCTGGTCGTGCGCGTGACGGCGGCGGGCGAGGCGACCGAGCTCGCGTCGGTGATGCGGATGGCCGATCGCGCCGCGTCCGCGAGGCCGCGCGTCGCGCGCCTGGCCGACCGCGTCGCCGCAGGCTTCGTCGCGGGGCTGGTGGCGCTGGCCGCGGTGACCGCGATCGCGTGGCTCGCGATCGACCCGTCGCGCGCGCTGCCGGTCACCTTCGCGCTGCTCGTCGTGTCCTGCCCGTGCGCGCTCTCGCTCGCCACGCCCGCTGCGCTCGCGGCGTCGGCCGGCGCGCTCGGCCGTCGCGGCATCGTGCTCGCGAGGCCCGACGCCCTCGAGGCGCTCGCGCGCGTCACGCACGTCGTGCTGGACAAGACCGGCACGCTCACCGAAGGCGCGGTGCGGCTCGGGGCCGTGGCCCTCGCCGGAGGCGCGACGCGGGCGGAGGCGCTCGCGATCGCCGCCGCGCTCGAGGTGCGCTCCGAGCATCCGGTCGCGCGCGCGCTCGTTGCTGCGCACGCGGGCGAGCCGCGCGCCGGCGAGCCGCCGCCGGCCGAGGAGCTCGCGCAATCCCCCGGGCTCGGCGTCGCGGGCGTCGTCGCGGGCACGCGCTACCGGCTCGGCCGGATCGACCATGTCGCAGGCGTTGCCGGCACGATGCCGCCGGCGCTCGCCGCGTTCGTGCGCGAGGCCGATGCCGGCGCAACCGTCGTCGCCCTGGGGAGCGAGCGGGGCTACGTCGCCGCGTTCGCGCTCGGCGACGCGCTGCGCGAGGGCGCTGGCGCGATGGTCGAGAGGCTCGCGGGGATGGGGATCGCGGTGTCGGTCCTGTCGGGCGACCGCGAGACGTCGGCGCGCGCCTTCGCCGCGGCCGCGGGCATCGCGGCCGCGCGCGGCGACCTGTCGCCCGAGGCCAAGCGCGACGCCGTCGCGGCGCTCCAGCGCGACGGGGCGGTCGTGGCGATGGTCGGCGACGGCGTCAACGACGCGCCGCCGCTCGCGCAGGCGCAGGTGTCGATCTCGCTCGCGCAGGCGACGCCGGTCGCGCAACTCGCCTCCGACGTCGTGATCCTCGCCGGCGGCCTGGAACGCATCGCCGACGCGATCGCGCAGGCGCGGCGCGCGCAGGCCGTCGTGCGCCAGAACCTCGCCTGGGCCGTCCTGTACAACGCGATCGCGATCCCCGCCGCCGCGCTCGGGCACGTCACGCCGCTCTTCGCCGCGATCGGCATGTCGGGAAGCTCGATCGCGGTCGTCGCCAATGCGGCTCGCCTGTCGCGCGTCGCCGCGCGGCGGGACGGGGCACGGGGGCGAACCGACGCGTCGCCCGCGGCGATGCCGGGCTGACGATGGACATCCTGCTGCTGCTGATCCCGATGTCGCTCGTGCTGGTCGCGCTGATCGGCGCGGCGTTCGTCTGGAGCGTCCGGAGCGGACAGTACGACGACCTCGAGGGCCCGGCGCACCGGATCCTCGCGGACGACGACGGCGCGCCGGCGCCGGACGGCGGCGGCGGCGGAGCGGACGCCTTGACGTCGGTCAACCCGGCGCCGGCGGCCGCGCGTAACATGGGCGGCATTCCGGACGGCGTCGGCGTGGAGGGTGTGCGCGCGCCGTCCTCGACGATGACCCGTTGAGACGGGGGGGCGATGGGCAACGAAGCGACGTTCAACTACCGGGTGGTGCGCCAGTTCTCGATCATGACGGTCGTCTGGGGCATCGTCGGGATGCTCGTCGGCGTGATCATCGCCGCGCAGCTCCTGTGGCCCGACCTGACGTTCGGGATACCCTGGCTGTCGTACGGCCGCCTGCGGCCGCTGCACACGAACGCGGTCATCTTCGCGTTCGGCGGATCGGCGCTGTTCGCGACGTCCTACTACGTGGTGCAGCGGACCTGCCAGACCCGGCTGTTCTCCGACGCGCTCGCCGCCTTCACGTTCTGGGGCTGGACCGCGGTCATCGTCCTCGCGGCGATCACGCTGCCGATGGGGATGACGTCGTCGAAGGAGTACGCCGAGCTCGAGTGGCCGATCGACATCCTGATCACGCTCGTGTGGGTCGCCTACGCGGTCGTGTTCTTCGGGACGATCGTGAAGCGGCGCACGCCGCACATCTACGTCGCCAACTGGTTCTACGGCGCGTTCATCCTGACGATCGCGCTGCTCCACATCGTCAACAACGCCGAGATCCCGGTGACGCTGACCAAGTCCTACTCGGCCTACGCGGGCGTGCAGGACGCGATGGTGCAGTGGTGGTACGGGCACAACGCGGTCGGCTTCTTCCTGACCGCGGGATTCCTCGGGATGATGTACTACTTCGTGCCCAAGCAGGCGGGACGGCCGATCTACAGCTACCGGCTGTCGGTCGTGCACTTCTGGGCGCTCATCTTCACCTACATGTGGGCGGGCCCGCACCACCTGCACTACACGGCGCTCCCGGACTGGACGCAGTCGCTCGGGATGATCTTCTCGCTGATCCTGCTCGCGCCCTCGTGGGGCGGCATGATCAACGGGATCATGACGCTGTCGGGCGCCTGGTACAAGCTGCGCGACGACCCGATCCTCAAGTTCCTGATCGTCTCGCTCTCGTTCTACGGCATGAGCACGTTCGAGGGCCCGATGATGTCGATCAAGACGGTCAACGCGCTCTCGCACTACACCGACTGGACGATCGGCCACGTGCACTCCGGCGCGCTGGGCTGGGTCGCGTTCATCTCGATCGGCTCGATGTACTACGTGATCCCGCGGATGTTCGGCAAGACCGCGATGTGGTCGACGCGGCTCATCACCGTCCACTTCTGGATCGCCACGCTCGGCGTCGTGCTCTACATCGCGTCGATGTGGATCGCGGGCGTCATGCAGGGCCTCATGTGGCGCGCGACCAACCCCGACGGCACGCTGACCTACGCATTCGTCGAGAGCGTCAAGGCGACCTACCCGTTCTACGCGATCCGGCTCGTCGGCGGCCTCCTGTTCCTGTCCGGCATGTTCGTGATGGCCTGGAACGTGTGGCGCACGATCGCCGGCGCGACCGCGGTGGAGGCGCCGATTCCGTCCGGCGCCCCGGCGCACGCGTGACGGGGAGGAAGCCATGGCCTTCACGCACGAAACCGTCGAGCGCAGCGTCCCGTGGATGATCGTCCTCACCGTGCTGGCGGTGAGCATCGGGGGGCTCGTCCAGATCGTCCCGCTCTTCTTCCAGAAGTCGACGACCGAGCCGGTGGCGGGCCTCAAGCCCTACTCGGCGCTCGAGCTCACCGGCCGCGACGTCTACATCCGCGAGGGCTGCAACAACTGCCATTCGCAGATGGTGCGGCCGTTCCGCGCCGAGACCGAGCGCTACGGCCCGTACTCGGTCGCGGGCGAGTTCGTCTACGACCATCCGTTCCTGTGGGGCAGCAAGCGCACCGGCCCGGACCTCAACCGCGTCGGCGGGCGCTACTCGGACGAGTGGCACCGCGTGCACCTGCAGAACCCGCGCAACGTCGTGCCCGAGTCGAACATGCCCGCGTATCCGTGGCTCGCGAAGACGCCCGCCAACGCGGCCGACATCGAGGCGAAGTTCCGCGCGCTGCGGCGCCTGGGCGTGCCGTACACGGACGACCAGATCGCGAAGGCGGCGGGCGAGCTCGCCGGCAAGACCGAGGAGGACGCGCTGGTCGCGTACCTGCAGAACCTCGGCGTGACGATGAAGAACGCGAGGTAGCGATGGACATGGTCTCGGCGATCGGAAGCGCGACGACGGTCGTGTCGTTCGCGGCCTTCATCGGCATCGTGGCCTGGGCGTACAGCCGGCGGCGCAAGCGCGAGTTCGAGGACGCGGCGAACGCCCCGTTCGCATTGCCGGACGACGGCGGGCCGGGCGACGCGCCGGCGGCGCGCGGCGGTCTTGGAGACAAGCGATGAGCGACTTCACGTCCGGCTTCTGGAACCTGTGGGTGATCGCGCTCACGCTGGGCGGCATCGCGTTCTGCGCGTGGCTGCTCCTCGCCACCGGGCGCGGCGTGCCCAAACCGCCCGAGGGGAAGGGCGTCGACACGACCGGGCACGTGTGGGACGAGGACCTCCGCGAGTACAACAATCCGCTACCCAAGTGGTGGAGCAACCTGTTCTGGATCACGATCGTGTTCGCGATCGCGTACCTGGTGCTCTACCCTGGGCTCGGGACGCTTCCCGGCGTGCTGGGATGGACGTCGACCGGACAGTACCAGCGCGAGCGCGCCGACGCGGACGCGCGCCTGAAGCCGCTGCTCGACCGGTTCGCGGCGATGCCGATCGAGCAGATCGCGAAGGACCCGGAAGGGCACGCGATGGGCGAGCGGCTGTTCCTCAACAACTGCGCGCAGTGCCACGGCTCGGACGCGGGCGGCGCGCGCGGCTTCCCGAACCTGCGCGACGCCGACTGGCTCTACGGCGGCGAACCCGCGAAGATCGTCGAGACGGTCACCGGCGGGCGCCTCGGCGTGATGCCGCCGCTCGCCGCGGTGCTGGGCGAGCAGGGCACGAAGGACGTCGCGGCCTACGTGCGGTCGCTGTCCGGCCTCCCGCACGATCCGCTGCGCGCCCAGCTCGGCAAGCCGCTGTTCGCGCAGAACTGCGCCGCGTGCCACGGCGCCGAGGGCAAGGGCAACCAGGCGATCGGCGCGCCCAACCTGACCGACGGAACCTGGTTGTACGGCAGCTCCGAAGCGACGATCATCGAGGGCATCACCAAGGGACGGAACGTCAATGTCTCGCCGGGGTCGCTCGCGATGCCGTCGTTCAAGGACACGCTGGGCGAGGCGCGCATCCGCCTGGTGGCCGCGTACGTCTGGGGCCTGTCGAACAAGTAGGCCCCCGGCTCCCTGCGGCGCGGCCGCGCGCGCGTGGTTCGCGCGTCGCGCCGCGCCGCCGTCATGATGGACGCACCTTCCAAGACCATCCCGATCGTCCCGGCGCCGGGCGCGCCCGACGAGGTCTCGCTCTACGAGATCCGCCGCAAGATCTACCCGCGCGCCGTCCACGGGTGGTTCGCGGGGTGGCGGTGGGCGCTGGTGTGGGCGACGCAGCTCGTCTTCTACGGGCTCCCGTGGCTCACCTGGAACGGCCGCCAGGCGGTGCTGTTCGACCTCGCGGCGCGCAAGTTCTACATCTTCGGCCTCGTGTTCTGGCCGCAGGACGTGATCTACCTCACGGTCCTGCTGATCCTCTCCGCGTACGCGCTGTTCCTGTTCACCGCGATCGCGGGCCGGCTGTGGTGCGGCTACGCGTGCCCGCAGACCGTCTACACCGAGATCTTCCTGTGGGTCGAGCGCAAGATCGAGGGCGATCGCGTCGCGCGCATGCGGCTCGACGGCCAGCCCGCGTCGATGGAGAAGTTCGTCAAGAAGGCGCTGAAGCACACCGCTTGGATCACGATCGCGCTGTGGACCGGCTACACGTTCGTCGGCTACTTCACGCCTATCCGCGACCTCGCGCTCCGCGTGATCACCGTTGAGCTCGGGCCGTGGGAGACGTTCTGGATCCTGTTCTACGCGTTCGCGACCTACGGGAACGCGGGATGGATGCGCGAGCAGGTGTGCAAGTACATGTGCCCCTACGCGCGGTTCCAGGGCGTGATGTTCGACAGGGACACGATGATCATCGCCTACGACGCGGGCCGCGGCGAGCCGCGCGGCGCGCGCTCGCGCAAGGACGACCCGCGCGAGAAGGGGCTCGGCGACTGCGTCGACTGCGAGATCTGCGTGCAGGTGTGCCCGACCGGGATCGACATCCGCAAGGGGCTGCAGTACGAGTGCATCGGCTGCGCCGCCTGCATCGACGGCTGCGACCAGGTGATGGACCGGATGGGCTACGCGAAGGGGCTCATCCGCTACGCGTCGGAGAACTCGCTGGCGCAGCACTACGGCGGGCGCGAGATGTGGCGGCGCGTTTTCCGCCTACGGACGCTCGTCTACACCGGCCTCTTCGTGCTGATCTCCGGCGCGGCGATGGGCTCGCTCGCGCTGCGCAACCCGCTCAAGGTCGACGTGCTTCGCGACCGCGGCGCGCTCGCGCGCGAGGCCTCGCCGGGCGTCGTCGAGAACGTCTACCGGCTGCAGATCATGAACACGTCGGAGACCCCGCACCGGTTCGAGATCCGCGCGAAGGGCGTGCCGGGGCTCGTGGTCGCCGGCGTCGATCAGCCGGTCGCGGTCGAGGCCTCGGGCGTCCGGATGGTGCCGTTGCGCCTCCAGGCGCCCGCCGACGCGGCGGAGCCGGGCCCGCACCGCATCGAGATCGAGGTCACCTCGCTCGACGATCACGAGCTGGAGCGCGAGGAGCATTCCACGTTCATCCTGCCGCGGCCGTGAGCCGCGCCACCGACCCGATGACTTCGATCGCCACGACGCGACAGCCCGTGCAAGGCCCCTGGTACCGCGACCGCTGGCCGTGGCTGCTGATCCTCGGTCCCGCGATCGTCGTCGTCGCCGGATTCGCGACGCTGTTCATCGCGGTGCGCACCGACGACGGGCTCGTCGCCGACGACTACTACGCGCGCGGGCTGGCTATCAACCGTCAGCTCGAGCGCAGCGCGCGCGCGGACGCGCTCGGCCTGGCCGCGACCGTCGACGTCGGCGCGGACGGAACGGTTGCGGTGACGCTCGACGGCGGCGGCCAGGCGCCCGATGCGCGCCCCGCTGCGCTGCGGCTGCGGCTCGCGCACCCGACGCGTGCAGGCGACGACCTCGCGGCGACGCTCGCGCGCGCGGGCGACGCGCGCTACGAGGGGCGCCTTGCGCCGCCGGAGGCGGGCCGCTGGCTCGTGATCGTCGAAACCGATGCGTGGCGCCTCGCTCCGGTCGAGACGACCGCGCCGATCGCGGGTGTCAGGCTCGGTGGGAAGAGCGGAGAAAGGAGATAGGAGAACCGCGGTCACGGGCAGCGGCCTTCGAGCGGCGGCGCCGCGTTCGGGCCATCATGGCGTTCGCGCGCGGCGCGGGCGCACGCCCTCCACCGACCGATGCGGCGCTTCTCCTTTCTCCCATCGACGCTTTCCGACTTTCCGCATTCGCGCTCAGGAGCCAACGATGCGTCTCGAAAGCGACCTCGCCCACCGGATCATGTGGGTGCTGTGGCCGTCGTTCCTCGTCGCGGGGGCGGCCGAGATCCTGTTCTTCTCGGTGTTCGATCCGTTCGACCTGCACTTCCTGGGCGCGCCGATCGAGCTCTCGCGCACCGGCGTCTACACGATCGGCTTCTTCGCATTCTGGGCGCTGGGCGCGGCGTCGTCCGCGCTGACCGTGTTCCTCGAGCGCTCGCCCTTCGACCGCGGCGCCGGGGACGGCGCCGTGCGACGCTAGTCGCGGCGGCCGACGAGCTTGCGGAGCGCGTCGAGGTCGAGGAGCTTCACCGTGCGGCCGCTGACCGTGAGGAGCCCCTCGTCCTGGAACCGCGAGAACAGCCGGCTCACGGTCTCGAGCTTGAGGCCGAGGTAGCTGCCGATCTCCTCTCGCGTCATGCGAAGCACGAACTCGGTCGACGAGTAGCCGCGCCGGTGGTAGCGCTCCGACAGGTTGACGAGGAAGCTCGCGAGCCGCTCCTCGGCGCGCATGCTGCCGAGGACCAGCATGATGCCGTGGTCGCGCGAGATCTCGCGCGCGAGGAACTGGTGCAGGTTGTGCTGGAGCGCCGGCACCGACCGGGCGAGCTCCTCGAGCTGCTCGAACGGAATCGCGCAGACTTCGCTGTCCTCGAGCGCGACCGCCTCGCATCCGTGGCGATCGGTGCCGAGCCCGTCGAGCCCGACGAGATCGCCCTGCAGGTGGTAGCCCGCGACCTGGTTGCGACCGTCCTCGGACAGCACGGTGGTCTTGAGCGTGCCGAGCCGCACCGCGTAGAGCGCGGCGAACGGCGCCCCCGCGCTGTAGAGCGTCTCGCCCTTCTTGAGCCTCGTGCGCCGGCGCACCGCCGCGTCGACGAGCTTCATGTCGTCGGGCGACAGGCCGACCGGCAGGCAAAGCTCGCGCAACGAGCACGTCGAGCAGTGCGTCTTGAGGTCGCGGATCGAGATGACCTGCGCCGCGCGGGGCGGGCCGGCGTCGGCGGAGGGGGGCGCGGCCGGGCGCTGGGGAGAGGTCGGCATGGGAGCGCACCGGGCCCCGGGAGGAGCCGCGGGGGCAATCTTACCAAATGGCCGGCGCCCCCCGGGGGGCCGGTCCGCCGGAGGGCCTGAGCGGATGCCCCATGCGGCGATCCTGGCGGCCTGGCTCGCCGGCACGCTCGGCGGCCTGCATTGCCTCGCGATGTGCGGCGCGTACGTGACGCTCGCGCAGTCCGGCGCCGGTTCGGCGCTCGTGCCGCGCCGGGAGCTCTTCCGGGGACTCGCGATCTCTCATGCGGCGAGGATCGCCACCTACGTGGCGCTCGGGGCGCTCGCGGGCGCCGCGGGCGGCGCCGCGTTCGCATCGTCGTTCGCGCCCTGGCAGCGCGGCCTCTACGTCGCGGCGAACCTGCTCCTGCTGCTGCTCGCGTTCGGCATCGCGCGCGGCCGCACCGCGCCGGCCGCGCTCGAAGCGCTCGGGCTCAAGGCGTACTCGGCGATAGCGCCGGCGGCCGCGCCCGCGCTGCGCGGCCGCGGATGGCGATCGCGCGTCGCGCTGGGCGCGCTCTGGGGGCTCACGCCCTGCGCGCTCGTCTACGGCGTGCTGCCGATCGCGCTCCTGTCGGGCGGTGCGTGGCAGGGAGCGCTGATCATGCTCGCCTTCGGCGTCGGGACGCTGCCGAACCTGCTCGCGGCCGCGTGGGTGCTCGCGCGCGCGAAGCGATTCCTCGAGGCCCGCTGGGTCCGCTGGAGCGCCGGCGCGATCGTCGCGGCGTTCGCGCTGGCCGGCCTGTGGCGCGCGTGGGCGGTGCCTGCGTCGCTCGGCAGCGGGCCGTTCTGCCTGACCTGAGGCGGGGACGGGCGGCGACAGGCGCAGGGCGCGTCGAGGCGCCCATGCGAAAATCGCGCATGCCGATCGCGCCGCCGCTCGAGTCGATCGACGATCCGCGCGAGTTCCCGCCGCCCGAGGCGGCGGGCGTCGGTGCGCGTGCGCTGCATCGCCTCGCCGAAGCGAGCCTTGCCGCCGACACCGGCATGGTCGCGGCCGCGCGAGACGCCGAGATCTCGGAGCGCTTGTCGGCGCTGCTCGACGCGGGCGACGGGAACGGGCTCGCCGCGACGATCTCGTCGTCCCCGTCCGCCGCGATCCATCGCCACCTGTGGCGCGCGCTCGTCGCAGCGGTCGAGCGTCCGCGGAGCGAGGGGATCGCGCCGACGCTGTTCGCGATCCCGCTCGTCGTCGTCGCCGCCTCGGACGACGATCGCGAGCACCGGCTCGACGCGATCGTCCCGGCGCCTGCCGAGCTCGAGGCAATCCTCGCGGAGCACGGTGCGCTGGGCGGCAACCGCCGGTTCGCGCTCTCGGGCGCCCTCGCCGCGGCCGAGGGAATCGACCTCGCGGCGCTGCCGCGCCTGATGAAGGCCGCGGCGTCGCCGGGCGGCGGACCGGTCGACGTCGCGCCCGCGCCGCTCGTCGCGCTGCCGGGCGGCGAGCGCGTGCACCTGCGCTTCGTCGTCGGCTCGGCGCTCGCGGCGTCGGCCGCGGCGCTGGGCGCGCGCGACGACGTCGACCGTTGGGGCCTGCCGTTCACGCGCGCGCTCTCCCGCGCCATCGCGCCGGGCGGCGCGTCGGTCGTCGCGATCCCGCGCGCGCCGCAATCGCTTCCCGCCGCGGTCGCGACCGGGCGCTTCGTGATCCGCGAGGCCGCGGCGACGCTCTTCGCGAGCAATGCGCTGCGCCGCATGCGTGCGTCGGTCGGCGAGCCGGTCGCCACGATCAGCGCGCACCGCGTCGACGGCGTGCGCACGCGGGGCGAGCTGCGCGTGTCGCTCTCGTCGCCGCTCGACGAGCGCGAGGCGGAAGGCTTCCGCTGCCCGCTCGAGCCGCTCGACCGCGTCGGCGACGTCGCCACGATGCTCGCGGGCGTGCTCGAGCAATGCCGCGTCGCGGACGTCCGCTGGCGGCCCGGCGTGCACGCGGACCGCGACCCGGCCACCGGGCTCGCGTTGCTGTTCAAGGCCGGGGCCGCCGGCCCCGCGCACTGACGCCGTCAGGCCGCCGCGACCTGCAGGCGCGTGTGCGCGCTGCCCGGCTCCGCGGCCTCGCGACGCTTGACGCGGCCGAGCCCGCTCACGCTCTGCTTGACCTCGGGATTGCCGAGGTACTCGACGCTGCCGGCGCCCGACAGGCTCACGCGCAACGTCTTCTGTGCGTTGACGATCACGCTCCCGGCGCCGGAGACGCTCACCTTCGCGCTCTCGCTCGCGAGCTGCGGAGCGCGGACGAGTCCCGCGCCCGAGAGACTGATCGACTGCTCGGTCACCTGGCCCGCGAGCTCGGCCTTGACGGCGCCGGAGCCCGCGAGGCGGAGCGAGTCCGCCTTGAGCTGGTCGATGCGGATGCTGGTGCTGCCCGAGGCGGCGATGCGAAGCGCGGGCACGGTGAGCGAAGGCGCGGTCAGCCTGACGGCGCCGGCGAGCGCGATCGACTCGACGACGGGCGCGCGCACCACAATGCGCGGCACGCGATCGGAGCCTCGCAGCCTGCCCCAGCCGTGCTGGCGCGCCGTCGCGATCCGGAGCGTGTCGCCTTCGACGACGGTCGTGATGCGCCGCTGGTCGCCCTCGGCGGCCTCGACGACGACCTCGTGGCGGTCGCCCTGGGCGATCTCGATGTCGAGGTGCCCGCTGGCGTCGATCTTCGTGAACGCGCCGGTCGCGCGCGTCTCGGCGACCGCCGGCCCGGCCGGCTCGTCGGCCGGCGCCCGGAAGATCCGATGGACGACGAGCCAGGCGAGGACGGCCGCCACGATGACGCAGGCGACGACGACGAGGGGGAGGGCGGACCGGCGCATGGCGTCATCCCGTCGGGATCGGACGCCGATTGGATGCAGCGGGGTCCGCCGCCGGATTCAGCCGCCGGTCCCCCGGGGCGCCGCCGGCCGCCGGCGGTCAGCGGTTCGGGTCGCGGGGATCCTCGGCGAGGCCCCTGCGGTACTGGGCGCCCTTCGCCGCGTAGACCTCGGCGGCGTGCCTGAGCCGTGCGACGTCGTCGTCGGAGAGCGTCCGCACGACCTTGCCGGGGCTGCCGAGGACGAGCGAGCGGTCGGGGATCGTCTTGCCCTCGGCGACCAGCGCGTTCGCGCCGACGAGGCACTCGCGGCCGATCGTCGCGCCGTTCATCACGACCGCCTTGATCCCGATGAGCGAGCCGTCGCCCACGGTGCAGCCGTGCAGCATCGCCTGGTGGCCGACCGTCACGCCGCGCCCGATCCTGAGCGGGAACCCGGGGTCCGCGTGCAGCACGACGCCTTCCTGCACGTTGCTGCCGTCGCCGATGACGATCGGCTCGTTGTCGCCGCGCGCTATCGCGCCGAACCAGATCGTCACGCGGTCGCCCAGCACGACGCGGCCGACCAGCGTCGCGCCCGGCGCGACGAAGTGCCCGCCGCCGCGGAGCTCGACGCCCTGGCCGTCCAGCGTGTAGAGCGTGGCGCGGCCGCTCACTTGTCGGTGAGCGTGATGTCGCCGTACCAGGCTTCGGCCTTCGTCCCGGTGTTGTCGGCGTCGGTGAACGCCGTGATCGACTTGAGCGCGGGGGCGTCCTCGCCGAACGCCCTCTTGTAGTCCTCGCGCACGTTGCGCTTGATCGAGTGCCACTGGCCGACGCCGGCCTTGCCGCTCGACACGACGATCATCTGGATGCGCTTGGTGTGCGGATTGGAGATCAGCGTGCCGACCGGCGCGTCGGTCGCCCAGACGTACATGAGCGTCGCATACGGGAGGTCGCGGCCGTACGCCGCGCTCGCGAGGTTCATCGTCGTGCGGTCGGTGAACGACAGCTTCGACTTGTCGCCGTCGAACGTGAGCGTGATTCGCGCCGCCGCGTCTTCCTTGTTCGCGACCGAGTTGTCGGCGCCCTCGACGACGCCGGCGACCTTCCAGCGCCACGCGAGCATCGGCGTTTTCGCGAGGTCGATGTCCGTGCGCACGCCGATCCCGCTCGAGCCCGCGTCGGACTTCGCGTGAAGCACGACCTTGCCGTCGTTCTCGACCAGGTCGAAGTCGGTGAGCTTCTTGCGGTCGTTGACCCTGACGATCTCCCAGGGAGCCTGCGGCGCGCCGACCTTGCCGGCCGAGAACGCCGGGATCGCGGCGGCGTCCTTGATCTCGGGCGACTGGGCGGTTGCGCCGGGCGCGGTCGCGAGCGCGGCGAAGAGGATGGCGGTCGTGGCGGCGAAAGGACGGCGCATGACGGGCCTCGCGGAAAGGTCGCCGCGGCCGACGGGCGGCGGCGCGGCGGCAAGTATGCCGCGCCCCGCGCCCCTTGTCGCGTCCGCGGGACGGGCGGGCGGGCCGCTATAATCGGGCGCGCCCCCTTGAGGCCCCGACCCATGAGCTTCGAGTCCGTCCCCGCCGGCAAGGACGTCCCGCACGACTGCAACGTGATCGTCGAGATCCCGATGCGCGCGGACCCGATCAAGTACGAGGTCGACAAGTCCACCGGCGTCGTGTTCGTCGACCGCTTCATGTGGACGGCGATGCACTACCCGTGCAACTACGGCTACATTCCGCAGACGCTGTCGCTCGACGGGGACCCGTGCGACGTGCTCGTGCTGTCGCCGATGCCGTTCATCACCGGCGTCGTCGTGCGCTGCCGGCCGATCGGGATGCTGAAGCTCGACGACGAGGCGGGCGGCGACGCGAAGATCCTCGCCGTGCCGATCGACAAGCTCTCGCCGCTCTACTCGAGCGTCAAGTCGCCGCGCGACCTGCCCGATATCCAGATCCGGCAGATCGCGCACTTCTTCGAGCACTACAAGGACCTCGAGCCGGGCAAATGGGTGCGCGTCGGCACCTGGGTCGAGGCCGAGGACGCGCGCCGCGAGATCCTCGACTCGGTCGCGCGCTACAAGCGCTCGAAGCGGCCGGCGAAGAAGAAGCCGCCGAAGGCGCCGGCCTGACCGTGGGCGGGAGCCGGGTGCAGGCCCGGCTTTCCGCGCGGGCGTTCGGCCGGTCTCGCGCCCGGGCCGCACGCCTGGCCTGACCCCGGCATCCCGAAAGTCGAGCCTGGCAACGCTCTTCCTGCCCGCGCTGTTCGTGCTGCTCTGGAGCACCGGCTTCGTCGCGGCGAAGCTCGGGCTGCCGGACGCGCCCCCTTTCACGTTCCTGTTCGTGCGATTCGCGAGCGTCGCGGCGCTGATGGCGGCGGTCGCGCTCGCGACCGGCGCGCGCTGGCCCTCGCGGCGCGAGGCGTTCCACTCGGGCGTCGCGGCGCTGCTCGTGCACGGCCTCTACCTCGGCGGCGTCTTCCATGCGATCGCCGGCGGCATGCCGGCCGGAACGATCGCGATGCTGGTGGGGCTGCAGCCGATCGTGACCGTCTGGATCGCCCACGCCTGGCTCGGCGAGGCCGTCGCGATCCGGCAATGGGCGGGCCTCGCGCTGGGCCTCGCCGGCGTCGCGCTCGTCGTCCGGCACAAGCTCGGGCTCTCGGGCGACGTCTCCGGCCTCGTGGCCGCCGCCGTCGCCCTCGCGGGCATCAGCGTGGGCACGCTCTACCAGAAGCGGCACTGCGGCCGCGTCGACCTCCGCGCGGGCGCCGCGATCCAGTTCGCGGTCTGCGCCGTCGCCTACGCGCCGCTCGCGCTCGTCGTCGAGCCCGCGTCGATCCGATGGACGCCGGCGTTCGCGTTCGCGCTGGGCTGGTCGGTGCTCGTGATGTCGGTGGGCGCGATCAGCCTGCTCTACGTGCTATTGCGCCGGGGCGCGGCGGCGAACGTCGCCGCGCTGTTCTACCTCGTGCCGCCGGTGACGGCGCTGATGACCTGGGCGCTGTTCGGCGAAACGCTAGACGCCTGGGCGATCGGCGGCATGGCGCTGATCGCGGCGGGCGTCGCGCTCGCGCGGACCTCGGCGCCGGTGCAGCCCGAGTAGATCGTTCGCCACGCACGACCTCGCGCGACGGCCACGCGGTCTTGCCGGAAAGGCCGAAAGTAGGGTCAGACCCCATTTCCGGCCTGTGCGCGCCCAAGCGCGAATGCGCGCCGGAAGCGGGGTCCGACCCTGCTTTTCAGTCGCGGCGAACGAGGCTCGTTCCGGCGAGGCGGTCGTGCAGGAAGCGGCGGCCGGGGTCGACGAGCGCCCAGGCGTAGCCGGTCGAAAGCGCGATCCATCCGAGCCGCGAGCCGGTCGCCGCGACGACGGCGACCGCGAGCCCCGGCCCGATCCAGCCCGCGGCGTAGCGTGCCAGCGCCCGGGCGGCGCCCGGGGGCGACCCCGACGAATCGACGATGGCGAGGCGCCAGGTCTTCATCGGCAGCGTGCGGCGGCCGCCGGTCCAGCACCATGCGAAGTAGGCGCCGAGGACCGCGACGACGCCGAGCGCGCCGACGGCCCGTCCCGGGCCGGCCGGGAGGACGAGCGGGCCCGAAGGCGCGGCCGACGGCGACACGAGGGGCGACAGCGCGAAACCGGCGACCAGCACGATCGCCGCGACGATCAGGACCTCGTAGACGAGGGCCCCGAGGCGCCGGGCGAGGCCCGCCTCCGGCGCGCTCACGCCGGGCCCGGCAGGCATCGAGCGCGGGACAGGCTCAGCGCGATCCGGTCGACGACGACGTCGACGGCTTGGCGCCGGGGGGCGGATTGGCGGGCGCGGCGATCTTGCCGCCCGACGGCGGGCGCGAGGCCAGCTCGCGCTTCTGCTCCGGCGGCAGGCTCTGGTACTGCTCCCACTTCTGCTTCACGTCGGCGCGCTGGTCGGGCGGGAGCTTGTTGATCGACTTGTACTGCTCGCGCGCCGCCCGGCGCTCGTCGGGCGAAAGCTGCGCCCAGCCGCGCATCTGCTCGTGGATGCGCGCCTGCTCGTCGGGCTTCATCTGCGGGTAGCGCTGCGCGATGCCGCGCCACTTCTGCTTGCGCTGGGCGTCGAGGTTGTCCCAGTCGGGCTGCAGCGGCGCGAGGACCTGGCGCTCCTGCGGCGTGAGCTCCGACCACTTCGGCGACTTGAGCGTGATCTGCGCGAGGCCCGCCTGCGGGGCGAGCGCGAGCAAGCCCGCCGCCGCGAGCGCGACCGTCAGCGCTGCGCGGCGGTCTTGAGCCAATTCTGGAATCCCCGGTCGAGGTAGGCGTCGATCGGCAGGTCGGAAGCCAGGAGCTGCGCGTCGATCTCCTCGGCGTCCTGGATCGCCTGGTAGACGCGGTACTGCTGCCAGCCGAAGGCCGCCAGCGCGATCAGCGCCACGCCGATCCAGACGCGGGCCTGCGCGTAGAGCGGCCTGGGGCCAGCGATCGTCCCGCCCGTTCCGGCCAGCGCGAGCTCGGGCGCGCGCTTCGGCTCGGCCAGGCGAGCCAACGCGGCGGCGCGTGCCTGCCCCAGCCGGTAGAGCGTGCCGCTCTTGAGCCCGGCGGTGCCGGCATCGAGGTAAGCCGTTATTTTCCTTGCGATTTCCTTTTCGTTGGCGGTCATGGTTTCACTCCCAGCGCCGACAGCGCCTCGGCCAGCGCGCGAACGGCCCTCGAGCAGTGGGTCTTCACGCTGCCTTCCGAGCAGCCCATCGCCGCCGCGGTTTCCGCCACGTCGAGTTCCTCCCAGTAACGCAGGAGAAAAGCCTCGCGTTGACGCGCGGGAAGCCGGGCCAGCGCCGCTTCGATCATGCCCACGATCTGCTTCTGCTCCAACTGGGCCGGCGGGTCGGCCGTGTCGCCCGACCCGGACTTCGCGGGCAGCGTCTCGAGCGGGTCGAAATCGTCGTCCTTTTCGTCGCCCTTGCCCAGCGCGGAGAGCAGGACCGTCCACGTCGAGCGCACCTTCTGCCGGCGGAAATGGTCATGGATCGTGTTCTGCAGGATGCGCTGGAACAGGAGCGGCAATTCCCCGGCCGGCTTGTCCCCGTATTTCTCCGCCAGCTTGAGCATCGCATCCTGGACGATGTCGAGCGCCGAATCCTCGTCCCGCACCGCGAACATCGCGTGCTTGAACGCCCGCCGCTCGACGTCGGCGAGGAAGGACGAGATTTCCTGCGAAGTCGCCAGGGCCGGGCCGCGGTGCTCGGGGCGCCCGGAAAGGGCGCGCGTGCGGCGATTATAGGCAATGCGGCCCGGACGGCATTGTGCGATGCATCGAAAGCTTGACCGCCGGGCGCCTCCGGATTAGTGTTATCGGTTGCGGGCGTGTCCCGCTGCTGTGCTGCAACAACGGTCGTACGCCTTCCCTCCGGTCGGGCCACAAGCCGGGCAGGAGCATCCCGCAGGAAGGCGGCGGAACCGGCTTCTACCCGAGCCTTGACGTCCCGCGCCCACCCCCAGGCGCGATGCTGTCGTGCAGATCCCGGCCCTCGCCTTGCGCGAGCGGGCGGCGTCCAGGGTCATTCGAGCGAGGGAACCATGCAACTCACCGGTGCGGAAATCGTCGTCCGCTGCCTCCAGGACGAAGGGGTCGAGTACGTCTTCGGCTATCCGGGCGGGGCGGTGCTCAACATCTACGACGAGCTCTTCAAGCAGGACAAGGTCAAGCACGTGCTCGTGCGGCACGAGCAGGGCGCGGTCCACGCCGCCGACGGCTACTCGCGCTCGAGCCGCAAGATCGGCGTGGCGCTGGTCACGTCGGGGCCGGGCGTCACCAACGCGGTGACCGGCATCGCGACCGCGTACATGGACTCGATCCCGATGGTGGTGCTGACCGGCCAGGTGCCGACGCACGCGATCGGGCAGGACGCGTTCCAGGAGTGCGACACCGTCGGCATCACGCGCCCCTGCGTCAAGCACAACTTCCTCGTGAAGGACGTGCGCGAGCTCGCCTCGACGATCAAGAAGGCGTTCTACCTCGCGGCGACCGGCCGCCCGGGCCCGGTGCTCGTCGACATCCCGAAGGACGTCACGCAGGCGTCGGCCGAGTACGCGTACCCGAAGACGATCTCGCTGCGCTCTTACAACCCGGTGACCAAGGGGCACTCGGGCCAGATCAAGAAGGCGGTGCAGCTCCTGCTCGACGCGAAGCGGCCGATGGTCTACTCGGGCGGCGGCGTCATCCTGAACGACGCGGCGCCGCAGCTGACGCGCCTCGTGCGCCTGCTGGGCTTCCCGTGCACGAACACGCTGATGGGGCTGGGCGCGTTCCCCGGCACCGACCCGCAGTTCACCGGCATGCCCGGCATGCACGGGACCTTCGAGACGAACATGGCGATGCAGCACTGCGACGTGCTGATCGCCATCGGCGCCCGCTTCGACGACCGCGTGATCGGCGACCCGCAGCACTTCTTCCGCTCCGACCGCAAGATCATCCACATCGACATCGACCCCTCGTCGATCTCCAAGCGCGTCAAGGTCGACGTGCCGATCGTCGGCTACGTCGGCGACGTGCTCGACGAGATGCTGAAGCTCATCGAAGGCTCGCCCGCGCGGCCCGACCCGGCGGCGCTCAAGGCGTGGTGGGCCGAGATCAAGGAATGGCAGCGCAAGGACTGCCTGCGCTACGACAAGGGCAGCGCGCTCATCAAGCCGCAGGCGGTCATCGAGGCGCTCTACCGGGTGACGAAGGGCGACGCGTTCATCACCTCGGACGTCGGCCAGCACCAGATGTGGGCCGCGCAGTACTACAAGTTCGACAAGCCGCGCCGCTGGATCAACTCGGGCGGGCTCGGCACGATGGGCTTCGGCCTGCCGGCCGCGATGGGCGTGCAACTCGTCAACCCGGACGCGACGGTCGCCTGCGTGACCGGCGAGGCGTCGATCCAGATGTGCATCCAGGAGCTCTCGACCTGCAAGCAGTACCACCTGCCGGTCAAGATCGTGAACCTGAACAACCGCTACATGGGCATGGTGCGGCAGTGGCAGGAGTTCTTCTACGGCAACCGCTACGCCGAGTCGTACATGGACGCGCTGCCCGACTTCGTGAAGCTCGCCGAGGCCTACGGCCACGTGGGCCTCAAGGTCGAGAAGCCCGGCGACGTCGAGGGCGCGCTGCGCGAGGCGTTCGCGCAGAAGGAGCGCCTCGTGTTCCTCGACTTCATCACCGATCAGACCGAGAACGTCTTCCCGATGGTGCCCGGCGGCAAGGGGCTCACCGAGATGATCCTGGCGGAGGAACTATGAGCATGGACGGAGCGCGGCAGCGCGCCGACGGGCCGCCCCGAGGCGCGCGCCCCCCGCGGGGGGGAGATCGCGAAGCGATCTCGGGGGGGATGTCATGAAACACATCCTCTCGATCCTGGTGGAGAACGAGTCCGGCGCGCTGTCGCGGATCTCGGGGCTGTTCTCGGCGCGCGGCTACAACATCGAGTCGCTGACCGTCGCGCCGACCGAGGACCCGACGATGTCGCGGATGACGGTCGTCACGACCGGCTCCGACGACGTCATCGAGCAGATCACCAAGCAGCTGAACAAGCTCGTCGAGGTCGTGAAGGTCGTCGACCTCACCGACGGCAACCACATCGAGCGCGAGCTGATGCTCGTCAAGGTGCGCGCCGCCGGCAAGGACCGCGAGGAGATGAAGCGCCTCGCCGACATCTTCCGCGGCCGCGTGCTCGACGTCACCGACAAGAGCTACACGATCGAGCTGACCGGCACCGGCGAGAAGCTCGACGCGTTCCTCACCGCCATCGAGCCCGGCGTCATCCTCGAGACCGTCCGCACGGGGGCGTCGGGGATCGGGCGGGGGGAAAGAATCCTCAAGATCTGAGAGGCGTAGGTAGGATGTCGTAGATAGAGCTTGGTGTTCTGCGGTCGCGAGCATCGGCGACAGCCGAGCCGCCGAGCGACGCCAAGTCGACGCGAGTCGCCAAACGAAGGCGCCAACCCCCATCTACGACGCCCCACACCCGCCTTTCGCCACGCTACGCCACCACTGCAGGGGATCACGATGAAGGTGTACTACGAGAAGGACGCCGACCTGTCGCTCGTGAAGGGCAAGAAGGTCACGATCGTGGGCTACGGCTCGCAGGGCCACGCGCACGCGCTGAACCTCAACGACTCCGGCGTCAAGGTGACGGTCGGCCTGCGCAAGGGCGGCGCGTCGTGGGACAAGGCGAAGAAGGCGGGCCTGAAGGTCGCCGAGGTCGCGGACGCGGTCGCCGGCGCCGACATCGTGATGATGCTGATGCCCGACGAGCACATCGCGGCGACCTACAAGAGCGAGGTCGAGCCGCACATCAAGAAGGGCGCGACGCTCGCGTTCGCGCACGGCTTCAACATCCACTACGGGCAGGTCGTGCCGCGCGCGGACCTCGACGTGATCATGATCGCGCCGAAGGCGCCGGGCCACACGGTGCGCTCGACCTACGTCGCGGGCGGCGGCGTGCCGATGCTTATCGCCGTGCACCAGGACGCGTCGAAGAAGGCGCGCGACGTCGCGCTCTCGTACGCGGCCGCGATCGGCGGCGCGCGCGCCGGCGTCATCGAGACGAACTTCCGCGAGGAGACCGAGACCGACCTCTTCGGCGAGCAGACGGTGCTCTGCGGCGGGCTGGTCGAGCTCATCAAGGCGGGCTACGACACGCTCACCGAGGCGGGCTACGCGCCCGAGATGGCGTACTTCGAGTGCCTGCACGAGGTGAAGCTGATCGTCGACCTGATCTACGAGGGCGGCATCGGCAACATGAACTACTCGATCTCGAACAACGCCGAGTACGGCGAGTACGTCACCGGCCCGAAGATCGTCACCGCCGAGACGCGCAAGGCGATGAAGGAAGCGCTCGAGCGCATCCAGACGGGCGAGTACGCGCGCGACTTCATCCTCGAGAACCGCGCCGGCGCGCCGACGCTCCTGTCGCGCCGCCGGCTCACCGCGCAGCATTCGATCGAGCAGGTGGGCGAGAAGCTGCGCTCGATGATGCCGTGGATCAAGAAGAACAAGCTCGTCGACCAGACGCGGAACTGAGCACCCGAGCATGGAGTCGGGACCGGCCCGCGGCTTTCGCCTTTCGCGCCGAACCCGGCCCCTGCGGCAGCGCGGCTGGATCGGCCTCGTCGCGCTGCTGATCGCGCTCGCGATCGTGGGCTGGCTCGCGATGAGCGCGCTCAAAGGCTACGGCGTCGCGTCGAAGCCCGCGCCGGCCGCGCCAGGCGCGCCGCCGTCCGACCCGCGCGAGCGCGCGAAGGCGGTCGAGCAGACGGTGATCGAGCAGTCGCGCGATACCGCGAAAGCGGTCGAGAAGGCCGAGAAGGGCGATTGAGCGGGCGGCCCGGCGCGCCTCGTCGCCGGGAGGCGGGCTGCTAGAATCGGCCGGCTCACGCCCGACGCAGCGCCATGGCCCCGTACCCGCACCCGATCCTCGCCCGCGAAGGCTGGCCGTTCATCGCGATCGCCGTCGCGATCCTGGTCGCGCTCGCATGGCTCGGCGGCGCGGTCGGCGCGATCGTCGGGATCGCGCTCGTCGCCTTCGTCGTCCAGTTCTTCCGCGATCCGCCGCGCGAGATCCCGGCGCAGCCGAACGCGGTGCTTTCGCCCGCCGACGGCCGCATCGTCGCGGTCGGCCCGGCGCGCGACCCGTGGCTCGAGCGCGACGCGCTGCGCATCAGCGTGTTCATGAACGTGTTCAACGTCCACAGCAACCGGAGCCCGGTGGACGGCGAGGTGAAGAACGCCTGGTACCACGCCGGCGCGTTCGTGAACGCGGCGCTCGACAAGGCGTCGACCGAGAACGAGCGGAACGCGCTGCACCTCCGCACGCGCGACGGCCGCGACGTCACCTGCGTGCAGGTCGCGGGCCTGATCGCGCGGCGCATCCTGTGCTACGTCAAGCCCGGCGACACGCTCGCGCGCGGCCAGCGCTACGGCTTCATCCGCTTCGGATCCCGCGTCGACGTCTACCTGCCGCCCGACGCGCGCCCGCGCGCGGCGATCGGCGACGTCGTGCACGCGACCGAGTCGATCCTCGCCGAGTTTCCGTAGCCGCGGCCGGACGCCATGGTCGACTTCAACAAGCAGCGGGCGATCGCGAAGAACCGCGTTCGGCGGCGCGGGATCTACATCCTGCCCAACCTCTTCACGATCGCCGCTCTGTTCGCGGGGTTCTACGCGATCGTGCAGGCGATGAACCAGCGCTTCGACGCCGCCGCGATCGCGATCTACATCGCGATGGTGCTCGACGGCCTCGACGGGCGCGTGGCGCGGCTCACGCACACGCAGAGCGCGTTCGGTGCGGAGTTCGACAGCCTGGCCGACATGGTGAGCTTCGGCGCGGCGCCCGCGCTCGTGATCTACGAGTGGTCGCTGCGCGGACTGGGCAAGCTCGGCTGGATCGCCGCGTTCGTGTACGTCGCGGGCGCGGCGCTCCGGCTCGCACGCTTCAACACGATGCTCGAGGTCGCGGACAAGCGCTACTTCCAGGGCATGCCGAGCCCGTCCGCCGCGGCGCTCGTCGCCGGCTTCGTGTTCATCGCGGTCGACTACGGCGTCTCGCCCGAGGCGGCCGCGTGGTGGGCGTGGGCGGTGACGCTCTTCGCCGGCCTCGTGATGGTGTCGAACCTCAAGTACTGGAGCTTCAAGACGATCAACCTCAAGAAGAGCGTGCCGTTCGTCGTCGTGCTGCTCGCGGTCGTGTTCATCGCGCTCCTCTCCTACCAGCCGGCGGTCGTGCTGTTCGGCGGCTTCGTCGTCTATGCGATCTCCGGGTTCGTCGTCTCCGGGTGGTCGATGTTGCGGCGGCGCCGCACTACGCCCCCGGCGTCCTGAGCGAGCCGGGCCCGCCCCTTGCGGCGGTGCGGGAAATCCGGTAGCGTCGTTCCCATGAGCAGCCTCTCCACCGCCCGCGCCGCCGCGTCCGATCGCCCGCCGATCGCGCTCGCGCTGTGCCTGCCGGGCCTGCTGCTCCTGCGCCTCGCGCGCAGATAACCTCACCCCCCTCCTGTCGAGTCCCGCCCGTCGCCGTCCCACCCGGACCGGCGGATCGTCGTCCATGACGCGCCATCCCGCGCCCGAAGGAACGAAGCCATGAAGCCGCAACCGAGCTCCAAGTACCGCCCGACCCCGCAGGTCGCCCTCGCCGACCGCACCTGGCCGTCGAAGGCGATCACGCGCCCGCCCGTCTGGTGCAGCGTCGACCTGCGCGACGGCAACCAGGCGCTGATCGAGCCGATGGACGCCGAGCGCAAGCTCCGGATGTTCAACCTGCTCGTGCGCATGGGCTACAAGGAGATCGAGATCGGGTTCCCGGCGGCCTCTCAGACCGACTTCGACTTCGTGCGGATGCTGATCGAGGAGAAGCGCATCCCCGACGACGTGACGGTGCAGGTGCTGACGCAGGCGCGCGAGCCGCTGATCCGCCGCACCTTCGAGGCGCTGAAGGGCGCGAAGCGCGCGATCATGCACCTCTACAACTCGACGTCGACGACGCAGCGCCGCGTCGTGTTCGGCCTGCCTCGCGAAGGCATCGTCGACATCGCGGTCACCGCCGCGAAGCAGGTCCGCGACTTCGCGCTCGGGCAGGCCGACACCGACTGGATCTTCCAGTACTCGCCCGAGAGCTTCACCGGCACCGAGCTCGACTTCGCGAAGGAGATCTGCGACGCGGTGACGGCCGTGTGGGCGCCTGCCACGCGCAACAGGATGATCATCAACCTGCCGGCGACCGTCGAGATGTCGACGCCGAACGTCTACGCCGACCAGATCGAGTGGATGCACCGCCACCTCGCGCGGCGCGACCGCATCGTGCTGTCGGTCCACCCGCACAACGACCGCGGCTGCGGCGTCGCGGCGGCCGAGCTCGCGCAGATGGCCGGCGCCGACCGCGTCGAGGGCTGCCTCTTCGGCAACGGCGAGCGCACCGGCAACGTGTGCCTCGTCACGCTGGGCCTGAACCTCCACACGCAGGGGATCGACCCGGGAATCGACTTCTCCGACATCAACGAGGTGATCCGCACGGTCGAGCACTGCAACCAGCTGCCCGTTCACCCGCGGCATCCGTACGGCGGCGACCTCGTGTTCACCGCGTTCTCGGGCTCGCACCAGGACGCGATCAAGAAGGGGCTCGCGGCGCGCGCGCAGGAGATCGCCCGCGGCAACCCGGTCTGGGACGTGCCCTACCTGCCGATCGACCCGGCGGACGTCGGCCGCACCTACGACGCCGTGATCCGCGTGAACAGCCAGTCGGGCAAGGGCGGCATCGCCTACCTGCTCGAGCGCGACCACGGGCTCGCGCTGCCGCGCCTTCTGCAGATCGAGTTCAGCCAGGTGATCCAGCGCATCGCGGACGCGACCGGCAAGGAGCTCTCGTCGGCGGAGATCCGCGCGGCGTTCGACCGCGAGTACGTCGTGTCGATGCCCGTCGCCTACCGCGACCACCGCGCGCAGCACAGCGCGGCGGACGGGAAGGTCGAGCACCTCGTCGCGCAGCTCGCGATCGACGGGCGCGAGGACAAGGCGGAGGGCGCGGGCAACGGCCCGGTCGACGCGTTCGTGCGCGCGCTTCGCGACCGGCTCGGACTCGACATCCACGTGCAGAACTACCACGAGCACGCGACCGGCGGAGGCGAGGACGCGACGGCCGTCGCCTACGTGCAGCTCCGCATCGGCCAGGAGACCACGGTCTACGGCGTGGGCCTCGACGGGAACATCGTCACGGCGACCCTGAAGGCGGTCGTGAGCGCGGTGAACCGCGCGGTCGCGCAGGGCGTCCTCGCGGTGCGCGCGTCGAGCGTCGCGGCCTGAGGGTGCCCCCCCCGAAGCGGCCTGCGGCCGCCTCCCCCCCGAGGGGGGGAGGCGCCCTTGGGGCGGCCCGGTGGGCGCCGGAGGTGCCCCCCCCGAAGCGGCCTGCGGCCGCCTCCCCCCCGAGGGGGGCCGGCGCCCTTGGGGCGGCCCGGCGGGCGCCGGCCGCGCTTCGTCCGGGCGCTTCGGCGAAGGGCGGGGTGCGTCCGCACATCTTTCTGCGCCTCGAGTTCGGCGGCGACGACCGCATCGGGCCGGGCAAGATCGCGCTGCTCGAGGCGATCGAGCGCGAGCGGTCGATCAGCGCCGCCGCGCGCGCGATGGGGATGTCGTACCGCCGCGCGTGGCTCCTCGTCGACACGATGAACCGGATGTTCCGCGAGCCGGTCGTCGTCGCGCGCCCGGGGCGCGCGTCGGGGCGTTCCGCCGACGTGACCGCGCAGGGCGCGCGGCTCGTCGCGGCCTACCGGGACGCGGAGGCGCGTGCCGAACAGGCGACGCGCGCGCTCGTCGACGGCATCGTCGCGTCGCTGAAGGCGGACTACCGGCCGCCCGCGAGCCGCAAGCGTTCCGGCGCGTGACCTTCGTCAGCCGGGCGGCGCCGGCCCGACGAGGCGGTTGTCGAGCGCGACCGTCTTGATCAGGCACCAGATCGGCATCCCGGTCGCGAGCGCGAGCCGGTCCACCGAGTGGCGCGTCACCAGCGCCCACACCGACGCGCCGCCGACGTCGACGCGCACCTCCGCGTAGGGGCCTTCGCGCGCGACGATCTCGGCGACGTGGCCGGGCAGCCTGCCGCCGATCGACGAATCCGTCGGCTCGCTGTGCGCGAGCGCGACGTCTCGCGCGCGGACGCGCAGGCGCAGGCGCGCCCCGGGCGGCGCGTCGACCGCGGGCACCGCGATCGTCGCGGCGCCGAGCGCGACGTCGGTGAGGTGCCAGTCGGGACGGTGCGCGACGATCGTCGCGTCGACGATCGCGCTCGCCTCGAAGCGCCGGCCGGTGTGCGCGCGCAGGTCGGCGCGCGAGAAGATCTCGTTCACCGGGCCGGTCGCGACGACGCGGCCCTTCGCGACCAGCACCACGTGCGTCGCCAGCCGCACGACCTCGTCGATCGTGTGGCTCACGTACACCATCGGCACCGCGTACGCGTCGCGCAGCCCGGTGAGGTAGGGAAGGATCTCGCCCTTGTGGCCCGCGTCGAGCGACGCGAGGGGCTCGTCGAGCACGAGGAGCCGAGGCTGCCCGAGCAGCGCGCGTCCCAGCGCGACGCGCTGGCGCTCGCCGCCCGACAGGCCGCGCGGCCGGCGCGCGAGCAGCGGGCCGATCGCGAGCAGCGCGACGACCTCGTCGAACGGCGCGTAGACCGGGCGGCCGCGGGCGCGCGAGAGGCCGAACCGGAGGTTCTGCTCGACGGTGAGGTGCGGGAAGAGCCGCGCGTCCTGGAACACGTAGCCGACGCCTCGCCGGTGCGCCGGCACGTCGATCCGCCGCGCGCCGTCGAACAGCGGGATGCCGTCGACGCGCACGTGGCCCGCGTCGGGCTTCGCGATGCCGGCGATCGCGTTCGCGATGCTGGACTTGCCCGCGCCGCTCGGGCCGAAGAGCGCGGTGACGCCGCCGGGCGAGGCGAAAGCGACGTCGAGCTCGAAGTCGCCGAGGCGCCGGCGCACCGCGACGTCGAGGCGGGGCGCACCGTCGCTCATCGGCCGATCGCGCGCTCGACGCGGCGCGCGAGCCACTCGGCGAGCACGAGCATCGCGATGGCGAGCGCGAACGCGATCGCCACCAGCCGCGCGGCGATCGCGTCGCCGTCGGGCATCTGGGTCGCCGTGTAGATCGCGAGCGGCAGCGTGCGCGTCTCGCCCTCGATGTTGCTGACGAAGGTGATCGTCGCGCCGAACTCGCCGAGGCTCGACGCGAACGCGACGACGGCGCCGGACAGGATGCCCGGCAGCATCAGCGGCAGCGTGATCGACCGGAACGTGTCCCAGCGGGACGCGCCGAGCGTGCTCGCCGCCTGCTCGAGGCCGGGGTCGACCGCCTCGAGCGCGAGGCGGATCGCGCGCACCATCAGCGGGAACGACATGACGGCCGAGGCGAGCGCCGCACCCTGCATCGTGAAGACGAGGCGGATGCCGAAGGCCGCGTCGAGCCAATGACCGATCGGGCCGCGCGTGCCGAACAGCAGCAGCAGGAAATAGCCGACGACGACCGGCGGCAGCACGAGCGGCATGTGCACGAGCGCGTTGAAGGCCGTGTGGCCCGGGAAGCGCCGCCGCGCGAGCGCGTAGGCGACCGCGATCGCGATCGGCAGGCTCGCGGCGGTCGCGAGCGCCGCGACCTGGAGCGACAGCCGCAGCGCCTCGATCTCGATCGGCGTCACTGGGATTTCGGGTCGGCGAAGCCGTAGCGGCGCAGGACCTGGCGCGCCTCCGGCCCCGTCAGGAACGCCTGGAGCGCCCGCGCCTCGTCGCTCGCGCGACCGGCGATTGGCGCGATCGGGTAGACGATCGCGGAGTGCGAGCTGGCCGGGAACGTCCCGGCCACCCTCACCCTCGGCGAGATCGCGGCGTCGGTCGAGTAGACGATGCCCGCACCGACCTCGCCGCGCTCGACGAACGCGAGCGCCGCGCGCACGGACTCCGCGCGCACGAGGCGCGGCGCGATCGCATCCCAGCCGCCCAGGCTGCGGAGCGCCTGCTCGGCGTAGCGGCCGACCGGCACGTGCGCCGGATCGCCGGTCGCGATGCGCTGGCCGGCGAAGAGCTTCGCGAAATCGGTGCCGGGCGCGAGGGCGACGGCGACCGGCCGGTCCGCCGGGACGACGAGCACCAGCGCGTTGCTCGCGAGGTCGCGGCGCGCCGCGGCGTCGACGAGCTTGCGCTCGACGAGCCAGTCCATCCACGCCTCGTCCGCGCTCGCGAAGATCGCCGCCGGCGCGCCCTGCTCGATCTGCTTCGCGAGCGTGGAGCTCGCGGCGAAAGAGAACTTCGGCGCGGGATGGCCCTTCGCCACCCAGGCCTTCCCGAGGTCCTCGAACGCGTTGGTGAGGCTCGCGGCGGCGAAGACGACCACCGGATCGGCGGCGCGCGCGGCGCCGGGCGCGACGAGGACGGACGCGGACGCGAGGAGGGCGAGGACGGCGCGCCGCACGGGCGGCTCCTTTCTATATCCTGACCGATACAGTATACGGAGAAATACAGTTCCGCGCCCTTGTCGCCGCTTGCCGCAGCGCGGCGCGACCGGCGCCCGGGCCGGGCCGCCGACAGGCGTAGAATGCTGATTCTCCTAGCGACTTTTGCGGAGCGACCGGGGTGCTGCACCTGCACCTTCCGGACCGGCCGCCCTTCCCGGATCCACCGCCATGTCCACGCCCGCCTACGGCCCCGGCATCGAGATCGCCGGCCGCGTCACGCCCGAGTACGCCGAGATCCTCACGCCCGCGGCCGTCGCGTTCGCGGCGAAGCTCGAGCGGGCGTTCGGCCCCCGCCGCGCGGAGCTCCTCGCGCGCCGCGCGGCGCGGCAGGCCGAGTTCGACGCGGGCAAGCTTCCCGATTTCCTCCCGGAGACGCGCGCGATCCGCGAGGGGCACTGGACCTGTGCGCCGGTGCCCGCCGACATCGCCGACCGCCGCGTCGAGATCACCGGCCCGGTCGACCGGAAGATGATCGTCAACGCGCTCAACTCGGGCGCGAACGTCTTCATGGCGGACTTCGAGGACGCCAACACGCCGCGCTGGGACAACAACGTGCAGGGGCAGATCAACCTGCGCGACGCGATCCGCCGGCGCATCGACTTCGTCTCGCCGGAGGGCAAGGCCTACAGGCTCGCGGCGAAGACCGCGGTGCTGTTCGTGCGGCCGCGCGGCTGGCACCTGCCCGAGAAGCACGTGAAGGTCGACGGCAAGCCGATCTCCGGGGGGCTCTTCGACTTCGCGATCTACGCGTTCCACAACGCGAAGGAGCTCGTCGCGCGCGGCTCGGGGCCGTACTTCTACCTGCCGAAGCTCGAGAGCCACCTCGAGGCGCGGCTGTGGAACGACGTGTTCGTCATGGCCGAGGACGACCTCGGCCTGAAGCGCGGCACGATCAAGGCGACGGTGCTGATCGAGACGATCCTCGCCGCGTTCGAGATGGACGAGATCCTGCACGAGCTCCGCGAGCACTCGGCGGGGCTCAACGCCGGGCGCTGGGACTACATCTTCTCGTGCATCAAGAAGCTTCGCAGCAACCGGGACTTCTGCCTCGCCGACCGCGCGCTCGTCACGATGACGACGCACTTCATGAAGAGCTACGCCGAGCTCCTCGTCAAGACCTGCCACCGCCGCAACATCCACGCGATGGGCGGCATGGCGGCGCAGATCCCGATCAAGAACGACGAGAAGGCCAACGCCGAGGCGTTCGCGAAGGTGAAGGCCGACAAGGAGCGCGAGGCGACCTACGGCCACGACGGCACCTGGGTCGCGCACCCCGGGCTGGTCGGCGTCGCGAAGGAAGCGTTCGACCGGCTGATGCCCGCGCCCAACCAGATCGCGACGAAGAAGCGCGAGGACGTGCACGTGACCGCCGCCGACCTCCTGCGCTTCGAGCCCGAGAAGCCGATCACCGAGAAGGGGCTGCGTCTCAACATCAACGTCGCGATCCAGTACGTCGGCGCGTGGCTCGCGGGGCAGGGTGCGGTGCCGATCTACAACCTGATGGAGGACGCGGCGACCGCGGAGATCTCGCGCTCGCAGGTGTGGCAGTGGATCCGCTCCCCCAAGGGCGTCCTCGACGACGGCCGCAAGGTGACCAAGGCGATGGTGGCCGCGATGATCCCCGAGGAGCTCGCGAGGATCCTCGACCTGCTCGGCCCCGCCTACGAGGAAGGGCGCTACGACGAGGCCGCGAAGATCTTCGCGTCTCTCGTCGACGACGACGTGTTCGTCGATTTCCTGACGCTGCCGGCGTACGATCGCATCGACTGATCGCCGGCCATCCCGGCCGCGGCGGTCCGGGGCGGCGATGGCGACGATCTTCGGAGAGCGGCTGGTGGCGCACGCGGAGGCGCGCGCGCGGCACCCGGCATGGATCGACGGCTCCCGCGAGGTCGGCTTCGCCGAGGCGGTCGCGGAGATCGCCGCCTGCGCGCGCTGGCTCGTGGCGACCGGCGCCGCGGATGCGCGCGTCGTCGGCGTCTCGATCGCGGACGAGCGGCGGAACGCGGTCGCGGGCCTCGCGCTGCTGGCGCTGGGCGTCCCGCAGGTCGTGCTGCCGACGACCGATCCGGTCCCGATGCGCTCGGACCTCGCGCGGCGACTTGGCGTCGATTGCGTGCTCGCCGACAGGGAAGGCCAGGATCTCGACGGCGCGGGCGCGGTGATCATCCCGGCGAGCTTCCCGCATGCGGGCGGCCTCCGCGCGGTCGACGTGCGCTCGTCCGATCCAGACGCGCCGGCAATCTACATCACGAGCTCGGGCACGACCGGGCGCCCGAAGGTGCTGGCCTACACGCAGCGGGCGATCGCGCTGCGCGCCGCGAGCGCCGTGCGCGACGACGGCCACGGACCGGGCGAGCGCGTCTACGTTCCGATGCGCGCGCAGAATTTCTTCGCGCGCGTGACGCGGCTCTACATGTTCGCCGAGGGCACGACCTCGATCCTCCACGACGGAGCGACCGCCGCCGCGGACATCGTCGACCGCTGCCTCGCGACGCGCGCGACGATCCTCTACCTGTCGGCGCTCCAGGCGTCGAGCCTGGCAAACGCGGGCGAGGGCGCCCCGCGCCTGGCCTCCGGCGTCAAGGCCTTCTCGAATTCCGCGAGGCTGCCCGACGGCATGCGCGCGGCGTTCGAGCGCAGCGTCGGCGGGCGCCTGTTCGATCGCTACGGGGCGAGCGAGGTCGGCGTGGTCGCGTCGACCTACCCGGGCGGCGACGAAGGCGTCCCCGATTCCGTGGGACGGGTCGTGGCCGGCGTGGCGGTCGAGATCGTCGACGAGCGCGGCGCGATCGTGCCGCGCGGGACGGCCGGCGAGATCCGCGCGCGCACGCCGCAGATGACGAGCGGGTACGTGGGCGACGTCGAGCTCACGCGGCGTCATTTCCGCGACGGCTGGTTCCATCCGGGCGACATGGGCATGATCACGCCCGCCGGCGTGCTGCGATTCCTCGGCAGGCGCGACGACATGCTGTCGCTAGGCGGCTTCAACATCTTCCCCTCGGAGATCGAGCGGGTGCTCGACGGACATCCTTCGGTCCGCGCGTCCGCGGCGTTCCCGGTACGTTCGCGGGTCTTCGGCGAGATCCCGGTGGCCGCGGTCGAATTGCGCGCGGGCGACGGGGCCACGGCCTCGGCGATCCTCGCCTATGTCCGCGAGCGCCTCGGGGTGCGGGCGCCGCGCCGGATCGAGCTCTTCGATGCGCTCCCGCGCAACGCCGCGGGTAAGATCCTGAAGACCGAGCTGGCGGCGCGCGTCGCGCAACGCATCGAGACGCCGCGGGCGCCCGGCGAGACGACTGGGGAGCCAGGATGAGCCGATGGACGAAAGGGTGCGCGGCGTTGCTGGTGCTCGCGGGGTGCGTCGCCGGTGTCCATGCCCAGGACACGTCGAGGACCGTCCGGCTGCTGGTCGGCTACCCCCCCGGCGGGCCGCTCGACCTCGTCGCCCGCTCGCTCGCCCCCGGGCTCTCCGACGCGCTCGGGCAGACCGTCGTCGTCGACAACCGGCCGGGCGCGAGCGGTGCGGTGGCCTGCGAGATCGTCGCGCGCGCTCCCGCCGACGGCACGACGCTGATCCTGCAGGGCGTGACGCATGCGCTCCTGCCCGCGCTGCGCAAGGACCTGCCCTACGACACCGCGCGCGACTTCACGGCGATCGGCATCGTCGGCCGCGGCGCGCTGATCGTCGCGGTGCCCGCGTCGCTGCCGGCGGCGACGCTCGCGGAGTTCGTCGCGCTCGCGAAGGCGCAACCGGGCGGCTTCGCCTTCGCGTCGTCGGGCACCGGGACGTCGACGCACGTCGCGGTCGAGATGCTGAAGCGCGCCGCGGGCATCGAGATGACGCACGTCCCGTACAAGGGCAGCGCGCCGGCGATCGCCGACCTCGTGGCCGGGCGCGTGCAGCTCATGATGGACGTCGTGCCCACGGCGCTGCCGCTCGTCCGGAGCGGGCAGCTGCGCGCGCTGGCGGTCACCGGCCCGCGGCGTCTCCCCGACCTCCCCGGCGTACCGACGATCGCCGAGGCGGGTTATCCGGCGGCCGACCTCGTCACCTGGTGGGGCGTGTTCGGGCCGGCGGGCATGCCGGCCGGGACGTTGGCATCGCTGAATGCGGCGCTCGGGCGCGCGGTGGCCATGCCCGCGTTCTCCGCGCGCATCGCCGCGCTCGGCGGCGAGACGGCGTCGGGAAGCGCGGCGTCGTTCGACGCGCTGGTCAGGGACGACCTCGCGCGATTCGCGACGATCGTGCGCGACGCGGGCATTCGCGTGGACTGACGCCGGGCGAGCGACGCATTCCCGGGCTGGAAAGGCCGGCCCGCGGGACGCCGCGCGCTCGCGTATGCTTCGCGCGATCCCGACCGCCTCGACCGCCATGGACCACGAACGCGACCTCGCCCGCATCGCCCTGCAGGAGGAGCGGCTCGTGCTCGCGCGATTCGGCGCGGCCGAGGCGTGGACGCTCGGCTCGCGGCTGAAGTCGATGGCGGAGGCGCGCGGCGCCGGCGTGGCGATCCTCGTCCGCCTCGCGCGGCGCGACCTCTTCTTCTTCGCGATGCCCGGCAGCACGCCGGCCAACGCGGACTGGGTGCGGCGCAAGTGCAACACGGTCGAGCTGCTCGCGCGAAGCTCCTACGGCGCGACGCTCGCGCCGCCGCGCGACGGCCAGACGATTGCCGAGCGCATGGGGCTCGACCTGCGCGACTACGCGTTCGCCGGCGGCGGATTCCCGATCGCGCTCGCGGGCGCCGGCCCGGTCGGCGCGGTGGCGGTCTCGGGACTGCCGCAGCGCGAGGACCACGCGATGGTCGTCGAGGCGCTGTCCGGCCTCGCCGGCGTCCCGTTGCCGGACCTCGCGCTCGACTGACGACCGCGCCCCGCGGTGTAAAGTAATCGCGGGCACGGCGACTCATCTCCATGGGCAGCGACGACGCGCGCTTCGAGGTCCCGGGCGGGTACCTGTACCGGCGCCACGCGCTCGCGGTGCGCATCGCGCACTGGATCAACCTCGCGGCGCTCGCGATCCTGCTGATGAGCGGCCTCGGGATCTTCAACGCGCATCCGGCGCTCTACTGGGGGAAATCCTCGTACACCGGCCGGCCGCCG
>JBGAHH010000136.1:0-6495 GCA_044226265.1 Casimicrobiaceae bacterium | reverse complement strand
GCCCTGGGCGGCGAAGCTCGGCGTCGCGATGCCGAGCGAGCGCTAGCGCTCGGCGCCTTGGGGGTCAGAGACGAAACTCGCCTGAGCAGTCTGCTGCGAGACCCGGCGGCAGCCGGCGAGTTTCGTCTCTGACCCCCTCAGGCGAGCACCGACAGCGCCGGCACGACGAGCATGACGGCGACCGCGAGCCACGCCCAGACGGCGGGATCGGCGAAGTCGACGAGCTTCGGCTGCGCGCCGCGCGGGCGGCGGGAAAGCGTGGTGGCGAGGCGGGTTTCCATGCCGCCATTCTGCCGGCCCGCGCTGACGGATCGGGCACCGATGCGACGAAGCGCCGGATGGCGGGATCGGACGCGACGATCGGGTGCGGGTCCGACTCGCCGGGCGCCCCGTCGAAAGGCCCGGGCCTCCCGCGGAACCTCGAGTCCGCCCCTCGCCTTCCCGGGACCCGGCTACCCGCCGGGTCTTCGTCCCGCGACCACGCGCGGGATGCCCGCCAGGTCGCGCCGCGCGACGATCGCCTCGAAACCGGCCGCCTCGAACAGCGCCCGCACCTCGTCGGACTGGTCGTAGCCGTGCTCGACCGCGAGGAAGCCGCCCGGCGCGAGGCGTGCGGGCGCGCCGGCGACGATCGTGCGCAGCGCGTCGAGTCCGTCGCCGCCCGGCGTGAGCGCCGACACCGGCTCGTGGCGCAGGTCCCCCTGGCCGAGGTGCGAATCGCCCTCCGCGACGTACGGCGGATTCGCCGCGATCGCGTCGAGCGGCGGCGTGTCCGGCGGCAGCGCCTCGACCCAGTCGCCGCGGGCGAACGACACGTTCGCGAGCCCGAGCCGCGCGGCGTTCGCGCGCGCGACGTCGAGCGCCTCGGCCGAAGCGTCGGTCGCGATCACGCGCGCGAGCGGACGCTCCGATGCGATCGCGAGCGCGATCGCGCCCGATCCGGTTCCGAGGTCGGCGACGAGCGTGGCGCGATCGGCGGGCAACCGCTCCAGCACCACCTCGACGAGCGTCTCGGTCTCGGGCCGCGGCACCAGCACGGCGGGCGTCACGGCGAGGTCGAGGCCGTGGAACTCGCGCCGGCCGGTGAGGTACGCGACCGGCTCGCCCTCGCGCCGCCGCTTCGCGAGCGCGAAGAACGCGTCGGCGCGGTCGCGCGGCAGCGCGTCGGTCGCGTGCGCGATCAGCCATGCACGGTCGACGCCCAGCACGTGCGCGAGCAGAACGTGCGCGTCGACCGGCACCAGCCCCGATTGCGCGATCGCCGCGCGCAGTGACGGGGTCGCGGGGTCAGGCTCGGCGTTGCGCGCCAAGGTCGCGCCTCCGACGCGGAATCCCGGAATGAGGGTCAGACCCCATGCTCGGCGCGAGATTGCCGTTTCGACAAAGGGTTGGCGGAGGGTCTGACCCTACTTCCGGCCGACATGTCGGCGAAGGGTCGGGCCCTGGCCTTGCCGGTAGGCGGCGAACAGCCGCAGCCGCTGGTCGTAGTAGCGGCCCCAGCCCTCGTCGACCATGCCGATCTTCCGGAGCACGTGCTGCGACGCCCGGTTGCCCGGATGCGTGACGCCGATGATGCGCGCGAGGCCGACGTCGTCGAAGCCATAGTCGCGCAGCGCGGCGGCGCCCTCGGTCGCGAAGCCCAGGCCCCAGGCGTCGGGGAGGAGCCGGTAGCCGATCTCGATGTCCGGGGACTTGCCCGCGTACTTGAGCGAGAACCAGCCGATGAACGCGCCCGTGTCGCGACGAGACGCGCGCCAGATGCCGAGGTCCGCGTAGAGCCTCGGGTAGCGCAGCGCGCGCGGGAAGATCGCGATCGTCTCCTCGCGCGTGTGGACGCGGCCGGTGCCGATGAACTTCATCACCCGCCGGTCGCCGTCGAGCCGCACGACGTCCTCGACGTCCCCGGGGACGAACTCGCGCAGGTCGAGGCGCAGCGTCTGCAGCCACGGTGTCGGACGCGCGTCCGACACCCGCCTCTTGGCGTCGGACGCGTGTCTGACACCGGGGGTTCGCCTCATCGCTCCGCCTCCCCCAGCGCCGCGAGCTGCTCGGCCTGGAACTCGCGCTGCAGCGCCTCGACGATCTCGCCGAGGTCGCCGTCCAGGATCGCGTCGATCCGGTAGAGCGTCAGGTTGATCCGGTGGTCGGTGACGCGGCCCTGCGGGAAATTGTAGGTGCGGACGCGCTCGCTGCGGTCGCCCGAGCCGATCAGGCCCTTGCGCGTCGCCGCCTCCTTTCGCTGCCGCTCGGTCCGCTCGCGGTCGAGGAGCCGCGTCGCGAGCACGCTCATCGCCTGCGCGCGGTTGCGGTGCTGCGAGCGGTCGTCCTGGCACTCGACGACGAGGCCGGTCGGCAGGTGCGTGATCCGCACCGCCGAGTCGGTCTTGTTGACGTGCTGCCCGCCCGCGCCCGAGCTCCGGAACGTGTCGATGCGCAGGTCCGCCGGGTTGATCTGGATGTCGGCGATCGGGTCGGCCTCGGGCATCACCGCGACCGTGCACGCCGACGTGTGGATGCGCCCCTGCGCCTCGGTCTCCGGCACGCGCTGCACGCGGTGGCCGCCCGACTCGAACTTGAGCTTCGCGTACGCGCCTTCGCCCGCGATGCGCAGGATCGCCTCGCGGTAGCCGCCGAGCTCCGAGGGCGACGACGACACGAGCTCGACCCGCCAGCCCTGGCGCTCCGCGTAGCGCGAGTACATCCGGAGCAGGTCGCCGGCGAACAGCGCGCTCTCGTCGCCGCCCGTGCCCGCGCGGATCTCGAGGAACACGTTGCGCGCGTCGTTCGCGTCCTTCGGCAGCAGCGCCGCCTGCAGGTCGCGCTCGAGCGCGTCCATGCGCACGGTCGCGGCCTTGCGCTCGTCGTCGGCGTACGCGCGCATCGACGGGTCGGCGGCCAGCTCGTCGGCCGCGGCGACGTCCGACTCCGCCTGCCTCCACGCGCGGAACCGCTCGACGACCGGCGCCACCTCGGCGCGCTCCTTCGCGTACGCGCGGAACCGGTCCATGTCGCGCGCCGTCTCGGGCGCGGCCAGCAGGTGGTCGAGCTCCGCAAGGCGCGTCGCGAGCTGGTCGAGGCGGGTGCGCAGCGTGAGCTTCAAGGCGAATGTCCGGGCTCGGGACGCGGGCCCGGCGGCGCGCCGGCCCGCGACCCGGCCGCCCGAAGCTAATCGTGCAGCTTGTAGACGCGCTGGAACAGCGCGATCAGCTCCGCGCGCTCGGCGTCGCCCGCCGAGTTGAGCGCGGACAGCGGCGCGTGCAGGAACTTGTTCGCGAGCCCGCGCGCGAGCGCCTCGAGCGCGCGCTCCGGGGGCGCGCCGTTCGCGAGCATGCGCCGCGCGCGCTCGAGCTCGAGCTCGCGCAGGTCGTCGACGTGGCCGGAGAGCGCGTGGATCGTCGGCACGACGCTGCGGCCCTCGAGCCAGTTCAGGAACTGGCTGGCCTGGTCGGCGATCATCGCCTCGGCCTGCGCGACCGCCTCGCGGCGGATCTGCAGGTTGTCCTTGACGATCGACGCGAGGTCGTCGACCGAGTAGAGGAACACGTCGTCGAGCGCGCCCACCTCGGGCTCGACGTCGCGCGGCACCGCGAGGTCGACGATGAACACCGGCGCGTGCCGCCGCGCGCGGACCACGCGCTCGATCAGCCCCTTGCCGAGGATCGGCAGCGTGCTGGCCGTGCAGGTCACGATCATGTCGAACTGCGGCAGCCGGTCGGGCAGCTCGTTCAGCAGGATCGCGTCGGCGCCGATGCGGTCGGCGAGCGACTGGCCGCGCTCGTGCGTCCGGTTCGCGACGGTGACCGACTTGGGCTTGCGCGCCACGAAATGGCTCGCGGCGAGCTCGATCATCTCGCCCGCGCCGACGAGGAGCAGGCGCTGGTCGGCGATCGACGGGAAGATGCGCTCCGCGAGCTTCACCGCCGCCGCGGCCATCGAGATCGACGCGCTGCCGATGTCGGTGTGCGTGCGCACGTCCTTCGCGACCGCGAACGTTCGCTGGAACAGCCGGTGCAGCACGAGGCCGAGCGAGCCCGCCGACTCGGCGGTCCGCACCGCGAGCTTCAGCTGCCCGAGGATCTGCGGCTCGCCCAGCACCATCGAGTCGAGTCCCGACGCGACGCGGAACGCGTGCGGCACCGACTGATCCTGGCCCAGCGTGTAGAGGTGCGGCCGCAGCGCGTCCGACGGGAGCCCGTGGACGTCCTCGAGCCAGCGCGCGACGCGCGTCGGCTCGCCGCCGCGGAAATACACCTCGGTGCGATTGCACGTCGACAGGATCGCCGCCTCGTTCACCGAGCAGGCGCCGGTCACGTCGCGCAGCGCGTCGACGAGCGCGTCCTGCGCGAACGTGACGCGCTCGCGCACGTCGAGCGGCGCGGTCGTGTGGTTGAGGCCGACGGTGTGGAGCGACATGAAAGACCCGGAACGGGCCGGCGAAGGCCCCGGTTGCGGGGCATTCTACCCCCCCTGCGGCGGCCGGCGGTGCAGGCCTTTGATTTCGATCAGCATTCACCCCTTTCCCGGCCGCGCGGGCGGGCGTGCGGGGCCGGCGGGCTGGCGCGGGCTGCCGGAATGCGGTTAGGCTCGACCCGACCCGCCCCGACTCCCACGATGGACCCCGCCGGCGTCAAGCGCCGCCTCACCTGCATCCTCGCGGCCGACGCGGTCGGCTACAGCCGTCTTGTGAGCGAGGACGAGGCGGGCGCGCTGCGAGTGCTCGCCGCCCATCGCGCGGTCATCGACGGGATCCTCGCGTTCCACGACGGTCGCATCGTCAGCACCGCGGGTGACTCCGTCCTCGCCGAGTTCGCCAGCGCGGTCGAGGCGGTGCGCTGCGCGGTCGAGATCCAGGACGCGCTGCGCACCCGCAACGAGTCGCTGCCCGAGGCGCAGCGCATGCAGTTCCGGATCGGCATCAACCTGGGCGACGTCGTCGTCAGGGGCGACGATATCCTCGGCGACGGCGTCAACGTGGCCGCGCGCCTCGAGGGCATTGCGGATCCGGGCGGCATCCTGATCGCGTCGTCGGTCTACGACCAGATCACCGGCAAGCTCGACCTGGGCTTTGAGGACTTGGGCGAGCAGGCGCTCAAGAACATCTCGCGTCCGGTCCGCGCCTTTCGCGTGGCAGGCGCCGGCGCGACGGTCCGGCCTGTGCCCGCGAAGCCCGCGACCCCGGTCACGACGCCGCCGCGCCGACTCGGGCCCGCCGCGATCGTGGCGATCGTCGCGATCGCGGCGGTCGCGGTCCTCGCGGTGACGCAGGGCTGGTTCAAGCCGCCGTCGCCGCCCTCGCGCGACGACGGTGCGAAGGCGAAGCTCGAGGCGGAGCTCGCGGCCGCGCAGCAGGCGCGCGCGGAAGCGGAGGCGGCGGCCGTCAAGGCGCGGGCCGAAACCGAGGCGGCGCAGCTCAAGGCGAAGGCGGAGGCCGACGCCGCCGCGACGAAGGCGAAGGCGCAGGCCGACGCCGCCGCGCTGCGCTCGAAGGCCGCGGCCGACGCGAGCCCGCCGAAGCCCGCGCCGCCTCCCGCCGCGCCGCCTTCGACAACGGTCGCGGCCGCCGCGGCGCCGCTGTCGCCGACGCGGCCCCACGTCGACGGCGCGTGGACGGTCCTGCAGCATTGCTCGGCGGTCGGCAACGCGCCGCCGTTCCAGCGCACCGGCGACACGGTCGTCGTCGACGGCGAGTTCGTCCTCGAGCGCGGCAACCCCGGCGAGCCCGGCTACCAGCGGCTGCGCGGCAAGCCGGCGCCGGACGGCACGCTCACGCTGACCGGCACCGCGATCAGCGCGCTGCCGCGAAACCTCGGCGAGGCCTTCGACGTGCGGTACGAGGGGTTGTGGACCGGCGACCGCTTCGAGCTGCGCGGCAGGTTCGGCAATCGCACCTGCCGGATCGAGCTCGCGCACAAATGACGCGGCGTCACTCGAAATAGTCCGGATGGCCGCGCGCGATCGCGCCGGCGAGCGCGAGGTTGCGCGCGAGGTGCGCTTCCATCGTCCGCACCGCCGCGCGCGCGTCGCCCGCGCGCACCGCCCTCACGATCGCGCGGTGGTCGCGGATCGCCCGCGCCGCGCTGCGGAGCTCCGGCACCGCGATCGCGCGGATCCGGTGGTGCAGGTCGCGCGCCGCCGCGACGACGCCCCAGACGCCCGGCATGCCGCTCGCCTCGACGAGCGCGCGGTGGAAGCTCGTGTCGGCGTCGAGCGCGGCCGCCACGTCGCCGCGCTTGTCCGCCGCGGCCTGCGCGTCGACGATCGCCGTGAGCGCCTCGGCGAGCGCCGCGCGGTCGGCGCTCGCGACGATCCGCTCGAGGATCGCGCACTCGACGGCGCGCCGCACGAACAGCGCCTCGCGGATGCGCGGCAGCGACAGGCGCGCGACGAACGTTCCGCGCTGCGGCCGGACGTCGACGAGCCCCTCGTCGGCGAGCCGAAGCAACGCCTCGCGCACCGGCGTGCGGCTGACGCCGTATCGCCCGGCGATCGTCGGCT
>JBGAHH010000135.1:0-6648 GCA_044226265.1 Casimicrobiaceae bacterium | reverse complement strand
TGGCGCCCGCGGCAACCGCATCCGCGCCTCCCACACGTTCCGCCACTCTTCCCCCGCCGCGACCGGCATCGGCGCCTGCGCGGCGACCTGGGCGAGGCCGTCGATGTCCTCGGGCGCGCAGGGCGCCTCGACGAAGTAGGGATTGAACGGCGCCAGGTCGGCGCAGAGCTCGAGCGCCTCCTGCGCCGAGTACTTCCAGTGCAGGTCGACCATCAGGTCCGCGTCCGGCCCCAACGCCTCGCGCAGCGCGCGCATCTCCTCGACGACGCCCTCGTGCGAGACCGCCGCCGCGTACTTGAAGCCGCGGAAGCCCTTCGCCTGCCACTCCAGCGCAAATTCGACCCGCTCGGCGAGCGTCGCCTTCGGCAGCCCCGACACGTACGCCGGGATCGTGTCGCGGCGCTTGCCGCCTAGCGCCTCGTAGAGCGGCACGCCGGCTTCCTTCGCGGCGAGGTCCCACAGCGCGATGTCGATCGCGGCGAGGGCGTCGCCGTAGTAGCCGCCCGACGCGCCGCGCACGCGCTGCATGTCGTAGAGATCCTGGTAGATCTGGCGCACGTCGCGCGGGTCGCGGCCCTCGACGAACGGGATCAGCACGTCGCGCAGGATCGCGAGCACGGCGCCGGGCGCGACGATGCCGTAGGTCTCGCCCCAGCCGACCGTTCCATCGGCGGTCTCGGCGCGCACGATCACCGACATGTCGCTCGTCGGGTAGATCGTGCGATTGCCCTTGCGGACGATGTAGCCCTTGCGGTTGACGGTCTCGCCGGGGCCGAGCGGGCCCAGGTACGGGACGTCGCGCGGGATCGAGACGGCGAATGCTTCGATGTTCTTTACGGTAGACATGAGAAGGCGTCGGGCTGAAGCCCGACCCACAGTTCATTGCGTCCGGCTGAAGCCGGACCCACATGGTTTGCGGCCGGCTGAAGCCGGCTCCAGTGTTCACTGCGTCGGGCTGAAGCCCGACCCACAATTACAACGTGACCAAACCGCGCGGCGTGCGCAGCATCGCGGCCAGCCGCGCAGGCGAGCCGAAGGTCACGCGGATCGCGTCCTGCAATCCGATCGACGCGAGCGCCTTTCGTATCATCTGCGGGTCGGGGTGCGATGCCGCGAGCTCGACGAGCGCCACGCCGTCGCGCGGCAAGCCGTCCGCCGGATGCTTCTCCACATCCCACTGGATCAGGCCCGGCAGCACGCCTTCGCCGGGGCGCCGGCCGTCGTCGGGAATCGTGATGCGCCAACGGAAGTCGCCGCGCGTCATCGGGTGGATCGTGCCCGGCGCGTAGCCGGCCTTCGCGACGGTGCGCTCGATGTCGTTGGTGCGCGCGAGCCAGCCGACGAGGCGCGGGCGCTCGGCGAGCGCGACCTGCATCGCGGTGTCGTCGAGGTCGAACCAGCGCGACCGCGCGGGCTTCGGCAGCGTCGGGTCGATCGCGATCAGCTCGAGGTACGTCTTGTCGCCCAGCCGCACGAGCGCGTTGTGCGTCCCGATCGGGACGTGCTGGCCACCGGGGCGCGGGACGACGCCGGTCAGGTCCGCGATGTACTCGATCGCCTGCGCGAGGGTCGCGCCGGCGACGACCAGGTGGTCGAGCGCGACCGTCACGGCGCCGCTTCGGCCGGATCGAAGTCGAGCTCGACGCGCGCGCCGTTGGGATCGAAGAAGAACACCTGCCAGATGCCCGAGCCGACCTGCTTGCGGCACGCGTAGTGCACGCCCGCCGCGTCGAGCTGCTTCACCTTCTCGCGCAGCCCGCGCGCCGAGAACGCCATGTGGTCAATGACGCCGGGCTTCAATTCGTCCTTCTTGCGGCCGCCGACGACGTGCAGGATCGCGGTGCCGTCTGCGTAGAGCCACGAGCCGGGAAACCCGAGGTCGGGGCGGTAGCCGGGCTTCAGTCCCAGGAACTCGCCGTAGAAGGCGTTCGTCCGCTCGACGTCGTCGGTCAGGATCGTGAAGTGGTTCATCGCGTGGACGGACATGGTGTTACCTCTAGACGGATCCCAGCGGCGGTGGTTCGGATTGGGGTCAGATACGAAACTGGCCCCGAATCCAGGGTCAGTTTCGCATCCGACCCCAATCCCGTGATGCTACTCCGGGCGCGGCCAGACTTGCTCGAGGAACGCCCCGGCCATCGCGGTCGCGTCGGGCGGCGGGGCGGCGTTGAACGGCAGCGACGCGTCGCCGCCGCTCCAGGCGTGGCCGAGGTCGTCGATCTCGACCAGCCGGGCCACGAGCCCGCCGTCCTTCTCCCATTCGCGCACGCGGAAGGGCTTGCCGCGCACCGGGTTCTCCTGGCGCGCGTGGTCGGGCTCGGGGAGCGAGGATTCCGACCCTTTCGGGACGTCGACCTCGTTCCGCGCGAGGTATTGCCGCACCAGCGCGCCCGAATTGCGCGGCGCGACGATGTCGTCGGCGCGTCCATGGATGGCGAGCAGCGAGACGCGCTTGCCGTCGGGCGGCGCGGCGTCGTGCACGGCGAGACCGAGCTTCGCCACGTCGATGTCGGGGCCGCGCTTCATCACGGTGAGCGCCATGATGGGCTTGGACGCGGCGCCGCAGGGAAGGCCGGCGACCGACACGACGGCGCGCACGCGATCCGCGTGGCGGATGCCGAGGATCGCCGCCAGCGCCGCGCCGGCCGAGATGCCGATCGCCGCGGTTCGCGACTCGTCGAGGCTGCGCCAGTGCATCGCCTTGCGCATCGCGGCCAGCACGATGGCGGCCTCGCCGCGGCCCTCGGCGGTCGCCTCGTCGAACCAGTTCCAGCAGCGGTACGGGTTCGCGCGCTCGTGCTGGCGCGGCATCAGCACGTAGGCGCCGAGCTGGTCGGCGAGCTTCTCGATGCGCGTGCCCTGCGCGATGTCTTCGGGCGACTGGTTGCAGCCGTGCAGCAGCACGATGAGCGGCATGTCGCGGAAGCGCGACGCGCCCTTCGGCACGTACATCCGCCACTTGCGGCGCGGCCAGACCCAGGGATTGATCGAGAGCCAGCCGCGCCAGGCGAAGGCGGCGCCGCTCACATAGTGGCCGGGCGCGGGCTTGCCGCGCTCGAACCAGCGCGCGAGCGTCGTCTTGAGGCGCGGCCAGAGGCTCATCGGACCCTCACCCTCTCACCGCATGCGGCGAGTGGCGACTGGACGCTTGTGGGTCGGGCTTCAGCCCGGCGGGATTCGAGGTCATTGCGGTGAAGAGCGTCGGCCTGAAGGCCGACCCACAGTAGCGGCTGCGGCGCAAAGCTCGGGGCTGTTGTGGGTCGGGCTTCAGCCCGACGGGGTTCGAGACCATTGCAGTGAAAGGCGTCGGCCTGAAGGCCGGCCCACAGAAGGCCCACCCACAGGCGTCACGCTAGATCAGGACGATGTCGAACTGCTCCTGCGTGTAGAGCGTCTCGACCTGCAGCGAGATGGGCTTGCCGATGAAGTCGCCCAGCCCCGCGAGGCTCTGCGACTCCTCGTCGAGGAACATGTCGATGACCGCCTGCGCCGCCAGGATGCGGAACTCGCGCGCGTTGAACTGCTTCGCCTCGCGCAGGATCTCGCGCAGGATCTCGTAGCAGACGGTCTGCGGCGTCTTGAGCTCGCCGCGGCCCTTGCAGGTCGGGCAGGGCTCGCACAGCACGTGCGCGAGCGACTCGCGCGTGCGCTTGCGCGTCATCTCGACCAGGCCGAGCTGCGTAAACCCGTTGACCGTGAGGCGCGTGCGGTCGCGCTCCAGCGCGCGATTGAGCTCCGCGAGCACCGCCGCGCGGTGGTCCGCGTTCTCCATGTCGATGAAGTCGATGATGATGATGCCGCCGAGGTTGCGGAGCCGGAGCTGGCGCGCGATCACCTGCGCGGCCTCGAGGTTGGTCTTGAAGATCGTGTCGTCGAAGCTGCGGCCGCCGACGAAGCCGCCCGTATTCACGTCGATCGTCGTGAGCGCCTCGGTCTGGTCGATGATGAGGTAGCCGCCCGACTTGAGGTCGACCCTGCGCGCGAGCGCCTTCTCGATCTCGTCCTCGATCGCGGAGAGGTCGAAGAGCGGCCGGTCGCCCGCGTAGTGCTCGATGCGCTCCGAGAGCGCCGGCGTGTACTGCGCGGCGAACTCGACCATGCGCTGGTGCGTCTCGCGCGAGTCGACGAGGATGCGCGACGTCTCCTCGGTCGCCATGTCGCGCAGCACGCGTTGCGCGAGGTTCAGGTCCTGGTAGACGAGCGTGGGCGCCGGGCCCGCCGACGAGCGCGTGCCGAGGTCGCGCCACAGCTTGGTGAGGTACTCGATGTCGGCGGCCATCTCGCGCTCGCTCGCGGTCTCCGCCATCGTGCGGATGATGAAGCCGCCGCCGGTGCCCTCGGGGAGCAGGTGCTGCAAGCGCCCGCGCAGCTGCTCGCGCTCGGCCTCGTCCTCGATGCGCTGCGAGATGCCGATGTGCGAATCCTGCGGCAGGTAGACGAGCAGCCGCCCGGCGAGGCTCACCTGCGTCGACAGGCGCGCGCCCTTGGTGCCGATCGGATCCTTGATGACCTGCACGAGCAGCGCCTGGCCTTCGTGCAGGATGCGCTCGATCGGGCGCTCGGCGCCGCCGTGGCCGTTCTGCCGGTGCTCCCAGATGTCGGCGATGTGCAGGAACGCCGCACGTTCCAGCCCAATCTCGACGAACGCGCTCTGCATGCCGGGCAGCACGCGCGCGACGCGGCCGAGGTAGATGTTCCCGACGAGACCCCGCGCGCTCGCACGCTCGACGTGCAATTCCTGCACGACGCCCTGCTCGAGCATCGCGACGCGGGTTTCCTGCGGCGTTACGTTGATGAGGATCTCATGGGCCATCGGACGGGGAGGGTGGGAATCATCGGAATCCTCGGGGACGCGCGCCGGATCGACCGGCCGCCCGTCCCAACATCCTGTCGTCCTCGCCGCGGACCGGCCGCCGGCGCAGGGCCCTTCCCGGCGCGGGCCTCGAAGGCCCGCCGGGGACGGTCATAGTACGGGAAATCCCGCCTTGGCGAGGAGGCCGGCCGTCTCCGCGAGCGGCAATCCCATGACGCCCGAGTAGCTACCCTCGATCCGGGTCACGAACGCGGCGGCGCGGCCCTGGATGCCGTAGCCGCCCGCCTTGTCGAAAGGTTCCTTCGTCGCCACGTACGCGGCGATTGCGGCCTTCGACAGCGGCGCGAGCGTGACCTTCGACGACGACAGCGCGAAATGCGTGTCGTCGTTCCACCGCAGCGCGACCGCGGTGACGACGTCGTGCGTGCGCCCGGCCAGCCGCGCGAGCATCGCCTTCGCCGCGCGCTCGTCCGCGGGCTTGCCGAGCACCTCGCCGTCGACGATCACCTCGGTGTCCGCGCCGAGCACCGGCCGCGGCTCGAGCTTGCGCGCGAGCATCGTCTGCCAGCCCGCGTTGGCCTTGGTGCGCGCGATGCGCTCGACGTAGTGCAGCGCCGGCTCGCCGTCGTGCGCGACCTCGAGCACGTCGGGCGCGCGGCCCGGCGCCTCGCGCAGGCGCAGCACGTCGAACGCGACGCCGATCTGCGCGAGCAGCTCGCCGCGACGCGGGCTCCTCGACGCCAGCCAGAGGACCACGTTCGCCCGGGGCGCATGCCCCGCGCCTTCCCCCGAGGGAGCACGGTGGCCCCGGGGCGGCGCGACGTTCGACGTGACCGGATTCATGCGCGATGGTAGGGGTGGCCCGCGAGGAGGCTGACCGCGCGGTAGAGCTGCTCGGCGAGCACGATGCGCACGAGCGCGTGCGGCAGCGTCAGCGCGGAAAGTGAGAAGCGCGCGGCGGCGCGGCGCTTGAATCCCGCGTCCAGGCCGTCGGCGCTGCCGATGACGAACGAGAGCGCGCGCGTCGATTCGCGCCAGCGTTCGAGGCGCTCGGCGAGGTCGCGCGTGCTCCACGCGGAGCCCTGCTCGTCGAGCGCGACGACCGTCGCGCCGGAGCAGGCCGCGTCGAGGCGCTTCGCTTCGGTCTCGAGGAGCTGCGCGACGCTGCGTCCGCGATCGCGCGCTTCCGGCTTCAGCTCGACCAGGTCGATCGGCCAGTCGCGCGGCAGGCGCGCCGCGTACTCGTCATAGCCCGCCGCGACCCAGGCGGGCATCTTGTGGCCGAGCGCGACGATCGCGAGCTTCATGGTTCGATTCGCCCGGCTGCGCTGCGCGGCTCACGCCGCCTTGGCGGCCTTCGTTCGTCGAGGCGGCCGCGCGGTCCACAGCTCCTCGAGGTTGTAGTAGGCGCGCACCGCGGGCTGCATCACGTGCACGACGATATCGCCGGCGTCGACGAGCACCCATTCGGCCGTCTCCTCGCCTTCGACGCCGATGATGCTCGCACCGGCTTCCTCGAGCTTCTCGCGCACGTGCCGCGCGAGCGCCTTGACCTGGCGGTTGGATTCGGCGCTCGCGATGACGAGCGTGTCGGCCATGCTCGTGAGCTTGCGGACGTCGAGGACGACGATGTCGCGGGCCTTGATGTCCTCGAGGGCGGAGACGGCGGACTTCGCGAGCTTGTCGATACGCATTCGCGGGCGGGTTTCCCTGTCAGGCGGCATAGAGCCGATGAGCGGCAATATAGTCCCAAACGGCGCGGGGCATCAACGCGCGCGCCTTGCGCGCGTCTTCGCCGCCGCGGGCGATCGCCGCGCGGATCGCCGAGGCCGAGA